>NZ_DASPLR010000013.1:0-45618 GCF_035627475.1 Brevundimonas sp. | reverse complement strand
GGTCGGCGGCGCCGGGCTGGCCGGCCGTGGGTCCAGGCTGCGGCGCCGCTGCAGGCATCGCCTGGCCGAA
Source organism: Brevundimonas sp. (assembly GCF_035627475.1). Classification (GTDB taxonomy): domain Bacteria; phylum Pseudomonadota; class Alphaproteobacteria; order Caulobacterales; family Caulobacteraceae; genus Brevundimonas. The sequence continues at coordinate 45,548 of NZ_DASPLR010000013.1, read as the reverse complement.
GGGGAAGGGCAGAGGCCCCGCCATGGCGGCCCAGCGCGGGTCGGCCAGCAGCGGCGGCACGATCAGGGTCGGCTTGTTCAGCGGCGGCGGCAGCATGAAGGGCTGGATGACCTCGCCGTCGTTCAGCACCACCACGTTGCGGACCACGTTCAGCAGCTGGCGCACGTTGCCGGGCCAGGGATGGACCTGCAGCACCGCTATGGCGTCGTCGCCCAGCCGTCGCCGCGGCAGGCCCTGGGACGTCGCGAGGGTCTCGATGAAATAGTCGACCAGGTCCTGGATGTCCTCGCGCCGCTCCGCCAGGGCCGGAACGCGGATGGGCACCACGTTCAGACGGTGGAAAAGGTCCTCACGGAAGCGCCCCTCGGCGATCTCCTGCTTCAGGTCGCGCGAGGTGGAGGTGATCACGCGGACGTCGACCTGCACGTCCTGCTCGCCCCCCACACGGCGGAACCGCTGCTCCACCAGAACCCGCAGGATGCGGCTCTGGCTCTCGCGCGGCATGTCGCCGACGTCGTCCAGATAGAGGGTGCCGTTGTGGGCCCGTTCGAACACGCCGATCTTGCTCGGGCGGCCGTCGTGCCCCTCCTCGCCGAACAGTTCCAGATCGAGCCGCTCGGGCGTCATGCCGGCTGCTGCGATGGCCACGAACTCGCCGCGCGAACGCGCGCTCGCCTCGTGAATCTGGCGCGCCACCAGCTCCTTGCCACTTCCGGGCGGTCCGGAGATCAGCACCCGGCTGTTGGCCGGGGCCACCTTGGCGATGGTGCTGCGCAGCGCCTGCGCCGCCGCCGACCGGCCGATGAATCCTGTCGGCGCCGCCACCTGGGCGCGCAGCCGCCGGTTCTCGCGCTTCAGCGAGGACGCCTCCAGCGCCCGCTGAACTACGACCACCAACCGATCGGACTTGAACGGCTTTTCGATGAAGTCATAGGCTCCGCGCTGCAGCGCCGTGACCGCCGTCTCGATATTGCCGTGGCCTGAGATCATCACCACGGGCAGGTCCGGGTCCAGGCCCTTGATGACGTCCAGCAGCTCCAGCCCGTCCAGTCCCCCGCCCTGCATCCAGATGTCGAGCAGGGCCAGCGACGGCTTGCGCGCCCGGATCGCGGCCAGGGCCTCGTCGGAGTTGGACGCCACCCGCACGGCGTGACCTTCGTCCTCGAGCAGGCCGGAGACCAGCTCGCGGATGTCCGCCTCGTCGTCGACGACCAGAATATCGGCTCCCGTGGATCGCATGTCGCCTCGCTATTCGCCGGCCACGACGGTGGAAGGCCGGGACGCCTTGGCGTCCTTGCTCCCGGCCGTGGCCGCTTGCAGTGGAGATTTCAGGGGGAAGACCAGGCACACCCGGGCGCCGGTCAGATGCTCGGCGTCGGCCAGCTTCAGCTCGCCGCCGTGTTCCTCGCAAATGCGCTTGACGATGGCGAGGCCCAGGCCGGTGCCCTTCTCCCGGGTGGTGACATAGGGCTCGGTCAGCCGGTCGCGGTCTTTCGCCGGCAGCCCGACGCCATCGTCCTCGATGATGAAGGTGGCGAGGCCGTCCGCAACCTCGAGGCGCGCTGATACGCCCGGACGTTTCCCGTCCTCGGGTCTGGGTGCGATCGCCCGCCGCGCCGCCACCGCCTCGCCGGCGTTCTTCAGGATGTTGGTCAGGGCCTGGCCGACCATGCGGCCGTCAGCGTGCATCACGACAGCTGGCAGGGGTTCGACGAGGTCGACGCCGATGCCGGGCGCGGCCACCCGCTGGGCGAAGACCGCCTCGCGCAGCAATTCAGCGGGATTCTCGGCCGTGAAGCGCGGTGCAGGCATGCGGGCGAAGGACGAGAACTCGTCGACCATCCGGCCGATGTCCCCGACCTGGCGGATGATGGTCTCGGTGCAGCGGTCGAACACCTCGACGTCGTCGCCGACCTGTTTGCGGTAGCGTCGGCGCAGCCGCTCGGCCGACAACTGGATCGGAGTCAGGGGGTTCTTGATCTCGTGGGCGATGCGTCGCGCCACATCGCGCCAGGCCGCATTGCGCTGGGCGGTGACCAGACGGGTGATGTCGTCGAAGGTCAGCACCATCTCCCCGCCGACGCCGCCCTCGATGCGCACCCGCAGGCGGCGGGTCTCGCCGCCTCGGCTGACGTCGATCTCTTCCTCGATATGGGCCTCGGCGCGTCCGGCCAGTTCGCTCAGTTCCGGCGCCGCCTCTCCCAGCGGCCGCCCGATTATCTCGGCGTCCGACAGGGCCAACAGCTCGACGGCGCTGTCGTTGATGGCCGACACCCGGCGGCGCCGGTCGACGCCGATGACGCCCGCGGACACGCCCGACAGCACGGTCTCGATGAAGCGGCTGCGTTCGGTGGCCTCCTCGCTCGCCGCTCGCAGCGCCGCCTGCTGGGTCTCCAGGTCGTCGGTCATGCGGTTGAAGGCGACGGTCAGATTCTTGATTTCCCCCGGCCCCTCGCCGCCCTCGACCCGCGCCGTCAGGTCGCCGCCGGCCACCCGATCGGCCGCCTCGACCAGCCGCCCGATCGGCGCGGAGATCGCGCTGGCCGCGGACATGCCCAGCCAGATGGCCCCGACCAGCACCAGCAGGGCGGTCTCGATGTAGCTGAGGGCGAAGGCGGCCTGGATGCGGTCGCGGCTCTCGCGGGCTTCTCGGTAGGCGACGATCGCCGCCTCGCCCTGGCGCATCTGGGCGACGAGCCCGGGTTGCAGCGGCCGAACCAGATAGAGGTAGGCGTCTCCATAGCCCGACAGCGGATACAGCGTTCGTATCGTGTCCGGGTTTTCCGTCACGTCGATGGGCGCGGTTTCTCCCTGCGCGGCCTCTTCGAGGTCGTGCCGTGACGGGGCGAAGTAAGGCGGGGCGTTCGCCAGTTCGCCCCGCGCCAGCACCTGCCCCTCGCCGTCGACGATGTAGAGCGCGGGATAGCCGAACAGGTCGGCCACCTGGGCCAGAAGTTCCGAGAACTCGATCCGCGAGGCGAAGCGGGAGCGGGCTTCCGGGGCGGCGAGTTCGTTCGAGATGGTCTCGAGATCGGATTCGACCTGCAGGCTGACATCGCGGACATAGGCGCGGCCGATCTCGGCGCTGTTGTCGACGGCCGCCTTGACGTTGCCGCTGAACCACTGGTCGACGCCCCGGTTGACCAGCACGCCGAACACCAGGGCGATCAGCACCGCGGGCGCCAGGGCGACCAGCGAAAACAGCGTCACGAATCTCAGGTGCAGCCTCGCGCCGGCGTGGGTCCGCTGCTGGAACAGCCGGAGGACGCGCCTGCCGACGACGATCGCCAGCCCGCCGATCAGCAGCAGATTGACCGCCAGAATGATGAGCACGGCCTGGCTGGCCATCGCCCGCGCGCCCTCGCCGCTCGCCCCCGGGGCCACGGCGACCAGCCAGATCGCCGCCACGGTGATCAGAAAGGCGATGGTGTAGGCTGTCAGAAAGACGTTGCGCCGGCGCTCTTCGGACCAGTCGGCGAACCAGCGCCCCGGTCCCCGGACCGGGGCGGCGTCAGGTTCGGCTGCCGTGGAGGGCGTGTCCGTCATGCCGCTCCAGCTTCGGCGAACTGTGGCTCAATATCAACAGCTGAGTTGCCGGAAAGCGTCACCGGTCGCCACAGCAGGGCGAGGGCGGTCTCCACCTGCTCCGGGGTCTCGAGGCGGCACAGACGGGCCTTGGCGGCCCGGCGTTCGGCCGGATCGGCCGGCCACGGCGCCTGCTCGACGTACCAGCCGAGGTGTTTGCGAAACATCTTCAGACCCAGAGGCATGCCATAGAAGGCGACCGACGCCCGCAGGTGCTCGACGACGATGGCCAGCCGCGTCTCCGCGTCGGGCTCCTCAGGCGCCCTCCCGTCGGCGAGCGCCCGCTCCAGATGGGCCGCCAGCCACGGCCGCCCGTAGACGCCCCGGCCCAACATCAGGGCGTCGGCGCCCGACTGCGCCAGCGCCGCCCGGGCGTCCTCGGCGGTGACGATGTCCCCATTGACGATCACCGGCACGGAAACGGCCGCCTTGACCTCGCCCACCGCGCTCCAGTCGGCGACGCCGGTGTAGAATTGTTGTCGGGTCCGGCCGTGCACGGTGACCGCACGGACGCCGATGGCCTCGGCTGCACGGGCCAGTTCCGGCGCATTGCGGCTGGCGTCGTCCCAGCCCAGCCGCATCTTCACCGTGACCGGCCGCGAGGTGGCCTCGACCGCCGCCTCCATCAGCCGGCAGGCCAGGTCGGGCGTCCGCATCAGCGCCGAGCCGCAGGCCGAGCCTGTCACCTCCTTGGCCGGGCAGCCGAAATTCAGATCGACGATGTCCGCCCCGGCCCGCTCGGCCATCCGGGCTCCCTCGGCCATGGCGGCGGGATCGCGCCCGACCAGCTGGATCACGGTCAGCGGCAGGCCCTCGCCGACGGCGGCGCGCCGCACCACGTCCGGCCGCGCCCGGGCCAGTTCGGCGGCCGCAACCATTTCGGTGGCGACATAGGCGGCGCCCAGCCGGCTGGCCAGCCGCCGGAACGGCAGGTCCGTGATCCCGGTCATGGGCGCGGTCAGCACCCGCCCGGGCACCCACACGTCGCCGATCTGCAGGCCGTTCTTCATCGGCTCCTTACCGCCGCTCGAACCGCCCTCGTCAAGTATGACAGCGGCGATTAGAAGGCCGGGATGACCTCTTCCCTCCCCGCCTTCGCCGCCGTGGTGGTCGCTGCCGGCTCCGGCTCGCGCGCCGGCGGCGCCAAGCAGTGGCGCCGGCTCGGCGGCAGGCCCGTGATCCGCTGGTCGGTCGAGGCGCTGCTGGACGCCGGCGCCGAGGATCTGGTGGTGGTGATCCCCGCGGCGGCCGGAGACGAGGCGGCCGAGGCGCTCAAGGGTCTGTCGGGATGGCGTCTGGCGCCGGGCGGCTCAAGCCGCGCGGAGTCGGTCTGCAATGGTCTGTCGGCGCTGGGCGGCCCCTCCGGCCGGCCTGTGCTGATCCACGACGCGGCGAGGCCCCTGCTGGACGTCGCCGTGATCCGCCGCACGCTGGAGGCGCTGGCGGACGCGGACGGCGCCCTCCCCGCCCTGCCTGTCGCCGACAGTCTGCGGAAAGCCTCGGCCGGGTTCATCGAGGAGGCTGTGCAACGCGACGGCCTGTGGCGCGCCCAGACGCCGCAGGCCTTCCGCCGCGGAACGATCACGGACGCCTACGCCGCCTGGCCCGCCGGCGAACCGGCCACCGACGAGGCCGCCGTCGTTCAGCGCGCAGGCGGCCGCGTTCGGGTCGTCGAAGGCGACCCTCGTCTGATGAAACTCACCTTCCCCGAGGATTTCGCCATGGCCGAGGCCCTGATTCCCCGCCGGACCCGCGTCGGTCAGGGCTTCGACGCCCATCGCTGGGGGCCCGGAACCTCGGTCTGGCTTTGCGGGGTCGAGATCGCCCACGATCAGACCCTGATCGGCCACTCCGACGCCGACGCAGGCCTGCACGCCCTGACCGACGCCATCCTCGGCGCCATGGGCGACGGCGACATCGGCGACCATTTCCCGCCCACCGATCCGCAGTGGAAGGGCGCCTCGTCCGACCAGTTTCTCGTCCACGCCGTCGAGCGGCTGCAGGCCCGCGGCGGAGGTCTGGTCAATGTCGACGTCACCCTGATCTGCGAGCGGCCGAAGGTTAAGCCCCATCGCCAGGCCATGCGCGAACGGCTCGCCGCCCTGCTCTCGCTCCCGCTCGATGCGGTCAGCGTCAAGGCGACCACGACCGAGGCCATGGGCTTCACCGGCCGCGGCGAAGGCCTCGCGGCCCAGGCCATCGCGACCATCGACCTGCCGGCCTAGGGCCGTTCGGGCGGCGGCCGGAACGATCGCCACAGGGCCCCGAACAGGTTGACGTAGTCGTCGGTCCACGGACGCACGGCGGTCTCGGGAACCTCGCGCCAGATCGGCTTGCCGCGGAAGTCGGCCAGGCCCCGATCGGTGGGTGAGAGCACGATCGCCTCTGTCGAGGCGATCGCCATCTGGGGCAGCGAACCATTGTCGACGTAGAGCCCGTGCAGGGCCGGCCGGCCCAGAACCCGCGCGGCGGCGACGGTCGGCAGCACGATCTCGAGGTTGCGGTTCGACAGGTGCAACAGGACCACGCCGTCGGGCTTCAGCAGCCGCAGATAGCCGTCGATGGCCTCGACAGTCAGCAGGTGGGTGGGGACGGCGTCGGACGAGAAGGCGTCGATGATCAGCAGGTCGTACGAACCGGCCTGCTCGTCCCCGAGCGTCAGCCGCGCGTCGCCCAGCACCGTCCGCACCTCGCCCTGCGCGCAGTCCGAGATGTAGGTGAACCAGCGCGGATCGCGCGACATCCGGTCGACCATGGGATCGATCTCGAAGAAGGTCAGGGAGTCCTCGGCCCGCTTGTAGGCCGCCATGGTCCCGGACCCCTGCCCCACCACGCCGATCCTGGCCGGTCCGCGCGCCTGGACGATCTGCGCCGACTGACCGATCGGGGTCAGGGGGTGATAATAGAGGGTGGGCTGGCAGGCGAAGCGCGGATCGCGCGCCTGCGAGCCGTGCCAGGTGGTGCCGTGCGTCAGCACGTGGACCTCGCCGCCCAGCCCGTCGTCGACCTGGCTGGCCACCCGCATGACGCCGAAGAAGCTGCGTTCCGAATAGCTGTAGTCATACCCGCGGGTTACGAACTGGGCCGAAAGGCCGAGCATCAGCAGGGCGGCGGCGAAGGCCTGGGCCCGGTCGCGCAGCAGGAAGGCGCAGACCACGGCGGGGCCGAGGATCAGCATGCCCAGGGTCTGCAGCTCGAACAGCGGCATGATCCGCCACAGCGCCGCCCAGGCGTCCAGGTCGCTGGACATCCAGGCCGATATCCCGGCCGCCGCCAACGAGAGCACGGCCACCGCCACCAGGGCGCCGATCTCCTCGCCGCGCAGCCGCCGCCGGTCCCAGGGCCGGGCCAGGCCGACGAGCACCAGCACCAGCGGATACTCCCAGACCATGTTGAAGATCACCGGCGCCAGCAGGGCCGTGAAGGCGCCGCCGACCACGCCGCCGACTGACAGCAGCAGGTAGAATTCCGTCAGCCGGTCCGGCGGCGGCCGTCGCGCGGCCAGCATCTGGTGGCACATCAGGGCCGCGAAGAAGAAGGCGAGGATGTGGAGGACGAAGGCGATCCGGATGTCGAGCGTCCGGAAGGCCACGATCAGGACCACGGCCGCTCCGAGCGCCCCCTGCACGACCAGGGTGATCGGCAGCGGAATCCATGGCCGGGCCTGGAAGGCGATGACGAAGGTCAGCAGATACAGCGCCAGCGGGATGACCCACAGGAAGGGAGCCGAGGCGACGTCGGTCGAAAGATGGGCCGTCACGCCCAGCATCAGGCTGGACGGGGCGGCGGCGAGCAGGATCAGGATGCCCTTCTCGCGCCACGGGATCACCGGCGTCGCGGCCAGTGGGGCCGGTTCCGCGCCCCGGTCGAGCCGGCGCCGCCACACCACCAGGGCGAGGGCGGCGACCATCAGCACGAAGGCGGCGTAGCCGCCGCTCCATCCCATTCTCTGGCCCAACAGATTGGTCAGCGGCTCGATCACGAACGGATAGGACAGCAGCGCCAGGAAGCTGCCCAGGTTGGAGGCGGCGTAGAGAACGTAGGGGTTCTTGCCGTCCGGATAGCCGGCCCGGACGCGGGCGAACCAGGCCTGCAGCAGGGGGGCGGTCGCGGACAGCACGGCGAAGGGCGCGCCGACCGACAGGGTCAGCGTCGCCAGCAGCCACCCGATCGGGGCCGAGGGGTTCGGGTCGCCCAGCCAGCCGTTGATGTGCAGCGGCAGGAACAGGGCGGCGAGCAGCAGCAGGATCAGGTGAACCGCCACCTGCATCTTGATCGAGGCGACCCGCTGCAGCAGGTGGGCGTAGAGGTAGCCGCCCAGCAAGGCGCCCTGGAAGAACACCATCGCCGTGTTCCACACCGCCGGGGACCCGCCCAGCATGGGCAGAACCAGCTTGGTGACCATCGGCTGGACCACGAAGACCAGCGAGGCGGAGGTGAAGATGGCCAGGGCGAACAGCAGCGGGGTCAGCCGGTCCGTCGGCCGCAGCGGCGCGGAAACCCCGGTATCGCCAGTGGTGTCGCTCATGCCCGCCCCGTATGCTGGCGCCGCCCCGGGCGCACAGCCCCCACACTGGACCGACTCGCCGACGCTTCGGAAGGCCCCGCCGCATGTTTCCCGCCGATATCGAACTGCTGGCCCGCAAGGTCGTCGAAGCCGCCAGGGCGCGCGGCCTGATGGTCGCCGCCGCCGAGAGCTGCACCGGCGGCCTCGTCACCGGGGCCCTGACCGCCGTGGCGGGATCCTCGGCCGTCGTTGAGCGGGGCTTCGTCACCTACAGCAACGCCGCCAAGAGCGATCTGCTCGGCGTCCCGGCGACCATGATCGAGCATCATGGGGCGGTCTCCGAACCCGTGGCCCGGGCCATGGCCGAGGGGGCCCTGGCCCGATCCGGGGGGCAGGTATCCGTCTCGGTGACCGGCGTCGCCGGGCCGGGCGGAGGGTCAGCCGACAAGCCCGTCGGCCTGGTCCATTTCGCCGCGGCCGGGCCCTCCGGCCTGGTCCATGTCGAGCGCCGTTTCGGCGACATCGGCCGGGAGCGGGTCAGGCTGGACAGCGTCCGCACGGCGCTCGAACTGTTGCTGGACCGGATCGGCGCATGATCGTCGACGCCCGCGGCCACCGCTGCCCAACGCCGAGCCTGCGGCTGCAGAAGGCCATGCGCGGCGCGGGCCCGGGCGCGCGCCTGACCCTTCTGGCGACGGATCCGATGGCCCGGATCGACGTGCCGCACCTGATGGCGGGTCTGGGCGGACGCGTGGTCTCGATCAGCGAGGCCGACGGGGTCCTGGCTATCGAGGTCGAGACGCCCGACGTTCCGACAGGCTGACGACGGAGTCCGGCAGCGGGTCGGCCGGCTCCAGTTCGGGCGCGCCCATCGAGCGCTGGACGATCTCCATCTCGGTCGCGAACGCCCCGCCGTAGAAGATGGCGTTGACGTTCCACGACAGCCAGATCAGCAGCACGACGATCGCGCCGACCGAGCCATAGGTCGCGCCGAGGGGGGCGATCTGCTCGACATAGATGGCGCACAGCCAGGACGAGATGGTCGACATCACCGTCGCCACCACGCCGCCCACTATGGCCGGGAACCAGGCCACCGGCGTGCGGTGCGACATGGCGTAGCGGTAGAGCATGGTCAGGCCCACCGCGAGGCCGAGCGCCGGCCACAGGTCGACGAAGGCCGCGCCCATCCCGCCGGGCTCGGCCAGCGCGCCGGGGCCGGTGTGTTCCAGCAGGCGCGACGTCACCACGGCGCCGGACACGACCGTGAACAGAGCGAAGGCGAACAGGGCCACGAAGAAGGCCAGCAGATTGAACTTCAGGAAGCCGTGCGGCTCCGTCTCGTCGTGGATCAGGTTAAGTCCGGCCAGCAAGGCCTTGAACCCACGGTGCGCCGCGTATCCGCCGATGATCAGGGCGAACAGGCTCTGGGCCGAGACGGTGCGGGCCGAGGCGTTGGCCAGCCGTTCGATCTCGGTCATGAAGATGGCCCGCGCCGCGTGCGGCATGACGTCGGCCAGGGCCGCGGCCTGCTCGCTGACCTGGCCGATCGACAGCACGGCCTTGTAGAAGCCGATCAGGATGGCGATGGCGGGGAACACGGCCAGCAGGGCGAAGAAGGACACGCCGCCCGTGTAGAGCATGACGTCCCGTCCCCAGCTCCGCGTGAACGCCCTGACCGCCAGACGACCCCACAGCAAGGGCGTCGCCCAGCGCACGGCCTCCTCCATATCCGTCCTGGCCTGCAAACCGGTATCCTGTCCCGCCCCCGATGTTGCTCCCTTTAACGCAATTCGCGGCTGGGGAAAGGATGGCCGCGCCGGTTGCCTCGCCACGGCGACCCTCGCTATGGTCCGCCCGCTTGAGAGCGCGGCCCGGGTGGGAGGGCTGCTGGAGACATCGCCGTGACTTCCGATCCGCGCATTCTGGTCGTCGCTCCTGATGACGACCTGATCGGGTCCCTGTGCCAGGGACTGGACGCGCTGGGCTGGCGCACCGTCACGGCCCGCTCGCTGGCCGGGGCCGTTCAGGTCCTGATCGACTGGCCGCTCGAGACGGTGGTTCTCGACGCCCGCCTCCCCGACGCCGCCGCCGGCGTCGCCGCCCTGCGCCAGACCGTCTCGCCGCGCCGCCTGCCGGTGATGGCGATCGGCCCGGAGGCGGTCGGCTGGGAGCCCGGCGTCGCCGACATCGCCATGTCCGGACCGCCCCACGCCGCCCAGGCCGCCCTTCGCCTCGAGAATCTCGTCCGCTCCGCCATCGCCGAGGAGGAGGTCTCCCTCCGCGAGGCGACCTTCGCCGCCCGGGGCGAGCCGTTGCCGCCAGCCGGGGAGGACGCCAGCCCATTGCGGGTGCTGGCCGCCGGCAAGCCCGACCGCCACTTCCTGGCCCTGTCCAACGCCCTCGTCGCGCGCGGCTGCGACGTCGTCGCCGCCCCGACCCCCTACACCGCCTTTGATTATCTGCACGAGCGCCCGTTCGACGCCGCCGTGCTCTGGGGCGCCGAGGACCACGCCCCCGCCCTTTCGATCGCCTCGGGCATGAAGCGGAACACCCGCCTCTACCACATACCGGCCGTGCTCTATCTGCGCGGCTCGGGCGAGATAAACCTGTCGGAGCTCTACAATCGCGGCTTCGCCGACGTCGCCGCCGCCGACACCCCCGAGGAAGAGACCGCCGAACGGATCGTCGCCCTGGCGCGGCACCACCGTCGTCATGTGGCCATCCGCAAGGCGCTGGAAAGCGCCCGGGGTTCGGGTCTGACCGATCCCACGACCGGCCTGTTCACACCGGAACTGTTCGCCAGCCATCTCGCCCGGGTGGCCGAGGGCGCGCGCCTGCGCCGCCGCCCCCTCTCTGTCGTCGTGCTTCGGGTGTCCGAAACCCCGGCCGTGGCCGAGGCCCGCAAGGGCGGCTGGCTCGATCGCGCCCTGCCCCAGATCGGGGCCATGGTCTCGCGCCTGATCCGCACCGAGGACACGGCCGCCCGCCTGTCGCCCGACGTCTTCGCCCTCGCCCTTCCCGCCACCCGCGGTCCGTCCGGCCGGGTCGCCGCCGACCGGATCGCGGCGGTGATCGGGTGCACCGCCTTCGACGCCGGGCCGGACCGCTCGCCGTTCGTGGTCGAGTTCGAGGTCGGCGTCGCCGAGGTCGGGCCTGACGAATCCCCCGCCGCCGTGCTCGAGCGGGCTTCCAGGGACATCCGCCCCTCCACCTGAGCGGAGCTCATCCGACACGGGCCCTCGACCCCCGGACCCACCCTTCCAGGAACCAGGCCATGACCGAAGCCGCCGCCGACAAGCCCATGGAAGACCACGTCCTCGTCGAGGTCGCTGTCCCCGCCCCCGCCGACGCCGTCTGGGCCGCCCTGCGCGATCCGCAGAAGATCAAGGACTGGTTCGGCTGGGAAACCGACGGCCTCAAGGATGAGATCGACTTCATCTTCGTCACCCACGCAGAAGCCGATGAGGCGAGCAGGGTGGTCCGCTTCGTCGGCGTCAACGACCGCTACGAGGTGGAGGCGCGCGGAGACTCCAGCCTGGTGCGGGTGGTCCGCTCCGCCCCGGCCGGAACATGGACCGACGTGTTCGACGGCATGATCGAGGGCTGGATCTCCTTCACCTGGCAGCTGGCCTTCGCCTTCGCCCGCCATCCCGGCCAGACCCGGCGCACCCTGTTCTTCTCCGGCCCGCCGCGCGCCGACCGGCTGGCCCGGTCCCTGCTGGGTCTCGACGCCGCCCCGGCCGCGGGCGAGCCGTGGTCGATGCCGCTGGGACCCGACACGGAGGCCTCCGGCCATGTCTGGTTCACCGCCCGCCATCAGATCGGGGTCAGTGTCGACGCCTGGGGCGACGGCCTGCTGGTCGTGGTCGACCAGCCGCCCACCGACAACAAGCCACGCGGCTCGACCATGCTGACCCTGACCACCTACGGCCTGTCGGAAGAGCAACTCGCCGACCTGAAGACCCGTTGGCAGGCGTGGTGGGACGAACGCTTCGAAACGGTCGCACCGGGCTGCTGACCGCCGTCAGAGCCGCCGGTGCATGATGTGCAGTCCGACCAGGCCCTCGGCCGGATGCGCGAACGCCTCCGGGACCGTGCCGATGATTTCGAACCCGAGCGCGCGCCACAGACGCACCGCTCCCCGGTTCGCCTCGACCACGGCGTTGAACTGCATGGCGCGATAGCCGTCCGCCGCCGCGCGCGCGATCACCGCCTCGCCCAGCGCCCGGCCGACTCCCTGCCCCCTCGCCGCCTCCGCCACCATGAAGCTGCCGGTGGCCATGTGCGAGCCCGGCCCCATCTGGTTCGGTCCGGTCTTGGCCGTGCCCAGCACCCGATCATCGTCATCGACCGCGACCAGCGTCACCCCGGGCGGCGCCTGCATCCACAGCGCCCGTCCGCCCGCTTCCGTCAGGTCGCGCGGATAGGTGTAGGTCTCGCCGGCCCGCGCGACCGCCTCGACGATCGGCCAGATCGCCGGCCAGTCCGCCTCTGTCGCCTCCCGGATGCGCACCTCAGGCGGCTCCCGCGACCCGCGCCAGATCGGCGGTGATCCGCTCGGCGACCTTCAGCCGGTCCTCCGGCGTGTCCCAGTCGCCCTTGACCACGATCTTCTGGTCCGGCCGGATCTTCCAGAAGGCGTGGTTCTTCTGGATCAGCCCGACCAGCCCCTGGGGATTGGGGAATTCGTTGTTGCGCAGGGTCAGCACCGCGCCCTTGGGCCCGATGTCGATCCGCTCGATGCAGGCCGTCTTGCAGTTGGCCTTGACCCCGACGATGCGCAACAGCTGCTTCGCCTCGTCCGGCAGAGGTCCGAACCGGTCGATCAGTTCGGCCGCCAGCGCCTCGCGGCTCTCGTTGTTCTCCGCGTCCGACAGGCGGCGGTACAGGCTCAGCCGAACGTTCAGGTCCGGCACATAGTCCTCGGGAATGAGCACGGCGGCCCCGACGTTGATCGCCGGCGACCAGCCCCGGTCGACGACGCCGCCGCCCTCGCCCGCCTGGCGCAGCTCGGCCACCGCATCCTCCAGCATCTGCTGGTACAGCTCGACCCCCACCTCGCGGATATGCCCCGACTGCTCGTCGCCCAGCAGATTGCCGCCGCCGCGCTGATCGAGGTCGTGACTGGCCAGCTGGAAGCCGGCGCCCAGATTGTCCAGCGATTGCAGCACCTGCAGCCGCCGCTCGGCCGACAGGCTCATCGGCTTCTCTGGCGGGGTGGTCAGATAGGCGAAGGCCCGCGCCTTGGCCCGCCCGATCCGGCCCCGGATCTGATGCAGCTGCGCCAGTCCGAACATGTCGGCCTTGTGCACGATCAATGTGTTGGCCGTCGGAACGTCCAGTCCCGACTCAACGATCGTGGTCGACAGCAGCAGGTCGTAACTGCCGTCGTAGAAGGCGCTCATCACGTCCTCCAGCTGGGTCGGCGACATCTGGCCGTGGCCGACCACGAACTTGATTTCGGGGACCTGCTCGCGGAGGAATTTCTCGATGTCGGGCAGGTCGCTGAGCCGCGGCACGACATAATAGGCCTGCCCGCCGCGATATTTCTCGCGCAGCAGGGCCTCGCGCACCAGCACCGGATCCCACGGCGTCACATAGGTCCGCACCGCCAGGCGATCGACCGGCGGCGTGGCGATGATGGACATCTCGCGGATGCCCGACAGCGCCATCTGCAGCGTCCGCGGGATCGGCGTGGCGGTCAGGGTCAGCAGGTGGACGTCGGCGCGCAGGGACTTCAGCTTCTCCTTGTGCTTGACCCCGAAATGTTGCTCCTCGTCGACGATCACCAGGCCGAGGTCCTTGAACCCGACCTGCTCGCTCAGCACCGCATGGGTGCCGACGACGATCTCGAACGAGCCGTCCTTCAGCCCCGCCCGCGTCTCCGCCGCGTCCTTCGCCGTGACCATGCGGGACAGGTGGCGCACCTTGACCGGCCAGCCCGCGAACCGCTCGCTGAAGGTCTTGAAATGCTGCCGCGCCAGCAGGGTGGTCGGGCAGACGACCGCCACCTGATGGCCGCTCATGGCCACCACGAAGGCCGCCCGCAGCGCCACCTCGGTCTTGCCGAAGCCGACGTCGCCGCAGATCAGCCGGTCCATCGGCGTGCCCTTGCCGAGGTCCTCCAGCACGTCGCCGATGGCGTTCAGCTGGTCGTCGGTCTCCTCGTAGGGGAAGCGGGCGCAGAATTCGTCGAACAGCCCGTGCGGCGGCGTGATCGCGTCCGAGGTCCTCAGCGACCGCTTGGCCGCCAGGGCGATCAGACCCTCGGCCATGTCGCGCAGCCGTTGCTTCGCCTTCGCCTTGCGCGCCTGCCAGCCGGCTCCGCCCAGCCGGTCCAGCTGCACCCCTTCCGCCTCGCTGCCGTAGCGGGTCAACAGGTCGATGTTCTCGACCGGCAGGTACAGCTTCGACTCGCCGGCGTAGAGCAGTTCGAGGCAGTCGTGCGGCGCCTCCTGGATCTCCAGCGTCTTCAGCCCCTCATAGCGGCCGATGCCGTGGTCGAGGTGGACCACCAGGTCGCCGGTCGTCAGGGCCGAGGCCTCGGCCAGGAAGTTCGAGGCCCGCCGCTTCTTCTTGGGCCGCGCCAGCCGGTCGCCGAGGATGTCGGTTTCGGAAATGACGGCGATGTCGTCGGTCTCGAAGCCGTGCTCCACGGGCAGCACGCCGCGCAGATACAGGTCCTTCGGCGCCTTCTGGACGTCGGCCCAGTCGCGCACCGCCACCACATGCTCAAGCCCGTGGTCGGCCAGCATCGAGGCCAGCCGCTCGGACGAGCCTTCCGTCCAGGAGGCGAACAGCACCCGCTTTCCGGCCGCCTTGACCGCCTCGGCATGCCGCGCGACCGCCTCGAACAGATTGACGCTGTCCTGCGCCCGCTCGGCCGCGAAACTGCGTCCCAGCCGGCCGCCGGCGTCCTCGCCCGGCCCATGGAAGGGCGACAGCCGCCGCAACCAGCGCCCCGCCAGGGCGCTGTTCCAGTCGCTCTCCGGCAGGTACAGCCGCTCCGGCGGCAGGGCCCGGTACGCCGCCCCGCCCCCATTCCGGCCTTTCTGGCTCATGGCCGCATCGCGGCGGGCGTCGTAGGCGTCCTTGGTCAGGGTCCAGCGCTCGGCCCGGGCCGCCTCGACCTGGTTGTCGAGGAACAGGCGCGCGTCATCCGGCAGATAGTCGAACAGCGTCTCCAGCCGCGCATAGAGCAGCGGCAGCCAGTGCTCCATGCCCTGCCGCCGCGCGCCCTCGCTGACCGCGGAATACAGCGCGTCGTCGCCCGGCGCGCCGAACAGTTCGAGGTAGCCGGTGCGGAACCGTGAGATGCTCTCGGGGTCCAGCAGGGCTTCCGACACCGGCGCGAGCGATACGTCGCGAAGTTGACCCGTCGACCGTTGCGTCGCCGGATCGAAGGTGCGGATCGATTCCAGCTCCGAACCGAACATGTCCAGCCGCACCGGCTCCTCGAAGCCCGGCGGATAGACGTCGATGACCCCGCCGCGCACGGCGAACTCGCCGCGCTCCGATACGGTCGAGGCGCGCACATAGCCGTTGCTCGCGAAATACCGTTCCAGCGCCGCCGTATCGAGGTCGAGGCCGACGGTGGTCTCGAACCCGGCTCCGCAGGTCACCTCGCGGGGCGGCGTCCGCTGCATCGCCGCCCCGACGGTCGTGACGACCAGCAGGGGCTTGCTGTCGTCGGGCGCCCGCTGGGCCAGCCGGGTCAGCGCCGCCATCCGCTCGGCCGACACCGACGAGGTCGGGCTCAACCGGTCGTAGGGCAGGCAGTCCCAGGCAGGAAACTCCACCACTTCAATGTCGTCGGCGAAGAAGCGGAATGCCTGAACGAACTCGCCCATGCGGGCGTAGTCGCGGGCCACGAAGGCGGCCACGCCGCCGTCCGCGCGCAGCCGCTCGGCGACGGTCAGGGCGTCCAGCCCCTCCGGCGCCCCGCCCAGCTCCTGGTCGCTGCGTCTCGAAACCTGCGCGTCCATCAGCCCGCGCCCTCCGCCACCGCCGCGGCGACATGATCGCGCATGAAGGCCCGGATCTTGGTCATCGCCGATGTGTCGTGAGCCTCGGGCGTGGGTTCCGTGCCGATGATCCAGGCGTAGAGACGATGGTCGTCGTCCTGCGCCAGCAGGGCCTCCAGAGCGTCCAGTTCGGTCTCGTCCAGGGTCGGCCCTACCTGGTCCACGAACGGGCCCAGCACCAGGTCGGCCTCGCGGAAGCCCCGCCGCCACGCCCTGAAGGCGATGCGGCCCAGTCTCTCTTTCAGACGCGCGTCGGTATCGGCCACAAGCTTCCTTGCCCGGTGGAAATCGTAAGAAGCGCCCTCTGGCGGCGAGCCGCCGCGCGGCGAGCGCAGGGCACTTCAATGAAGAGCGGTGAGATAGCGTTCCAGAGCGGCTTTCGCCAGCTATGCTGTCAGGGATGCGGCCGCCGAGTCTCTTTCCCCTGTTCGCCGAGGTCTCCACCCTGAAGGGGGTGGGGCCGAAAATCCTGCCGCTCGTGCAGAAGCTGGCCGGTCCGCTGGTCCGCGACCTGCTGTTCCTGTCGCCCTCGGGCCTGATCGTTCGCCGCCCGATGACCGCCACCACGGCGGTCGAAGGCCTCGTCGGCGTATTCGACGTCGTCGTCGACCGCCTGATCGTCCCCGGCAAGCCCGGCGCCCCGATCAAGGTGCGCGCCACCGATGCCGACGGCTTCGTCCACCTGATCTGGTTCGGCGGCTCGGCCCAGCACATCGACCGACTGCTGCCCAGAGGCGAGCGCCGGCTGGTCTCGGGCAAGGTCGAGCGCTTCAACAACGAGGTCCAGATCGTCCATCCCGACGTCTTCACCCTCGCCCAGGCCGGCGACATCGCCGCGGTCGAGCCGGTCTATCCGGCCACTCAGGGCCTGACCTCCCGCGTCATCCGCAAGCTGGTCCAGGGGGCGCTCGAGCATGCGCCGGAGTTGCCGGAATGGCAGGACCCCGCCTGGATGGCCAAACGCCGCTGGCCCGGCTGGCGCGCCGCGCTCGCCGCCCTGCACGCTCCGGCCGCCGAGCCCGACCTCCTGCCCGACGCCCCGGCGCGCCAGCGTCTCGCCTACGACGAACTCCTCGCCCACCAGCTGGCCCTCGCCCGCCGCCGCCGCGCCCGCCAGATCACCCCCGCGCCGGTGATCGCGCCCGACGGGCCTTCGCAGCGCATTCTGGACGCCCTGCCCTTCACGCTGACCGGCGCCCAGCGACAGGCCATCGCCGAAATCCGCCGCGACCTCGCCTCGGGCGAACAGATGGGCCGCCTGCTGCAGGGCGACGTCGGCTCCGGCAAGACCGCGGTGGCCGCCCTGGCGCTGGCCGACGCCGCCGCTTCCGGCTTCCAGTCGGCCCTGATGGCCCCGACCGAAATCCTCGCCCGCCAGCACTGGCAGCGTCTGGCGCCGCTGCTGGAGGCCGCCGGCGTGCCCACCGTCCTGCTCACCGGCCGCGACACCCCCGCCGAGCGCCGCGCCCGCCTCGCCGCCCTGGCCTCGGGCGAGGCCAAGGTCGCCATCGGCACCCATGCCCTGTTCCAGGACGCCGTCCGCTTCGACCGGCTGGCCCTGGCGGTGATCGACGAACAGCACCGCTTCGGCGTCAACGAGCGGCAACGGCTGCAGGCCAAGGGCGACCCGCGCACGGGCGGCGTTCATCTGCTCACCATGTCCGCCACCCCGATTCCCCGCACCCTGGAGCTGACCCAGTACGGCGAAC
The DNA here is from genome assembly GCF_035627475.1 of Brevundimonas sp. Taxonomy (GTDB): domain Bacteria; phylum Pseudomonadota; class Alphaproteobacteria; order Caulobacterales; family Caulobacteraceae; genus Brevundimonas. The sequence continues at coordinate 27,723 of NZ_DASPLR010000013.1, read as the reverse complement.
TCGAGGTCTCGCGCCTGACGGAAAAGCCGCCCGGCCGCACCCCCGTGACCACGGCGGTCGTGCCGCAAGCCCGTATCCGCGAGGTCGCGAAACGGCTGAAGGCCGCGCTCGACAGCGGCGCCCAGGCCTACTGGATCTGCCCGCTGGTGGCCGAGAGCGAGGCCTCCGACCTCGCCGCCGCCGAGGCGCGCGCCGCGGACCTGCGCCGCATCCTCGGCGTCGAGGTCGGCCTCGCCCACGGCCAGATGCCAGGGGCGGAGCGCGAGGCGGTGATGGCCGACTTCGCCGATGGCCGCACGCCCCTGCTGGTCGCCACGACCGTGGTCGAGGTAGGGGTCGACGTGCCCAACGCCTCGATCATGGTCATCGAGCACGCCGACCGGTTCGGCCTCGCCCAGCTGCACCAGCTGCGCGGCCGGGTCGGGCGCGGCACGGCCGCCAGCACCTGCCTGCTGCTGTACGGCGGCGGCGACGACGGGCTCGGGGAGACGGCCCGCATCCGTCTGGAGACCCTGCGTCGCACCGAGGACGGCTTCGAGATCGCCGAGGAGGATTTCCGCCTGCGCGGCGGCGGCGACCCCCTGGGCCTGAAGCAGAGCGGCTTCCCCGCCTACCGCTTCGCCGACCCGATCCGGCACCGCGAACTGCTGCTCGCCGCCGCCGATGACGCCCGGCTGGTGCTGGGCCGCGACCCGGACCTGACCTCCCCGCGGGGCGAGGCGGTCAAGGTGCTGGAAGCTCTGTTCGACTGGCGCAACGACCGGCCCGGCATCGACTAGGAGGCCCGCTGCGCGCTCCACGCCGCCAGGCGCGCCTGTGCGTCCGCTTCAATATCACCATAGAACAGGTTGTATGGGCGCGACTTTCTTCGGTCGGCCCAGCTGCCGGCCTGGCGGAACGACTCCGACTTCGGTTCCGTGTGGCGCAGCAGGCCGTCACGGCACTGGGTGGCGATCTCGCGGGCCAGCAGGGCCGGATGGGCGCCCCACTCCAGGCCCGTGGCGTTGGTTGCGCCCCGGTTGAGCCGCGCCTCCACCGGCGCGGTAGAGGTCGATCCGGTCACCGGATTGACGCACAGCGCCTCGCGCTCGCCCAGCTCGACCAGGCGACCGCGTGCGTCCCACACGAGGGCGCGCCGCAACCGCCGCCGGGCCGCGCCGTCATTGCCCTCGCCGACCGGCGAGAACCCGACGATGCAGCCGGTCTGGGTCCGCTGCCCGCACGCGGGGATCTGTGACGACAGGCCGTCCACGGGAGTCACCACATCCATCAGATAGGCGGCCACCAGCCGTGGGCGCAGCGCCGGATCGGCCGCCACCCGCTCGCGCAGCAGCCGCTCGACCAGTTCGCCGCCCTGCTCGACCCCGGCCAGCACGATCGGACCGCTTGGATGGCGCGCCAGCCAGGCTTCGAAGGCGGCGGCGATATCGCCGTAGGCGAAGGCCCGGGCCTCGCGCGCATCCTCCCTCAGGGTCAGCCGGGTATAGAGGCTGCCCTGCCGGTATCTTGGAGCGCTGACCGATCCCAGACGGGCGAAAGGTCCGGCGTAGTTGGGCAGCACCACCCGACGCAGATAGGCGTCGGCTTTCGGATCGCCGATCGGGCCGTTCCAGTCGCGCCCGCCGTCAAAGGTGGTCGAGTGCACAAAGAAGACGGCCGCCGGACCGGAATCGGGCGCCCGCGCCTCGCGCAAGGCCCAGGCGCCGGGGCGTCCATAGTCGGGCGCCGGCGGCGGCACATAGGTCTGGAAGGGCGCCTGCGGGTTCAGCCCGGCCCTGAGGATGTCGCCGCGCCACACCGCCGAGGCGGCGGTCAGCAGGAAGACCAGCGCGAAGCCGATCCAGCCGACCCATTGGCGAAAGGTCAGCTTCGGCCGTTTCATCGATACGGGTCCGCCGTGGCCAGGAAGTCCTGCACATAGCGCCGCACGCCTTCTTCCAGAGGCGTCGACTGGCCGCCGAAGCCGGCGGCGCGGACCCGCTCCATCCGGGCCTCGGTGAAATACTGGTACTTGTCGCGAATGCTCTCGGGCGTATCGACGTACTCGACCCGGGCCTCCTTGCCCGCCGCCGCGAAGGTCGCATTGGCCAGGTCGAGGAAGGACCGCGCCTGCCCCGAGCCCGCGTTGAACACGCCCGACACCGCCGGCGTCTCCAGCAGCCAGTCGACGATGTCGACCACGTCGTCCACGAAGACGAAGTCGCGCAGCTGGCCGCCGTCGGCGTAGGCCGGATTGTGCGAGCGGAACAGGGTCACGGGTTCGCCCGCCGCCACCTTCGGCCAGATCTGCGCCACGACCGACTTCATGCCACCCTTGTGGTACTCGTTCGGGCCGTAGACGTTAAAGAATTTCAGTCCCGCCCACTGGCTCGGCGACTGCCCCCGATCCGACTGCCGCGCGGCGTATTGATCGAATAGCATTTTCGAATAGCCATAGGCGTTTAGCGGCCTCAACGAAGCCAGCCCCTCAAGACTGTCGTCGTCCTCGAAACCCTGCTCCCCGTCGCCGTAGGTTGCCGCCGACGAGGCGTAGACCATCCGCGCGTCCCTCAGCGCGCACCAGTCCCAGATGTCCCGCGACAGGGTGAAGTTGGTGCGGATGATCAGGTCGGCGTCCGCCTCCGTCGTCGACGAGATCGCCCCCATGTGGACGACGGCCTCGATCCGCTCGGCGTGCCGTTCCAGCTGCTCGAACAGCTCTTCCGGCTGCCAGAAGTCGGCGACGGGATGTTTCGCGATGTTCTTCCACTTGCCCAGCGCCGCCGCTTCCAGCCGGTCGCACACGACGACATCCCGCCGATCCTCGGCGCACAGCCGGGCGACGATGTTCGAGCCGATGAAGCCGGCCCCGCCGGTGACCACGATCATCCGCCGGCTCATCTGTCGTCCTTCATCTTCTCGATCGTCTTCGTGGTGGAATAGCCGTCCTCGAAGGTCGCCAGCTTCACCTCGCCGCCCCAGCTCTCGACCAGGTCGCCGCCGACCACGCCCTCGCGGGTGTAGTCCGCTCCCTTGATCAGCACGTCGGGCCGCAGCCGCTCGATCAGGGCCAGCGGCGTGGGCTCGTCGAACGAGGTCACCCGGTCCACGCTCTGCAGACCGCCGATGACCACGGCCCGGCTGTCCAGATCGTTGATCGGCCGCCCCTCGCCTTTCAGCCGGCGCACCGAATCGTCGGTGTTCAGCGCCACCACCAGCCGGTCGCACCAGCTCCGCGCCTGGGCCAGATAGGCCACGTGGCCGCGGTGCAGGATGTCGAAACAGCCGTTGGTGAAACCGACCTTCAGCCCCTGCCGCTTCCAGCCCTCGACCACATGCGCCAGCTCTTCCAGCGGCATGACCTTGGCGTGGGCGCCGGCGGCGTGCTGGCTCATCTCGGCGTCGATCAGCTCGGCCGGGGTGACCACGGCGGTGCCGGCCTTGCCCACCACCACGCCCGAGGCGAGGATGGCGAACTCCACCGCCGTCTCCAGCGACGCCCCCGCGCCCAGCGCCAGCCCGAGCGCGGCCAGACCGGTGTCCCCGGCCCCCGAGACGTCGAACACCTCCCGCGCCCGGCCGGGGAAATGCTGCACAGCCTCGCCGCGCCGCATCAGGCTCATACCCTTGCCTGCCCGGGTCACCACGACGGCCTTCGCCGCGGTCGCCTGCAGCAGGGCCTCCAGCGCCGCCTCGACCTCCTGGTCGGAGCCGACCGGCAGGCCCGTGGCCCCGGCCAGTTCGCTGGCGTTCGGCTTGATCAGATCGACGGCGCCATAGCGGGCGAAATCGCGGCCCTTGGGATCGACCACGACCGGCGCGCCGCTGTCCTGGGCTGCCTTCAGCGCCTGTCCGATGACCAGATCGCTGACCACGCCCTTCGCATAGTCCGACAGAAGATAGACGGAAGCACCTGCAAACGCCGCGCTTTCCTCGCCCATAAGAGCGGCGGCCTCCTCGTCGAGCCGCAGCAGCTGCTGGCCGGCGGCGACGAAGCGGGTCTTGACGATGGTGGCCACCCCGGCCCGCCGCTCCACCACGTCCTCGATGCCGGGTTCGGCCGCGATCAGCGCCGCCAGCTCGTCGCCCGCCGGGTCCCGGCCCGCCACGGCGCCCAGCCGCGCCACGCCGCCGAGCGCCGCCACGTTGCGCGCCACATTGCCGACGCCGCCGGGCATGGCCGTCGTCCGCCGCATGCGCAGCACCGGGATCGGCGCCTCGGGCGAGATCCGGTCGACCTCTCCATAGACATAGCGGTCCAGCATCAGGTCGCCGACGCAGGCCACCCTCAGCCCGCGCACGCGCTCAAGCAGCGCCTGCAGTCCGCCAAGATCGAGAGTCCGTTCACTCATGACTCCCGCCTATCGGATTCAGGCGGCTTTCGCCATCCGCGCCTTGGTCAGGTCGTCGTAGGCGATCAGGTCGGCGCACAGCGCTTCGAACTGGTTCAGCGGCACCATGTTGGGCCCGTCCGACGGCGCGTTGTCCGGATCCTGGTGGGTTTCCATGAACACCGCGTCGACGCCCACGGCCACGGCCGCGCGGGCCAGCACCGGCACGAACTCGCGCTGGCCGCCCGAAGACGTCCCCTGCCCGCCCGGCTGCTGCACGGAATGGGTCGCGTCGAACACCACGGGACAGCCGATCTCGCGCAGGATCGGCAGCGCCCGCATGTCGCTGACCAGGGTGTTGTAGCCGAAGCTGGCCCCGCGCTCGCAGGCCATGACGTTCGGATTGCCCGCCCCGACCACCTTGGCGATGACGTTCTTCATGTCCCAGGGCGCCAGGAACTGGCCCTTCTTGATGTTGATGACCTTTCCGGTCGCCGCGGCGGCCAGCAGCAGGTCGGTCTGGCGGCTCAGGAAGGCGGGGATCTGCAGCACGTCGACGGCCTGGGCCGCCTCGGCGCACTGCGCCTCGTTGTGGACGTCGGTCAGCACGGGGAGTCCGACGCTTTCGCGGATCTCGGCGAAGATCGGCAGCGAGCCTGCCAGCCCCAGTCCCCGCGCCGCATTGGCGCTGGTCCGGTTGGCCTTGTCGAAACTGGTCTTGTAGATGATCCCGGCGTTCAGCCGCTCGCCGATCTCCTTCAGCGCATGAGCCATTTCCAGGGCGTGCTGACGGCTTTCCAGCTGGCACGGCCCGGCGATGAAGACGATGCGCTGTCCGCCGCCGATGCTCACCGGCCGCTTGAGGCCGTCTTTGATGTCAATGATGGCGTTGGGCTTGGACACGGCGAGCTTCCCGGAATTGCGACTTGGCGACGCGCGGCCCTTGCCGCACCTATGCGGCGATCAGGTGGCGTGTGACAGCGTGAGACGCAAGCTATCACGGAGCCCGACCGCATGACCACCAGACCGGCGCCCGTCATCCTGTGGTTCCGTCAGGACCTGCGCCTCGCCGACAATCCGGCCCTCGACCACGCCATGCGCACGGGCCGCCCGCTGATTCCGGTCTATATCCTCGATGACGGTCCAGCCGTGCGCCGCATCGGCGCGGCCTCGCGCTGGTGGCTGGAGGGCTCGCTGCGCGCGCTCGCCGCCGACCTGGACCGGCGCGGCGCGGGCCTCCTTCTCCGCAGCGGTGATTCGGAAACCGAACTGCGGCGCCTGATCGCCGAGACCGGCGCCGATGCGGTGTTCATGAACCGCCGCTTCGAGCCCGACGCCTTCGTGCACGACGCCGACATCGCCCACGCCCTCAAAGCCGACGGCGTCGAGTGCCACGGCTACAACGGCGCGCTGCTGGCCCGTCCCGGCGCGGTGTGGACCGGCTCGGGCGGGGCGTATCGGGTCTTCACCCCCTTCTTCAGGGCGCTGCTCGAGGTCGCCGCGCCGCCGCCTCCTATGCCCGCGCCGGGTGCCATCGAGGCCGTCTCCGGCCTGACCGGCGACACCCTCGACGCCTGGGCCCTGCGCCCGACGGCGCCCGACTGGGCCGGCGGATTCAACTGGACGCCTGGCGAGGCCGGCGCCGCGGCCGCCCTCACGGCCTTCGTCGAGCGCGGCCTGAGGTCCTACTCGAAGGGCCGCGATCACCCGGCCGAGCCGGCGGTCAGCCGGTTGTCGCCCCACCTCCACTGGGGCGAGATCCATCCGTGGCGGGCGGCCGAGGCGGTCCGGCGCGCCGCAAGCGACGGCCGCGTCGCCCCGGCCGAGGCCGAAAAGTTCGTGGCCGAACTGGGCTGGCGCGATTTCTCGGCCCAGCTGCTGCACCATTTCCCGCAGATGACCGATACGGCCTTCCGGCCCGAATACGACCGCATGCCGTGGCGCGACGATCCCGACGGCCTGGAGGCCTGGAAGCGCGGCCGCACCGGCTATCCAGTCGTCGACGCCGGCATGCGCCAGCTGTGGACGACCGGCTGGATGCACAATCGCGTCCGCATGATCGTCGCCTCCTTCCTGGTCAAGGATCTGCTGGTCGACTGGCGCGCCGGCGAGGCCTGGTTCTGGGACACGCTGGTCGACGCAGACCTCGCCAGCAATGTTCAGAACTGGCAGTGGGTGGCGGGCTCCGGCGCCGACGCCTCCCCCTGGTTCCGCATCTTCAACCCGGTCACCCAGGGTCAGAAGTTCGACGCTGACGGCCGCTACGTCCGCCGTTGGATTCCGGAGCTGGCCCGACTGCCGGACCGCTGGCTTCACGCCCCCTGGACGGCTCCGCCGGAGATCCTTCGGGCCGCCGGGGTCCGCCTCGGCCAGGACTATCCGAAACCGGTCGTGGACCACGCCGCCGCCCGCGACCGCGCCCTCGAGGCACTTCGCTCCATGGCCCCCGGCTCGCACGCCGGGGATTGACGAGCCGACCGGTCCGACCCAACCTTGACGGCATGACGACGGTGACCGTCGATCTCCAGCAGGCCGCCGCCCGTACGCCGCGCGGGTTCGGCCTGCTGTTGCGCCTGCTGGCGTCCAACTGGACCTTCGGCCGCCTCACCGTCCGCCTGCCCGGCGGCTCCAGCCACATCCTCGAGGGACGCGAGCCGGGGCCCTCGGCGACGCTCGAAATCCGCGATTACCGATTCGCGGGCCGGGTCCTCGCGTCAGGCGATATCGGATTCGCCGAGGCCTATATGGCCGGGGAGTGGGAGACGCCCCACCTCGCCCACCTGCTTGAGGCCCTGGCGCGCAACCAGGACAATTTCCGCCGCCTGACCAGCGGCAATCCGGTGATGAAGGCCGTCCACTGGCTGTCGCACCGCATGAACCGCAACAGCCGCTCGGGTTCGAAGAAGAACATCCACGCCCACTACGACATCGGCAACGCCTTCTACGCCGCCTGGCTCGACCCCTCGATGACCTATTCCTCGGCGCGCTTCATCCGCCGCGGCATGGGGCTGGAGGCGGCCCAGCGCCAGAAATACGCCGCCCTGGCCCGCGCCATGGACCTCCGGTCCGGCCAGTCGGTGCTCGAGATAGGCTGCGGCTGGGGCGGCTTCGCCGAGTTCGCCGCCAGGGAGGTCGGCGCCCGCGTCACCGGCATCACCATCTCGCGCGAACAATACGAATTCGCCCGCCGGCGGATGTTCAACGCCGGCCTGTCCGAACGGGCCGACATCCAGCTGATCGACTACCGCGACGTCCGAGGCCGCTTCGACCGGGTCGCCTCGATCGAGATGTTCGAGGCGGTCGGCGAGGAATACTGGCCCGCCTATTTCGCCAGAATTCACGACGTGCTCGAGCCCGGCGGCCGCGCCGGCCTGCAGATCATCACCATCGAGGACGCGGCCTTCGACCGCTACCGCCGGCGTACCGACTTCATCCAGAAATACATCTTCCCCGGCGGCATGCTGCCGTCGGAGGCCGCCCTCAAGCCCGTCGTCGCCGCCGCCGGCCTGGACTGGCGCGCCGTCCAGCGCTTCGGCCAGGACTACGCCGAGACCCTGAGGCTGTGGGACGAGCGCTTCCAGGCGGCCTGGGACGACATCAGCCGCCGCTGCGGCTTCGACGAGCGCTTCCGCCGCCTGTGGCGATTCTATCTCGCCTATTGCGAAGCCGGCTTCCGCATCGGGCGGACCAATGTCGTGCAGCTGGCGCTTTCGCGCCCCTGAGGCCGCTCTGCTAGACTGGTTCCATGCCCGATCTTTCGCCGCTGATCACCGCTGCCGAACTCGCCGCGATCCTCGGCGAACCCGATCTCCGCCTCGTTGACGCCAGCTGGCATCTCGACGGACGCGACGGACGACCGGACTTCGAGGCCGCGCGGCTGCCCGGCGCCGTGTTCTTCGATCTGGAAGCCAGTTCCGATCCGAACAGCGATCTACCGCACATGCTGCCGCCCGCCGAAGCCTTCGGCGCCCGGATGGGCGGCCTGGGCCTGTCCGAGACCGACCACATCGTCGTCTACGACACCGTTGGCATCCGATCGTCCGCCCGCGCCTGGTGGATGTTCCGCGTCATGGGCGCGCCCCGGGTGCAGGTGCTCGACGGCGGCCTGCCGACATGGCTTGCCGAGGGACGGCCCGTGGAGTCCGGTCCTCCTGTTCCGGTCGTCCCCGCCGTGTTCACCGCCCGCCTCCACCCGGAGCGCCTCGCCGATCTCGACGCCGTCCGCTCCGCCCTGGCCGGCGAGGCCCAGGTGGTTGACGCCCGCGCCTCAGACCGTTTCAGCGGCCGCGCGCCCGAGCCCCGCGCCGGCCTGCGCCCCGGCCACATGCCCGGGGCCCTGAACCTGCCCTTTCCCGGCGTGCTCGATTCAGACGGCACGATGAAGCCGCCCCCGGACCTCGACACCGCCTTCCGCGCCGCCGGCGTCGATCCGGACAGGCCCGTCGTCACCAGCTGCGGGTCCGGCGTCACCGCCGCCATCCTCAGCCTCGCTCTCGCCGTTCTCGGCCGCCCCTCCCGCCTCTACGACGGCAGCTGGGCCGAATGGGGCGGGCGTCAGGACACGCCCGTGGCGACGGGCTGAAACTTCCCGTTGCGACTGCAGCGCGCACCGGCCACGGTGTCTGCGTCGTGGTGGAGAGACTCGCCTGAACCCGGTCCGGATCCTGTTTCTCTACGACCAGCGGCGCCTGTCCGGCCTGCTGGCGGCCCTGCGCCGCGATCCCCTGGCCGTCCTGGCGTCCGTCGGGCTGCTCGCCGTGCTGATCGTCGGCGGAGCCTGGGGTCTCGCCCGCCACGCCGCCGCGCCTCCGCCCGCCCTCGCCCTGCAGCTGGGCGTTTCGGCAGGCGCCCTCGTCGGCCTGTCGCTCAAGCCGCTGACCGCGCTTCGGGCCGGTCCCCTCCGCGAGCTCGGCGACGACCCCGGGGCCGTTTTCTTCTGGCTGTGGATTCGGGCGGTCGCCGGGCTCGCCGCGCTGACGGTCCCCGTCGCCGCGGCGGCCTTGTTGATGGGCTGGCGTCCCGGACAGGAGGCCCTGCTGGCGTCCGTCGCCGCGGCGATCGGGGCCGGGCTCGGCGCCGCCGTCCGCCTGTTCTGGCCGGCCGCCCCGATCCGGCTGTCGTCGATCCGCCTCCTCCGATGGCGGCCTGCGCGCCGTTCCGGCTCCCGGGCGCGGCGCCTGTGCTGGATCGAACTGTCGAGACGCGAGCGCGGTCTGCCGGCAGGCGTTACGGCGGCTGCGGCCTGGCTCGGGGCCCTGGTGATCGGCGCCGCCGAAAGCAACCCGCGCCTGCAAGGGGTCGCGGACGGGGCAGCGGCCGTGCTCGCCTTCGTCGCCACGGTCCAGACCTTGCGTTTCGACCCCGCCACCGTGCACCTGCTCGCCTTCGAGCCGAACAGCCTGTCCGGGCTCGTCCGGGATCTGTTCGGTGCGCGGCTGGCGGCCGTCGTCGCCATCGGGACCCTGGTGGCCCTGGTCTCCGCCCCCGTCGCCCTGTTCGGCCTGGCGCTCGGCGTCGGCTTCCGGGCGTTCGAATTCCTCCACGTCGTCCGTCGCCACGCCGGCGCCCGCCTGCTTGCCCAGCTGGAGATCGGACTGACGCTCCTCATCGCCCTCGCGACCGGGCCGGCGGCGCTGGCGTGGATCGTGGCGCGCTCCGCCTGGCTCTACCGCCGCGCCGACCAGTCCATCGGCCTGGCGTGAGCGCGGGCGTCTCCCTCCGCGAGCTGTCGGTCTCGCTCGGCGGCCAGCCGATCGTCCGGCGGGTGTCTTTCGACGCGCCCGCCGCCGGCTGGTTCGGCGTCCTCGGCGTTAACGGCAGCGGCAAGACCACCCTGCTGAGGAGCCTCGCCGGTCGTCTCGAGGCGCAGGGCTCGATCCGCATAGGCGACGAGGAGCTGGGCCGCGACCGCCGCGCCCGGGGCCGCCGCATCGGCTTCATGCCCGATCAGGCGGACCTCCCCGCCCTGCTGACCGGAGCGGATCTGGTCGACCTGCTGACCCTGTCGCGCGGCGGCGAGCCCGCTCTGTCGCGCGAGGTCCACGAGGCCCTCGGCCTCGGCGCCCTGCTCGATCTTCGCATCGGCGCCATGTCCTCGGGCATGCGCCAGCGGCTCGCCGTCCATTCCGCCTTCATCGGCGAGCGGCCGGTGCTGGTTCTGGACGAGCCGTTCAACTGGCTGGACCCGATCGCCGCCCACGACCTGCGGGGCCTGTTGCGGCGGGCGGCGGAACAGGGCCGCACCGTCATCACCACCCTGCACGACGCCGCCGCCTTCGTGCTCAACTGCGACGAGGGCGTGGTGCTGAACGAAGGCGGCGTGATGCGCCGCTACGAGGCCGGCGCCCTGCCGGCCCTCAGGTCGGACATCGCGGCGTTCGAGGCCGACCTCTACGCCGGCATGACCGGGCCTCGGCGGGACCGGCCCTAGGCCGGCGGCGCCACCGGTTCCTCCAGCCCCGCCGGCACGATCTCGTCGCTCTCGCCGCGCGAGACCACGGTCGCCGCCACCAGGTCGCCCGTGACGTTCAGCGTGGTCCGGCACATGTCGAGGAAGCGGTCGACGCCCAGGATCAGGCCGATGCCCTCGGCGGGCACCCCGACCATGACCAGGATCAGGGCGATGACGGGCAGCGAACCGGCGGGCACGCCGGCTGTGCCGATGCCGCCCAGGATGCAGACCAGCATGACGACCAACTGCTGAGTGAGGCTCAGCTCGACCCCGAAGAACTGGGCCAGGAACAGCACCGTCACGCCCTCGAACAGGGCGGTGCCGTTCTGGTTGGCCGTCGCGCCGACGGTCAGCACGAAGCGCGATATGCGCCGCGGCAGCTTCAGTTGCTCCTCGGCCGCCTTGATCGCGATCGGCAGGGTGGCGTTGGACGAGGCGGTCGAGAAGGCCACCACGAACGGTTCGCGCACGCCCCTGGCGAAAGTCAGCGGGTTCATGCCGCCGAAGGTCCAGACCAGCAGCGGGTAGACGATGAACATGTGGATGGCCATCGCCCCGACCGCGACCGCCGCATAGGCGCCGAGCCGGAGCAGCAGATCCCATCCGAACACGGCGGCCAGGTTGAACATCAGGGCGGCGATGGCGATCGGGGCCAGTTTGATGACGAGGTTGATGAGCTTCATCATCACCTCCAGCAGGCCCTGCAGCGTCTCCTGCAGGCGGTCAGTCGCCTGGCTCTTCGCCATGACCATGCCGATGCCGAAGATCAGGGCGAACACCATGACCGGGAGGATCTGGTTCTCCGCCGCCGCCGTGACGACGTTCGACGGGATCATGTCGAGGAAGAACTTGCCCGCCTCGATGGACCTGGGGGCATTGCCCACGATCGCCGAGGCGCCGTCCGCGCCCTGGGCCAGAAGCTGCGCCGCCAGTTCCCGGTCCACGCCGGCGCCGGGCTGAAACAGGTTCACCATGCCCAGGCCGACGGCGACCGCGATCGCCGACACCAGGATGGTGAAGGCCAGCGTCTTCAAGCCGACCCGGCCCAGCGACTTCAGATCGCCCATCTCGGCGACGCCGACGGCCAGGGCCGCGAACAGCAGCGGCAGGACCAGCATGAACAGCAGGCGCAGGAAGATCTGCCCGGCGGCCTGGATGAGATCCATCACCCAGGGGATGACTTCCTGATTGGTCAGGTTGACGAACAGTCCGCCCCCGAGGCCGACCGCAAAGCCGAGCAGCATCCACAGATAGAGCGGGATCCCGCCGCGTTTCGTCGTTTCCATGCTTCCCCCCGGCCTCGGCCGATGTCGTTACCGGATCGGCAGGGCGTAGATCAGGCCGCCCGGCCGAGCGTTCCATTGTGCGTTAAGCCCGCGCGCCAGGTCGAGCGATGAATCGGGTCCGAGATTTCTCGCGAAAATTTCCCCATAGTTGCCGGAGGCTTCTACAGCGTTCTTCGCCCACTCTCTCGGCAGTCCCATGGTCCGCCCGAGGTCGCCCTCGACGCCCAGCAGCCGGCGAATCTGCGGGTCGCGCGATTCCCTGGCCAGCTGATCGGCGTTCCCGGCGGTGACGCCCAGCTCCTCCGCCAGGATCAGGGCGTTCAGGGTCCAGCGCACGATCGAGGTCCAGGACTCGTCCCCTCGCTTCACCGCCGGCCCCAGGGGCTCCTTGGAGATGACGTCGGGCAGGATGGCATGCTGCTCGGGATTGGTCAGCAGCGTCCGCGCCGCGGCCAGGGCCGAGATGTCGGCGCTGAAGGCGTCGCAGTCCTCGCGGGCGTAGGCGGAGCGGGCCGCCTCCTCGTTGGCGGCCACCACGGCCCGGTATTCGATGTTCCGCGCCCGGAAGAAGTCGGCGACATTCAGCTCCGACGTGGTCTCGCGCTGGACGCAGACCCGCGCCCCGTTCAGCTCCTGGGCGCTGGCCAGGTCCAGCGAGCGGCGGACCAGAAAGCCCTGCCCGTCGTAATAGTTGACCCCGGCGAAGCGGATGCCCTCGGCGATCTCGCGCGACATGGTCCAGGAGGTGGCCCGCCACAGCACGTCGACGCGGCCGCCCCGAAGCGCGTCGAAACGCTGGCTCGAGGTCAGGGGCACGAACCTCACCGCGTCCGGATCGCCCAGAACGGCCGCCGCCAGCGCCCGGCAGAAGTCCGCGTCGAACCCCCGCCATTCGCCCCGGTTGTCGGTATAGGCGAAGCCGACCAGTCCCTCGTGAACCCCGCAATTCAGCCGGCCGCGGCGCTTGATGGCGTCCAGCGTCGGGCTGGCGAATTCGGGAGCCTCGGTCGCCGCCACCACGGGCGCCTTTTCGGTCTCCGCGTCCCGGTCGCCGCCGCCGCAGGCCGCCGCCGTCAGGGCAAGGGCCATGACCGCCCCGGCCGCACCAGCTCTCCGGATACCCTCTGTCCGCATTCCTGTTCCTCGCCCGAGCGATTCCAGACCTTGCGCCCCCGCTTGCTTTAGAGGCTTTTGAGCCACGAACCGCAACCCTCGACGGGCCCGATGTCCGACCGTTCCGACCGCACGCGCCTGATCGCCTCCGCCACCCGCCGCGGGGCCGGCCGCCGCCCCGTCAACCCGCCCGTCGAGCGCGGCTCGACCCTGCTCAACGACTCGCCAGGCGCGATGCGGGACGCCGCCGCCGGTCCGGTCTACGGCATCGAGGACCTGACCGCCGCCCGTGAGCTGCGCGCATCGCTCGCCGATCTGGAAGGCGCCGCCGACGTCTGGCTGGTCCCCTCCGGCCTCGCCGCCGTGACCGTGCCCCTGACCGCCTTGACGCGTCCGGGCGACGAGGTTCTGACGACCGACGCCCTCTACGGCCCCAGCCGCCGCTTCCTCAACCGGCACCTGAAGGCGCGCGGGATCACGGCCGCCTTCCACGCCCCGGGCGCGTCGGTGGACGACATCCTCGCCGCCATGACCAACCGCACCCGACTGCTGCTGATCGAGTCGCCCGGCTCCCTGACCTTCGACCTGGTCGACGTGCCGGCCCTCGCCGCCGCCTGCCGATCGCGCGGCGTCCTGACCGTCATGGACAACACCTGGGCCGCCGGCCTCGCCTTCCGCCCCCTGGCGCACGGCGTCGACGTCAGCGTCCAGGCCGTGACCAAATACGTCGGCGGCCATTCCGACCTGCTGATGGGCGCCATCGCCGCCGCCGATCCCGCCGTCGGCCGCCAGATCGCCGAGACCATCGAGGATCTCGGCTGGCGCGTCTCGCCCGATGACGCCTGGCTGGCCCTCAGAGGCATCCGCACCCTGCCGCTGCGCTATGCCGAACAGGCCCGCTCCGCCCTCGCGATCGCCCAGTGGCTTCAGGCCCGCCCCGAGGTGGCCCAGGTCCTGCACCCCGCCCTCCCCGGCGCGCCGGGTCACGACCTCTGGCGCCGCGACTATTCAGGCGCCGCCTCGATCTTCGGCGTCGTCATGAACGGCGGTTCCGAAGCCGCCGCCCACGCCCTGATGTCGGCGCTCGACCTGTTCGGCCTCGGCTATTCCTGGGGCGGCTTCGAAAGCCTGATCACCCATGAGACCGGCCAGCTAGCCTTCCGTCAGTCGCCGCCCGCCCTCGCCGGCGAACTGCTGCGCCTCCACGTCGGCCTCGAGGACCCCGCCGACCTGATCGCCGATCTCGAGGCGGGCCTCGCCGCCTGGGCCGCGACTAGCTGAGCTTCGCCCGCGCCGCCTTCAGCCTGGCCTTCAGCTGGTCACGCGCCTTCCGCTGCCGCTTCGCCAGATCGCGCACCCGGCGTTCCAGCGCCTCCCGCTCGGCGTCCAGCGCCGCGCTCTCCTTCGCCTGCGCCTCCTCCAGTGCGTCCAGTTCGGCCTCCAGCGCCTCGACCCGCGCCCGCGCCTTCGCGTCCGACTTCGGCTTCTCCTGCTTCGGCTTCGCCTTGACCGGCTTGGTCCGCTCGACCCTGCCGATATCGACCGCCAGCCCGCGCTCGATCAGCTCGCCCGGCGCCGCCAGCGCCGCCGCCTTGTCGGGTCCGACATCGATCTCGCGGGCCGACCCGTCCTTGAACAGGTCCCGCTTCACCCCCCAGGCCTCCAGCGCCTTCGCCCGCGAAGACGCCGCCACCGTCCATGAGTGGAAACCGTCGGAATAGCAGAACACCTTCAGCTTCCGCGCCATGGCCTCAGTCCAGTTCGATCCACACCGGCGCGTGGTCGCTGGCCCGCTCGCGCCCGCGCACCTCGCGATCCACCCCCGCGTCCCTGAGCCGCCCCGCCGCCGTCGGGCTGAGCAGCAGGTGATCGATGCGCAAGCCCGCATCCCGCTCCCACGCCTGCCGGAAATACTGCCAGAAGGTCCACGGCGGCGGGTCCTGCGGAAATCGCTCGCGCAGGGCGTCGGTCCACCCCTGCTCCAGCAGCCGCGCGAAGGCCGCCCGGCTCTCCGGCTGCAACAGGGCGTCCTTCTTCCACGAGCGGCTGTTGTAGATGTCCGCCTCGGTGGGCACGACATTGTAGTCCCCGGCCAGCACCACGGGCGCGCCCGTCGCCAGCAGATCCGCCGCATGGGCGTTCAGCCGCTCCATCCAGGCCAGCTTGTAGTCGAACTTCGGCCCCGGCTGCGGATTGCCGTTGGGCAGGTACAGCGACGCCACCAGCACGCCGTCCACCGCCGCCTCCAGATACCGGCTCTGCACATCCTTCTGGTCGCCCGGCAGCCCGCGCCGGGTCACCACGGGCTCCGCGTCCCGCGCCAGGATCGCCACCCCGTTCCAGCGGTGCTCGCCCATCCACGCCGCCTGATACCCCAGCGCCCGGATCGCCGCCTCCGGGAACTGCGCGTCCGTCGCCTTCAGCTCCTGCAGACAGCACACGTCGGGCCGCGCCGCCTCCAGCCACTGCAGCAGATTGGCCAGACGGGTATTGATCCCGTTGATGTTGAAGGTGGCGATCTTCACCGTCCCTCAACGGCCCCGCTCGTCATGCGGTTGCCCCGAAGTCGGCGGAATGGCGCGCCCAGCAGGACTCGAACCTGCAACCGTCCGCTTAGAAGGCGGGTGCTCTATCCGGTTGAGCTATGGGCGCCATAGGTCGGCCTGGCCTGCGCCTCAAGTAGCGCGAAGCGCGGTAGGCGCACCAGTATTTCAGTGCGTCCACGACACCTTGCGGTTGGTGGCGAAATTGTCCGCATAGGCCTTGATGATCACCGGCGGCTCCTGCGGTTCGTGCAGGCGGAACGGGATGCCGTAGCGCTCGGCGTAGGCGATCGCCTCTTCCTTGGAGTCGAAATCCAGCCGCACCTGGCCGTTCATGTCCGCGGAACTGGTCCAGCCTATCAGCGGATCGATCGTCCGCGCCGACGCCGGCTCGAACTCCAGCCGCCACTGTCTGGTCTTGGCCTTGCCCGACTGCATGGCGGTCTTGGCGGGGCGGTAGATGCGGGCGAGCATGGGCGGACTCATCTGGCGGGGCGAGGACGCCCTCCCTTACAACGCGCCGGACACCGCGCTCAAGCAGCGAGCGGCCGCGCCGCGAGCGATAGCGCCCAAACCTGCGCTCAAGCAGCGAGCGGCCTCGCCGCGAGCGATAGCGCCCAAACCTGCGCTCAAGCAGCCAGCGGCCGCGCCGCGAGCGATAGCGCGCTCAACATCTGGTCGGGGCGAGAGGATTCGAACCTCCGACCCTCTGCTCCCAAAGCAGATGCGCTACCAGGCTGCGCTACACCCCGATCCAGAGGCGCGGTGTTTGCCACGCGCCGGGTCGCGCCGCAACGCGGTGCGGCGACTATTCGGCGGCGAAGAACGGATGGCGGACCTTGTCGCCCGGCCTGGCGCCGATCTCGTCGGCCCGGCCGCCGCGCAGTTCCAGCACGCCCATGGCCGGTCCGTTCGAGGGGATGATGGCGTCCGAATTGGGCGTCGCATTCTTCGCGATCGAGACGATGCGGCCGTAGGGGTCGATATAGATGATGTCCAGCGGGCTGGGCGTGTTGTGCATCCAGAAGCCGCGTTCGGCCACGTCCGGGAACTGGAACAGCATGCCGCGGTCGTCGGCCAGCGGCTCGCGGTGCATCAGCCCGCGCTGGCGCTCGGCGTCGTCGTCGGCGATCTCGACCATGAACTGGTGCTCCCCGGTCGAGGTGGTCACCGTCAGCCGCTCCAGCGGCTCCCCGTTCGGACCCTGGGCCGAACCCGCCCCCGCGCATCCCGCCAGCAGAACCAGACCGGCCAGGCCGGCCAGAAAGCCACGACGAACCATCATCATTCCACCCTCAGAAATCTTCCGCCGCGGATTTGCGCCCATCCGCCCGCGGGCGGCAAGCCCGGCCCGCGCTCCAGTCTATCGCCGGAACGCGCCGCCGGGGAGATCGATCAGGCGGTCGGGCGGATTTCGGCGACCACCAGCCCCTTCGGGCCCTCGGCGAAACGCACGACCACGGCCTCGCCGGGCAGCAGGTCGTCCAGTCCGCAACGCCGCAGCGTCTCGACATGGACGAAGATGTCGCCGGGCTGGCCGTCGCGCACCACGAAGCCGTAGCCCTTGGTGCGGTTGAACCATTTGACCACGGCCGTTTCCATTACGCCGCCGCCGCCGTCCAGCGCCAGCGGCGGCCGGCCTTCCCGGCGCAGGCTGTCATAGCCCCGGCGCGGCGCGCTCACGGCCTCGGGATCGCCCTCGCCCAGGTCGTGAACCTCGGTCACCTGCCAGCCCTTGGGGCGGCGCGCGCAGTCGCAGGTGATGGGCGCGCCCTCCGGGGCCGTGTCCCGGCCGCTGTCGCGCAGGCTGGAGACATGCAGCAGCACATCCTTCATGTCGGTCAGCGACGGATCATCAGGCACGATGAAGCCGTATCCCTTGCCGGGATCGAACCACTTAACCCGGCCGGCGATGCGCACCGTCTCGACCGTCTCAACGCCCTCGTAGTCGGACACAGCCTTCCCCCTGTTCGCGCGCGGTGCGAACGCGCCTTGTTTAACACGGTTCTGCGAAGCCCGGAAAAGGCAAAAACGCCAGTTTCAGCCGCAAGCTGAACATTTTTTTCAACTGACGCCTGAAACCGCCGCCGAAGACGGGGCCACGGGCGGCGGATGGCCGCCGCAGGGGTGGGATCGTGCCGCCATGCGCGCGCGCGGGCCCACGGCCGATGGTGCGGCCGCCGGACGATCCTGGCGATGTGGGGAAAGGCCCCGCGTGGCAGTCCCTAGGGGAGTCGAACCCCTCTTTTCAGGTTGAAAACCTGACGTCCTAACCGATAGACGAAGGGACCGCGGCGCGGGGAAGCGGCGATATAGCCGCCGATTCCGCGGCGTGCAAGCGGCTTTGCCGTAGAAAAGCGCGAACCGCGTTCGCCCTCAGGCCATACGCGGATCGGCCACGTCCTCGATCTCGAACTGCACGCCGCGCCGGCCGTTCCAGTCATCCGCCTTCAGCCGTCCGGCCACGCTGAGACCGCCCTGCCCGGCCAGCAGCGCCTTGCCCGATGGCAGGTCTGCGCAGCGCCACGCGATCGCCCTCACCGACGCCCCGTCGGCTCCCACCAGCCGGCAGCGCACATGGCCGCCGTTCATGGCGACGGGCTCGCGCACCGCGACATGCTCCAGCGCGAACAGCGGCTCGGGATTGGCCGGCCCGAACGGGGCCAGCTGCTCGAACTGCTCGAACAGGGCCCGCGTCGCCGCGCCGGGATCGATCAGGGCGTCGATCTCGACCCCGTCCAGCGCTTCGGCGGCCGCCTGTTCGCCGGCCATCCGCTCGTTGAGAAAGTCGCGCAGCCGCCCGATGTCGTCGGCCCGGACCGTCAGTCCCGCCGCCATGGCGTGGCCGCCGCCGGCCATCAGCACCCCGGCCTCCCAGGCCGCCTGGACCGCCCGGCCAAGGTTCATCCCCGGCTGCGACCGGCCCGAGCCCTTGCCGACCCCGTTGACCGCGTCGACGCCGATGACCACCACGGGCTTGCGCCAGCGCTCGCGCAGCCGCCCGGCGACGATGCCGACCACGCCCGGGTGCCACTCGGCTCCCTCGACGACCACCACGGCCGAGCCGTCGGCATGGACGCCGGTCGCCTCGACCATCCGCGTCGCCTGCTCCGTCACCTGCCGCTCGACCTCGCGCCGGGCGATGTTCAGGGCGTCCAGCTCCTGCGCCAGGGCCATGGCCTCGTCCGCGTCGTCGGTCGACAGCAGCCGCGCCCCCAGGTCCGACTTGCCGATCCGCCCGCCCGCATTGATGCGCGGTCCCAGGATGAAGCCGGCGTGATTGCATTTGGCCGGCCCCGGCTCGCTCCCCGCGGCGGCCAGCAGCGCCCGCAGCCCCGGATTCCTCCACTCCGACATGACTCGCAGCCCCAGGCTGGTCAGGGCCCGGTTGAAGCCGGTCAGGCCGGTGACGTCGCAGATCGCCCCCATGGCCGCCAGATCCAGCCATTGCCGGATGTCCGGCTGCTCCCGGCTCCCCGATTCTGGCGTGAACATCCCGCGCCGCCGCGCCTCCCGGTTCAGCGCCGCCAGCAGCACGAACACCACCCCCGCGGCGGCCAGATTGCCCTGCCCCGAGTTGCAGCCCGGCCGGTTCGGATTGACCACGGCGGCGCAGACCGGCGGATGCTCGCGCATCATGTGGTGGTCGATGACCACGACCTTCAGCCCGATCGCCGCCGCATGGGCCACCGCCTCATTGGCCGCCGCGCCGCAGTCGACGGTTATGACCAGGTCGGCGCCCGACGCCTTCAGCGTGTCGAAGGCCTTCGGGCTGGGTCCGTAGCCCTCGGTCATCCGGTCGGGCACATAGATGGGCAGGTCCGCCCCCATGGCCCGGAACCAGCGCACCAGCAGGGCCGCGCTCGACGCGCCGTCCACATCGTAGTCGGCGAAGACGTGGATCGAGGCGCCGGCCTGCAGGGCGTCGAGGATCGCTTCCGCCGCCGCGTCCATGTCCATGAAGCTGGACGGATCGGGGAACAGCGCCTTCAGGGTGGGCTGCAGGAAGTCCGCGCCCTGATCGGCCCGAACCCCCCGCGCCGCCAGAGCCCGCGCCAGCGGCTCCTCCAGGTTCAGCGCCTGCATATGGGCGCGGATCAGCGCCGCCTCGGCCGGCCTCTGCCGCCAGGCGCGGCCGGTCAGCGAGCGGGAAACCCCCAGAAACGCGCAATGCGAGCCAGGCAGGCTTCCCCCGTCCGCCATCAGAGAGGCCGTCGCGTGTGGATGCGCTGGATGGTCCGGGTCGAGGAATCCATCACCAGCGTGTGCGTCGTGACGAAGCCTTCGCGCACCTGCACGCCGTCCAGCATCGCCCCCTTGGTCACGCCCGTCGCCGCGAACACCGCGTCCTTCGACACCAGTTCGTGCAGGTCGTACTTGCGGTCGAAATCGGTCACGCCGGTGCGCTGGGCGCGGGCCCGCTCGTCGTCGTTGCGGAAGATCAGCCGGCCCTGGAAATGGCCGCCGACGCATTTCAGCGCAGACGCCGCCAGCACCCCCTCCGGCGCCCCGCCCGAGCCGAGGTACAGGTCGATGCCGGTCTCCGGCTCGGCGGTGTGGATCACCCCCGCCACGTCGCCGTCGGTGATCAGCACCACCTTGGCGCCGACCTCGCGCAGGGCGGCGATCAGCTCGGCGTGGCGCGGCCGGTCCATGACGCAGACGGTGATGTCGCGCGGATCGACGCCCTTGGCCGAGGCCAGCGAGCGCACATTCTCCTGCGGCTTCATGTCCAGGTCGACCGTGCCCGGCGCATAGCCCGGCCCGATGGCGATCTTGTCCATATAGGTGTCGGGCGCGTGCAGCATGCCGCCGCTCGCCGACATCGACAGCACGCACAGGGCGTTGGCCATCGCCTTGGCCGTCAGGGTCGTGCCTTCCAGCGGGTCCAGCGCGATGTCGATGGCCGGGCCCTTCCCGGTGCCGACCTTCTCGCCGATGTACAGCATCGGCGCCTCGTCGCGTTCGCCCTCGCCGATGACGATCTTGCCGTCGATGTCGAGCGCGTTCAGCGCCGTGCGCATGGCGTCGACGGCCAGCTGGTCGGCCTGCTTCTCGTCGCCGCGGCCGATCTGGGCGTAGCTGGCGATGGCCGCCAGTTCGGTGACCCGCGCCGCGTCAGCGGCCAGCGTGGAAGCGTAGGGGGCCGATCCGGCCATGGGCGTTCTCCTGAGACGATGATCCCGGGATTCTGTCGTCCCGGCGACCGTTAGAGTGGGTTAGCGGCGGTCGACCGGCGGCGGAGCCCGGCCGCGCTCCCTGGCCTGCCGGGCGAAGGCCTCGATCTCGGCGGCGGTTTCCTGCGTCACCGGCGCGACCTGCACCGCCGCGACCCGGTCCCGCACCGACTCCGCGAAGGCGACCGCGTCCCCGGCCGACAGCCATTCGATCCGCGCCGCCGCCTCGGCCAGGTCCCCGCCCGTGGTCTCCAGCGCGGCGACCCGCTCGGCGATCGCGGCCGGCGCCGGTTCCGGCTCCAGCGATCTCGGGAAGTCGGCCCAGCGGGGATAGTCCCGATTCGCGTCGACCAGGGCCTGGACCCGCGGCGCCACGGGCGATGTCGGGTCCGTTTCCGGATTGAACGCCCCGACGCAGGCCGTCAGACCGGCCGTGGCGGCGGCGGCGGTCAGGACCGCTGCGAATTTCCGGATCGGCGCGTTCATGTCAGGGGCGGTCATATGCCATGATGGCGGCGGGCGGAAGGGCGACAGCCGCCCCTGCGACCGATCCTGACGTCTCCCGGAGCCTCTCACGCATGGCCAAGCGTCCGACCCCCCCGCCTTCGGCCCCCGGCGACGCGGCTCCGCGCCCGGCCCGCAAGTCCGGCCGCCCCACCTCGGCCAAACCCCCGCGCCCCCGCGCCAGGCCCCCGGCGAAGGACCGGCCCGCGCCCGCCGCTGCGCCCGCGCCGTCGCCCGCCGCCGCCGCCCCGGAAGCGCCCGCCCCCGCCCCCGCCCCCGCCTTCGCCCTTCCCGGCGAGGAGCAGCGGCAGATGATCGAGACCCTGTCGCTCAACCTCGCCCGCGCCGCCATGACCGCCCAGGCCGCCATCGCCGAGGCGGCGCTCAGCCAGGCGGACCGTCCCGCCGCCCTGTCTCCGGACCCGTTCAACGTCGGCCCGGCCATGACCCAGGTGATGAGCGGCCTCGCCTCGCGCCCCGACAAGCTGTTCGCCGCCCAGGCCGACCTGTTCAACCGCTACATGGACCTGTGGGCCGCCACGACCCGCCGCGCCGCCGGCGAAGAGGCCCCCGCCGCGCCCGGCAAGGACAAGCGCTTCAAGGATCCCGCCTGGACCGAGAACCCGATGTTCGACGTCATGCGCCAGTCCTACCTGGTCACCGCCGACTGGATGAACGGTCTGGTCTCCAGCGTCGAGGACATCGACCCGCGCACCAAGCGCCGCGCCGAATTCTTCACCAGACTCCTGACCGACGCCTTCTCCCCCTCCAACTTCCTCGCCTCCAACCCCGCCGCCCTCAAGGCCCTGGCCGAAACCAACGGCGAATCGCTGGTCAGGGGGATGCAGAATTTCGCCGCCGACCTGGAGCGCGGCCACGGCAAGCTGAAGATCAGCCAGGCGGACTACGGCCGCTTCGAGGTCGGGAAGAACGTCGCCACCGCGCCCGGCCAGGTCGTCTGGCGCGACGAACTGTTCGAGCTGATCCAGTATGACCCGGCCACGGAGACGCAGCGCGAGATCCCGCTGCTGATCTTCCCGCCGTGGATCAACAAATTCTACATCCTCGACCTCCAGCCCGAAAACTCGATGATCCGCTGGCTGTCCAGCCAGGGCTTCACCGTCTTCGTCTGTTCCTGGGTCAATCCGGACGTCGACAAGGCCGACTACGGCTTCGACGACTACCTCCAGAAGGGCATCTACCGCGCCATCGAGAAGGCGCTCGAACAGTCGCGGTCCGAGCACATCAACACCGTCGGCTACTGCATCGGCGGCACGCTCATGGGCGCGGCCCTGGCTCACATGGCCGAGCACGGCGACGATCGCGTCACCGCCAACACCTTCTTCGCCGCCCAGCACGACTTCGCCGAGGCCGGCGACCTGCTGCTGTTCACCGACGACCACTGGCTCAACGAGATCGAACAGCAGATGGACGCGGCCGGCGGCGTTCTGCCCGGCGCGGCCATGGCCGACACCTTCAACGCGCTGCGCGCCAACGACCTGATCTGGTCCTTCTTCGTGTCCAACTACCTGATGGGCAAGGACCCGCCCGCCTTCGACCTGCTGTTCTGGAACGCCGACCAGACCCGCATGCCGAAGAAGCTGCACCTCGACTATCTGCGCTCCATGTACGGCAAGAACGCCCTCAGCCAGGGCGAGTTCGAGATCGGCGGCATCAGGGCCGACCTGTCGAAGGTCCGCATCCCCCTCTACTTCCAGGCCAGCCGCGAGGATCACATCGCCCCGATGAACTCGGTCTACCGCTCGGCCCGCGCCTTCCGGAACGCCGACGTCACCCTCACCCTCGCCGGTTCAGGCCACATCGCCGGGGTGGTCAATCCGCCGTCGGCGAACAAATACCAGCACTGGACCAACCCCGCCCTGCCCGACACCCTCGCCGAATGGCAGGCGGGGGCGCAGGAGCATCCCGGCAGCTGGTGGAACCACTGGGCCGACTGGCTCCACGCCCGCTCCGGCGGCTGGGTCCCGGCGCGCGATCCCAGGACGGGCCCGCTTCCGGCCATCGAACCGGCCCCCGGCTCCTATGTGAAGGTGAAATCGTGAAGCGGTTCGAACCCAATCTGCTGCTGGCCCTGTCGACGGGTCTGGCGCTCATCCTCGTGGTGATCACCACCAGCTTCTACGGCTCCGCGGTCCTGCTCCCGCGCAACCTGGTGCTCGCCGCGGCCTGTTCGATCGGCTTCGTCCTGCTCAATCCGCCGCTGATGAAGATGATGCGCCTCAAGCCGCGCCCGCCGATGATCCACCGCGACAGCCCCGGCACGGCGGCCTGGGCCGGCCTGTTCCCGATGTTCGTCATTCTCGCCGCCGCCGTGCCGATCTTCTGGCCCGGCCACGACTACGGCCTGCTGATCATCATCGCCGCCGTCTGGTTCGGCGTCACCCTCGAATCGGCCATCAAGGCCTCGCGCTGACCGGTCAGGCGGGCGTGAACCTCAGCGCCACGCCATTGTTGCAATAGCGCTTGCCGGTCGGCCGCGGCCCGTCGTCGAAGATGTGCCCCTGATGCCCCAGGCAGCGGGCGCAGTGATACTCCGTACGCGGAATGCCGATCTCGAAGTCAGTCTTCGTGCCGATGTTGGCCGCGATCACATCGTAGAAGCTCGGCCAGCCGGTGCCGCTGTCGTATTTCCACTGCGATCGGAACAGCGGCAGGTCGCAGCCCCGGCACACGAAGGTTCCGCGCCGGTGCTCGTTGTTCAGCGGACTCGTCCCCGGCCTCTCCGTCGCCGCGCGCCGCAGCGTCTGATAGCTCGCCGCCGGCAGCCGCGCCCGCCACTGGGCGTCGGTCAGCCGGCGGAACGGCGAGTTCGCATACTGCGCCTCGGACGCGTCGGCCTTGCCCGGCGAACAGCCCGACAGCGCAACCGCGCCGGCGGTCAGCAGCAGATGGCGGCGGGAGAGGTGGGTCATGACGGTGATACGTCGTAGGCGGACAGCCGGTTTTCAATCCCTTCTCCCCTTGGGGGAGAAGGTGCCCCGGAGGGGCGGATGAGGGGTACGTCAGCAATGGACTGGCTGAGGGCCGGTTCGCCTCAAACATCCCCCTCATCCGGGCCGCTCCGCGGCCCACCTTCTCCCCCGGTGGAGAGAAGGGTCAGTTGAGCCCGGTATCTTCCGCCAGCCCCAGCATCAGGTTCAGGTTCTGCACCGCGGCCCCCGACGCCCCCTTGCCGAGATTGTCCAGCAGCGCCACCAGCCGGACCTGCTCTCCGCCGCGGTCCCCGAACACATGCAGCCGCATCCGGTTGGTCCCGTTCAGCCCCTCCGGATCGATCCCGGTCATGGCCTCGGTCGCCTCCAGTTCGGCCACCTCGACGAAGCGCGCCCCCGCATAGGCCTCGGCCAGGGCCCCGTGCACCACCTCCACCGACGGCGACCCGGGCAAAGCCCCCAGGTGCAGCGGGACCTCGACCAGCATCCCCTGCCGGTACGCCCCCACCGCCGGCGCAAACAGCACCGGCCGCTCCAGCCCGCTGTGTTTCGTCATCTCGGGCACATGCTTGTGCTTCAGCGTCAGCCCATAGGCCCGATACGGCTCCGCCCCCGCCTCGAACTCCGCGATCATCGCCTTGCCGCCGCCCGAGTAGCCCGACACCGCATTGACCGTCACCGGCCAGCCCGCCGGCACGATCCCGGCGCTCACCAGCGGTCTTGCCAGCCCAATGAAGCCCGTCGGATAACAGCCCGGGTTCGACACCCGCGTCGCCCCTGCGATCTTCTCCCGCTGTCCGGCCGCCATCTCGGCGAAGCCATAGGTCCAGTCCGGATCGACCCGATAGGCCGTCGAGGCGTCGATCACCCGCACCGCCGGGTTGTCGATCATCGCCACCGCTTCCTTCGCCGCCTCGTCCGGCAGGCACAGGATCACCGCATCCGCCGCGTTCAACGCCTCCCGCCGCGCCTCGACATCACGCCGCCGGTCGCCGAGCAGGATCAGCTCCAGATCCCCGCGCGCCTCCAGCCGCTCGCGAATCTCCAGCCCCGTGGTCCCGGCCTCGCCGTCGATGAAAACCGTGAAAGCCATCTTCAACTCCGATCCCTCTCCCACTGGGAGAGGGCTTGAGCGCACGACGCCGATGGCGTCGTCCTTGCGCGAAAGGGTGAGGGTCGTCTCTATCCTTCGGCGTCAGCCGCCGCCCCGACCGGGCCACGGCTTACGCCGACGGCCGCCAGCCGACCCTCATCCGGCGCTGCGCGCCACCTTCTCCCATCGGGAGAAGGACAGGAATGTGGCCTCGCCATCGGACGGGCATGCCTCAACCCCAAATCTCGGTGCCAATCGGCACGTCCTCTTTTGCGAGGTCTCTGAACATCAACTCCCAAGTCGGTACTTTCGGTGTCGGCTTTGGAAACACGTACTGCACATGGACGATCGCTTCCTTCGAGGAGCCATCCGGCCTTCTAAGCACAACGCTGCGCTCGTCCGGTCCGCTATAGCTCCCGACGAATGGCGACGGCACGACCACCAGCCCCCAACCACTGATCTGGAAGGTCTCAGTGACGGTTGTCAGCTTTTCCAAACGAACCTCCCCAGCCAAAGAAAAAGGGCGCTCCGGTTTCCCGAAGCGCCCCCATCCATAACCGCTTTCGCGATCCGCCTAGCGCTTCGAGAACTGGAAGGACTTGCGGGCCTTGGCGCGGCCGTACTTCTTGCGCTCGACGACGCGGGCGTCGCGGGTCAGGAAGCCGTGCGGCTTCAGGACCGGGCGCAGCGCCGGCTCATAGTGGGTCAGGGCGTGCGACAGGCCGTGGCGGATGGCGCCGGCCTGGCCTGACAGGCCCGAGCCCTCGACCGTGCAGACCACGTCGAACTGGGTCGTGCGGCCGGTCACTTCCAGCGGCTGGGCGATCATCATGCGCAGGATTTCGCGGGCGAAATACTGCATCTGATCCTTGCCGTTGATGGTGATCTTGCCGGTGCCCGGCTTGATCCACACGCGGGCGATGGCGTTCTTGCGCTTGCCGGTCGAATAGGCGCGGCCCTGGGCGTCCAGCTTCTGGACATAGACCGGGTGCTCTTCGCCCGCGCCGGGGGTCTGCAGGCTCTTCAGCGCGTCGAAGCCGGTGGCGGCGGGCGCGTCGTTCTGCGGGGCGGCGGTTTCGTTGGTGACGTCGGTCATGCTCAGACGCTCCGGGTGTTCTTGGGAGAAGCCGACTTGAAGTCGATCGTCTCGGGCGACTGGGCTTCGTGGGTGTGGGCCGGGCCGGCGAACAGGCGCAGGTGCGTCATCTGCTTGCGGGCCAGCGGGCTTTCCTTGGGCAGCATGCGCTCGACGGCCTTCTCCAGCACGCGCTCGGGGAAGCGGCCGTTCAGCACCTTCTCCGGGGTCGTCTGCTTGACGCCGCCCGGGTGGCCCGTGTGGCGGTAGTAGATCTTGTCGGTGTTCTTCTTGCCGGTGAACACCACCTTGTCGACGTTGGTGACGACGACGTAGTCGCCGCAGTCGACGTGCGGGGTGTAGTCGCCGCGGTGCTTGCCGCGCAGACGGTTGGCGATGAAGGTCGCGAGACGGCCCACCACGACGCCTTCGGCGTCGATGTGGATCCACTTCTTCTCGACCTCGGCCGGCTTCAGCGAAGCCGTGGTGCTCTTCAGCATGACGAGGGTTCCTGGGAGGACGAACGGGGTGCCCGTCCCGTGACCGGGAAGAGCGGAAGGCGCGCTGATAGAGGAAGCGGGCGGGAAGGTCAATGCGGATGCGCGCCCTCCGTCACGCATATCGCGTTGATTTAGCACTACAAATCGTGCGCGGTATTAAAATACCATATACACCCGCCCGCGCCGCCCCCTTCGTCCGCCGGCTGTCCCGCCCTCCCTTTCGTCATCCCGGGGCAAGCGGCGCAGCCGCGCCGACCCCGGGACAAGGCGGCGCGCGCGAGCGCGACCCAAAGGGCGGCGCGTAGCAGCCAGGCTGTCGGGAGCGCCTCTGCTGAACAGCCTGCCTGAACAGGTCGCCTTCGGCGCCGCCCTGTCCCGGGGTTCGCTTCGCGCCCCCGGGATGACGAAAGCGGGAACTGCTGCGCTGCAAATCCGGCCCCTGTCTCCATACTTCGAACAGCCAACCAGCTGCTTTCCCTCAACATCCTCCCCGCGCCAGCGTCACGAACGCGCCCTGGTAGAAACCTCCCGCATACTGTTCCCATCCCGTCGGTGGGGAGGGCGTCGGATCCACGCTCCTCGACGACGGCGGGCTGTGGTCGAGCGATGAAGCCCGGACGATGGAGAGTCCGGGGGTCCTCGAGGAGGTCGATGGATGGCCTCCGCTTGCTCGCCGTGCGCCTTGGGTGCGGTCAGATGGCCTCGCGATGGCGGGGG
>NZ_DASPLR010000012.1:0-18525 GCF_035627475.1 Brevundimonas sp. | reverse complement strand
ATCCTCAACCGCCGTCCGGATGCGGCCGAGCGGCTGCTCGAGCTCGCAAGCACCGTTCAGGGTCGCGGGCCGGCCGAGCAGGAGGATCCGGCGTGGCGCAGGCTGCCGGTCGAGGAGCGGCTGGCGTACGCGCTCGTGAACGGGATCGCCGACTACGCGGAGGCCGATGCGGAGGAGGCGAGGCTGAAGCTGGCGCGGCCGCTCGACGTCATCGAAGGCCCGCTCATGGCGGGGATGAACGAGGTGGGCGACCGCTTCGCAGCGGGCCGCATGTTCCTGCCTCAGGTGGTGAAGAGCGCGCGGGTGATGAAGAAGGCGGTGGCCTATCTCATCCCCTTCATCGAGGCCGAGAAGGCCAAGCGCGCCGCGGCGGGCATGGCCGCCGAGCGCCAGACCAACGGGAAGATTCTGCTCGCGACGGTGAAGGGCGACGTCCACGACATCGGCAAGAACATCGTCGGCGTCGTGCTCCAGTGCAACAACTACGAGGTCATCGACCTGGGCGTCATGGTCCCCGCCGACCGCATCCTCGACGCCGCCATCGAGCACAGGGTCGACATCGTCGGCCTGTCGGGCCTGATCACGCCCAGCCTCGACGAGATGGTCTTCGTGGCGCGTGAAATGGAACGGCGCGGCTTCGACATTCCCCTGCTGATCGGCGGGGCGACGACCAGCCGGACCCATACGGCGGTCAAGGTCGAGCCGGCCTACAAGCGGGGCTCGACCACCTATGTGATCGACGCCTCGCGGGCGGTGGGCGTGGTCTCGGGCCTGCTGTCGCCGACGGAGAAGGCGCGCAACGAGGCGGCCACCCGCGACGAATACGTGCGCATCCGCGAACAGTTCGCGCGCGGGCGCGAGGTCAAGGCGCGGGCGAGCCTGCCGGCGGCGCGGGCCAACCGCTTCCGGCCGCAGTCCCCCGCCCTGCCCCCGAAGCCGTCCTTCCTCGGCGTGCGCGCCTTCGACGGCTGGGACCTGCAGGACCTCGCCGACCACATCGACTGGACCCCCTTCTTCGCCAGCTGGGAGCTGATCGGCCGCTATCCGCTGATCCTCGAGGACGAGATCGTCGGCGAGGCCGCGCGCGACCTGTTCAGGGATGCGCAGGCGATGCTGAAGCGGATCGTCGAGGAGAAGTGGTTCACGGCCCGCGGTGTGGTCGGGTTCTGGCCGGCCAATGCGCGCGGCGACGACATCGTGGTGTGGAGCGACGAAGACCGGACGACCGAGCTCGCGCGCTTCCACGGCCTGCGCCAGCAGATCGCCAAGACCAGCGGCAAGCCCAACCTGTGCCTGTCGGACTTCGTGGCCGAGGACGGCGAGGACTGGATCGGGGCCTTCGCGGTCACCGCGGGGCACGGCGAGCAGGAAAGAGCCGCCGCTTTCAAGGCGGCGGGCGACGACTATTCGGCCATCATGGCCACGGCCCTGGCCGACCGGCTGGCCGAAGCCTTCGCCGAACGGCTGCACAAGGAGGTCCGCACGCAGCTGTGGGGGCATGCGCCGGACGAGGCGACCTCCGTCGAGGACCTGATCGCCGAAAACTACCAGGGCATTCGTCCCGCGCCGGGCTATCCGGCCCAACCGGATCATACGGAAAAGGCCACGCTGTTCAGACTGTTGGACGCGAAAGCGAAGGCCGGGATACAGCTGACCGAGAGCTTCGCCATGACCCCGACGGCGGCCGTTTCGGGCCTGTATTTCGGCCATCCGGAGAGCCATTATTTCGGCGTCGGCAAGATCGACCGCGACCAGGTCGAGGACTACGCCCGGCGCAAGGGCTGGAACATGGCGACCGCCGAACGCTGGCTGGCGCCGATCCTCAACTACGACCCGGACGCGAGGGCGGTGGCGGCCTAGGGCAACACACGCCCCGAAGATGACGGCGCTGGTGGTGTGACCCGCCCCTACTCCAGCCCCACTTCTTCGGGGGTCGCGGGCGGGGTGGTGATGTTCTCACGCAGGCGGCGGGCGGCGTGCTCGCAACGGCCGGGCAGGCCGAAGAACAGGCCAAAGGCCTGGCTGCGCACCGACTCGTCCTGGCTGGCCAGCGGGGCCCATTTGGACGTGGCCTCGGCGGCGGCGGCGCGGGCGGCGGCGCGGCTGGCGGCGGACTGGCGCGGTTCAGCCGCCTGCAGGGCGGAGCGGAAATCGGCGGCCTCGAGCTTGCCCAGCCGGATGATGTCCCGGTCCAGCGGATCGGCGTCGGTCAGGGTCTCGCCCAGCGCGACATGGCCGTTCACCAGCGCCTCGCACCAGGCGACCAGCGGATAGTCCTGCTCCGGCGCGCCGCGCGGCAGCGGATTGGCGTAGGCCACCGCCTCGCGCAGGCGCAGGGCGTCGGCGGTCTCGCCCGTCGCGGGCCCGGCGGTGGCCACCGGCCCGTCCTGCGGAGCGGTGACGACGGGGCCGTCCTGGATCAGGAGGGCGGTGGCGAGGACGAGGCTGGCGATCATGAAAGGCTCCGGAGGACGGATCGTCGGACGGGGTTCGGATGCCGCAACGCTTCAGACGCGGCAATGGTTTTTCGATGACGGCCGCCAGGCAAAGAAAAAGCGGCGGACCCGGAGGTCCGCCGCTCATCCCTGGTGGTTCCGAAAGGCGCCTTAGAAGGCCCAGTCGAAGCCGATACGCACCGAGCGCGGGGCCTGGAAGGCCGTCGGAGCCTGGTAGTCGCCTTCCGGCTGGCCATCGTCGCCTTCGCCGAACTCGTTCGCCTGGATGGACGAGTCGAGATCGAAGACGTTGAAGATGTCAGCACGCAGAACCAGGTTGCCCGGGACCAGATCGTCCAGGCTGTAGCGCAGGGACAGGTCGAAGCGCGTCACCCAATCCGTCGCGAAGACGGAACCGCGATCCACAACCAGGTTGTTGCAGAAGCGGGCGGCCGCACCGTACGAGTCGTTGGCCACCTGGCCTTCACCGCCGGCGTAGTCGTTCGGCGCCAGGCCGATGCAGCCGTAGCGACGGGGCGAGGTCACCGAGACGTTGGCGCCGACCAGCAGTTCCGGAGTCGCCTGCCACGACCCGAAGGCCTTGAACTGATGACCGCGGTGGTTCGGCAGCAGGCCGTAGGCGCCCGGGATGAACGACAGGAAGTCGAAGTCCTGGACGATGCCGGCGTCGGTCTGGCCGATGTCCGACTTGACCGCGCCTTCGTAGTTGCCTTCCGAGCGGGACAGCACATACGAGCCTTGCAGGCCCCACACGCCGTCGAAGGCGCGTTCGAAGGTGAACTCGAGGGCCGTGTACTCACGCGTGGCCTTCGGGATGCCGAGGTCTTCGGCCGACAGGGTGATGGTCCGCGGACCGGCTTCACCGTCGAAGGTGACCGGCAGGGTCACTTCCGTGTCGAAGCCCGGATTGATGATCAGATAGTAGCTCTGACCCGGGAACAGCTCAGCGCAGCCTTCGCCGTCGGCCGCGCCGGCATCGCCGCCGACGATGCCGATGGTCATCGGAATGCCCTCACGTTGGCAGTAGCCGATCACGCCCTGGTCGAGCAGGGCGTCTTCGACGACCCGGCCCAGCTTGCGGTACGTGCCGTTGACCCCGACGGTCCAGAGGTCCGTCAGGCGATACTCGAAGCCGAGGCGGAACTCGTCCTCGTAGGTCGACTCCAGGTTCCGGGCGGTGATCAGTTCCGGCGGCGTCGAGGTGCCGTCGTCCCGGACCGAGCAGGCCACCACGCCCGGCTGGGTCGCGCCCACGCCGTTCGGGCAGGTCTGCAGGCTGGTGGCGCCGGTCGCGGCGGTGATCTGGGTGCCGAAGCCAGCGGTCGGGAGACCGGTGACGGGGTCCAGGCCGCCGATGGTGCCGCCGGGGCCGGAGCCGCGGAAGAACTCGTTGTAGTCGATCGCCGGCGAGGCGATGCGGAACGCCGTGTTCGAGGCCGGCGGCAGGAAGTAGCGGCCGTACGAACCGTAGAAGCGCATCGTGCCGTCGGCCATCGGGTCATAGGCGAAGCCCAGACGCAGAGCCTTCTCGCCATCGAAGTCGATGAAGGTGGTGCCGTTCGGATCCGCCACCGAGAAGGTGTCGTTCCGGAAGCCGATCTGCAGGTTCAGGTTGTCGTTCACATCCCACGAGTCGTGGATGTACCAGGCCGCGTTCTCACCCTCGAAGCCGCCGCCCGCCGTGAACGAACGGGTCAGGATGTACTCGTCGCCGTCGGCCAGGCCAAGGGTGTTGTCAGCCGTTGCGATGCGATACTCGATGTTGCGGCCTCCGTTGCGGATCGAGAACTCGGTCAGCAGCGTCTCTTCGTGGTCATAGCCCAGGCGAACGTGGTGCTGACCCATCATGTCGAAGAAGATGTCGGCGTCGGCGCGCCAGAACGTGCGCTCAGCCAGGAACGGCGTGGTCGAGGCGAGGGCCGTCTGCCGGCTGCGGCGAATGTTGTCGCCGCTGCGGAAGTCGTTCACCCGCGACTCTCCGATCAGATTGTTGACGGCCGACTGATTGGTGGTGCTTTCACCGTAGGCGGCCGAGACGGTCAGCCAGTCGGTGAGCGTGCCGGTGTAGCGACCGACCCAGTTTTCACCGCCCTGTTCGAGGGTGTCGATGGTCAGCGGGCCGGCGGCGTAGTCGATGACGCCCGTCGTGGTGTCGAACGCGTAGTTGTTACGCGTGCGGGTCCGCGACGTGTCGAAGTAGGTGAACTCGAGACGGTGATCGTCGGTGATGTAGCCGTCCAGCTTGACGCCGTAGAAGGGGTCGTCGTTGAAGGTGTCTTCCGAATAGGTGCCGCTCATGTCGGCGACCTGCGATTCCGTGTCCTGGTAGGCCACGATTCCGTAGGCGAACAGGCGGTCACGGATGATCGGCCCGCCCATTTCGATGGTGAAGGTCTTCTCTTCGAAGCCCGACAGCGCGTTGTAGGCGCCCGGACCGTTCGGCGTGGTCACGCCGTTCGGCGAGTCCTCGCGCAGCGAGTCGGGGGCCCAGGTGCCGTGCAGTTCCAGCACGAAGTCGTTCGTGCCGGACTTGGTGATGGCGTTGATCACGCCGCCGGTGGCGCGGCCAAACTCGGCCGAGTAGCCGCCGGTCTTCACTTCAACCGTCTTGTAGAACTCGAACGGCACCGTGGCGCCGCCGAGGCCGTTGACGAAGTTGGTGATGTTCAGGCCGTTGACGAAGAAGGCGTTCTCGGCGGGCGAGGCGCCCGAGATCGACGGCGGAGCCTGGAGCTGGGCGCTGCCGACGGCGAACGAGGTGTCGCCCGCGACGGCGCCCGGCGCCAGCAGGGTAACGGCCGTGACGTTGCGGGCCACGGGAACCTGGTCGACCAGTTCGTCGACGTCGACAGTCACGCCGGTCGCCGTGCGCGACAGGTCGAGCTGGCGGCGGACGCCGGTGACGACGACTTCGCCGACGTTGGTCGCGCCGTCCGCGCCGCCGGCCGAGCCGACGGTGAAGGCGAAGTTCGACACGCCGCCGAGGGTGACGTTGACGCGCTCGCTCAGGGTTTCGCGGCCGGGGGCCTCGATGGTGACGTCATAGGCGCCGGTCGGGATCAGGGCGATGCGGAAGCCGCCGTCAGCGCCGGTCACCGACGAGCGGGTGATGCCCTGGGCCGCCGAACGAACCGTGACGGTGGCGCCGCTGATCGGCTGCCCGTCATTGCCCTGGACCGTGCCGGCGAGCGTGCCGGTGGTGTAGTCCTGCGCGACCGCGGCGGTCGGCGTGGCGAGCATCACGGCCGGAGCCGCGACCAGCGCCATGAGCGCCGCTCCGCCGATCATCGTCGAGTGGAGCAAGCGCTGCTTGATGGTTTGGGTCTTCAAAGGGTGGTCCTCCTGAGACCGCCGGGCGCATCCAGGAGGAAGCGAGCATCGACGGCAACCAACTCCGCGCACCCCAATGCACGCAGATTGCCCCGACCTTAGACTTGGCAATGGCGAGGCGCAGCATAAATACGGCGCCGTAACCCGATCATCGCCAGTCTGTCGCAATCCCGCCACACGCCAAAGGAAGTCATTGGAAAGTCTATTCGAATGAGCTTACCGCCGGCTACATTGCGGCCACTTTCCCGGCAGGTGTGGGTCACCGGCCAGGTGACCCCGGGGCAGGTTTCCGATCTGCGCGGAGCTGGATTTACCTGTTTGGTGAATCACCGGCCCGACGACGAGGAGCCGGGTCAGCCGTCCGCGGCGGAAATCGCCCGCGCCTGCGCCGAGGCGGGGCTGGCGGTCGTGCACGCGCCGGCGCGCGGCCTGCCGGACCCCGCCGCGGTGGCGGCGACCCGTGCAGTGCTCGACTCCCTGGGAGAGAGCGACAAGGCGCTGTTCTTCTGCCGATCCGGCATGCGGTCGGCGGCCGCCTGGGCGATGGCCGAGCGGCAGGCCGGCGCCGACCCCGCGCAGCTGCGGCAGGCGGCGGCCGCGGCGGGCTACGACCTCGGCCGCGTTCCGCTATAAGGGCTCAGCGGCCGACGGCGACGCGGACGGCGTAGGGCGCCGGATCCGGCGTGCAGGAGGCGGCGAAAAGTTGCGCCGCCATGAGACACAGGAAGGCCGCCGCGATGGGCTGGAGCCGTTTTGATACAGACAGGGCGATGGAAACGGCCATGTCGGGCACTCCGCGGATGATTTACGGAGCTTCGAGGCAAGGGCCGGGCCGCACTGTGGGGGCCGCGTGATCCCGTTCGTGCGCGAGCTGGACGTGGCCTATGGCCGCGCCGATCCGGTGTCGCCGCTGATCCGGCGGGTCATCGCAGCCAATCCTGGCCCGTTCACCTTCACCGGCACCGGGACCTATATCGTCGGGCGCGCCGGAGCCGGGGCGTGCGTGGCGGTGATCGATCCCGGCCCGCCCGACGAAGCCCATCTCAACGCCCTGCTGGCGGCGGTGGAGGGCCAGACCGTCAGCCACGTGCTGGTCACCCACACCCATCGGGACCACTCTCCCCTCGCCCGCCCCTTCGCCACGGCCGTCGGAGCGCCGGTGCTGGCTGCGCGGCCGCCGGCGCGGGTGATCCACGCCTCGGGCGCGCTCGACGAGGAGGACGACGAGACCTTCGCGCCGGACGTGGTGCTGACCGGCGGCGAGGTGCTGGACGGCGACGGCTGGACGATCGAGGCCATGGCCACGCCGGGTCACGCCTCCAACCACATGGCCTTCGTGCTGCGCGAGGAGAACGCCCTGTTCAGCGGCGACCACGTCATGGGCTGGTCGACCACCGTGGTGGCCCCGCCCGACGGCGACATGGCGGCCTATATGGCCAGCCTGGACGCGGTGATCGCGCGCGACTTCTCCACCCTGTGGCCCACCCATGGCGCGCCGGTCACCGAGCCGGGCCCCTTCCTCGAGGCCTATCGGGCGCATCGACTGGAGCGGGAGGCGCAGGTCCTGGCCCAGCTGGCGGGCGGTCCGCGGCGGATCATGGACATGGTTCCGGGCCTCTACGCCGCCGTGGATTCGCGCCTGTGGCCGGCGGCGGGGCTGTCGGTCTGGGCCCACCTGATCGCCCTCGAGCGCGGCGGGCGGGTTCGCGCGACTCCGGAGCCGGGGATCAGCGCGGTCTGGAGCCTCGCCTGAGCCTCAGTCGAGGCCGCGCAGGCTCTCACTGATCCGCGTCGCCAGGCGGCAGGCCTCTCCGCCGTGCGGCCGGCCGTCCCGCGCGGCGACCCGCACATCGGTGCGGCCTGGGCGAATGCGGATGACGGCGTCGTGCACCGTGCCGAACCAGAAGCCCGTGTGGGTGCCCGCCGCGCGGCCGACGCTGACCCCGCCCTGCAGGCTGAAGCCGGCTTCCTGGAGGGCCCAGGCCGCCGACTCGGGCGCCACCTGGGTCATGGCTGGCAGGGCGCCCGGGCAGGACTCGACGCCGCCTCTCGCAGCCGGGCCGGCGCCCCGCCGGCGGGCGTCCAGCGCGCCGAAGCCGGGGACCTCGGCCATGTCCGTGCTGATGTCGTCCGGCGGTCCCGACGCGAGCCGGGTCATATGCCAGCCGAGTCCTCCAAGGGTGAGGGCCGAGACGACGAGGGCCAGCGTCGCCAGCCAGACCGGTGCACGGCGTCGAAATGCGGAGACAAGCAGCGCCAGGGCGGCCAGCACCGCCATGGTTCCCAGAGTCACGCCGATCCGCGCCGTCAGCAGGTCGTGACCGGTTTCATAGCTCCACACGCCGGTCCGCGTGCCGAGGGCGGCGGCGAGAATGAACATCGGGGCGATGACGACGATCGCCGCCAGACGCTGGCCGCCTCCCCCGCTCCTGCGCCCAGGGCCCGCCATCGCCTCAGCCTGCCGTCGGCAGGCGGTAGTCCTTCATCCGCTCGCGGACGAGCTTCTTGTCGATCTTGCCCGTCGCGCCCAGCGGGATGTCGTCGACGAAGACCACGTCGTCGGGCATCCACCATTTGGCGATCTTGCCCTGCAGGAATTCGAGGTGCTCCTGCTTGTTCTCGCTCTGGCCCGGCTTGAGCTTGAGCACCAGCACCGGGCGCTCGTCCCACTTCGGATGGGCGGCGCCGATGACAGCCGCCAGCTCGACCTTGGGATGGCCGACGGCGATGTTCTCGATCTCGATCGAGCTGATCCACTCGCCGCCGGACTTGATCACGTCCTTGGCGCGGTCGGTGATCTGCATGAAGCCGTGCTCGTCGATGGTCGAGACGTCGCCCGTGTCGAAGAACCCCTCGTGGTCGAGGATGTCGCCGCCCTCGCCCTTGAAATAGGCCCCGGCGATGGTCGGCCCCTTGATCATCAGCCGCCCGTAGGTGTGGCCGTCGTGAGGCATCTCCTGACCGGCGTAGTTCTTCAGCTTCAATTCGACGCCCAGCGGCGGCACGCCCTGCTTGACCCGCCACTTCATCTGCTCGTCGTACGGCAGGGCCTTCAGCTCGGGCGGCAGGTTGGACAGGGTGCCGATCGGCGAGGTCTCGGTCATGCCCCAGCCCTGCAGAACCTCGATGCCGAACTCGTCGTGGAAGGCGCGGATCAGGCTTTCGGGAACCGCCGACCCGCCGATCAGCACACGCTTCACCGTCGGGATCTTCAGATTATTCTCGCGCAGATGGGTCAGCAGACCCTGCCAGACCGTCGGCACCGCCGCCGAGAAGGTCACGCCCTCGCTCTCGATCAGCTCATAGATCGCGGCGCCGTCCATCCGCGCGCCCGGCATGACCAGCTTGGACCCGGCCGCGGGCCCGCCGAAGGCGATGCCCCAGGCGTTGGCGTGGAACATCGGCACCACCGGCAGGATCACCTCGCTGGGCGTCGCGCCAAGCACCGTGGCCTGCAGACCCAGCAGGGTATGGATGAAGTTGGAGCGGTGCGAGTACAGCACGCCCTTCGGATTGCCGGTCGTGCCCGAGGTGTAGCAGAGGCCGCAGGCCGTCAGTTCGTCGAACCCACCCCACTCGACGTCCTCCGGGGCCCCCGACAGCAGTGCCTCGTAGCATTCCGCGCCGGGCAGCTTCGTAGCCGGCATGTGCAGTTCGTCGGTCAGGACCACGACCCGCTCGACAGTGGGGCAGTGCGGCAGCACCGCCTCCAGCAGGGGGATGAAGGTCAGGTCGACGAAGATGATTTTGTCTTCGGCGTGATTGATGATGTAGGCCAGCTGCTCCGGGAACAGGCGCGGGTTCAGGGTATGGCAGACCGCGCCGATGCCCATGATGCCGTACCAGGCCTCGATGTGGCGGCCGCTGTTCCAGGCCAGGGTGGCGACGCGGTCGCCGACCTTGACGTCCCAGTCCTTCAGCACGCCCGACACGCGCCTGGCGCGGGCGTGGATCTCGGCATAGGTGGTGCGGACGATCGGCCCCTCGACCGACCGGGTCACCACCTCCCGATGACCGTGCCAGTTCCGGGCGTGGTCGATGATCTTGTCGACCGTCAGCGGCCAGTCCTGCATCAATCCGAGCATCGGTATCCCTCGCTTGCGCCTGCTATCCGAGGCGCTTGCCGCAAGGAGTATCGGGGCCGCTGACGTTAGGCAACGTGACGCGGGGTCAACCACCGCGGCCTTGGCGCGGACCCCGGGTTGGCCCTAGAAGGCCGTCATGCCCATTCTCGTCGCCATCACCGGAGGGTCCGGCTCGGGCAAGAGCACCCTGGCGGAAGCTCTGGTCGCCGCCCTGCCGGAGCACGCCGCCGTGCTGGTGCGCGAGGATTCCTACTACCGGGACGCGGCCAGCCTGCCGGGCTTCGACGCCGCCACCTTCGATTTCGACGACGTGGCCGCCCGCGACCACGAGCTGATGATCCGCGACCTGGCGGAGCTTAAGGCCGGACGCGACATCACCGCCCCGGTCTATTCCTTCATCCACCATGGCCGCGAACCGGGCGGCGAACCGGTGCGGGCGGCCGAGGTGGTGATCGTCGAGGGCACCCATGTGCTGTGCACGCCCGGCCTCGTCGAGCTGTTCGACATCCGCGTCTATGTGGACACGCCCGCCGACATCAGGTTCATCCGCCGCCTGCTGCGCGACCAGGCCGAGCGGGGCCGCACGGCCGATTCCGTGATCCAGCAGTATCTGGCCACCGTCCGCCCCGGGCATGAGCGGCTGACCGAGCCGTCGCGCGTCAACGCCGACTTCATCGTCGCCGATGCTACGGCCGCTGTCCGGCTCGAAGACCCCCAGGCGGTCGTCCGGCTGGCGGCGCCGGTGCTGGCCCATCCACTGCTGGCGCGCCTCTTTACCGGCTGACCGGCGAACATCGGCCGGCGACCTCTTGACCGCGTCCCCCCGCGCGCGTCAGCTTGGCCTCCAAGCAGGCGACCAAACGATGCACGGCTCCGTCATCCCTCCAGCCACCCCGCCCGATCCCAAGCGGCAATTGATCGTGCGCCATGCCCGTCAGCGCTTCGTCAGGGAAGGCTATGCGGCCACCAAGATCGAGCCGATCGCGCGGGAAGCGGGGGTGTCGACGGCCACCCTGTACGCCCTGTTCGGCGGCAAGGCCGCGCTGTTCACGGCGGTGATCGACGACGCGGCCGAAGACTTCGCGCGCCAGATGGCGACCGTCCGGGCGGAGGAGGGCGACGCCCGCACCACCCTGACCAGCTTCGCCCGGGCCTACGCCGACTTCATGGGTGACGGCTTCGTCCGCTCGGTGTTCCGTCTGGTGATGGCCGAGCGGCCGCGCTTCGAGGCGGTGGCCCTGCGCTTCTTCGAGAAGGGCCGGACGGAGTTCGGGGGAACGCTCATCGCGCTGCTGGTCCGGCTGTGCGAGTCAGGCGCGCTCAAGCCGATCGCGCAGCCGTCCTGGGCCGCCGGTCAACTGATGGGAATGATCGAGCACCCGGTCTTCCTTGTCCCGCTGGTCACCGGCGACGAGGTGCGGATGCGGCGTTCGACGGCCGAGGTCGTCGCCGATGCGGTCGAGACCTTCCTGGCCCGCTACGCGGCCTGACGCGCACGAGAGCAGGCTCAGGGCCAGAGGCGGGTCTTCGTCCAGCCCGATCCGGCCCGGTCGAAGCGAAGCCGGTCGTGCAGCCGGAACGGCCGGTCGCGCCAGAACTCCACCGAGTCCGGCACGACCCGCCAGCCGGTCCAGCGTTCCGGCCGCGGCACGTCCCCGTCGGCGAAGCGGGCCGTCTCGCGGGCAACGGCGAGCTCCAGCGTCTCCCGGCTTTCGAGCGGCCGCGACTGGTCCGAAGCCCAGGCGCCGATTCGGCTCTCCCGGGCGCGGCTGGCGAAATAGGCGTCGGCCTCGGCCTCGCTGACCGGTTCCACGGCGCCGCGCACCCGCACCTGCCGCCTCAGCGACTTCCAGTGGAACAGCAGGGCGGCCGAGGGATGGGCGGCCAGGGCCTGGCCCTTGGCGCTCTCCCGGTTGGAGTAGAAGGTGAAGCCGCGGGCGTCGACGTCCTTGAGCAGGACCACCCGCGCGTCGGGCCGGCCCTCAGGGTCCACCGTCGCGAGGGTCATGGCGTTGGCGTCGTTCGGCTCCGTCGCCTTCGCGTCGCCGAGCCATTCCACGAACAGGCCGATCGGCTCGGCGCGATCGAATATGGTCTCGTCGCCGTTGGCGGCCAGGGCGGCGGCGTACTGCTCGGCGTACTCCTCACGGGTCGGGCTCGGCGGGATCACGGGCGCGGTCATGATGTGCAGATAGACCCTCGCGGCCCCTCTGGGGAGAGGCGTCACGGTTAACCCCGCCTTGACCATAGCTGCGGCCTTATGGACGGATGCACGTCCGCTCCCGCTCCGAGGTCGCCTCGCTCGCCGAGGCCCACGCCCTGCTCGGCCTGACCGGCAGGACGGCCGAGCCCGAACTGACCGCCGCCTTCCGGGCGGCGGTGAAGGCCGCGCATCCTTCGGCGCGGGGCGGCGACGAAGTGCGCTTCCGCCAGGTCATCGCCGCCTGGCGGCTGATCCAGGACCACGACGCGCGACCGCTGGCGCTCTCCGGGCCCGCCACGCCCCCGCCCTCCCCGCCCGTGGTGGCTATCGGCCCGATGGACGCCCTGAAC
The DNA here is from genome assembly GCF_035627475.1 of Brevundimonas sp. Lineage (GTDB taxonomy): Bacteria > Pseudomonadota > Alphaproteobacteria > Caulobacterales > Caulobacteraceae > Brevundimonas. The sequence goes on along the minus strand of NZ_DASPLR010000012.1, from coordinate 6,101 downwards.
GGGGGACAGGTGGCCGTGCGCCTGGCGGGGCGGACGTTGAATGTCCGCCTGCCCAAGGGCCTTCGCAGCGGCGAACATCTGCGCCTGCGCGGCGCCTGCGGCGGCGGAGATGTCTATCTGCCGGTGCTGATCCGCGGCGCGGACGGGCTCAGCGTGGTCGGCGACGACCTGTTCATGGACGCCCCCGTGCCGACACGGCTGCTCGAGGATGGCGGCCGGCTGGAGATCGACACCCACGCCGGCTCCCGCTCCGCCTGGATCGTCGCCGGCCACGCCCCGCCGCGTCTGCGCCTCAAGGGCCTCGGCCTGCCGGCGCGCGGCGGGCGGCCGCAAGGGCACCTGTTCGTCAACCTGCAGCCCTCCGACGACATCCCTTCGGCCGCCGAGGACCTGCTGATCCGCTTCACACGCGTCTGGACGCCGGACCGGCTCGCGGCCTAAGCCTGACGGGCCATGTCCCACAACACCTTCGGCCATCTGTTCCGCGTGACCACCTGGGGCGAGAGCCACGGGCCGGCGATCGGCTGCGTCGTCGACGGCTGCCCGCCGCTGATCCCCCTGACGGAGGCCGACCTGCAGCCGTGGCTGGACCGCAGGAAGCCGGGCGGCAGCCGCTTCGTCACCCAGCGGCGCGAGAGCGACACGGCGCGCATCCTGTCTGGCGTGTTCGACGACGGCGACGGCCCGGTCACCACGGGCACGCCGATCGCCATCCAGATCGACAACGAGGACGCCCGCTCCAAGGACTATGGCGACATCGCCCGCGCCTTCCGGCCCGGCCACGCCGACTTCACCTACCAGGCCAAATACGGCGTCCGCGACCACCGCGGCGGCGGCCGCTCCTCGGCGCGCGAGACGGCGATGCGGGTGGCGGCGGGGGCGGTGGCGCGCAAGGTGCTGGGCGAGGCGGTGCGCATCCGCGCCGGCGTGGTCCAGCTGGGCCCGCACCGGATCGCGCCGGAGGCCGTGGATTTCGACGCCGTCTACGACAACGCCCTGTTCGCGGCCTCGGCCGAGGTGGTTCCGGCGTGGGAGGCGTATCTGGACGGGATACGCAAGGCGGGTTCGTCGATCGGCGCCGTCGTGGCGCTGGAGGTCACTGGCGTGCCCGCCGGCTGGGGCGCGCCGGTCTATGGCAAGCTCGACGCCGAACTGGCGGCGGCGATGATGTCGATCAACGCCGTCAAGGGCGTCGAGATCGGCGCCGGCTTCGGCGCGGCCGAACTGTCGGGCGAGGACAACGCCGACCAGATGCGCCTCGGCGACGACGGCCGCCCCGTGTTCCTGTCGAACCACGCCGGCGGCGTGCTCGGCGGCATCTCGACGGGCCAGCCGCTGACCGCCCGCGTCGCCTTCAAGCCGACCTCCTCCATCCTGACGCCGCGCCAGACCGTCACCCGCGACGGCGCCGAGACCGACCTGCGCACCAGGGGCCGCCACGACCCCTGCGTCGCCCTGCGCGGCGTGCCCGTGGTGGAGGCGATGGCCGCCTGCGTCCTGGCCGATGCGATGCTGAGACACCGGGCGCAGGCGGGGTGACCCCTTTCCGCCACTGACACTGTTACCTATATAGCTCCCGAACGGTGCGCCGTATGCTGCGCGCCCCCATCGGGAGACCCCTCATGATCGACGTCCGGCACTTCTCCAGCCTCGGCGGCGCCAACCACGGCTGGCTGAACGCGAAGCATCACTTCTCCTTCGCCAACTATTACGACCCGTCCCGCATGGGCTGGGGCCGGCTGCGCGTCTGGAACGACGACGAGATCGCCGCGAAGTCGGGCTTTCCTCCCCACCCCCACGCCGACATGGAGATCATCACCTATGTCCGCACCGGAGCCATCACCCACGAGGACTCGATGGGCAACAAGGGCCGCACCGGCGCCGGCGACGTTCAGGTGATGAGCGCGGGGACGGGTGTGCGCCACTCGGAGTTCAACCTCGAGGACGAGACCACGACCCTGTTCCAGATCTGGATCGAGACCGACCGGCCGGGCGCCAAGCCGGGCTGGGGCGCCAAGGCCTTCCCGAAGGCCGACCGCACGGGCCGATTCTCGGTGCTGGCCTCGGGCGACGCCGCCGACGACGCCCTGACCATCAACGCCGACGCCCGGGTGCTGGGCGCCACGCTGAAGGCGGGCGAGAGCCTGACCTACGACTTGGCCGAGGGCCGCCGCGCCTATCTGGTTCCCGCCGTCGGCGAGGTCGAGGTCAACGGCGTGCGCCTCAACGCACGCGACGGCGCGGCCATCAAGGACGAGGCCGAGATCACCATCACGGCGAAAGCCGACGCCGAACTGGTGATGGTCGACAGCCTCTAGACCCCTTTACCGACGCAACGAAAAACCCCGCCCGGATCGCTCCGGGCGGGGTTCTTTTTGATCAGTGCGTCGCCGGAACCGTGCCCGGATCCTGGATCGGCGGGGCGGCGGGCAGAGGCTCGGCCACCTCGTCCCATTCGACCGGAGTCAGCGAACCGGTGAGGGCCCATTTCAGGGCCTCGTCGGCCGTCTTGATCGGGACGATCTCCAGCGCGCCCTTCACATTGTCGGGCACGTCGGCGAGGTCCTTCTCGTTCTCCTCAGGGATCAGCACCGTCTTGATGCCCGAGCGGAGCGCCGCGAGCAGCTTCTCCTTCAGGCCGCCGATGGCGGTGACCCGCCCGCGCAGGGTGATTTCGCCGGTCATGGCGATGTCCTTGCGGATCGGGATGCCGGTCAGCACCGAGACCATGGCGACTGTCATCGCCACGCCCGCCGAGGGACCGTCCTTGGGCGTCGCGCCGTCCGGCACGTGCACGTGGATGTCGGTCTTCTCGAACACCGGCGGCTTTACGCCGAAGGCCAGCGAACGGGCCCGGACGTAGGAGGCGGCGGCGGAGATCGACTCCTTCATCACCTCCTTCAGGTTGCCGGTCACGGTCATACGGCCGCGGCCCGGCATCTTGATCGCCTCGATGGTCAGGATGTCGCCGCCGAACTCGGTCCAGGCCAGGCCGGTGACGATGCCGACCTGATCCTCCTCGTCCGTCTCGCCGTAGCGGTACTTCTTCACCCCGGCGTACTCGGCCAGCTTGGCCGCGTCGACGGTGATCGACAGGGACTTCTCGCGGGCCATCTCACGCACGGCCTTGCGGGCCAGGCCGCCCAGCGCCCGCTCAAGCGACCGCACGCCGGCTTCGCGGGTGTAGTAGCGGATCAGGTCGCGGATGGTGTCGTCCGGCACCACGAACTCCGCCGGCTTCAGGCCGTTGTCGGCCGTCACCTTGGGCAGGACGTGACGCTTGGCGATCTCGACCTTCTCGTCCTCGGTGTAGCCGGACACCCGAATGATCTCCATCCGGTCCATCAGCGGCTGCGGCATGTTCAGGCTGTTGGCCGTGGTCACGAACATGACGTTGGACAGGTCGTAGTCGACCTCGAGATAGTGGTCCCCGAACGCATTGTTCTGGGCCGGGTCCAGCACCTCGAGCAGGGCCGAGGACGGGTCGCCCCGCCAGTCGGCGCCCAGCTTGTCGATCTCGTCCAGCAGGACGAAGGCGTTGGTCGTCTTGGCCTTCTTCATCGACTGGATGATCTTGCCCGGCATCGAGCCGATATAGGTCCGGCGGTGACCCCGGATCTCGGCCTCGTCGCGCACGCCGCCCAGCGACATGCGGACGTATTCGCGTCCGGTCGCCTTGGCGATCGACTTGGCCAGCGAGGTCTTGCCGACGCCCGGAGGGCCGACGAGGCACAGGATCGGGCCCTTCAGGCTGTTGGTGCGCGCCTGGACGGCCAGGTATTCGATGATCCGTTCCTTGACCTTCTCGAGGCCGTAGTGGTCCTCCTCGAGGATGGCCTCGGCCTTCTCCAGGTCGATGGGCTTGGTCTTGGCCTTGCCCCAAGGGATCGACAGCAGCCAGTCGAGGTAGTTCCGCACCACCGTCGACTCGGCCGACATCGGGCTCATGTTGCGCAGCTTCTTGACCTCGGCCTCGGCCTTGATCCGGGCTTCCTTGGACAGGCGCGTCTTACGGATGCGCTTCTCCAGCTCCATGATCTCGTCGCGCGAATCGTCGGTCTCGCCCAGCTCGCGCTGGATCGCCTTCATCTGCTCGTTGAGATAATATTCGCGCTGGGTCTTCTCCATCTGGCGCTTGACGCGCGAGCGGATCTTCTTCTCGACCTGCAGGACCGAGATTTCGCCTTCCATCAGGCCATAGACCTTCTCCAGCCGGGACGGCACGGAGATGGTCTCCAGCAGGCCCTGCTTGTCGGCGATCTTAACCGACAAGTGGGCGGCGACGGAGTCCGCCAGCTTGGACGGGTCGGTGATCTGCGGAATGGAGCTGAGGGCCTCGGGCGGCACCTTCTTGTTCAGCTTCACATAGTTTTCGAACTGCTCGATCACCGCGCGCAGCAGGGCTTCCGACTGCGAGGGTTCACCCGGATCATCCGCGATCTCGACGGCCTCGGCCTCGAAATATTCGGTCCGGTCGGTGAAGCGGGTCAGGCGCGCACGGCTCTTGCCCTCGACCAGCACCTTGACGGTGCCGTCAGGCAGTTTGAGCAGCTGCAGCACCGTGGCCAGCACGCCGATCGGATAGATGGCGTCGGCCTGCGGGTCGTCGTCGACGCTGTTCTTCTGGGTGGCGAGCAGGATCTGCTTCTCGCCCTTCATGATCTCGTCGAGCGCCTTGACGGACTTCTCTCGGCCCACGAACAGCGGCACGACCATGTGCGGAAAGACCACGATGTCTCTCAGCGGCAGGACGGGCAGGGTTTTGGTCGTATTCTCGGACATGATGCGTACTTCCCGGGGCCCTCGTTGATCTCAGGCCCGCCGGGCCGGCGTCCGGGGCGACTGACCCCGCCGTTTCGACTCGGCCCGCCATTCGGCGGCCTTGTGAAGAGTATGTGGTTCGGATCGCGCGGGGTTCAAGCGTAACGGGCGTCGGGTCGTCCGTTCCGTCCACAGCGGGCCTGAGAGCAAGCCGCCGGCGCCGGCTACGACTCCCCCGCACCGGTCATGCGCGGGCGCGCCGCTACGCCGCACGAAGTCGCCACGGCCGCCTGTGCTCCCGCCGCATCACCTCGGGCAACGAAAAGGGCGGGCCCCTCAAAAGGACCCGCCCCGATCAAATCCCCGTGTGGGAAGTTCAGGCGGCGCTGTCGGGCGTCGCCGTCTTCTTGCCCTTGCTTTCCGAATAGATCAGCAGCGGCTGGGCCTTGCCCTCGATCACCTCGGCGTTGACGACGACCTCCTCGACGCCCTCGAAGGTGGGCAGTTCGAACATGGTCTCCAGCAGGATGCCCTCGAGGATCGAGCGCAGACCGCGCGCGCCCGTCTTGCGGGTGATGGCCTTCTTGGCGACGGCCGACAGGGCGTCGTCGGTGAACGTCAGGTCGACGTTCTCCATCTCGAACAGCCGCTTGTACTGCTTGACCAGGGCGTTCTTGGGCTCTGTCAGGATCTTGACCAGGGCTTCCTCGTCGAGGTCCTCCAGCGTCGCCAGAACCGGCAGGCGCCCGATGAACTCGGGGATCAGGCCGAAGCGCATAAGGTCGTCCGGCTCGACGCCCTTGAGAATGTCGCCGGTGCGGCGCTCGTCGATCTCCTTGACCTTGGCGCCGAAGCCGATCGAGGCCCCGTCGCCACGCGCCGAGATGACCTTCTCGAGGCCGGCGAAGGCGCCGCCGACGATGAACAGGATGTTGGCGGTGTCGACCTGCAGGAACTCCTGCTGCGGATGCTTGCGGCCGCCCTGCGGGGGCACGGAGGCGACGGTGCCCTCCATGATCTTCAGCAGGGCCTGCTGCACGCCCTCGCCCGAGACGTCGCGGGTGATCGAGGGATTGTCGGACTTGCGCGAAATCTTGTCGATCTCGTCGATGTAGACGATGCCGCGCTGGGCCCGCTCGACGTTGTAGTCCGAGGCCTGGAGCAGCTTGAGGATGATGTTCTCGACGTCCTCGCCCACGTAACCGGCTTCGGTCAGGGTCGTGGCGTCGGCCATGGTGAAGGGCACGTCGATGATGCGCGCCAGCGTCTGGGCCAGCAGCGTCTTGCCCGAGCCGGTCGGCCCGATCAGCATGATGTTCGACTTGGCCAGCTCGACGTCG
>NZ_DASPLR010000011.1:0-96497 GCF_035627475.1 Brevundimonas sp. | reverse complement strand
TTCGGGCCTTGCCGGATCACCGTCGGGGCCATTGCTGACCCCGACGCGGGGCGGACATGACGGCATGAAGCTGACGTCAGCAGTCCGCACTCCAACAGCGCGCGGCGAGCAAGCGGGCAGGATCCATCCCCGCCCTCGAGGCCCCCCGGACTTTCCGTCGTCCGGGCTTCATCGCTCGACCACAGCCCGCCGTCGTCGAGGAGCGTGGATCCGACGCCCTCCCCATCGACGGGATGGCCAATAGTATGGGCCGGGTTTTCACCAGGGCGGGTTCGTGACGCTGGCGCGGGGAGGATGCGCCGGGGAATCAGCGGGTTGGCTGTTCGAAGTATGGAGACAGAGGCGGGATTTGCAGCGCAGCAATTCCCGCTTTCGTCATCCCGGGGTCTGCGCGGCTGCGCCGCCTGCCCCGGGATGATGGAAGGAAAGGAGACCGGCGCTTCGCGCGGTCCCGTCGTCCGCCCGCCTCCGGCGACCGCTTCTCCACCCCGTCTGCGATGGCGAGGTGAGGGTGGGGTCACGGGGCGAGTACGGCCTCAGACCGGCGTCACGCCCGTCCCTTCCACCTCCACCGGCCCGGTCATGAACACGTGGCCGGTGGCCTCGTCCCAGTCGATGACCAGCTCGCCGCCGTCGGCTTCGATCACCGCCTGCCGGCCGGTCAGGCCGCGGCGGGCGGCGGCGACGAGGGCGGCGCAGGCGCCGGTGCCGCAGGCCTTCGTCAGGCCGGCGCCGCGTTCCCACACCCGCAGCCGGATGCGATCGGGGGCGAGGACATTGGCGAAGCCGACGTTGACGCCTTGCGGAAACAGCGGGTGGTGCTCGACCAGCGAACCGGAGCCGCGCACGAAGGCGTCGTCCTGGCGGTCGGTGAAGAAGACCACGTGCGGATTGCCCATCGAGACCGCGCCGGGGGTGTGCAGGAGGGGGGCGTCGATGGGGCCGACCTGAAGCTCGATGCCGCGGGTGTCCATCTCTTCGGCCAGCGGCACCTGCGTCCAGTCGAGGCCGGGCGCCCCCATGTCGACCCTGACGCGGCGGTGGCCGGCCCGCGTCGCCGTGGTCTGGCCGCCGAGGGTGTCGATGACGACGGAGTCCTTGCCGGTCGATTCCATCAGCAGCCAGCCGACGCAGCGCAGGGCGTTGCCGCAGGTCTCGACCTGGCCGCCGTCGGCGTTCCAGACGCGCATGAAGGCGTCGGCCCGGGGGCCGTCGGGTCGCGGCGGCTCGATGGCGATGAGCTGGTCGCAGCCCTGGCCCGCGTCGCGCCCGGCGATGGCGCGCACCTCCGCGGCCGTGGGCGCGAACGGCGTCTCCAGCGCATTGACCACGACGAAGTCGTTGCCGGCGCCGTTCATGCGGACATAGGGGCGGCTCATCACCGGCATATAGCGTTTGCCGGTTCCTTGCGCGAGCGACGCGCGTTATCGCTTGGGCATGAGCCGCGCCGACGCCGAGTCCGGAGACGAGCCGAACCGCCACGGCTGGCGGCTGCGGGCGCGGATGCGCTACCTCTATCACGGCTCCTCGCCGGCCGCGGTGCGCTTCCGGCTGGCGGTCATCGTGGTCGATTTCGCCATCATCGGCTTCTTCCTGGCCGCCCCGATCCTGCGCGAGGCGGGCTGGGCCTTCTACGTCGCCGACATCGTCGTGGCCCTGGTGCTGGCGGCCGACATGACCGCCCGGGCCCTGGCCTATACCGACATCAAGGACTGGCTGAAGAAGCCGTCGACGTGGATCGACCTGTTCATCCTGGCGACCCTCATGTTGCCGTACTGGCTCTACAATTTCGGCTTCCTGCGGATGCTGCGGCTGTGGACCCTGCTGAGCTCCGACTTCTTCTGGCGAACCGTGGGGCGCAGGTTCGACGACACGCGGGTGGAGGAGGTGACGCGGGCGCTGGCGGCGCTGGCCACCTTCGTCTTCGTGGCCACGGGCTTCGTCTACGCCACCTTCCGCGCCCGGCACGAGGACCTGCACGGCTATCTCGACGCCCTGTATTTCACCGTCGCCACCCTGACCACGACCGGCTTCGGCGACATCACCCTCCCGGGAAACTGGGGCCGGGTGCTGTCGATCATCATCATGCTGACCGGCATCACCCTGTTCCTGCGCCTGGCCCAGACCATCGTGCGGCCGCACAAGGTCAGATTCCCCTGCCCCGTCTGCGGCCTGCAGAAGCACGATCCGGACGCGGTGCACTGCAAGGCCTGCGGCGAGACGCTGTGCATTCCGGACGAGGGGAATCACTGAAGAGAGGCGACAGGCAGCAGGCAGCCGGCGCCTGACGCGACCGCCGGAGCGTCACGCCTGTCCTGTCGCCGGTCGCCTGCGAATGACAAAACCGTAACCTCGCCGCGCGCCGCCTTGTGACCCGGCCGCCGCCCGGTAAGGTGCCGCCCGACCAATGTCGGGGAACGACCACCATGATACGCACCGCCGCGCTCGCCGCGCTTCTCGTCTCCACCACCCTTTCGAGCGCCGCCATGGCCCAGACCACTCCCGTCCACGCGCCGAACGCGGCGTCCGGCGCCGGCTTCGCCACCTCGGACGCGACCGATCCGTATCTGTGGCTGGAGGAGGTCGAGGGCGAGCGGGCCATGGCCTGGGTCGAGGAACACAATGCGCGCTCGCTGGGCGTGCTGCGCGGCGACCCGCGCTTCGAGACCCTGCATCAGCAGGCGCTGGAGATCGTCCAGTCGCGCGACCGCATCCCCTCGCCGGGCTTCAACCACGACGGCACGGTCGACAATTTCTGGCAGGACGCGGAGCATGTGCGCGGCGTCTGGCGGACCACGACGCTGGACAGCTACCGCTCGGCCGAGCCGCAATGGGAGACGGTGCTGGACATCGACGCCCTGTCGGCGGCCGAGGGCAAGAACTGGGTCTGGAAGGGCGCCACCTGCCTGCCGCCGGAGGAGACGCGCTGCCTCGTCTCGCTGTCGGACGGCGGCAAGGACGCGGTGACGGTGCGCGAGTTCGACCGGGCGACGAAGACCTTCGTCGAGGGCGGCTTCGTGCTGCCGGAATCGAAGGGCGGGGCGTCGTGGGTCGACGCCGACACCCTGCTGGTGGCGCGCGACTTCGGACCCGGCTCGATGACCAGCTCGGGCTATCCGATGATCGTCAAGGTGCTGAAGCGGGGCCAGACGCTGGACCAGGCGCAGACGGTGTTCGCCGGCCAGCCGACCGATGTCTCGGTGTCGGGATATACGCTGCGTGACGCCGACGGGGCGATCCAGGCGACCCTGATCAACCGCGGCGTCAGCTTCTACGAAGGCGAGACGCACCGGCTGAACGCCGACGGCACGACGACGAAGCTGGAACTGCCGGCCAAGTCGAACATCAACGCCCTGGTGCAGGGGCAGCTGGTGGTGACGACGGACCAGGACTGGACCGCGCCGTCGGGGCAGGAATTCCGCACCGGCGACGTCATCGCCTGGGACCTCGACCGCTGGCTGGCCGATCCGGCGACGCCGGCTCAGCTGGTCATCCGGCCGGGCGAGCGCGAGGCCATCGAGGGCATCTCCAACACCCGCAACAAGCTGGTCGTGGCCCTGTACGAGAACGTGCGCGGCTCGGTCTATGTCTATGAGCCCAATCCGGCGGGCGAGTGGAGCCGCACCCGGCTGGGCCTGCCGCAGAACGTCACCGTCGGGGTGGGTTCGGCCAGCGAGCGCGACGACCAGGTCTTCGTCAGCGTGGCCGGCTATCTGAACCCTTCGAGCCTGTACCTGGCGGACGCCTCGGCGGGTTCGGCGGAGGTGGTCAAGTCGCTGCCGGCCAAGTTCGACGCCGAGGGCATGGTGGTCGAGCAGTTCGAGGCGACCTCGGCCGACGGCACGAGGATTCCGTATTTCGTGGTCCACAACGGCGACATGCCGATGGACGGGTCGAACCCGACGCTGTTGTACGGCTACGGCGGCTTCCAGTCGTCGCTGCTGCCCGGCTATTCGGCCACGGTCGGCAAGCTGTGGCTGGAGCGGGGCGGCGTCTATGTGGTGGCCAATACGCGCGGCGGCGGCGAGTTCGGGCCGCGCTGGCACCAGGCGGCGCTGCAGGAGAACCGGCAGCGGGCGCACGAGGACTTCCAGGCGGTGGCCCAGGATCTGATCGCGCGCAACATCACCAGCCAGCCGAAGCTGGGCATCATGGGCGGCTCGCAGGGCGGGCTGTTCATGGGGGCGATGCTGACCCAGCGGCCGGACCTGATCAACGCGGCGGTCATCCAGGTGCCGCTGTTCGACATGCTGCGCTTCCACAAACTGCTGGCGGGGGCCTCGTGGATGGCGGAGTACGGCAATCCGGACGTGCCGGAAGAGCGGGCCTGGATCGAGCGCTATTCGCCGTACCAGAACCTGCGCGCGGGCCAGCCCTACCCGGAGGTGTTCATCCACACCTCGACCAAGGACGACCGGGTGCATCCGGGCCATGCGCGCAAGGCGGCGGCGCGGCTTGAGGAGCTGGGCTATCCGGTGCTGTTCTACGAGAACACCGACGGGGGCCACGCGGCGGGCGCCAACCTGCGCGAGACGGCGCGGCGGATCGCGCTGGAATACACCTATCTGACCCGGCGGCTGATGGATCAGCCGGCGGACTGACTGCAACATTCCGCTCATCCCGGCAAAAGCCGGGACCCAGCGTGTTCGTTGAAGCGCCGGTGGTCGGGATGAGCGGATCGTGAACCCGGGCGGCGCCGGTCGTCCAAAGAACTGGGTCCCGGCTTTCGCCGGGATGAGCGGAGTTTATTGATGCGTCATCTGCTTCTGACCGCCGCCATTCCGGCGCTGCTTCTGGCGACCACGCCCGCCGCTGCTCAACAGGCCAACTCGCAGGAAGAGCGCCTCGCCACCGGGGTCACGACCGCCTGTGAAGACTGCGACGGGGCCGCGAACCCGCACTTCCCGGCGGACCTGAGCCCGGCCGGGGTGCGGGCCGCGGACGATCACCTGGCGCTGGAAGAGGTGAACGGGGCCGAGGCCATGGCGTTCGTCGCGTCGGAGAACGAGAAGAGCCTCGCGGCCCTGACCGGCGACCGGCGCTACGAGACCTTCCGTCAGCAGGCGTTCGACATCCTGTCGGCGACCGACCGGATTCCGGGGCCGAGCTTCCTCGGCGAAGGGATCGGCAATTTCTGGCAGGACGCCCGGAACCCGAAGGGGATCTGGCGGCGGACGACGCTGGACTCGTACCGGTCGGATAGCACGCAGTGGGAGACGCTGCTCGACATCGACGCCCTGGCGCGGGCCGAGGGCAAGGACTGGGTGTGGAAGGGCGCGGACTGCCTCGCGCCGGACGAGACGCGCTGTCTGGTGTCGCTGTCGGACGGCGGCAAGGACGCGGTGGTGGTGCGCGAGTTCGACACCGCGACGGGGCTGTGGGTCGAGGACGGCTTCGTGCTGCCGGAGGGCAAGCACCGCATCGAATGGCTGGACCGCGACACCCTGCTGGTGGCCACCGACTTCGGACCGGATACGCTGACGGAGAGCGGCTATCCCTTCATCGTCAAGGCGCTGAAGCGCGGCCAGACGCTGGCGGAGGCGACCGAGGTCTATCGCGGCGACATCGGCGACGGCGGATACGGGGTGAGCCCGGGCGTGTACCGGGACGGGGATGGCGAGATCCTAGCGGTGCTGATCAACCGGCCGCTGGACACCTTCCGCAGCGAGACGTGGTTGCTCAAGGATGGGCAGCCGGTGAAGCTGAATTTGCCGGAACGGGTCGGCGTTCAGGGCGTGCTCGGCGACCGGCTCATTCTCTCCAACGACGAGCCGTGGACCTTCCGCGGACGGGACTTCAGGCCGGGCTCCCTGCTTTCGATCGATCTGGCCCAGCTCGACGGTTCGGGCCCGTCGACCATATCGGTCGACAGCGACCAGGAACTGGTTTTCGAGCCGAACGATCGCCAGTCCCTTCAGCAGGTGGCCGTGCTCGGAGACTCGATCGTCGCCGCGATCTCGGACAACGTCGTCGGCAAGCTGGTCAGGTTCACGTTCGGCCCGGCCCCTTCGGCTCGTCTCGGCGCTTGGCATGCGACGGACATCCCGGTGGCCGCCAACAGCGATGTCGGGCTTGGGGATTCATCGAAGAAATCCGGCCGGGTGTTCGTCTCGTCGCAAGGCTTCCTGACGCCGATGACGCTGAGCCTTCTGGAGCCGACCGCATCGGCCCCGGAAACCCTGCGAACCGCCCCCGCCCGGTTCGACGCCTCGACCCATGTGGTCGAGCAGTTCGAGGCGACGTCGTCGGACGGGACGAAGATCCCGTATTTCGTCGTCCGGCCGCGCGATCTGGTCATGGACGGGCATGCGCCGACGATCATCTACGGCTATGGCGGGTTCCAGGTGTCGAAGCCGCCGGCCTACATCCCCGAGATGGGCAAGCTGTGGCTCGAGAACGGCGGCGTCTACGTCAACGCCAACATCCGCGGCGGCGGCGAATTCGGGCCGGAGTGGCATCAGTCGGTGCTGAAGGAGAACCGGCAGCTGGCCTTCGACGACTATGCGGCGGTCGCCCGCGACCTGCATGAGCGGGGCATCACCAGCCCGCGCCGCACCGGCATATACGGCCGCTCGAACGGCGGGGTGCTGACCTCGGTGGCGGTGACCCAGCATCCGGAGCTGATCAATGCGGCGGTGATCGAGAGCCCGCTGATCGACATGCTGCGCTATCACGAACTGCCGGCGGGGGCGTCGTGGATCGGCGAGTACGGCGATCCGCGCATCCCGGAGGAGGCGGCCTTCATCGCCCGCTACTCGGCCTATCAGAATCTTCGTCCGGATGCGGACTATCCGCGCGTCTACATCACCACCAACACGCGCGACGACCGGGTGCATCCGGGCCATGCCCGCAAATTCGCGGCGCGGCTGGGCGATATGGGCCACGACCACCTGTATTACGAAGAGACGTCGGGCGGGCATTCCAACGACGCCGACCCGGTGGCCAATGCGCGGCGCTGGGCGCGGCACTATGTGTACCTGGCGCAGCAGCTGATGGATTGATCGAGGGTTCCTTCTCCCCTGCGGGGGAAAAGGAAATCCTAGGCCGGTTCGACCAGCTTGAGCTTCGGGGCCTTCTTCGGCTTGTCGGCCCTGGCCGCCTTCTTCGCCAGCTTGGCGGCCTTCTTCGCGGCCTTGAGCTCGGCTCTGGCCTTCTCCGGCGCCGCGTCGGCCTCTCCGGCGAGATCGGCGAGAAGGGCGAGGAAGCCGTCGCGCTTGCCCTTGGGCAGCAGGGCGAGGATGCGCTTGTCGGCGGCCTCGACCCGCGGGCGGGCGGCCTCGAGCGCCGCGGCGCCGGCCTCGGAGAGGCGGACGGCCTTGGCGCGGGCGTCGACGACCGAGCGCTCCCGCGCCAGCAACCCCTTCGTGGTCATGCGTGCGACGAGGTCCGCCAGCGTCGACCGGTCGATGCCGGTGGCGCGGACGAGATCGGTCTGGGTCAGGCCGGACTTGTGCGACACGGCCTCGAGCACGGCGAACTGGCGCTGGGTCAGGCCGTCGGGGCCCGCCTCCTCGGCATAGATGTCGAGCGCCAGCTGCAGCACCCGGTGCATGAGGTGGCTGGGCGAGGCGGCGAGGCCGCCGCGTTTGGCTTTCGAACCCGACTTGACCATCGACCGTGTCCCCTCGACTGCACCGCATAGGTAGCAGCCGCGCTTTACGGTTTGACGACGGACGATCCGCAGGCGTCCGGAAGGCGGATCAGGGGGCGCGGTCGGGCTCGGCCGGGGCCATCGGATCGACCGGCTTGTCCGTCGAGGTCAGGTTGCGCAGGATCAGCGGCACCTGCGACAGGCCGAAGACCGACGAGGCGATCCACAGCACGCCGCGGAAGCTGACCCAGACGTCGGCCGGATCGACGTCGCCACGGCCCATGCCTTCGGCGGCCCAGACGACCAGCGCCTCGTTGCGCACCAGTTCGTTGACGATGGCGACGCAGAGGAAGAACAGGCCGTAACGGAAGGTCAGGATGCGCCAGGCCCGGTCGTTGATGGGGATGACCGAGCCGAGCAGGGCCCGCAAGGGCTGTTTGCCCAGCGCCAGTCCGCCCCACAGGGCGACGGCGAGGCAGCCGTTCAGGATGGTGACCTTCAGCTTGACCCACAGGCCGTCGCCGGTGAACAGGGTCAGCAGGCCGAAGACGAGCGCGAACCCGCCGACGATCAGGGGCAGCAGCGCCAGCCGCTTCTCGACGACGAGGCCGACTGCCACGGCGACCACGGAGCCGGCCACCAGGGCCCAGGTGGCCTGGACCAGCGCCTCGTCCCCGCTCACGCCGCGCAGCCGCAGAACGAGGAAGGCGAGGCCGAAGGCCAGCAGGCCGCCGAAATCGACCAGCTGACGCAGGTTCGACTCCCTTGGCGCGGCGGGCGGCGTCGGGGTTTGCGGCTCACTCATGCGTCAGTCCTCGAGTCCCACCAGCGAGCGTGAAAAGGCCCGGGCGTCGAAGGGTTGCAGGTCCTCGACCCCCTCGCCGACGCCGATCAGCTTTATCGGCGCGTCGGAGGCCTGGGCCACCGGCACCAGGACGCCGCCGCGGGCCGTGCCGTCCAGCTTGGTCATGACGATGCCGGAGACATAGGCGGTGCGGCCGAAGATCTTCTCCTGCTCCAGGGCGTTGCGACCGACGGTGGCGTCAAGCACCAGCAGGGTCTCGTGCGGGGCCTCGGGGTCGATCTTCTTCAGCACCCGGACGATCTTGAGCAGTTCGTCCATCAGGGCGGACTTGTTCTGCAGACGGCCGGCGGTGTCGATCAGGACCACGTCGAACCCTTCCGCCTTCGCGCGGCTGTAAGCGTCGAAGGCGAGGCCGGCGGGGTCGGCGCCGTCGCGGCGGCTCTCGAAGGTCGCCCCGGCGCGTTCGGCCCAGACCTTGAGCTGTTCGCGGGCGGCGGCGCGGAAGGTGTCGCAGGCCACGATCATCACCTTGGCGCCCTGGCCGGTCAGGTCGGCGGCGATCTTGCCGAGAGTGGTGGTCTTGCCCGAGCCATTGACCCCGACGAACAGGGTGACGAAGGGGCGGGGGCCGTCCAGCGGTTCGTAGCGTGCCTCGTGGTTGACCAGCTCCGAGGCCACCGCCTCGGCCAGCGCTTCCTTGACCTCGCGCTCGTTCGCGCCGGCCCCGAAGCGCAGCTCGCGGAAGCGGGCCACGATGCGGTCGGTGGCGGCGGGGCCGAGGTCGGATTCGAGCAGATGCTCCTCCAGCCCCTCGAGGGCCGCCTCGGACAGGGGCTCCTTGACGAAGGCGGCGACGACCTGCTCGGTCATCTGTTTGGAGGAGCGGGACAGACCCTGCGTCAGGCGGGACAGCCAGCCCTTTTTCGGCGCGTCGTTCATGGGTTGGCTTTAGCGGGGCGAAGCGGGCCAGTCACGCGCTGTCGCTTAAACCGTCATCCCCGGGCTTGACCCGAGGATCAGAGGGCGAGGCGGGCTGTGCGCTTTGGACGGCCTCGCGAGCGCTCCCGTGCATTCGTCGACGGAGCACCGGACGGTCTCGCCCTCGGGTCAAGCCCGAGGGTGACGACCGGGGAGGACGGTTCGGCAGCACCATCCGTGACCGCCGCGCGTTGTCACGCTAGAACGCCTTGAGCCAGGAACAACGCCTTTGCCCACGAGAGCCTTCCACTCCCCCACCACCCACGGCTTCGTCCGCGTCGCGGCGGCCACGCCGGTGGCGTACACGGCCGATCCGGCGGCCAACGCCGAAGAGCATATGGCCCTGATCCGGCAGGCCGGCGACCGCGGCGTCGACCTGCTGGTGTTCCCCGAACTGTCCCTGAGCGCCTACGCCATCGACGATCTGGTCATGCAGGGGGCCCTGCTCGACGAGGTGGAGCGGCAGGTGGCGCGGCTGGCGCCCCTGACCGCGGAGGGCGGCGTCGTGACGGTGGTCGGGGCCCCGCTGCGGCGCGAGGACCGGCTCTACAACTGCGCCGTGGTGCTGGGGAACGGCCGCATCCTCGGGGTCATCCCCAAGACCTATCTGCCCAACTACCGGGAATATTACGAGAAGCGCTGGTTCTCGGCGGGCGGCGACGTATCGAGCCGCGACGGGGACCTGACGCTGGCGGGCGAGGAGGTTCCGTTCGGAACCGATCTGGTGTTCGAGGCTCCCAACCGGCCCGGCTTCGTGTTCGGGGTGGAAATCTGCGAGGACTACTGGGCCCCGCTGCCGCCCTCGACGCGGCAGGCGATGTCGGGCGCGCGCATCCTGCTGAACCTGTCGGCGTCGAACATCGTCATCGGCAAGGCCGACGAGCGGGCCCTGCTGTGCGCCAGCCAGTCGGCGCGGGCCATGGCGGCCTATGTGTTCGCCGCCTCCGGATGGGGCGAGAGCACCACCGATCTGGCCTGGGACGGTCAGGCGACCATTCACGAACTCGGCGTGCGGCTGGCGGACGGCGAGCGGTTCGCCCTGGAAAGCCACCTGACGGTGGCCGACGTCGATGTGGAGCGGATCGGGCTGGACCGGCTGCGCAACGGCACCTTCGCCGACTGCGCCCGCGACGAGCTGGACGGCTATCTGTTCGAGCGGGTCCTGTTCGAGGCGCGCGAGGCGGCCGTCAGCGGCGACCTGATCCGACCCCTGGACCGGTTCCCGTTCGTGCCCGACGACGCGCGGCGACTGGACCAGGACTGCTTCGAGGCCTTCAACATCCAGGTTCAGGGGCTGATGCGGCGGCTGAAGGCGACAAATGGCGAGCGGATCGTCATCGGCGTCTCGGGCGGACTGGATTCGACCCACGCCCTGCTGGTGGCGTGCCGCGCCTTCGACCGGCTGGGCCTGCCGAGGTCGGGCATCCTCGGCTACACCATGCCCGGGTTCGCCACCTCGGAAGGGACGAAGTCGAACGCCTGGGCGCTGATGAAGGCGCTGGGCGTCACCGGGGCCGAAATCGACATACGGCCGACGGCGATGACCATGCTGGAGGGCATCGGCCATCCGTTCGCCCGCGGCGAACCGGTGCACGACATCACCTTCGAGAACGTGCAGGCGGGCCTGCGCACCGACTATCTGTTCCGGCTGGCCAACCAGAACGGCGCCTTCGTGCTGGGCACCGGCGACCTGTCGGAACTGGCGCTGGGCTGGGCCACCTATGGCGTCGGCGACCACATGAGCCACTACAATGTCAACGGCGGGGTGGCGAAGACGCTGATGCGCCATCTGATCCGCTGGGTCGCGGACCGGGCGGTGGTCGGCGAGGCGGTGGTTCCGATCCTGCGCGGCATCCTCGGAACGGAGATCTCGCCGGAGCTGGTGCCGGCGAAGGACGGACAGCTCCAGTCGACCGAGGGGACGGTCGGGCCCTATGCGCTGAACGACTTCTTCCTGTTCTACATCACCCGTTTCGGCCTGAAGCCGTCGAAGGTGGCGTATCTGGCGCATCAGGCGTGGAAGGACGCCTCGGTGGGAGAGTGGCCGGCCGGGACGCCGGAGGCCGAGAAGATCGAATACGACCTGGCGACGATCAAACACTGGCTGCGCAAGTTTCTGGTGCGGTTCTTCCAGACGGCGCAATTCAAGCGCTCGGCCCTGCCGAACGGGCCGAAGGTGGTCACCGGCGGTTCGCTGTCGCCACGCGGGGACTGGCGGGCGCCGTCCGACAGCACGGCGCGGGTGTGGCTGGACGAGCTTGAGGCGAACGTGCCGGACGCCTGATCAGGGCCAGCATTTTCTTTTCGTCATCCTCGGTCGCGGCGCTGAAGCGCCTTGCCGGAGGGTGACGAAAGTCAGGGAAGCTCCCCCAGGAACGGGAAGATCGCCGCCTTGGCCTCGGGCTCGTCGAGCATGGGGGCGTGGCCGACGCCGGGGACCTCGACGAAATCCATCTTCGGGGCGCGCTTGCGCATCTTCGCGGCGATGGCCTCGCTGAGCAGGTCCGAGGATTCACCGCGCACCAGCAGGACCGGCCGCGCCTTCGTCAGACGGGTGAACATGGGCCACAGATTCGGGACGAGGGCCCTGGCGCCGGCGGCGCGGATCGGGACGGCGATGTCGGGGTCGTAGTCGAGCACCGGCGACCCCTCCGTGCCGATGCGGAAGACGCGGCGGGCGAAGGCGTCCCAGTCGGCGTCGGTGTAGTGGGGGAAGGCGACGGCGTTGTGCTGCTTCACATAGGCGGCGGCCTCGGCCCAGCCGGGCGTGTCGACGGGCTGGCCGGAATAGGCGGCGATGCGGGCGAGGCCCTCCTTCGCCACCTCGGGGCCGACGTCGTTGATGATGGCGGCGGCGATGACCTTCGAGCGGATGGCGGCCAGGGCCATGGTGATCAGCCCGCCCATGGAGGTGCCGAGGAAGACGGCGCGGGCGATCCCGGCCTGATCCAGCAGGGCGAGGACGTCGTGGGCGTAGTTGACCGGCTGGTAGGTCATCGGGTCGGGGGCGCGGTCCGACTGGCCGCGGCCGCGCACATCGATGGCCAGCACGCGCCGGCCGCTCTGGGCGATCAGGGGGGCGATGGCCCCGAAGTCGGCGGAGTTGCGGGTCAGGCCGTGGATTGCGATGACCGGCAGCCTGGCCGGGCCGGAGGCGGCGGGGTAGTCGCGGGCGTAGAGGGAAAGCCCGTCGGGACTGGTCCAGCGGCGTTCGGCGAAAGTCTGGGTCATGGAGGGCTCCGGAGTCAGGCCGGAGTAATTCACCGCCGGACGAATTCCTTCAATGGCCGAGGAGGTCTTTTACGAAATGATCGAGGTTGCCGCCCTCGAAGCGGAAGCCCGGGATGCCGGCGCGGCGGGCCGCCTCGAGGTCCGAGGCCTGGTCGCCGATCAGGAAGGACCGGGCCGGATCGATGTGGTGGTCGGCGATGGCGCGCAGGATCATGCCGGGGTTGGGCTTGCGGTCGGGATGGTCGGGGTGGCGGTAGCGCTCGTCGAGGGCCTCGGCGTGGAAGGGGCAGGCGTAGACGGCGCCGATAACCGCCTGCTTCGCCGCCATGCGCCGCACCAGCAGGGCGTTGAAGGCCTTCATCCGGTCTTCGCTGAACAGGCCGCGGGCGACGCCGGACTGGTTGGTGACGACGACGCAGAGATAGCCGAGCTGGTTAAGGCGGCGCACGGCCTCGCAGGCGCCGGGGGTGAAGCGCAGATGCTCTTCCAGATGGGGGTAGCCGGAGTCCTCGATCAGGACGCCGTCGCGATCGAGGAAGACGGCGGGAACGCCGGATGTCATGATCCGCGCATACGGCGCCGTACGCGGTCGTTGCAACCCGTCACGGGAAGTGACTCGCCGCGATTTGGCGTGGCGGCGGACGATTTGGTAGGGAGCGCCACCCCGGCGCGGCCGAAACCGCGCGATCGGAGAGCTTCGGCATGACCATTCCGTTCATCGACCTTCAGGCCCAGCGGCTGCGGCTGGGCGGCGCCATCGAGGCCGCGGTGCAGCAGGCCGTGGTCGGCGGCGCCTGGGTGATGGGGCCGCAGGTGCGCCAGTTCGAGGCCGACCTGGCCGCCTTCGGCAAGGCGAAGCACGCCCTGGGCTGCGCCAACGGCACCGACGCCCTGGCCCTGCCGCTGATGGCCTGGGGGATCGGGCGCGGCGACGCGGTGTTCGTGCCGAGCTTCACCTTCGCGGCCACCGCCGAGATCGTGCCTTGGTTCGACGCCGAGCCGGTGTTCGTCGACGTCAACGCGACGACCTACAACATGGACCCGGGCCATCTGGAGGCGGCCATCGAGGCGACGCTGAAGGAAGGCCGGCTGAAGCCGCGCGTGGTCATCGCCGTCGACCTGTTCGGCCAGCCGGCGGACTATCCGGCCATCAGGGCGATCTGCGACCGGTACGGGCTGAAGCTGATCGCCGATTCGGCCCAGGGCTTCGGCTGCACCCTGAACGGCGAGCATCCGCTGAAGTGGGCCGACATCACCACCACCAGCTTCTTCCCGGCCAAGCCGCTGGGCTGCTACGGCGACGGCGGGGCGGTGCTGACCAATGACGACGACCTGGCCCAGCTGATCGACTCGATCCGGGTGCACGGCAAGGCGGTGGCGCTGGACCTGAAGGACCGCTCCTTCGACCACGACCCCAAATATCTGAACATGCGCATCGGGCTGAACAGCCGGCTGGACACCATCCAGGCGGCGGTGCTGATCGAGAAGCTGAAGGTGTTCGGTGAGGAGATCGAATGGCGCAACCGCATCGCCGCCCGCTACAACGAGGGCCTGCGCCCGCATGTGGCGGCGGTCCCGGACGTGCCGGAAGGCAATGTCTCCAACTGGGCCCAGTACACGATCGAGCACGAGGACCGGGACGGTCTGGCGGCGCACCTGAAAGAGCAGGGGGTGCCGACGGCGGTCTATTATCCGATCCCGCTGCACCTGCAGCCGGCCTACGACATGTATCCGCGCGGGCCGCAGGGGCTGCCGGTCACCGAACGGCTCAAGGACCGGGTCATCAGCCTGCCGATGCATTCCGACCTGGACGAGGCGACCCAGGACCGCATCATCGCCGCCGTCGCCAGCTTCAGGGCCTGATCCGATGACCACACACGAGCCTGTCCTGAAGTTCGGCGTCGCCGGCGCCGGCGTCATGGGGCGCAACCACGCCCGGGTGCTGACCGACATCCGCGACGTCGAGCTGACCCATGTCTTCGATCCCGACGCCGTGACCGCCGAGGGCGTGGCGGCCGCCTATGGCGCGGCGGCGATGACGACGGCCGAGGCCTTCGTCGGCGCGGGGCTGGACGCGGCCGTGGTGGCGACGCCGAACCGGCACCACGCCGACCTGTCGGTGGCCCTGCTGGAGAAGGGCGTCCATGTGCTGGTCGAGAAGCCGATCGCGGCGACCCTGGCGGACGCCCAGCGGATGATCGATGCGGCGAAGGCCAACGGCCGGGTGCTGATGGTCGGGCAGGTCGAGCGCTTCAACCCGGCGGTGGACGCGGTCAAGCGGGCCATCGACGGCGACGACATCATCTCGATCCAGATCACCCGGGTCGGCCCCTTCCCGCCGCGCATGGGAGAGGTCGGGGTGGTCATCGACCTGGCGGTGCACGACATCGACATCATCCGCCACCTGACCGACAGCGAGATCGTCGAGGTCCAGCCGCAGCTGGCCCGCACCCGGGCCGAGCGCGAGGACACCGCCCTGCTGCAGTTCCGGCTTGAGAACGGGGTCATCGCCCACATCACCACCAACTGGGTGACCCCCTACAAGGTGCGCACACTGCAGGTGGCGACGCGCAACAAATTCGTGGTCGCCGACCTGATCACCCGCCAGGTGACGGAGTATTTCGGCCAGCAGGCCGACGGCTCCTATCAGACCCGCGCCGTGAACAGCTGGCCCGCCGAGCCGCTGAAGAAGGAGCTGGAAGCCTTCGCCCACGCCATCCGCACCGGCGAGCCGGCGGCGGTGACGGGCGAGGACGGACTGCGCAATCTGGAAGTGGCGCTGAGGTGCCTCGGGGAGGGGTGACTGCGGCTGGCGGTCACATGTCGGCAGCCGAAGCGCGGCCTTAGGTTCCGGACTTGGGCGATCGCTCTGTCACAGGCCAGTTCGTCGGCACCGTCGGGGTTTTCAGCCTGCTGGGGCCTCTAGTCGGGACCGGGGTCGCGTGGATCGGACTGGCTTGGGTGCTGGTGACAGCCAGCAGTAACGTCGGCGCGTCCTTCGCAGACTATGTTCCGGAACTCCCCTTCGCAATACTTCTGTCAGTTGTCGTCGGCTACGTCGTGGGCGTCGTCCCCGCGGCCGTAACAGGCGTTGTCTGCCACCTATTCGCGCGCTCGATCCAGCCGAACTGGTTGTGGGTCAGCGCCTGCACACTTGTCGGTGCCTTATGCGGAGGCATGGCTCCGCTGGTGCTGGGACTAGTCGATCTCTGGACGAGTTTGACGTTTGGAGTTTGTGGAGCTGCAGGCGGAGCTGCTTGCGCCTGGAAGCTCCGTCGCGACCGCTGGCCTGCGCGCGCGGGGAAGCCCTGAACCTTGTCAGCGCCCGGTGCGTTACCGGCACATGACCGAGGTTCCCCTCACCCCCGCTCCCGGCGACGAGGCCGTGCCCGGCACGCCCGGGACCGGCGAGACTGTCTGCCCCGGCTGCAACGGCGCCGGCTATATCGGCGACCGGCCGTGCCCGACGTGCGAGGGCTCCGGCCGCGTCATCGAGGGCATCGGCGGGGAATGAGGGACCGAACGGCCGGCTATCTGAGCGACGGCTACGAATTCCTGACGCGGCGGATTCCGGCGTCCGGCTGGCTGGAGCTGCGGCTGGGCGGATTGCCCGCCGTGGCCATCGGCGGCGGGGATGCGCCAGAGGCCTTCTATACGCCGGGGCGGTTCACGCGGGCCGGGGCGATGCCGCCGACGACGCTGCGGCTGCTGCAGGACAAGGGCAGCGTCCAGAGCCTGGACGGCGAGGCGCACCGGCGGCGCAAGGGACAGTTCCTGGCGTTGATGACGTCGGCGTCCATCGCGCGCCTGACAAGCCTGTTCGAGGCGGCGTGGCGACGGCGGGTGGAGGACTGGCCCCGGGACGAGCCGTTCGTATTGCTGCGGCAGTCGGAGCGGATCCTGTGCGACGCGGTCTGCGCATGGGCGGGCGCGCCGCTCGACGGTCGCGCGGCGGCGATGCGGACGCACGAGTTCTCCGCCATGGTCGGACGGGCTGGCTCCATCGGGCCGGACGTCGCGGGCGCCCTGTTGCTGCGCAAGAGGAACGAGCGATGGGCGCGGCGCATGATCCGCGAGCAGCGCAGTGGGCGAGCCGGCGCTGCTTTTGGGGAACCCCTGGCCGAGGTGGCGTCGTGGACCGACGAGGCCGGCGACCGGTTGCCGGTCAAGGTGGCGGCGGTCGAGCTGATCAACCTGCTGCGGCCGACGGTGGCGGTGGCGCGGTTTATCGTCTTGGCCGCTATGGCGCTGCACCGGCGGCCGCGCTGGCGCGAGCGGCTGAGGGACGGCGATGATGCGGCGCTGGAGGCGTTCGCGCAGGAGGTGCGGCGCTATTTTCCGTTCTTCCCGGCCATCGCCGGGCGCGTGCTGCAGCCGTTCGAATGGCGCGGCCGCGGCTTCCGCACGGGCGAATGGGTGCTGGCTGATCTGCACGGCGCCAACCACGACCCGGCGCGCTGGGCGGATCCGATGCGGTTCGATCCGGAGCGGTTCCTGGGCGGAGCGTCGCCGGACCGGATCGCGGCGCAGGGCGCGGGCGACGCAGCGTTGGACCATCGCTGTCCGGGCGAACGGATCACGGTCGAATTGATCAAGCGGGCCGCGGCTCTGCTGGTCGGCATGGACCATGACGTGCCGCCACAGGATTTGAGGATGCGCATCAACCGGATGCCGACGGCGCCAGAGAGCGGGTTCGTGATGCGGCTGAGGTGAGGCTCAGCCCACCACCTGCATGCCCAGCCATTCGGCGATCAGGGCGGGCTTTTCGGCGCCGTCGATCTCGATCGTGACCTCGTGCTTGAGCAGCCAGCGGCCGCCGCCCTTGTCCTCGGCGGAGAGGAGTTTGAAGCGGCCGCGGACCTGCGAGCCGGACATCACCGGGGCGAGGAAGCGCAGTTTGTCGAAGCCGTAGTTGACGCCCATCACCACCCCCTCAAGCGGCGGCACGGCGTCATAGGTCATGGCCGAGAGCAGGCTGAGGGTCAGGAAGCCGTGGGCGATGGTCCCGCCGAACGGCGTCGCCTTCGCCGCCTCCGGATCGATGTGGATGAACTGGCGGTCCTCGGTGATATCGGCGAAGGCGTCTATGCGGGCCTGGTCGACGGTGATCCAGCGGCTGACGCCGACCTCCTGCCCCACCAGTCCGGGCAGGTCGGCGACGGGGGTGGGCGCGCCCCTGCGTTCGGTGCGGCTCATGCGGTCTTCCCCCAGGTTTCCGGATCGAAGCGATCCTCGATGATGGCCGCGTACAGGGCCGGGTCGACGTTGCCGCCGGACAGGACAAGGGCCGTGACGCGGCCCTTCGTCTGGACCTTGCCCGCCAGCAGGGCGGCCAGCGACACGGCGCCGCCGGGCTCGACCACCAGTTTGAGGACGCGGAAGGCGTAGCGCACGGCCTCGGCGACCTCGGCGTCGGAGACGGTTTCGACCCGGTCGACGCGGCGGTTGATCGGGAAGGTCAGCTCGCCCGGGCGATCGGTCATCAGGGCGTCGCAGATCGTGCCGGGGGCGGGCGGATGGGTGAGCCGCTCGCCGGCGGCGATCGACAGCTGCATGTCGTTGTAGTGTTTCGGCTCGACGGCGATCACCGGCGTGTGCGGCGACAGGGCCGCCATCGACAGGTTGATTCCGGCGATCAGTCCGCCGCCCGAGGCGCCGCACAACAGTTGATCGATGTGGGCGCCGGCGGCCTTGGCCTGGTCGATCATCTCCAGCCCGACGGTGCCCTGGCCCTCGATGACGAAGGGGTCGTCGAAGGGGCGAACCAGCACCGAGCCCCTCGAGGCCGAGATCTCCTCGCCGATGGCCTCGCGGCTCTCGCTGTAGCGGTCGTACATGCGGACCTCGCCGCCGAAGGACCGGACGCCCTCGACCTTCACCGAAGGGCTGTCGGCGGGCATGACGATGATGGCGCTGGTCCCCATCATCCGCGCCGCCGCCGCCACGGCCTGGGCGTGGTTGCCGGAGGAATAGGCGACGACGCCGCGCTTCAGCTCGTCGGGGGCCAGGCGGCTGATTCGATTCCAGGCGCCGCGAAATTTGAAGGCGCCCGCGACCTGCAGGGTCTCGGCCTTGAGCAGGACGCGACCGCCGACATGGGCGTTCAGGGCCGGACTCTCGATCAGCGGCGTGCGCACGGCGTGGCCGGCGATCTGGCGGGCGGCGTCCTGGACGCCGGCGAAGGAGGCGGTGTGCATGGAAGGCACTTAACCGCATCGCTTTGGCCTGCGTAAGATGGGGCGATGCAAAGTCTGATCCTCGCCATCGACCAGGGCACGACCTCGACCCGGGCCATCGCCTTCGAGTGCGCGCCGGAGGGGGGCTTGCGGCCCGTGGCGGTCAGCCAGATCGAGCTGGCGCAGCATTTTCCGAGGCCGGGCTGGGTCGAGCACGATGCGGCGGAGATCTGGACGGCGACGCTGCAGACCTGCCGCGAGGTCATCCGCAAGGCGGGGGGCGTGGGGCGGTTCGCGGCCATCGGCATCACCAACCAGCGCGAGACGTCGGTGATCTGGGACGCGGCGACGGGCGAGCCGCTGCACCGGGCCATCGTCTGGCAGGACCGGCGCACGGCGGACGCGACCGGGCGGCTGGCGGCGGCCGGGCATGAGCCGGCGGTGCAGGCGGCGACGGGACTGATCCTCGATCCCTATTTCTCGGCCTCGAAATTCGCCTGGCTGCTCGACGCCGTTCCGGGGGCGCGAGAACGGGCGGAGCGGGGCGAGGTCAAGCTGGGGACGATCGAGACCTGGCTGATCTGGAAGCTGACCGGCGGGACCAGCCACTTCACCGACGCGACCAACGCCAGCCGGACCTCGCTGATGGATCTGGCGACGCGCCAGTGGCGGCCGGACCTGGCGGCGCTGTTCAATGTCCCTATGGCGGGACTGCCTGAAATCCGGGGCTGCGCCGACCATATGGGCGACTGCGAGCCGACGCTGTTCGGCGCGGCTCTGCCGATCCACGGGGCGGCGGGGGATCAGCAGGCCGCGCTGGTGGGACATGGGGCGCTCAAGGCCGGGGACGCCAAGATCACCTATGGCACCGGAGCCTTTCTGGTCGCCAACGTCGGCCCGGCGCCGGTGGCCTCGACCAGCCGGCTGCTGGGCACGCTGGGCTATGCGGCCGACGGACAGGTCGCCTGGGCGCTGGAGGGCTCGATCTTCTCGGCCGGGTCGGCGATCCAGTGGCTGCGCGACGGGCTGAAGGTGATCAGCGAGTCGCGCCATTCGGAGGCCATGGCGCAGGGGCTGAGCGACAACGGCGGCGTCTATCTGGTGCCCGGCTTCACCGGCCTGGGCGCGCCGTGGTGGGAGCCGGAGGCGCGCGGGACGATCGTCGGCCTGACGCGGGACAGCGGTCCGGCGCAGATGGTGCGCGCGGCGCTGGAGGCGCTCGCCTACCAGACCCGGGACCTGCTCGACGCCCTGGCCAGGGACGGGGCGCCGAGGCTGAAGGTGCTCAAGGTCGACGGCGGGGTGACGGCCAACGCTTTCGCCATGCAGTTCGTCGCCGACATCTGCGAGGTGGTGGTCGAGCGGCCGGCCTTCCAGGAGATGACGGCGCTGGGGGCGGCCAAGCTGGCGGCGCTGGGCGTCGGCCTGATCGGCGATCTCGACGACCATCCGGTCGAGGCCCCGGCGCGGTGGGAGCCCCGGATGGACGTGGCCGGGCGCGAGCGGCTGCTGAAGGGCTGGCGCGGCGCGGTCAGGGCCGCCATCATCGCCGCGCAATGAGCCAGACCGACACCGCCGATCCGCAAGCCGACCCCCAGGCCACCTTTTCGGGCACGCGCGAGGTCGATCCCCGCCATGCCCTCGATGAGGCGCGGCTGGGCGAATGGCTGGCCGCCCATGTCGAGGGCTATGCCGGGCCGCTGACGATCCGCCAGTTCAGGGGCGGCCAGTCGAACCCGACCTATGAGTTGACCACGCCGGGCCGGGTCTATGTGCTGCGCCGCAAGCCGCCGGGGGCGCTGCTGGCCTCGGCCCACGCCGTCGACCGCGAGTTCACGGTGATCTCGGCCCTGCACGCCCAGGGCTATCCGGTGGCGCGGCCATGGGCCCTGTGCACCGACGAGACCGTGATCGGCTCGATGTTCTACGTCATGGACAAGGTCGAGGGCCGGGTGCTGTGGGACCTGAAGCTGCCGGGCATGACGCCGGACCAGCGGCGGGCGATCTACGACGCCCAGGTGGATGCGCTGGCGGCGCTGCACGCCTTCGATCCGGCGGCCATCGGCCTCGGCGACTACGGCCGGCCGGGCAACTATTTCGAACGCCAGGTCGGGCGCTGGACCAAACAGTATCGCGCCTCCGAGATCGAGCCGATCCCGGCCATGGACCGGCTGATCGAATTCCTGCCGGCGACCCTGCCGCCGGAGGGACCGACCAGGATCGTCCATGGCGATTTCCGGCTCGACAACCTGATCCTCGCCCCCGACGCACCCGAGGTGCGGGCGGTGCTGGACTGGGAGCTGTCGACCCTGGGCGATCCGATGGCCGACTTCTCCTACCTGCTGATCGCCTGGGTCATTCCGGCCACGGCGCGGAACGGACTGGCGGGGGCCGACATCGAGGCGCTGGGCATCCCATCGGTGGAGCAGATGGTGGAGCGCTACGCCAGGCTGACCGGGGCGCGGCCGGCCGATCTGGACTGGCTGTTCGCCTACAATCTGTTCCGGCTGGCCGCCATCTGCCAGGGCATCGCCGGGCGGGTGCGCGACGGCACCGCCGCCTCGAGCCATGCGAAGACGATGGCGGCGCAGGTTCCGATGCTGGCGGCGGGGGCCCTGTCGTTCGCCACGAAGGCCGGCGCCTGACCGCTAGTTGGTCAGGACCTGGACGCGGGTCCACAGGGCGCCGCGATTGACCACGTCGACGCGCAGCCGCGCCGGCGCGCCGGGGGCGAGGGTGCAGACGGGATAGTGGTCGCCGAGGCCGTCGGCGCACAGCACCTTGCCCGACGAGTCGCGGACGGTCAGGTCGACGTCGGTGTCGCCGTCGCCGATCGCGGCCACGCGCAGGATCTCGGCCCCGCGCGCATCGATCAGGAAGCTCCAGCTCTCGCGCGAGCCCAGCCGCTTGACGGTCGAGACCGGCCCCTCGCCGAACGGCGATGAGCGGACTCCGACCATGGGCGGCGGCGGCGGCGGCGGTGGCGGTGGCGGTGGCGGAGGGGGAGGCGGAGGCGGAGGGGGCGGAGCCGGCTGATAGGGCGGGGCCGGCTGGCGCTGGGCCGTCGCGGGCCGGGCGGCCGGGGGCGGAGGGGGAGGTGGGGGGGCCGTCAGGCCCTCCCGCCCGACCTCGACCCGGGGCGTCGGGCTCTCGACGTCGTCCCGGCGGATCCGCGAGCCGGTCACCACGATCTCGTCGACGGACGAACGGTCCTGCTCCAGCTCGGCCGCCTCCTGACGCAGTCCGGCCGCGGTGAGGACCGGAGCGGCGCCCGGATCGCCGCCGGAGCCGGCCCGCAGCGGCACCTCGTCGAGCATGCGGGCGGCGACCAGCAGGGCCTCGGCGTCGCCCCGCTCGCGCCCCCAGGCGGCGAGTTCGGCGGCGGTGACCATCTGGGCGACGGCGCGCGCCTCCGGGGTCTCGGCGACGGTCGGAACGGCTGACTGCGGGGACGGCTGCCGGGCGGCCGCGCACGCCGCAGGAGCGGCGCCGGCGAGCGCGAGGCAAAGGGTCGCGAGGAGACGGAGCGCCGGTTTCATGCGGTCACCTGTGTCGCCGCCCGGTCGCAGGCGGTCAAGCTCACTGTCCGCGCGGGGCGCGCCGGCAGGCCAGTGACGAAAGCTGACGGGATCAGCGCGGCGGCAGGACGGCGGCGTTGAGGATGCGCCGGTCGGCGCGGGCCTGGACCAGCACGGCGACGGCCTCGTCCGGCGCCAGGCCGGCGGGCAGGGCGTAGAGGGCGGGGCGGCCGGTCCAGGCGCCGAGGCTGCGGACCGAGCGGACCACATTGACGTGGCGCACCGTGCGGCCGCGATTGTCTCCGCTCGCGATCTCGACCGTCTGGGGACCGGGCCGATAGACGACCGCGACCACTTCGGCCCCGCCGGCGGGGGCGCGGCCCGAGCCGACGCCGACGCGGTCGCCGGTTTCGCGGAATTCGATCTCCGGCGGGAAGACGCGGCGGGCGGCCTCCTCCTCGACGGCGGTCTTGAGCGCGGCCTCCTGGGCGCCGGGAACCTGGCGGCGGCCGTCTATGACCACCTGCGGCGTACCGACGGCCCGCAGCTTGAGCGGCCGGCGGTAGGCGCGCTGGCGCTGGGCGAACTCGGGGCGGGCGAAGGTGTCCTCCCAGCCGAGATAGTCCCAGTAGTCGACGGCGTAGGTCAGGGCGATGACGCCCGGCTCGTCGGCCAGGGCCTCGACGCGGGCGTTGGCCTCGGGACAGCCGGCGCAGCCCTGGGCGGTGAACAGCTCGATGACCACCGGCTCGGGCGGGGCCTCGCCGCGCGGGGCGCGGGGCGCCGCCGGCTGGGCGCTGGACCCCGCCGCCATGGAGGCGGCCGCAAGGGCCGCCGCAGGGATGATCCAGCCCCTCGTGCGCATGGCGCGCACCTTAATCACGCCGGCGGGCGTGGCGCGCCTCATTTTCGCGTGAGCGCTCAGACCCGGATGTCGAGCAGGGATCCGGGCCGCTGCGGACGATCCCCGCCGTGGAAGGCTTCGGCCGGAGGGGCGGTCCGGAGGGAGGGCGCGGCCGCGGCGGACGCCGTTGCGGACGAGGCCGCGACCCCGTCCAGGGCGGCCCGGAAGAAGTCGGAGCGCGAGGCGCGGGCGGGCGAGAGGGGAATCCCCGGCGACTGGGTCGGGAACAGGGGCGAGGGTATGGGAGGACGAATCGCGCTCATGCCGACAGGGTTAACGAAATCCGTCGGAAAAGGGTTAATGCGGCGCGGTCACCGGCTTGTGGCGGTCGGAAGCGGGCGCGGCGGGGCCTGGATGGCGGCGACCAGGCGGTCGATCTCGTCCTGGTTGACGAGCGGGCCGGAGGCCTTGGCCACCACCCGGCCCATGGCGTCGACGGCGAAGGTCTCCGGCGCGCCGGTGATGCCCAGGTCGAGGCCGGCGCGGCCTTCGCGGTCGACCAGCACCATGGAATAGGGGTCGCCCAGCTCGTCGAGGAAGGCGCGGGTGTCGGCGGGGTCGTCCTTCCAGGCCACGCCGACGACGGCGACGCCACGCGCCTTCAGCGCCATCAGATTGGGGTGTTCGATGCGGCAGGGCGCGCACCAGCTGGCGAAGACGTTGATCAGCATCGGCTTGCCGACGCCGGCGGTCTTCAGATCGAGCACGCCCGGGCCCGCGGTCGCGCCGGTGAGCATGGGCAGCACGGTCTCGGGCACCGGCTGGCCGATCAGGGCGTCGGGCCGGTACTCGCTGGTCCGACCCTCGGCGACCGAGCGGCTGGTGAAATCGCCCAGGCGGATGGCGGCGAAGGCGACCAGGGCCACCAGGGCGACGAGGGGAATGACGGCGAACCAGCGGTTCATGGCTCAGTCCTTGGCGGGGCGTTCGGCTTCGAGCCGCCTGAGCTCGGCCGACCAGCGGCGGGCGGCGAGCAGGGCGCGGGCGGCGAGGGCGGCGAGCACCACGGCGCTGATCGCCCAGGCCGGCCAGACGAAGGCGGCGTAGCGGCCCATATCGAGGTCGAGCATACCGGGCCTCCCCTATGCTTCCAGGGCGCGGCGGGCGCGGATCGACAGCACGCGCCGGCGCACGATCTCGGTGCGGATGGCGGTCAACCAGACGGCGAGGAAGAGCAGACCCCAGGCCGCCATCATGGTCAGCAGGGGGGTCAGGAACACCGCCGGCATGGCCGGCCCGCCCGCCCGCAGCAACGAGGCGGGCTGGTGCAGGGTGTTCCACCAGTCGACCGAGAATTTGACGATGGGCAGGTTCACCAGGCCGACGAGGCCGAGCACGGCGGCGGCGCGGGCGGCCCTCGTCTCGTCGTCGATCGAGGCGCGCAGGGCCAGGTAGCCGACGTAGAACAGGAACAGGATCAGCACGGACATCAGGCGCGCGTCGCCCCAGGCCCACCAGGCGCCCCACATCGGCTTGCCCCACAGGCTGCCGGTGATCAGGGCCAGGGCGGTGAAGGCGGCGCCTGGCAGGGCGGCGGCGCGGGCGGCGGCGTCGGCCAGCGGATGGCGGAACACCAGGGCGAAGAAGCTGGAGACGCCCAGCGCGGCGTAGGCGGCGAGGCCGATCGAGGCGGCGGGCACATGGACGAACATGATCCGCACCGTGTCGCCCTGCTGGTAGTCCTCGGGCGCGGCGAAGGCGAACCAGGTCGCCACCGCCAGCAGCACGACGGCCAGCCCCCACACCACCGGCGTCAGCGGTCGGGTGAAGCGCAGGAAGCGGTCGGGGTTGGCGAGGCCGAACATGCCGCGCCGATTACGCTCCAGCCAGGCGCACGGCAAGCGGCGCACGGTCGCGGGCGCATTACCAAGGCTTAAGTGGCGCCGCGGCCAGCGTCGCCGTAGAGGCGATCATCCACTCGCCCCAACCCTGTCCCGCCATGTCACGCACCCTCGCCGCGGCCTCCGCCGCCGTCCTCGCCCTCGCCGCCGTCGCCGGCCCCGTCCTGGCCCAGGACGCCCCGCCCACGCCCGCGCCGGACGACTGGGGCGCCGCCCTGGGGCAGGACGCCAGGGCCTTCCATGACGTCATCGTCGACGGTCATCCGGGCCCGGTTGACGCCGAAAACCCGGGCTTCAATCCGCATCTGGAGGCCGGCCTCGCCCTGGCGCTGGAGCGGGCGCGGACCGCGGACAGCTACGAAGCCTGGTATTTCGCCCTGCAGGAATACGCCGCCTCCTTCGACGATGGGCATCTGGGGCTGAAGGACTGGGCCGGCATGGGGCACGCCTGGACCGCCCACTGGCCGGGTTTCCTGACCGGCCTGCGCACCGGACCGGACGGGGAACGCCACGAGGTGGTGTTCAGCCGCGATCCCGCCGCTCCGCCCGAGGGCGCGATCCTGGTCGGCTGCGACGGCCGCCCCGCCGCGGCGCTGGCCGCCGAGGTCGTCGGCCGCGGCGCGGGGCGCTGGTCGCTGCCGTCGCGCCGCGCGATCTACGCCTCCACCCTGTTCGTGGATCAGCACAATCCGTGGGTCCGCCGCGCCGAACAGTGCGAGTTCCGCGTCGGTAACGAAGTCCGCCGCTACGACCTGACGTGGCGCGAGCTGCCGGACGCCGTCCGCGACGAGGGCTTCGCCGCGGCGCGCAGCCCCCGCTTCAAGGCCCCCATCGAGCTCCGCCGGTGGAGCGGCGGCCAGTGGATCGGGCTCGGCGGCTTCGACGGCGATCCGGCCAGCGAGGACGGCGTCGCCCTGACGGCCCTGCAGGCCGCTGTCGAGGCCCGGGCTGACGAGATCCGCCAGGCCCCGGCGGTGGTCTTCGACCTGCGCGGCAACGGCGGCGGGTCTTCGGCCTGGATCAACGCCCTGGCGGCGGCCCTGTGGGGCGAGGCCGAGGTCAGGGCCCGGGCCCCCCGGTCCGGGGCGGTGGACTGGCGTACGTCCGAAAAGAACATCGCCCTGATCGAGGAGTACAAGGGCCTGCTGGGGTCGAACCCCGAGGTGCTGGCCTGGCTGACCACGGCCGCCGACGGCATGCGCGCCGCGCGCGCCGAAGGCCGGCCGCTCTGGCGCGAGCCCGAGGAAGAGGCCGTGACGGCCGCCGCCCTCGCCGGAGCGGCCCCGATGAAGGCCCGGACCTGGGTGCTGACCGACGCCGGCTGCGCCTCGGCCTGCCTCGACGCCGTCGATCTGCTGAAGGCGCTCGGCGCGATCCAGGTTGGCCAGGAGACCTCGGGCGACACGGCCTATATGGAAATCCGCGAGGAGCCGCTGCCGGGCGGCCGGGTCGTCGCCCGTATCCCGATGAAGGTCTATCGCGACCGGCCGCGCGGCGACAACGAGACTCATGTCCCCGTCCACGAATGGACCGGCGCCCTCGGCGACACCGCCGGGATCGAGGCCTGGCTGGCCGGACTCGACGCGGCGGCGGCCAGGCGTTAGGCGGGTTCCATGACCGACGATCCGACAAAAGACAGCAACGGCAACCTCCTCGCCGACGGCGACAGCGTGACCCTGATCAAGGACCTCAAGGTCAAGGGCTCGGGCGGGGTGACGCTGAAGCGCGGGACCCTGGTCAAGAACATCCGCCTGACCGGCGATCCGGACGAGATCGAGGCCAATGTCGAGAAGGTGCGCGGGCTGGTGCTCCGGACCGAGTTCGTCAAGAAGGCCTGAGACCCCAAAGTCCGCTCATCCCGGCGAAAGCCGGGACCCCAGGCTGTCCAGCTTGACGCCGGCGCTTCAGGATCGGGAGCGCGGGGACTTGCCGCAAGCCATCTTCCAAAGCACTGGGTCCCGGCTTTCGCCGGGATGAGCGGAGGGGTTGTGCCTCAGCCCTGAGCATTGCGGATCGCCGCCGCGCCGGCGAAGGGCGTGACGACGGCGGCGAAGAGGACGTAGGCCAGAAGGAAGGCCAGGGCGGGCGCCGGCGACAGGCCGTTGACCGACCGCTCCAGGGCGCCGGCGCCGAACACCACCGGGGGTATGAACAGCGGCAGGACGACGACGGCGATCAGCAGGCCGCCGCGCTTCGATCCCAGGGCCAGCGCCGCGCCGAGCGCCCCGGTCAGGGCGAAGCCGAGGGCGCCGATCAGGGCGGAGAAGGCGACCAGCGGGGCCTGCGCGGGCGGCAGACCGAGGGTGATGGCGGCGACCGGGGCGGTGACGGCCAGCGGGACGCCGACGGCGAGCCACTGGGCCTTGGCCTTGGCCAGCACGGTCAGCTCGAGCGGAACCGGGCCGAGGGCGATCAGATCGAGGGCGCCGTCCTCGAGGTCGCGCTCGAACAGCCGCTCCAGCGACAGGATCGAGGACAGGGCCAGCGCCAGCCAGGCGATTCCGCCCGCCACGGGCCTGAGCCCCGCCGGATCGCCGCCGGCCGCCAGCGGCACGAGCACCGTCAGACAGAGGAAGAAGCCGCAGGCCAGCAGGGGACCGCCGCCGCCGGCCCAGGCCAGGGCCAGTTCGCGCCGCCAAAGGATCAGCAGGGCCTTCACCGTCCGGCTCCGATGTCGATGGCGCGCGCGGCGACCGGCAGCGGGTCGTGGACGGCGGCGAGAATGGCGCCGCCCTTGTCGATGTGGGCCTGCATCAGCAGGCCCAGGGCCGCGCGCCAGCGCGCGTCGAGCGGGGCGAAAGGCTCGTCGAGCAGCCAGATCGGCCGCGGCGCGGCGATCAGCCGGGCGAAGGCGAGGCGGCGGCGCTGGCCCGCCGACAGCTGGCGCACCTCGAGGTCGAGCAGCGGCTCCAGCGCCAGCACATCGACGGCGGCGGCGACGCCTTCCGGCGCGGCGCCCAGCCACCGGCACTGGAAATCGAGTTCGTCGCGGGCCCGCCGGGCGCCCTTCAGGCCGTCCAGATGGCCCAGCCAATGAAGGTGGCGGCGCCGCGCCTCGGCGGGGTCCACGTCGGCGAAGGCGATACTGCCGGCGTCGGGCCGCAGGAAGCCCGCGAGCGCCCGCAGCAGGCTGGTCTTGCCCGCGCCGTTGGCTCCGGTCAGGGCCACCGCCTCGCCGGAGGCGAGCGACAGCGACAGGTCGCGGAACAGCACGCGCTCGCCGCGGGAGAGGGTGAGGCCGGCGACGGTCAGCATCCGCAGCCGCTCCAGTTGCGAACACCTATCAATACCCGCGTCGGGGTCGTGGATACATGGACGCCCGTCGGAACCACCGCTATATCCGGCCTCGCCGCAGCAGGCGTTCGCCGCGCGCGGCGGGGACCTGTGCGCCCCGCCGTCTGTCGCGCGATCGCGCAACCGGATGTCCGGGCGGCTTGAACCAGAGGAACCTCTCCCATGCCGTCGATCGACAGCTTCAAGACCCGTCAGGATCTCTCCGTCGGGCGCAAGAAATACGCCTATTACAGCCTTCCGGCCGCCGAGGAAGCGGGCCTGGCCGGGATTTCCCGCCTGCCGCGCTCGATGAAGGTGCTGCTGGAGAACCTGCTGCGCAACGAGGACGGCGTCTCGGTCACCGAGGCCGACCTGCGCGCCGTCGCCGCCTGGATCGACAACAAGGGCTCGGTCGAGCACGAGATCGCCTTCCGCCCGGCCCGCGTGCTGATGCAGGACTTCACCGGCGTGCCGGCGGTGGTCGACCTGGCCGCCATGCGCGACGCCATGTCGAAGCTCGGCGCCGATCCGTCGAAGATCAACCCGCTGAACCCGGTCGACCTGGTCATCGACCACTCGGTCATGGTCGACCATTTCGGCGACGGCAAGTCGTTCGAGCGCAATGTCGAGCGCGAATACGAGCGCAACATCGAGCGCTACAACTTCCTGCGCTGGGGCTCGTCGGCCTTCAACAACTTCCGCGTCGTGCCCCCGGGCACCGGCATCTGCCACCAGGTCAACCTTGAGAACCTGGCCCAGACCGTCTGGACCGCGGCCGAGGGCAAGGCCACCCTGGCCTACCCCGACACCGTGGTCGGCACCGACAGCCACACGACCATGATCAACGGCCTGGCCGTTCTCGGTTGGGGCGTCGGCGGCATCGAGGCCGAGGCGGCCATGCTGGGCCAGCCGATCCCGATGCTGATTCCGGAAGTCATCGGCTTCCGTCTGACCGGCGCCCTGCCGGAAGGCGCCACCGCCACCGACCTGGTGCTGACCGTCACCCAGATGCTGCGCAAGAAGGGCGTGGTCGGGAAATTCGTCGAGTTCTTCGGCCCGGGCGTGACCAGCCTGACCATCGAGGACCAGGCCACCATCGCCAACATGGCCCCGGAATACGGCGCCACCTGCGGCTTCTTCCCGGTCTCGGCGGCGACGATCTCGTATCTGACCGCCACGGGCCGGGACAAGGCGCGGGTCGCCCTCGTCGAGGCCTATGCGAAGGCGCAGGGTCTGTGGATCGACGAGAGCTCGGAAGACCCGGTCTTCACCGACGTGCTCGAGCTGGACATGGCCGCCGTCGTGCCGTCGCTGGCCGGTCCCAAGCGACCGCAGGACAAGGTCGAGCTGACCGTCGCCGCGCCATCGTTCGAGACGGCCCTCACCGAGGTGTTCAACCGTCCGGTCGACGCCCCCCGCGTCGCCGTGGAAGGCGAAACGTTCGATCTCGGCGACGGCGACGTGGTCATCGCGGCCATCACCAGCTGCACCAACACCTCCAACCCGTCGGTGCTGATCGCCGCCGGCCTGGTGGCGCGCAAGGCCCACAAGCTGGGCATGAAGGTCAAGCCGTGGGTCAAGACCTCGCTGGCCCCCGGCTCGCAGGTGGTCACCGACTATCTGACCGCCGCCGGCCTGCAGGACGACCTGGACGCCCTGGGCTTCAACCTGGTCGGCTACGGCTGCACCACCTGCATCGGCAACTCGGGCCCGCTGGCCGAGACCATTTCGAAGGCGATCAACGACAACGGCCTGGTCGCCACCAGCGTGCTTTCGGGCAACCGCAATTTCGAGGGCCGGGTGAATCCGGACGTCCAGGCCAACTATCTGGCCTCGCCGCCGCTGGTCGTGGCCTACGCCCTGGCCGGTTCGATGCGGATCGACATCTCCAGGGATCCGGTCGGCAAGGACAAGAAGGGCAAGGACGTCTTCCTGAAGGACATCTGGCCGACCTCGGCCGAGATCGCCGCCATCCAGAAGAAGTCGGTCACCCCGGCCATGTTCGCCAAGCGCTACGCCGACGTCTTCAAGGGCGACAAGCACTGGCAGGGCATCAAGGTCGAAGGCGGCCAGACCTACGCCTGGGACGACGCCTCGACCTATGTGCAGAACCCGCCGTACTTCGAAGGCATGTCGATGGAGCCGGCCCCGGTCGCCGACATCGTCGAGGCCCGGGTGCTGGCCATCTTCGGCGACTCGATCACCACCGACCACATCAGCCCGGCCGGTTCGATCAAGAAGACCTCTCCTGCGGGCCATTATCTGACCGAACACGGCGTCGATGCGCTGGACTT
Organism: Brevundimonas sp.; assembly: GCF_035627475.1. Taxonomy (GTDB): domain Bacteria; phylum Pseudomonadota; class Alphaproteobacteria; order Caulobacterales; family Caulobacteraceae; genus Brevundimonas. Next base: position 65,886 of record NZ_DASPLR010000011.1, on the reverse strand, counting down.
CAACTCCTACGGCGCGCGTCGCGGGAACCACGAAGTGATGATGCGCGGCACCTTCGCCAATATCCGCATCCGCAACCGGATCACGCCGGACATCGAGGGCGGGGTGACGAAACATTTCCCGTCGCAGGACGTCATGTCGATCTACGATGCCGCGATGAGGTACCAGTCCGAGGGCCGGCCGCTGGTGGTGTTCGCGGGCAAGGAATACGGCACCGGCTCGTCGCGCGACTGGGCGGCCAAGGGCACCCGCCTGCTGGGCGTCCGCGCGGTCATCGCCGAGAGCTACGAGCGCATCCACCGCTCCAACCTGGTCGGGATGGGCGTCGTGCCGCTGCAGTTCAAGGCCGAGGGCTGGACCCGGCTGGGCCTGACCGGCGAGGAGATCGTCACCATCCGCGGCCTGTCGGACGCCAATGTCGGCCGGCTGCGTCCGCGTCAGGACCTGTGGGTCGAGCTGTTCCGCCCGTCGGACGGCAAGATGGCCCGCTTCCCGGTCCGGTGCCGCATCGATAACGCCACAGAGATGGACTACTTCAAGGCCGGCGGCGTCATGCCCTATGTGCTGCGCAACCTGGCCCGCGGGCCGGAGGCGATCGCCGCGGAGTAGGACTGTCGCGGGACGAGACGATTGGGGCCGGCGGAGCGATCCGCCGGCCCTTTTCATGGCGCGGTCAGCGGGCCGCGATCACCCGATCGCACAGCCGTTCGCCGAAGGTCTCGGCGGCCGCGGTGCGGCGGTCGGTCAGGTCGTCGCCGGTCAAGGGCAGGTCGGCGCGGATGGGGTAGCGGGCGATGACCCGGCCGCGAGCGTCGTGCAGGTCGACGGAGCCAGGCAGGCGCACCCGGCCGTCGTCGGCGATCAGGTCGCCGTTGCGGTCGAGGGCGTGGATGAAGACGACGGCCTTGACCGGCCGGCGCCCGTCGAAGCATGCGGCCGCGCCGTTGCGGAAGGCGGGGACGAAGGCGTCGGAGAAGGCGTCCGGCGGATTGTAGAAGGCGCTGCGCACCTCCACCGCGTCGATGAAAAGATCACCGGCGAGGGCGGGATCGAGGGCGATCTCCGTCGGCGGATCCCCAGAAGTCGGCGGCGCAGGCGGTCAGGCCGAAGCCCGACAGGATCGCGGCGAGGGCGAGCAGACGGGCCTTCAACTCAGCCCTCCGTCGCGTTGTGCGGGCCCCGGTCGCGCGGGTTGCGGCCGAAGGCCTGTTCGCAGACCGAGCGGCCAAACTCCTCCGACGCCATCATCTGCCGGTCGCCGAACAGGCCGGCGATGCGGCCGCCGGCGGTGGTCGCCACGGTGATCGGGAAGCGGCCGACGACGAGATTGCCGCGGCCCGGATCGACGAATTCGACGGTACCCTCAAGCGTGTGCATGCCCTGGCCGTTCAGCAGCATCTCGACGCGGCCGGCGCGGTCGAGGCGGTCGACGTGAATGCGAACGTCGATCGGGGCCGTGCCGTACATGCAGCGGCTGAGTTCCTCGCGGACCTCCTCGGAGAAGGTGTCGGAGAAGTCCTCTTCCGCGTCCAGCCAGCCGCTCGACACGGTAATCGAGCCGACCTGGGCGGTTTCCTGCAGGCCCGGCGGCAGATCGATCGGGGGACCGCCCTCGATGACCGGAGCGCAGGCCGAGACGGCGACCAGGGCGGCGGCGGCCGCGGCGGCGAATAGCGACTTCATCGGCGGGTTCCCTCTTGTTCCCGTGACGCTTAAGCCAGCGCCGCCGTGAACGCTGGATGAACCAGGTTCTCCCGAAGATTAATTCGGCGCAATCAGCGGCCGAACACCTCGACCCCGATGTCGCCGGCGGGGGTGAGCCAGGCGCGCTTCATGCCCTGGCTGTTGTAGGGCTGGGCGATGTTTCCCTCGCGGTCGAGCGCGATCAGCCCGCCGTCGCCGCCCATGCCGCCGATATCGTCGATGACCGCCTGCGCCGCCTCCGCCAGCGATTGTCCGGCCTCCACCCGCCACGCGACGCGGGCGCAAGCCACGGCGCGGATGAAGTATTCGCCGGTGCCGGTGGCCGACGCCGCGACCCGTCCATCGGCCCAGCAGCCCGCGCCCGGGAGGGGCGTGTCGCCGACCCGGCCGGGCATCTTGCCGAACACGCCGGCGGTCGAGGTGGCGGCGGCCAGCCGGCCCTGGCTGTCGAGGGCGCAGCAGCCGACGGTGCCGTGCGACAGCCTGCCCTTCGGCGGGTGATTGTCGTCGCTCTGGCCGGCATGGGTGAACCAGGCCGGTTCGTCGCCGATGGCGTCCATGCCCTGGTCGGCGGCGAACAGGGCCGCGCCCTCGCCGGCCAGCATGACGTGCGGGGTGTGCTCCATCACCGCCCGCGCCACCCGGACCGGATTGCGGAAGCCCTGCAGGGCGGCGACGGCGCCGGCGGCGCGCGTCGTCCCGTCCATCAGGCTGGCGTCCAGCTCATAGGCGCCGGCCAGATTGGGGCTGGCGCCGCGCCCGGCGACATAGAGGCCCGAGTCCTCAAGCATGACGGTCGCCTCGACCACGACGTCGAGGGCGGAGGCGCCCGCGTCGAGCCGGGCCTTCATCGCCTCCACCACCTCGCGCATGTGCGCGGCCTCGCGGCTGTAGTCCGTGCCGCGACGGGCGCCGGCGCCGCCGTGAAGGATGAGGGCCGTCATGCGTGGTTGGTCTCCGGATCACCCTTCCAAAGGGGCGTGGGGCTGATTAGCGTCAGACACGAACGCGCGCCACGGGGGCGGCGGTCCCGACGGAAAGAAGTTTTCATGCGCGCAGTCCTGTCCAGGGCCCCCGGCGGCCCCGAAACCCTGGTGGTCGAGGAGGTGCTCGATCCGCGCCCGATGAAGGGCGAGGTGGTCATCGAGGTGAAGGCCGTGGGGGTCAACTTCCCCGACACCCTGATCATCGAGGACAAATATCAGTTCAGGCCGCAGCGCCCCTTCTCGCCCGGCGGCGAGGTGGCCGGCGTGGTCGAGGCGCTGGGCGAGGGCGTCACCAACCTCCGCAAGGGCGACCGCGTCATCGCCGTGCCCGGCTGGGGCGGCATGGTCGAGCGGCTGGCGGTTCCGGCCAACTCCGCGATGAAGATTCCCGACGAGATGGATTTCAACACCGCCGCTGCCCTCGTCATGACCTATGGCACCTCCTACTACGCGCTGAAGGACCGGGCCCAGCTGAAGGCGGGCGAGAGCCTGCTGGTGCTGGGCGCGGCGGGCGGCGTGGGCGTCGCCGCGGTCGAGCTGGGCAAGGCCATGGGGGCGCATGTGATCGCCGCCGCCTCGACCAACGACAAGGTCCAGTTCGCGCTGGAGGCCGGGGCCGACAACGGTCTGATCTATCCGTCCGGCAAGATGGACAGGGCGGCGCAGAAGGAGCTGTCGGGCGAGTTCAAGCTGGCCTCGGGCCGCGACGGCCCCGATGTGGTCTATGACGCGGTCGGTGGCGACTATTGCGAGCCGGCGCTCCGGGCGATGGACTGGAACGGCCGCTATCTGGTGGTCGGCTTCCCGGCCGGCATTCCGTCGTTGCCGCTGAACCTGACCCTGCTGAAGTCGGTGTCGGTGATCGGGGTGTTCTGGGGCGCGGCGGTGATGCGCGATCCGGCCGCCCACGCCGCCAACATGGCCGACCTGTTCCGCTTCTGGAGCGAGGGGAAGATCAAACCCCGCGTCAGCCGCACCTTCCCGCTGGAGCGCGCCCACGAGGCCATCCAGGCGCTGGGCGACCGGGCGGTGATGGGCAAGGTGGTGGTGACCGTCGAGAGCTAGTCCTGGCGCAGCCGTTCCAGAGCCTGCGCCGCCTGATCCTTGTGGCGGCGCTTGATGTTGGCCCCGAGGGTGGCGATGAGGGCGGTGATGACGGCGGCGTCGTCGGTGAAGCCGATGCCGGCGAAGATGTCGGGGATGGCGTCGATGGGCAGGACGAAATAGGCCAGCGCCCCCAGCATGACGCCCTTGGCCGCGGCGGGGGTCTCCGGATCGCGGGCGGCGAACCACACGGACAGGGCTTGTCCCGCGAACGGTATCCGCGACGCCGTACGCCGTATTTTGGGCCAGAAGCCCTTCTGGACGCGCACCTCGTTGACCTTCTGAACCGACGGCACGACGGCGCGCGAGGGGTCGAGGGCCTCGTCGGGCGTGATCGGTTTGGCTTTGACGGACATGGCGGCTAAACCCCCGGCCGAAACTCAGGTTCAGACAAGATAGGGGCTCGCGCCATGAAACTCGACAGCAGCATCGCCGCAGTGGTCACCGGCGGCGCCTCCGGCCTCGGCGAAGGCACGGCGCGGGCGATCGCGGCCACCGGCGCCAAGGTGGCCCTGTTCGACCTCAACGAGGAGGCCGGCGAGCGCATCGCGGCCGAGATCGGCGGCGTCTTCTGCAAGGTCGACGTCACCGACGACGCCTCCGTCGCGGCCGGTTTCGAGAGGGCCCGCGCCGCGCACGGCCAGGAGCGGCTGACCGTCAACTGCGCCGGCATCGCCACGGGCCAGAAAACCGTCTCGCGCAAGAAGGACACCGGCGAGATCCGCGCCCACGACATGGCCGCCTTCGAGCGCACCGTGCGGGTCAACCTGTTCGGCACCTTCCGCGTTCTGTCGCAGTCGGCGGCGGGCATGGTCACGCTGGAGCCCATGGCCGACGGCGAGCGCGGCCTGATCGTCAACACCGCCTCGGTGGCGGCCCAGGACGGCCAGATCGGCCAGGCCGCCTATTCGGCCTCCAAGGGCGGCGTCTACGCCATGACCCTGCCGATCGCCCGCGATCTCGCCCAGGAGGGCGTCCGCTGCAACACCATCCTGCCCGGCATCATGTGGACGCCGATGATGGCCGGCATGGACCAGAAGATCCAGGACGCCCTGGCCGCCGCCATCCCGTTCCCGAGCCGCCTCGGCACGCCCGCCGACTACGCCTCGCTGGTGCTGGAGCTGGTCCGCAACGTCTACATCAATGGCGAATGCATCCGGCTTGACGGCGCGATCAGACTGGCGCCGCGCTGACGCGCGGGTGGGCTGCGCGCAGGCGCTATGGCTCGCGACGCGGTCGCTCGCCGCCTGAGCGCCGATTTTTGCGACGGGGGGCTTGCGAGGGATCGGGCCTTCCCGCTATACGCCCGCCTCCGACTGAAGTGCGGGCGTAGCTCAGTGGTAGAGCACAACCTTGCCAAGGTTGGGGTCGAGAGTTCGAATCTCTTCGCCCGCTCCAGTCGACCCAGGAAGCCCGGTCCCCGCGACCGGGCTTTCTTGCTTTCCGGCCCCTTCCGTTCCGCCAGTCGCCTTGCCGGGGAAAGGGGGCTGTTCCGGTTCGCCGTTTGCAGGGTATCCGGAGAACGGCGCCACGGGGCGCCAGAACGGGACAGTCGGGGCGCATGTTTCTGGAAGGCCAGGTCAACTGGGTGTGGGTTCTGGGCGGTCTGGCGGCCGTCGGATGGGTCGTCGGCCTGATCGGCCTGTGGCTGGCCGCAACCAACCGCTCGCGGCACGTCAACGCCTCGGACCAGCTGGATCTGGTGCAGCGCGTGGCCGAGGATTCGCAGAAGCGGCTGTTCGAAACGCTCAACGCCATTCCGGTGGCCCTCGTCGAGACCGACCGGCAGGGCAAGTTCGTCTTCGCCAACCGCGCCGCCCACCAGCTGCTGGGCCGCCGCGACGCCGAGCTGATCGGCCTGCGTTTCCATTCCGCGACCTGGGGCATCACCTTTCCCGACGGCCGGCCGATCCCGCCCGACCTGCTGCCCAGCGCCCGCGCCCTGCGCGGCCAGACGGTGAAGGGGTTCCAGCACCTGCTGGCCAACCCGGCCTCGCGCCGCAAGATGCTGGTCTCGGTCACGGCCATGCCGATCGAGAACGAACTGGGCCAGATCACCGGCTCGACCGCCGCCATCGTCGAGACCGAGGGGCTGATGACGCCGGAGCCGGCGGCGCCCGAGCCCGCCTCGCCGGGCGACGAGCTGACCCGCCGGGTGTTCGACGCCGCCTCCAGCGCCCTGGTCGTGGTCGGCGCCGACGGGCGCGTGCGCGAGGCCAACCGGACGGCCCTGCTGGTGCTGGGCCGGGAGACGGCGGACGGCGACTTCGCCGATCTGTTCCTGGACGAGGACGAGCGGTCCGAAGGCCGCCAGGCCCTGCGCGCGGGCCTCGCCGCGCCCGCCGGAGAAGCCGAACCGATCGTGTCGCGCCGCGGCGCCGCCGAAGGCATCCGCTGGTCGATGCTGCCGCTGACGGACGCCGACGGACGGATCGACGCCCTGCTGCTGGCCGGCGAGCGCGCCGATTCCGCGCCCGCCGTGGTCGAGGTCGCGGACCCGGCGGCGATCCACGCCGCTGAGGGCCGGGCCCCTGACGCGGCGCCCCCCAACGCCGTGACGCCCGACGCCGTGACCGACGACTCCCTGCGCGAGGAGGCGGAGGCCGCCCGCGCCGCGGCCGCCGAGGCGCTGGCCGCCGCGGCCGCCGCCCGCGCCGAGGCCGAACAGGCCCGCGCCGCCGCCGAACGCGTCCGCGCCGAGGCCGAGGCCGAACTCCAGGGCGGGCGGCGGATGGAGAGCGTCGGCCGGCTCACCGGCGGGCTGGCGCACGATTTCAACGCCGTGCTGGGCGTGATGACCGGGGCGCTGGACATGATGCTGAGGCAGGCCGACGACCCCGCGCGGGTGCGGCGCATCGGCCAGGCGGCCCTGGCGGCGGGGCAGAAGGGCGAACTGCTGACGCGGCGCCTGACCGCCTTCTCGCAGGGCGACGACGAGCCGGTGCTGCGGATCATGGACGCGGGCGTGCTGCTGCGCGGCCTGGAGAGCCGCCTGCGCGAGCTGGCCGGGCCCGGCGTCGACCTGATGATCGAGGGGCCGGCCGAGGCGGCGCCGGCGCGCCTCGATCCCGTGGCGTTCGAGGGCGCGGTCAAGGCGCTGACCCGCAACGCGGTCGAGGCCGTCGAGGGCCAGGGCTCGGTCGCGGTCCGCCTCGAGGCCCTGCTGGAAGGGGGCCTGCGCCTCAGTGTCCGCGACAGCGGTCCGGGCATGGATCGCGACCTCGCGGCGCGGGCCGTGGAGCCCTTCTTCACCACCCGGGAGGGTGCGGCCGGGCTGGGCCTGTCGCAGGCCTACGCCTTCGCCCGCCAGGCCGGCGGGGTTCTGTCGATCGACAGCCAGGCCGGCCAGGGCGCCGAGGTATCCATCACCCTGCCCGCCGCGACCGCCTGACCGTCCGGACTCCGAGCGCTGGCGCCGCCAGCGCAGCGGTGTAGAATGGTTAACGGCTGTGGGAGGTCGATCATGAAGCTGTTGCGGTTCATCGTGGTGCTGGCGGTCCTGGCCTACGCCGGCTGGCTGGCGTGGCCCTTCCTGTCGCCGTTCATCGAAGGCGCGTCGTCGGGCGCCGCGACCCTGCGCGCCGGCGCGCAGGCCCAGGGCGGCGGCGAGCTGTTCGGATTCCTTCCGGCCTGGGCGCTGTGGGCCGGGGCCATCGGCCTGTACGTGATCTCCGCCCTGATGCTGGGGGCGGGCAATTCGAAGGCCGTCGTGGCCTATTTCCTGGCCTTCCTCGCCGACGCCGCGCTCCGTCTGGCGCTGGACCAGCAGGGCGAGGCCGCCGCCCGCGCCGGGCCGGCCACCCTGTCCGCGCCGGAAGCCGCCTCGGGATTGCCGATGGACCCGCTGTGGCTGACGCTCGGCGTGCTCCTGGTGCTGGGCGTGCTGGTGATGGTCGCCGGTCGCCGCATCCGCCGCGCGCGCATTCCCGGGCAGTTCGCCTACTAGGGCGAGCCGGAGCGCCTATATCGGTTCCGACGGTTGACGCGCCCCGGCGCGCCGCTAGGTTCCGCGCGCTCCCCCGCGCCCAGATGAACGAGAGACCCCATGGCCGAAGCCGCATCCCCCAGCGCCGCGTATGACGTCGTCATCATCGGCGGCGGGCCGGGCGGCTACAACGCCGCCATCCGGGCCGGCCAGCTGGGACTGAAGGCCGCCTGCGTCGAGATGCGCGACACCCTGGGCGGCACCTGCCTGAACGTCGGCTGCATGCCGTCGAAGGCCCTGCTGCACGCGTCGGAACTCTACGAGATGGCGGGCAAGGGATTCGCCGGTCTCGGCATCGAGGTCGGGACGCCGAAGCTGAACCTGGCCCAGATGATGGGTCAGAAGGCGGACAGCGTCGGGGCCCTGACCAAGGGCATCGAGTTCCTGTTCAAGAAGAACAAGGTCGAGTGGGTGAAGGGCCGCGGGCGGATCGCCGGGCCCGGGCAGGTCGAGGTGACCGCCGCCGACGGCTCGAAGAGTCTTCTGGCCGCGAAGAACATCGTCATCGCCACCGGCTCCGAGCCCACCCCGCTGCCGGGCGTCGCCTTCGCGGACGGCAAGGTGGTGGATTCCACCGGCGCCCTGTCGCTGCCGGCCGTGCCGAAACAGCTGATCGTGGTCGGGGCGGGCATCATCGGCCTGGAGCTCGGCTCGGTGTGGCGCCGGCTGGGGGCGCAGGTGACGGTGGTCGAATACCTCGACCGGATCACGCCCGGGATGGACGCCGAGGTGGCCAAGGCCTTCCAGCGCGCCCTGACCAAACAGGGCATGGTTTTCAAGCTCGGCTCGAAGGTGACCGGGGCGAAGACCTCGAAGGAGGGCGTCGATCTGACCATCGAGCCGGCCGCCGGCGGCGCGGCCGAGACGCTGAAGGGCGACGTGGTGCTGGTCGCCATCGGCCGCCGTCCCTACACCGAGGGACTGGGACTGGAGACGGTCGGCGTCCAGACGGACAAGCGCGGCTTCGTCGCAGGCGATCACTTCAAGGTGGCGGACGGCGTCTGGGTGATCGGCGATGTGACCCATGGCCCGATGCTGGCGCACAAGGCCGAAGAGGATGCGGTGGCGGTGATCGAGCTGATCGCCGGCAAGGCCGGGCACGTCGACTACGATCTGGTGCCGAGCGTGGTCTACACCACGCCGGAGGTGGCCTGGGTCGGCAGGACCGAGGACCAGCTGAAGGAGTCGGGCGTCGCCTACCGGAGCGGAAAATTCCCGTTCACGGCCAACAGCCGGGCCAAGATCAACCACGAGACCGAAGGCTTCGTGAAGGTGCTGGCCGACGCGGCCACCGACCGTATTCTGGGCGTCCACATCCTCGGTCCGCAGGCGGGCGAGATGATTGGCGAGGCCTGCGTGGCCATGGCCTTCGGCGGCTCGTCCGAGGACATCGCCCGCATCTGCCATCCGCACCCGACCCGCTCGGAGGCTGTCAAACAGGCGGCGATGGGCGTCGACAACTGGACGATGCAGGCCTAGGCGGGAGCCGGGGCGGCGGGCCTCCGCAGGCCGCGGAAGGCCATGCGGGAGCGGCCGTAGTCGAGCGTCACCTCGCGGAAGCGATAGAGAAGGTCCGCGCCGATCAGCAGGGCCGGCCGCTCGATCAGCTCCAGCACCTGGAAGGCGTGCAGGTCGGCGAACAGCAGGGGGGTCGGCCCGAGCCGGTGCGGGCCCAGCCGCAGGTCGCGGACCCGGCCGCTGGCGGCGGCGAGAATCTGGCCGGTAACGCCGTAGACGGTGGTCCGCTCCAGCCCGGCCGGATCGCCCCCGACGGCGGCGAGCAAGGCCAGGTTGCCGATCGAATACTGGGCCCCGGTATCGACGAAGACGTCGATCTCGCGGTCTTCCGCGAAGCCGGTCAGGATCAGGGCGCCGTAGCGGCCATGCCGGGCCGGGCGCTCCTGGCTGCGCAGCCGCGTCGCGCGATGGCCGGCCGAGCCGACCGCCACCACGTCCGGGCCGGAGGGCGTCAGCTGAACCCGGCGGGCGGCGATGTCGAGGTCGAGGCGGAAGCGGCCCAGCACGTCCAGACCCAGCAGACCGTCGGCGGCGAGCACCGACCGGGGAAACACCGGCGCCTGGAGATCCTCGATCCTGCGGCGGCCGACGCCGAGGCGTTCGATGTGCACGGACGGGGCGAGCTGGGCCGCAGTCAGGCCGTGAACCAGCAGCGGCGGTCGCGCCGGCAGGTTCCAGGCTTGGGCGAGGTCCTCGGAAATGACGGTGCGGCCGGCGCCGGTGTCGAGCACGAAGACCGCGCCTCTGCGGCCGTTTATGGTCACGCGCAGGGCCATGCGGGTCAGCAGGTTGGCCAGCAACCGGGGCTCGGCCTCCCCGGACTCCTGGCTCAGGGCCGGCCCGGCGGCCAGCAGGCCGGCCAGGCCCAGCATCATGCCGCGCCGGTCCAGAAAAGCGATCGAACCGTCCGTCAGAGCCGCCTCCCCGCGTTCCGCCGGGCCAGTCTAGGCGCGGGGATGGGCCGATGCATAGGCGTCGAGCAGGCGGGCGGCGTCGACGGCGGTGTATTTCTGGGTGGTCGACAGGCTGGCGTGGCCGAGCAGTTCCTGAATCGAGCGCAGGTCGGCGCCCGCGCCGAGCAGGTGGGTGGCGAAGCTGTGGCGCAGGGCATGCGGCGTGGCGCTGGCGGGCAGGCCGAGCCGGCCACGCAGCCGCTGCACCGTGGCCTGGACGTGGCGGGGACTGAGAGGCCCGCCGCGGCGGGCGCGGAACAGGGCGTCGCCCGGCTCAAGCGGGAAGGGCTGGAGGGCGAGGTAGGCGTCGACGGCCTCGCGCACCGCGGGCAGCACCGGGGCCAGACGGGTCTTGCCGCCCTTGCCGGCGATGCGCAGGGCCTCGGGCAGGGGGGCGTCGGCGCGGGTCAGGGACAGACCCTCGGAGATGCGCAGGCCGCAGCCGTAGAGCAGGGTCAGGACGGCGCGGTCGCGGGCCGCCTCCCACGGCTCGGCATCGGGGTCGGCGCCGGGCTCGTGCATCAGGCCGCGGGCCTGATCCTCGCTGACGGGGCGGGGCAGGGAAGGTTTGACCCGCGGGCCTCTGACCAGGGCGAGCTGGGGCGCGGGCACGCCGCAGCGGCGGTCGAGGAAGGCGTGGAAGGTGCGGACCGCCGACAGGGTCTGGCTGATCGAGCGAGCGTTCAGCGGCCTGTCGCCGGAGCGGCGTTCGGCGAGGTGGGCGCGCAGTTCGGCGGGGGTGACGGTTCCCAGCCCCGCCATGGTCGGGGCCTCGCCCCGGTGATGCTGCAGGAAGGCGAGGTAGTGGCGACCGATGTGGCCATAGGCCTCGATGGTGCGGGGCGACAGGCGTCGCTCGTGGGCCAGGTGCTCCAGCCAGGCGGCCAGCGCCTCGTCTGCGGTCAGCTGAGGATGGGCCATCGTTCGGCCGTGCGCTCGACCACCCGGGCGATGAAGGCGACTAGTTCGCAGCCCATGGTCGGGGTGAAGCCATCCTCCTCGGGCGAGCCGAAGGTGCACAGGGCGGGTCGGGCGCCGGCGTCGTCGCCGGGAAAAACGGGGGTCATGCGGATCAGGGCGACGGACTTCACCTCGTCCTCGACCGCGCCGAACAGGTTCAGGCCGTCGAAATTGGGGCCGAGCCAGGTCAGGCCGTGCTCGCCGAGCAGCTTGTCCACTCCGCCGGCTTCGAGCGACTTCCAGCCGAACGGCACGGTTCCCGGCTTCTCCAGGGCGATGGCGGCGCCGGCGAGGCCGAAACGGCCCTGGGCCACGGCGTCGAGGCGGCGGGCGAGGTCGGAGGGGTTGCGCGCCTCCATCAGGTCCAGCGCGGCGACGTGGGTCTGGGTCTGGGCGGCGAAATTGGCGCGGGCGACGGCCTCGATGCGCTTGCGGGCGTCGGCCTCGCGCTCGGCGGCGGCCTCAAGCCGCGTCAGGGCGGCGCGGCCGAACTCGACCACGTTGCGGCCGTGCGGCTTGAGGCCGATCTCCTCCAGCAGGGAGCGATCGTCGAGCAGGGTCTGGGGGTGGGCCTGCAGCCAGGCGCGGATTTCGGGCCAGTGAGGCTCGGAGGGCTCCGAAGAGAGGTCAGGCGATACGCTCACAGACCTCTCCTCGAGGCGTCATTCAGAGAATGGACTGGCCGGTCTTGCCCCAGTCCGCCAGGAAGGCATCAAGCCCCTTGTCGGTTAACGGGTGCTTGACCAGGGCCTTGAAAACGTCGGCCGGGATGGTCGAGGCGTCGGCGCCGGCGACGGCGGCGGCGGAGACGTGGCCCGGATTGCGCAGGCTGGCGGCGAGGATCGCCGTATCGAAGCCGTGCACGTCGTACAGCACCCGGATCTCCTCCAGCAGCGCGACGCCATCGGCGCCGACATCTTCGAGGCGGCCGACGAAGGGCGAGACGAAGGTGGCGCCGGCCTTGGCCGCCAGCATGGCCTGGGCGGCGGAGAAGCACAGGGTGACGTTGGTCTTGATCCCCTTGTCGGCGAAGGCGCGGGTGGCGCGCAGGCCGTCCCAGGTCAGGGGCAGTTTGACCACGACGTTGGGGGCGATGGCGGCGAGCTTGTCGCCTTCCTTGACCATGGTCTCGAAATCGGTGGCGACGGCCTCGGCGGAGATCGGACCCTCGACGAGGGCGCAAATCTCGGCGATGACCTCGGCTATGTTGCGACCGGATTTGGCGATCAGCGAGGGATTGGTGGTGACGCCGTCCACCATTCCGGTGGGGACCATGTCCTTGATGACGGCGACGTCGGCGGTGTCGAGGAAGAGTTTCATGGCGGGGGTGTTTAAAGGGCTTGGAGGCGAAGCGCGAGCCCCTAACCCCTCCACCATCCATCGCCTGCGGCTCCGGATGGTCCCCCTCCCCATTCCTTCGGAACGGGGAGGAGACGCGGAATGAAAGTCGCCTCCGTTCTGATTCCGCTGCCGGTGCCGGAGGCCTTCGACTACGAGGTTCCGGAGGCGATGGCGCTGGCGCGGGGCGATCAGGTGGCCGTGCCGCTGGGGCCGAGGCTTATGCGGGGCGTGGTCGCCGAGGTGCGCGAGACGACGGGCTCGAACCGGCGGCTGAAGGCGGTGGAGCAGGTGCTGGACGATCCGCGCCTGCCCGAGCGGACCGTGGACTTCGTGGAATGGGCCGCGCGGTGGACGCTGAGCGCCCCGGGGGAGATGGCCTCGGCGGCGCTGAAGGGCCTGCGGGCGCCGCGGCCCCGGCCCGAGCGGCGGGTGCGGCGGGTCGGGGAGCGGGTTCCGGCCAAACTGACGGCGGCGCGGGCGGCGGTGCTGGAGGCGCTGGGTGATCGGGCCATGTCGGGGCCCGATCTGGCGCGGGCGGCGGGGGTCTCGTCGGGGGTGGTCAAGGGGCTGGTCGAGGAGGGCGTGCTGGAGACGGTGGAGATCGAGGCGGTCGCCGCCTTCGACCCGCCCGACCCGGATCATGCGCCGGCGACGCTGAACGCGGACCAGGCCGCGGCGGCGGAGGCGATCGCGGCGGCGACGGCGAAGGGCGGGTTCGCGCCCTTCCTGCTGGACGGGGTGACGGGGTCGGGCAAGACCGAGGCCTATCTGGAGGCGGCGGCGCGGACGCTGAAGGCCGATCCGGCGGCCCAGATCCTGATCCTGCTGCCCGAGATCGCCCTGACCCAGGCCCTGATCGAGCGGATCGCGGCGCGGTTCGGGGCGGCGCCGGCGGAGTGGCATTCGGGGGTCGCCCCGCCGCGGCGGCGGCAGGTCTGGGAGGCGGTGGTCGCCGGGCGCTGCAACATCGTGGTCGGGGCGCGGTCGGCCCTGTTCCTGCCCTACGCCAACCTGCGGCTGCTGGTGGTCGACGAGGAGCACGACGGCTCGTTCAAACAGGAGGAGGGGCTGGTCTATCACGGCCGCGACCTGGCCGTGGCGCGGGCGCGGATCGAGGGGGCGACGGTGGTGCTGGCCTCGGCCACGCCGTCGCTGGAGACGTTGTGGAACGCCCAGCTGGGCCGCTACGGCTGGCTGAAGCTGGAGGCGCGGCACGGGGCGGCGGTGCTGCCGCAGATCGCCCTGCTGGACCTGAGGCAGAGCCCGCCCGATCCGCAGACCTGGCTGTCGCAGCCGCTGCGGGAGGCGATCGGGGAGACGCTGGCCCGGGGCGAGCAGACCCTGCTGTTCCTGAACCGGCGGGGCTATGCGCCGGTGGTGCTGTGCCGCGCCTGCGGACACCGGCTGACGGCGCCGGACACCGACAGCTGGCTGGTCGAGCACCGCTACACCGGGCGGCTGGTCTGCCACCTGACCGGCTTCACCATGCAGCGGCCGAAGCACTGCCCGTCGTGCGGGGCGGAGGACTCGCTGGTCTCGGTCGGGCCGGGGGTGGAGCGGGTCGAGGAGGAGGTGCGGCAGCTGTTTCCGCAGGCCCGGACGGCGGTGTTCAGCTCGGACACCGTGCCCGACGGCAAGTCGGCGCGGGCGCTGATCCAGCGGATGGCCGACGGGGAGATCGACATCCTGGTGGCCACCCAGGCGGCGGCCAAGGGGCACAACTTCCCGCACCTGACCCTGGTCGGGGTGGTCGACGCCGACCTCGGCCTGAGGGGCGGCGACCTGCGGGCGGCCGAGCGCACCTTTCAGCTGCTGACCCAGGCGACGGGCCGGGCGGGGCGGGCGGACAAGCCGGGGCGGGCGATCCTGCAGACCTGGACGCCGGAGCATCCGGTGCTGCAGGCGCTGGCGGCGGGGGACCGGGACGCCTTCGTCGAGGCCGAGATGGCCGAGCGCGAGGCGGCCTCCCTGCCGCCGCACGGCCGGCTGGCGGCGATCATCCTGTCGGGCGAGAACGCGGCGGCGGTGGAGAAGGTGGCCCGCGAACTGGCCGGGTCGATCCCCAATGCCGAGCGGCTGGAGGTCTATGGGCCGGCCGACGCGCCGCTGGCCCTGGTGCGGGGGCGGCGGCGCAAGCGGCTGCTGGTCCGGGCCGACCGCGATGTGGACCTGCAGGGCTTTCTGCGGGCCTGGCTGTCGCGGGTGAAGGTCCCGGCGAGCGTGCGGCTGAACGTGGACGTGGATCCGTACAGCTTCCTGTAAGGCGGGGTTCCGCCCGGGCGAAATCCTGAAAAACAGGGTGGCGGAGTCGGCGGAGTCGTCAGGGTCTCCGAAAACAAGCGGGGGCGGAGTCGGCAGAGTCGGCATCGGAGCCGGCGCGGCGAGCCGGACCCGCCTTTGGCGGCGGGGCGGCGGGATGCGATTGTCAAAGACCGGCCACAGAGCGCGAACGGGACCATTATGCGCCCGCGGGAAGGCGTGCGCAGAAGATGGCTGTGAGAAAAGGGGATGTGGCTGAAAGGGCCGGAGGTTTTCCGTCGAACCCGACTATGATTCCGCGGATTGCCAGCACAGCGTCATGGCGACGGACGCTCAGTGCGGCCCGGTCAGGCGGATCTCGAACAGGCTGGGCCAGTTCTTGCCGGTGACGAACAGGCGGCGGCCGTCCGGGTCCCAGGCGATGCCGTTGAGGACGTCGTCCACCGGGTCCAGGCCGGTGCGGTCAGGAAGGAGGCCGGTCAGGTCGACGACGCCGGTGACCACGCCGGTCGCGGGATCGATGCGGACGATGGCGTCCTGGGTCCAGACATTGGCCCAGACCTCGCCGTCGATCCATTCCAGCTCGTTGAGCCGGGGCAGGGGCCGGCCCCGGAAGGTGACCTGGACGCGGCCGGTCTCGGCCAGGGTCGCCGGGTCGAGGAAGCGGAGGGTCGGCGTGCCGTCCGACATGATCAGCCGGGTTCCGTCGTCGGTCAAACCCCAGCCCTCGCCCCGCAGCGGGAACTCGCCGAGTTGCGACAGGTCGGCGGCGTTCCAGACGAAGCCCTTGCCGTTCATCCAGGTGAGGGTGAACAGTCGACCGCCGATCTCGGTCAGCCCCTCGCCGAACAGATCGGGAGCGAGGTCGACGCGCTGCAGCACGGCGCCGTCGTCGAGGCGCACGCGGCGGACCGTCGAGGGATGGCGGCCGGTGCTCTCGAAGAGGACGCCGTCCACATAGGCCAGGCCCTGGGTGAAGGCGCCGCGATCGTGCGGCAGGACGCGCACCACCTCGAAGCCGTGAAAGACCGGCTCGACGAACGCGGCGGGCGCCGCGGGGGGCGAGGTCTGGCCTGCCGTGGTCTGGGCCGACGGGGTCTGCGCCCATGAGGTCTGGGCGACGGCGGCGGTCGCCGTCAGCAGCAGGGCCGCGAGCGCCGCCGCCCGACGCATGGTCACACCCCCGGTTCGGCGGTTTCGGCCTTGTTGAGTTCGGCCCGGCGGGCCTCCAGGGCGGCCGCCTTCTTCGCCGCCGAGCGCCGGCCCATCATGTTGAGGCCCTCGACCAGGCCGGAGAAGGCCATGGCGGTGTAGATATAACCCTTGGGAACATGGACGCCGAAGCCGTCGGCGATCAGGACCATGCCGATCATCAGCAGGAAGCCGAGGGCCAGCATGACCACGGTCGGGTTCTTCTCGATGAAATTGGCCAGCGGATTGGCCGCCAGCAGCATGACGGTCACCGCCGCGACCACCGCGACCATCATGATCGGCACGTGATCGGTCATGCCGACGGCGGTCAGGATGGAGTCCACCGAGAAGACCAGGTCGAGCAGGATGATCTGGAAGATCGCGGCGCCGGCGTTGTTGATGACCACCGCCTTCTTGTCGAGCAGGTCGTGGTCCGACGGCGTCGGGTCGACCGTGTGGTGGATCTCCTTGGTGGCCTTCCACAGCAGGAACAGGCCGCCGGCGATCAGGATCAGGTCGCGCCAGCTGAACGAGGTCTCGAACAGGGGCGCGCCGTGCTCGATCGGCCCCTGCAGGCCGAGATCGAACACCGGATTGGTCAGGGCGACGATGACGCCGATCAGCGACAGCAGGGCGAGGCGCATGATCAGGGCCAGGCCGATGCCGATGCGGCGCACGCGGGCGCGCTGTTCGACCGGCAGCTTGTTCGACAGGATCGAGATGAAGACGAGGTTGTCGATGCCGAGCACGACTTCCATGACCACGAGCGTCACGAGCGCGAGCCAGGCGGCGGGGTCGGACAACAGGGGAATGATGGAGTCGAACATGGCGGATCCCGATCGGAAAGCTTGAGCGGAAAGCGCTAAGGGCGCGCAGCGTTCCAGGCAAGCGCCGGATGCGTCGAACCGCCGCCCTGCGACGTCAGGGCCCGACCGGAACCAGGTCCGCCACGACCGGGAAATGGTCCGAGATGACCCGGCCGCCGAAGGAGTCGGTGGGGACGGCGAACCGCTCGACCGCCAGTCCGGGACCGATGAAGACGTGGTCGATGGCGACGCCTTCGTTGTCGCTGGCGATGTCGAAGGCGTTGAAGGTGCCGGCGGGTCCGAAGTCCAGCGGGCTGACGGCGCGGGCGTCGCGCAGGCCGGAGGCGACGATGCGCGCATAGGGCGGCGTGCCGGGGCCGGTGTTGAAGTCGCCCATCAGCACCACCTCGGCGGCGGCCGCGCCCTCGACCTCGGCCGGGGCGAGGCCGGAGACCAGTTCGGCGCACTGTTCGCGGGCGACGACGCCGACGTGGTCGAAATGGGTGTTGCGGACGTCGAGCGGCCGGCCGTCACGGCGGTCGCGCAGCAGCACCCGGGTGACGGTGCGGGGGTAGGCGGCGTCCCAGCCCTTCGACGGCCGGTCGGGGGTGGGGGAGCACCAGAAGGTCTCGGCCCGCAGCCGCTCGTAGCGGTCGCGCCGCCAGAACAGGGCGGCGCTCTCGCCGGCGAGGCCGTCGTCGCGGCCGAGGCCGTAGTGGTCGTAGCCCGGAAGCCGCTCCGCCAGATACCCGACCTGATGCGGCAGCGCCTCCTGCAGGCCGAGCAGGTCCGGGTCGAGGAAGGCGATCTGCGCCGCCATGTGCGGACGGCGCTCCAGCCATGTCGGGTTGTCGGTCGGACCGTCGAAACGGATGTTGTAGCTCATCACCCGGAAGGCGGCGGGATCGTGGGCCAGGGCCGCCGGGGCGGCCGACAGGGCGGCGACGGCGGTCAGGATGGAGAGGGCGCGGGGAAGGGTCATGCCGCGATCTTCGCCTCCGCGGGCCGGCGGGCCACGTCAATTCGCGTTACGCGCCGACGGCGACGCGGGGCGTCTGCGGCGGACCGCCTCGGTTGCGGTCGGGGGGTTACGGTGCTATCAGGCGCCCGGCTGAGCCGGAGGGCGCGTCGCAAGACGTTTCACCGGCGTGCTTTCTTCAAGCATTTCAGGCCTTTGACCGGCGCGCACTCCGCCGCCGGTCGCCAACCCGAACGCTAACCCGCGCGGACCATACAGTGGCTGACGATTACAGGACGACGGAAGTCGGCGAGCGCTATGCACAGGCGCTGTTCGACCTCGCTGACGAGACGGGCGTCCTCGACGCCGTGCGCGCCGATCTGAAGTCGCTGCGCGCCGCGTGGAACGACAGCGCGGACCTGCGCCGCCTGGCCACCTCGCCGGTGATCGCGGCCGAGGACCAGCAGAAGGGTCTGGTGGCCATCGCCGACGCGGCGAAGTTCAGCGGCGTGACGCGCAACTTCCTAGGCCTGCTGGGCCAGAACGGCCGTTCGCGCGACCTGCCGGGGGTGATCGCCGGCTTCGAGGCGCTGTATGCGAAGAAGACCGGCGTGGTCGCCGCCGAGGTGGTCTCGGCCCAGGCGTTGAGCGCCGCCCAGATGAAATCCATCCAGTCCGCCCTGCGCGCCTCGCTGGGCAAGGATCCGGAAATGACCGCCCGCGTCGATCCGTCGATCCTGGGCGGTCTCAAGGTCAAGGTGGGGTCGAAGCTGTTCGACGCCTCGCTGAAGACCAAGCTCGACCAGATGAAATTCGCGCTCAAGCGCGCCTGACCCAACCCTGCGCGGTCCCGACGGGGTCGCGCTGACAAGACGATAACAGAGAGCCTGTCATGGACATCCGCGCCGCCGAAATCTCGGCCATCCTCAAGTCGCAGATCGCCAATTTCGGCGTTGAAGCCGACGTGTCCGACGTCGGCCAGGTGCTGTCGGTCGGCGACGGCATCGCGCGCATCCACGGTCTGGACAACGTCCAGGCCGGCGAGATGATCGAATTCCCGAAGGCGGGCGTGAAGGGCATGGCCCTGAACCTCGAGCGCGACAACGTCGGCGCCGTGATCTTCGGCCAGGACAACCAGATCGCCGAGGGCGACGAGGTCCGCCGTCTGGGCGAGATCGTGGACGTGCCGGTCGGCAAGGGCCTGCTGGGCCGCGTCGTCAACCCGCTGGGCGAGCCGATCGACGGCAAGGGTCCGATCCAGTTCACCGAGCGCCGCCGCGTCGACGTCAAGGCCCCGGGCATCATCCCGCGGAAGTCGGTGCACGAGCCGATGCAGACCGGCCTGAAGGCCATCGACACCCTGATCCCGATCGGCCGCGGCCAGCGCGAGCTGATCATCGGCGACCGCCAGGTCGGCAAGACCGCCGTCGCCGTCGACACCATCCTGAACCAGAAGGCCACCAACGCGGCTGCGACGTCGGAAGGCGAGAAGCTGTACTGCATCTACGTCGCCATCGGCCAGAAGCGCTCGACCGTGGCCCAGATCGTCAAGACGCTCGAGGAGCGCGGCGCCCTGGACTACACCATCGTCGTCGCCGCCACCGCCTCGGAGCCGGCCCCGCTGCAGTTCCTGGCCCCGTTCTCGGGCACGGCCATGGGCGAGTTCTTCCGCGACAACGGCATGCACGCCCTGATCGTCTATGACGATCTGTCGAAGCAGGCCGTGGCCTATCGCCAGATGTCGCTGCTGCTGCGCCGCCCGCCGGGCCGCGAAGCCTATCCGGGCGACGTCTTCTACCTGCACTCGCGCCTGCTGGAGCGTTCGGCCAAGCTGAACGAGGACAACGGCGCCGGCTCTATGACCGCCCTGCCGCTGATCGAGACCCAGGCCAACGACGTGTCGGCCTACATCCCGACCAACGTCATCTCGATCACCGACGGCCAGATCTTCCTCGAGTCCGACCTGTTCTACCAGGGCATCCGCCCGGCCGTGAACGTCGGCATCTCGGTGTCGCGCGTGGGCTCCTCGGCGCAGATCAAGGCGATGAAGCAGGTCGCCGGCTCGATCAAGGGCGAGCTGGCCCAGTACCGGGAAATGGCCGCCTTCGCGAAGTTCGGTTCGGACCTCGACGCCTCGACCCAGAAGCTGCTGGCCCGCGGCGCGCGCCTGACCGAGCTGCTGAAGCAGCCGCAATACTCGCCGCTGACGGTCGAGGAGCAGGTCGTCTCGGTCTACGCCGGCACGCGCGGCTATCTCGACAACGTGGCCATCGGCGACATCCAGCGCTTCGAGAGCGAGCTGCTGGCCCGCCTGCACTCGGCGCACGCCTCGATCCTGGACGGCATCCGCACCAAGAAGGCGCTGACGCCCGAGCTGGAAGCCGAGCTGAAGGCCGCCATCGAAGCCTTCGCCAAGACCTTCGCCTGACCTGACCTGTAGGGACTAGAAAGAGCAGCCCGAATGGCCAGCCTCAAGGAAATGCGCAATCGGATCGGAAGCGTGAAAGCCACGCAGAAGATCACGAAAGCCATGCAGATGGTCGCCGCGGCCAAGCTGAAGCGCGCCCAGGACCAGGCCGTCGCGGCCCGGCCCTACGCCGCGCGCATGGCGGCCGTCATCGCCAACCTGGCGGCCGGCGTCTCGGGCGAGGGCGCGCCGAAGCTCCTCGCCGGCACCGGCTCGGACCAGCGCCACCTGATCGTGGTGGCCTCGTCCGACAAGGGCCTGGCCGGCGGCTTCTCGTCGAACATCATCCGCGCCGCCCGCGATCGCATCAACAGCCTGATCAGCGCCGGCAAGGACGTTCGCGTCATCGCCGTCGGCCGCAAGTCGCGCGACCAGCTGACCCGGATGTACGGCGACCGGATCGTGCGGACGTTCGAGCTGTCGGAGCACAAGACCCTCGGCCTGCCCTCGGCCCAGCCGATCGCCGAGCTGATCGCCGACGAGTTCGAGAACGGCCGCGCCGACGTGGTCACCCTGTTCTACAGCCAGTTCAAGTCGGTGATCTCGCAGGTCCCGACCGCCAAGCAGCTGATCCCGGCGGTGGTGGAAGGCGGGGCCGAGCCGATCAATCTGAACGGCGCGGTCTACGACTACGAGCCGTCCGAGGAGGAGATCCTCGACACCCTGCTGCCGCGCAACATCACCACCCAGATCCTGGCTTCGCTCTACGAGAACCAGGCCGGCTTCTACGGGGCCCAGATGGGCGCCATGGACGCGGCCACGCGCAACGCCGGCGACATGATTTCCGCCCTCACCCTGCAATACAACCGATCCCGCCAGGCGCAGATCACCAAGGAGCTGATCGAGATCATCTCCGGCGCCGAAGCCCTCTGATCTGATCCTGAACGCACACGACGACAACGGACCCGCACCGATGACCGACACCACCGCTCCCAAGAAGACCGCGACCCGCAAGCCGGCCGCGCCCAAGGCTTCCAAGCCCGCCGCCGCCACCGGCAACGCCGTGGTCACCGCCGGCACCGGCGTGGGCAAGATCGCCCAGGTCATCGGCGCCGTCGTCGACGTCGAGTTCGACGGCGAACTGCCGGCGATCCTGAACGCGCTGGAGACGACCAACGTCGACCAGAAGACGGGCGAGCCCTTCCGCCTGGTGCTGGAAGTCGCCCAGCACCTGGGTGAGAACATGGTCCGCACCATCGCCATGGACACCACCGAGGGCCTGACGCGCGGCCAGGCCGTGACCGACACCGGCACCTCGATCCTGGCCCCGGTCGGACCGGGCACGCTCGGCCGCATCATGAACGTCGTCGGCGCGCCGATCGACGAGGCCGGCCCGATCAAGACCCAGATGTACCGCCCGATCCACCGCGAGGCGCCTTCGTTCGAAGAGCAGTCGACCTCGTCGGAAATCCTCGTCACCGGGATCAAGGTCATCGACCTGATCTGCCCCTACACCAAGGGCGGCAAGATCGGCCTGTTCGGCGGCGCCGGCGTGGGCAAGACCGTGACCATGCAGGAGCTGATCAACAACATCGCCAAGGCGTACGGCGGTTACTCGGTGCTGGCCGGCGTGGGCGAGCGCACCCGCGAGGGCAACGACCTGTATCACGAGATGATCGAGTCCAACGTCAACGTGGACCCGTCGAAGAACAACGGCTCGACCGAAGGCTCGAAATGCGCCCTCGTCTACGGCCAGATGAACGAACCGCCCGGCGCCCGCGCCCGCGTCGCCCTGACCGGACTGGCCCAGGCCGAATACTTCCGCGACGAGGAAGGCAAGGACGTGCTGCTGTTCGTCGACAACATCTTCCGCTTCACCCAGGCGGGTTCGGAAGTGTCGGCGCTGCTGGGCCGCATCCCCTCGGCCGTGGGCTATCAGCCGACGCTGGCCACGGAGATGGGCAACCTGCAGGAGCGCATCACCTCGACCAAGAAGGGCTCGATCACCTCGGTCCAGGCCATCTATGTGCCGGCCGACGACCTGACCGACCCGGCCCCGGCCGCCTCGTTCGCCCACCTCGACGCCACCACCGTGCTGTCGCGTGACATCGCCGCCCAGGCCATCTT
Source organism: Brevundimonas sp. (assembly GCF_035627475.1). Classification (GTDB taxonomy): domain Bacteria; phylum Pseudomonadota; class Alphaproteobacteria; order Caulobacterales; family Caulobacteraceae; genus Brevundimonas. Next base: position 43,589 of record NZ_DASPLR010000011.1, on the reverse strand, counting down.
CCCGGCCGTGGACCCGCTGGACTCGACCTCGCGGATCATGGACCCGCTGGTCATCGGGGATGAGCACTACCAGGTCGCCCGTTCGGTCCAGGAAGTGCTGCAGCAGTACAAGGCGCTGAAGGACATCATCGCGATCCTGGGCATGGATGAGCTGTCGGAAGAGGACAAGCTGGTCGTGGCCCGCGCCCGCAAGATCCAGCGCTTCCTGTCGCAGCCGTTCTTCGTGGCCGAGCAGTTCACCAACTCGCCGGGCAAATTCGTCTCGCTTGAAGACACCATCCGCTCGTTCAAGGGCATCGTCGCCGGCGAATACGACCACCTGCCGGAGGCCGCCTTCTACATGGTCGGCGCCATCGAGGAAGCCGTCGAGAAGGCCCAGAAGCTGGCCGAGGCGGCGTAAGCATGGCCGGCAAGCTCAGCTTCTCGCTGGTGTCGCCTGAGCGCGAGGTCTTCACCGGCCTCGTCGATCAGGTCGACGCGCCGGGCGTCGAGGGCGATTTCGGCGTCCTGGCCGACCACGCGCCGTTCATGACCGCCCTGCGCGAGGGCGTGGTCACGGTCATCGACGGCGGCTCGCGCCGCCAGTTCGAGGTGCACGGCGGCTTCGCCGACGTCACCCCGGCCGGCCTGACCATCCTGGCCGAACAGGCCTCGGAAGTGGCCGCGGCGTAAGGCTAGCCGTCAATGGAAACCTGAAAGCCGGCGCCGCGATGCGGTCGCCGGCTTTTTGTTGTGCGCCGGCGGCGCTTGACCCCCGCGCCGCAGGTTCTAGATAGCCCTTCGCAAGACGAGGCCACGTCCTCGCTCCCGCGCCTGATGCTGCATCGGCGGGACCAAGTCCGGGACGGCCCGGCCCTTTGCGAGGAGGGCCGCGCGTGGCCTGGACGTATCTGATCATCGCCGGACTGCTGGAAATCGTCTGGGCCTATTTCATGAAACAGTCGGCGGGGTTCACCCGCCTGTGGCCGAGCGTGGCGACGCTGGCTTTCATGGGGGTCAGCTTCGGCCTGCTGTCGCTGGCCATGAAGTCGCTGCCTATGGGCACGGCCTATGTCGTCTGGACCGGCATCGGGGCGGTCGGGGCCTTCATTGTCGGGGTGGTCTTCCTGCAGGAGCACCTGAGTCCCCTGCGGGTGCTGGCGGCCGTGCTGGTGCTGACGGGACTGGTGCTGTTCCGGCTGGCGCCGTCACAGTGACGGTGTAGCTTCGGGGCAGGAGGCGGACATGCTCGAACTGAGACCCAACTGCGAATGCTGCGACCGCGACCTGCCGTATGACAGCGCCGAGGCGCGCATCTGCACCTTCGAATGCACCTTCTGCGCGCCTTGCGTGGACGGTCCCCTGAAGGGCGTCTGCCCCAACTGCGGCGGCGGCTTCGCGCCGCGGCCGATCCGGCCGGCGCGGCTGATGGCGAAATATCCGGCCTCGACGAAACGGGTGCTCAAGGCGGAGGGGTGCGGGGCGGCGTAGAATGGCGGGCGTGCCCCTTACCGCCGTCATCCTCGGGCTTGACCCGAGGATCAGATGTGAGGGCGGGCTGCGCCGTATGGGCGGCCCGGCGAGGGTGACCGCAAGCTTTTCGACGGAGCACCGGAGGGTCTGATCCCCGGGTCAAGCCCGAGGATGACGGGGCTGGTTGGGACTGACCGAGCTAGACCACCAGCGGGGCGAAAAGGGCCACCACCTGTTCGTAGGCCTCGCGCTTGAAGGGGACGATCAGGTCGGGGGCCTCATGCAGAGAACCCCAGCGCCAGGCGTCGAACTCGATCTCTCCGTGAGCCTCGAGGTCGATCTCGGACTCGTCGCCGGTGAAGCGGAAGGCGAACCATTTCTGCTTCTGGCCGGCGAAGCCGCGCGCCTGCTTGCTGCCGCCGTAGTCGGCCGGAAAGGCGTAGGCGATCCACTCCTCGGTCCTGGCCAGCAGTTCGGCGGAGACGACGCCGGTCTCCTCGGCCAGCTCGCGGCGGGCGGCGGCCTCGAAATCCTCGCCCTCGTCGACCCCGCCCTGCGGGAACTGCCAGTTGTGGGGCCCGGCGGTGTTGGCGCGGCGCCCGTACCAGACCCGGCCGTCCGGGTGGAACAGCACGACGCCGACGTTGGGGCGGTAGAGCGAGAGGTCGGTCATGGGGGCAGGGTCTAGGGGCTAGGGGTCAGGGAGGAAAGAGGCGCAGGTGTCGCGAGTGGCCTTCCAGCCCCAGCCCCCAGCCCCTGGACCCTAGTCCCTACCGCCCCGGCCGGTTCGCCAGAGCCGAGGCCGGGGCCAGTTGCAGGCCGCGGGCCTCGAGGCCGGCGGTCCAGCGGGCGGCGGCCTCGACGGTGACCGGATAGCTGAAGCCCGTGCCGAGGGCCGAGCCACGGGCCTTGGCGAGGGCCTCGAGCGCGTTGAGCTGGCCCATGATGGCGGTCGGGGTCTGCTGCTCGTCGACGATGCGATTGGCGCTGGCGCGGGCCCATGCGCCGGGCCGGCGGCTCATCGAGCCGTCGTCGAGGAAGGCGACGCCGCGCTGGCGCAACACGCCCATGAAGGCGGTCATGCCCTCCTCGGAGGTGGCGAAGCGGTCGCCGAGGTAGTTGGTGACGCCGAAATAGCCGGTCGCGCGGCCCAGCAGCCAGTTCATCTTCGCCTGGATGTCGGCGGCGTCGGCGCTAGCCAGCAGGGTGTAGGGGCCGGGGTCGTTGTTCGGATAGCCGGTCGGCTCCATGGGCATTTCGAGCATGACCTCGTGGCCCTGGGCCCGCGCGAGGTCGATCCAGCCCTGCAGGCCCTCGGCGTAGGGCACGAAGCTGAGTGTGACCTCGGCCGGCAGGCGCTCGATGGCGGCGCGGGTGGTGACGGCGTTGAGGCCGAGACCGCCGACGATCAGGGCGACGCGGGGCTTGCCGTTGGAGACGAAGGGACGGGCGTAGGCGACCGCAGCGACGCGGCCGTCCGGGGCGATGCGCGGCAGGGGGCCGTCGGGGCCCGGCTGGCTGAGGCCGGCGATCGGCGCGGCGGGCAGGGGGCGAGCGGCGACCCGCGGGGCGGTGACCGGTGCGCCCTCGCCGGAGACGGTGGCGCCGTCGGGCAGGGTGATGACGGCCTCGCCCATCAGGGCGGGATCGCCGCCGGCGGCCAGATCCTGGTAGACGCCCGACCCGTCGAGCGAAAAGGCCTCCAGGCCGGTGGGGACGGGCGCCGGCGCGGCGGCCGGGCGGTTGAGCGCCACCCGGGCCGAGGGGGCCCCGGCGCGCGGGTCGCCCAGCACGGTGACGAACAGGGCGGCGGCGGCGAGCAGCAGCACTCCGGCTCCGGCGACCGCGACCGGCGGCTTCCTCAGCACGCGCAGGACGGGGGCGAAGGTTTCGGACACGGAGCGGCGGGCGGGCGGAGCGCCCGCGGTGGCGGCGAGAACGGACTGGCGCTTGGCGAACATGGGCAAGAAATCGGGCGCTCGAACCGGGGTCCGCGGGACGGACTCCTTCAAGGCCCACATTGGCCGTGCGTCGGTTAAGAAAGCCTAACGCGGTGTTAGGCATCCGGGGGGGAGGCAGTAGGCAGCAGGCAGTAGGCGGCCGGGAGTTAGGGAGCGACGGGTGACAGGGGCATGCTCCGGCCCGCGCGGCAGGCCGTCCCTACTGCCTACTGCCTACTGCCTACTGCCTATTGCCTGCTGTCTCGCTTCAGGGCGTTTCGTCCGTCTCCGGCTCGACGGCGGCCATGGCCGTGCCCGGGGGGGTGACGACGATGCCTTCGGGGGCGGCCGCCAGCTGGGTCAGGTTTCCGCCGGCGCGGAGCACGTCGAACGCCCGCTCCAGCTGGTAGTCCTTGTCCTTGTCCCAGGCCTCGCCCGGCGCTTCGTGCGGCGTGTGCGGCCCCTTGCGCTCGGCCCCGATCGAGGCGTCCAGCGCCGTGGCGTAGGCGGCCTCGGAATAGATGAAGTTGGAGCGCGACACGATGCGGGCCTCGGCCTCCGAACGGGCCACCTCAAGGTCCGGCTCGATGCCGATCTTCTGGATCGAGGCGCCGGACGGGGTGTAGTAGCGCGCCGTGGTGATCGACAGGGCGCCGTCGGCGCCGCCGCGGAGCGGGATGACGCTCTGCACCGAGCCCTTGCCGAAGCTGGTCAGGCCGACGATCGTGGCGCGCTGGTGGTCCTTCAGGGCGCCGGCGACGATCTCGGAGGCCGAGGCGGAGCCGTAGTTGATCAGCACCACCACCGGCAGTCCGCCGGTCAGGTCGCCCGGACGGGCGGCGTAGCGGATGATCTGCTCGGGCGAGCGGCCGCGCTGGCTGACGATCTCGCCGCGCTCGAGGAAGGCGTCCGAGACGGCGATCGCCGCGTCGAGCAGCCCGCCGCCGTTGTTGCGCAGGTCGAGAACATAGCCCTTGAGGGCCGGGTTCTCGGTCTTGAGCCGGGTGATGGTCTCGGTCAGTTCGCGGCCGGTGTTCTCGTTGAAGGTCGAGATGCGCAGGACGCCGAAGTCGCCCTCGACGCGGCCGGTGACGGAGTCGATCTTGATGATCTCGCGCGTCAGGACGACCTCGCGCGGCTCCTCGCCGTCGCGCAGGAAGGTGACCTTGACCGAGGTGCCGGGAGCGCCGCGCAGCTTTTCCGAGACCTGGCTGACGGTCAGGCCCGACGAGTTCTGGCCCTCGATGGAGGAGATGACGTCGCCGGCCTGGACGCCGGCGCGGGCGGCGGGGCCGCCGTCCATCGGCGAGATGATCTTCACCAGGCCGCCCTCGGACGAGATGGTCAGGCCGACGCCGGAATACTGGCCCTCGGTGCGCTCGCGCAGCTCGGTGTAGCCCTTGAGCGGCAGGTAGGAGGAGTGCGGGTCCAGGGCGCCCATCATGCCCTGCAGGGCGGCCTCGATCAGCTTCTTGTCGTCGACGGGCACGACATAGTCGCGCTCGACCGTGGCGAGGGCGTCGCCGAACAGGCCGATCAGGCGGAACGCCTCGTTGCGCGGCGTCTGTCCGGCGGTCGTGGCGGCGCCCAGGCCGACCACGGTGGCGGCGGCGGCGCCGATCATCAGCAACTTGCGCATAGGCTCTTCTTCCAGCGGGCCGGGGAGGCGGCCTGAACATCATGAGTTATGAGGCCTGCGGCGACCAAATCGTGGCCGATCCTCGGTCTGCCGATAAAATCAGCGTCATCGGTGGATGGGAAGGGCGCGCGCGCAGCGGGCGAGGAATTAGGCAGGAGGCAGGAGGCAACAGGCAGGAGGCAGGAGGCAGGAGGCAACAGGCGCCAGGCGCCAGGCCAGGCAGCAGGGACACCGAGCGAGGGGGCGGGAACCGCCCGGCCATTCTTCTACTGCCTACTGCCTACTCCCTACTGCCTCACCTGAGCCACGGCGCCGGATCGACCGGGCGTTCCTCGCGGCGGAGTTCGAAGGCGATCTCGCCGTCCGGGGCGGCGCGGCCCAGCGCCTGGCCGTCGGCGACCCGGGCGCCGGTTTCGACCGCCACCTCGTCGAGGCCGGAGACGACCGCGCGCCAGCCGGGGCCGAGGTCGAGGATGACCACCTGGCCCCAGCCCTCCAGCGGCCCGGTCCAGGCCACGCGGCCGGCGGCGGGGGCGCGCGCCTCGCCGCCGTCGGCCCGCCAGCGCCAGCCGCTCGAGCCGCCGCCGAAGCGCACCGAGGGCGCGCCCTCGACGGGCGGGGTCAGGCGGTCGCGGCCGGCGGGGCGGCGGGCTGTGGCGTCCGGCGCGTCGGCGTCGACGGCGGGCACGGTCGAGCCGAGCGCGCGCAGCCGGGCCTCGAGGGCGCGCGCGGCCCGTTCGGCGGTCTCGGCCTCGGCGCGCAGGACGGCGCGAAGCCGGGTCTGGCGGGCGGCGAGGGCCTCGGCGCGGGCGCGGCGGTCGCCCTGGGCGCTCTCGGCGGTGAACAGGGCCTCGCTGTTCAGGGCGGCCAGGCGGCGGACGCGGATGATTTCCGCCTGCTGGTCGGCCAGCACCCTCGCCCGGGTCTGGAGCTCCGGGGCCATGGCCTTCATCAGTATGGCGGCGCGGACGGTGTCGACGGCCTTGTCAGCCGGGACCAGCAGGGGCGGCGGCGGGCGCCGGCTCATCATCTGCAGGGCGGACAGCAGCCGGGCCTGCCGGCCGCGGGCCTGCGACAGCCGGGCGACGAGGGCGGCCTCGCGCTCGCTGAGCGCCTTCAGACGGGCGCGCTGGGCGGAGATGGTGCGGTCCCCGGCGGCGACGTCGGCGCCGAGGGCGGCCAGCTCCCGCTCCAGCCGCGCGATCCCGGCGGCGGCGTCGGCGGCCTCGGCGCGCAGCCGCCGGGCGCGGGCCTGCTCGTCGCGGAACTCGGCGCGCAGCTGGCCGATCTCGGCCGCCCTCTCCTGTGTGCCCCGGGGCGCGGCGGCGGCCACCGGCAGGGCGGCGAGGACGAGCAGCAGGGCGAGGGGCGCGTGACGCATCAGTCCCTATGATAGGGCGATCCGGCCAGGATGGTCACGGCGCGATACAGCTGTTCCGCCAGCATGGCCCGGGCGAGGGCGTGGGGCCAGGTCTGGGGGCCGAAGGCGAGGGTCGAGGCGGCGGCGGCGCGGACGCTGGCGTCCAGCCCGTCGGCCCCGCCGATGGCGAAGGCCAGCCGCCGCTCGCCGCGGTCGCGCAGCGTGGCGATGTGGTCGGCGAAGGCGCGGCTGGAGAAGGTCGTGCCGCGCTCGTCGCAGGCGATCAGGTGGGCGCCCTCGGCGGCCTTGAGGATAAGTTCGGCCTCGGCCGCCTTGCCGGGCTTGCGCGCTTCGAGGTCGATCAGGTCGAGGGGGCCAAGGCCGAGCGCCCGTCCCGCCAGGGTGGCGCGTTCGGCGTAGTCGGCGGCCAGGGTCGCCTCGGGGCCGCGCCCCGGCTTGCCGATGGCGATGACGGCCAGCTTCATTGGCCAAACACCCTGAAAGCGGTCTAGGCGCGGGCGTCGACGCGGTGGCCGCTGTCGACCGACCAGATCTTCTCGATATTGTAGAAGGCGCGGACTTCCGGGCGGAACAGGTGGACGATGACGTCGCCGGCGTCGAGCAGCACCCAGTCGCAGTGCGGCAGACCGGAGACCTTGACCTTGCCGAGGCCCTGTTCCTTCAGCGTGCGCTGCAGGTGGTCGGCGAGGGCGCCGACGTGGCGGTGCGAACGGCCGGAGGCGATGATCATGGTGTCGGCCATGGGGCTCTTGCCCTTGAGGTCGATCAGGACGATGTCCTGCGCCTTGTCCTCGTCGAGGCGCGACAGGATGGCCTGTTCCAGCACCGTGGAGCCGACGGGAAGGGGAGCCTGGTGACCGTTATCCGGGGGACCGTCTTCGGAATGGATGGGCGCGATGGGGTCCATCTCGTGCGCCGTGTTGGAAACGGCGCTGTCTTGCGCATCGTGCGCGGGCGAGGGGGTCAGCGGAAGGCTCCAGGGAGATTACTAAAGCGGCAGTCTAGCACGGACGGGCCGGGGCGTCACGCCTTGCGCCGGGCCGTGTCGGCGTCGGCCCTGGCCCGGGCCCTCAGGGCGGTCGAGGAGCGGGGGTTCAGCGGGGCCGTGAGATAGGTCCAGGCGGGCGCCTCCAGACCGGGCAGCAGCCGGGCTTTCGAGGCCGGGACGCGGGCGGCGGCGAAGCGGGCGGCGGCGGGGGCGGTGCGGCTGTCCAGTTCCGAGCCCGGCCGGGCGATCACCGCCACGGGCATCATCCGCATGATGTCGGTCCAGCCGCGCCAGCGGTGGAAGGTGGCGAGGTTGTCCGAGCCCATCAGCCAGACGAAGCGCACCCCGGGATGGCGCGCGGTCAGGGCGCGCAGGGTGTCGACCGTCCACCGTGTGCCGACGCGGGTCTCGAAATCCGAGACGACCATGGCCGGCCCGGCGGCGGCGTGGGCGGCGGCGGCGCGGGCGGAGGCCATGCGGTCGGCCAGCGGGGCGCTGTCGCGGGCGTCCTTCAGGGGGTTCTGCGGCGACACCAGCCAGACGACCCGGTCCAGGCCGAGACGGCGCAGGGCGGTCTCCGCGACATGGGCGTGGCCGTCGTGGGCCGGATTGAACGAGCCGCCGAACAGCCCGACCTTCATGCCCGGCCGGAGATCGAGCCCGTCGCGCAGCGCCCCCCGTCGGGGACCGGAGACTCGCGGGGCGGGGCCGGCGTGGAAGAAGGGCAAGGCGGGCTCGCGCGGGGCTTATGCTCAGCGGCGCCATAACACGCCCGGCGCAGGGTGTCGCCTCTGCTCAGCCCGGCCGCTTCCTGAAGGTGTCGCCGACCTCCGTGGCGTCGGGACCATCGGGGCCGGCGGTCTGTTTTTCGCGCTCGGCGTTGCGCTTGACCGCGGCGTCGGAGGTCGAGGCGTCTGGCCGGCCGAGCGGAATGGCGCCGTTGTCGTCGCGGCCTTCGGTCTGGATGGGCTTCTGATCGGTCATGGCGGGCTCCTTTCGTGAAGAAGCGACGCCGGCGGCCCGGGTTCCCTAGGGCGCCCAGCCGCCGGGGGTCTCCACCACGGTCTCGTCCGTTTCGGCCGGGGCGATCTCGCCGCGGTTCTTGCGGACCTCGGTCCAGGCGGCGCGGAGAAGTTCGGTGACGCCTTCGCCGGAGACGCCGGAGACCAGCATCGGGCGCTTGCCGGCGACTGCTTCGAGCTCGGCGGCCCTGGCCTCGCGGGTCTCGGGATCGAGGGCGTCGATCTTGTTGAGGGCCAGCACCTCGGGCTTGTCGGCGAGGCCGGCGCCATAGGCCTCGAGCTCGTGGCGGATGATGCGGTACGCCTTGCCGACGTCCTCTTGGGTTCCGTCGATCAGATGGATCAGACAGCCGGAGCGTTCGACGTGGCCGAGGAAGCGGGTGCCGATGCCGGCGCCCTCGTGGGCGCCCTCGATCAGGCCGGGGATGTCGGCGATGACGAACCGCTCGGTGGGCGACAGGTCGACCACGCCGAGGTTTGGCACCAGCGTCGTGAAGGGGTAGTCGGCGATCTTGGGCCGCGCGGCGCTGGCGGCGGCGAGGAAGGTCGACTTGCCGGCGTTGGGCAGGCCGGCGAGGCCGACGTCGGCGATCAGCTTCAGCCGCAGCCAGATCCAGCGCTCCTGACCTTCCTGGCCGGGGTTGGCGTAGGCGGGGGCCTGGTTTGAGGGGCCCTTGAAGCGGACGTTGCCCCAGCCGCCGTTGCCGCCCTTCAGAAGCAGCTCGGTCTTGCCGGCGACGTCCATGTCGAGCAGCACGGTCTCCTTGTCCTCGTCCAGCACCTGGGTGCCGACCGGGACCTTGAGGATGACGTCCTCGCCCTTGGCCCCGTGCATCTGGCGACCCATGCCATGGACGCCGGTCTGGGCCTTGAAATGCTGCTGGTAGCGGTAGTCGATCAGGGTGTTCAGCCCCTCGACCGCGGTGATCCAGACGTTGCCGCCATTGCCGCCGTCGCCGCCGTCAGGGCCGCCGTTGGGAATGAACTTTTCGCGCCGGAACGAAACGGCGCCCGCGCCGCCGTTGCCGGAGCGGATATAGATCTTGGCCTGGTCGAGGAACTTCATCGCGGGACTTCTTCGGTGCGCTACCGCTCGCGACGCGGTCGCTCGCTGCTTGAGCGCGGCTTATGCCGGAAGAGAGCGGCGAATTACAGGCACCCACCGTCCTTCTCCCCTTGCGGGAGAAGGTGGCTCGCGAAGCGAGACGGATGAGGGGTCGCTCCGGATGCAGTGCGAGGCCCCTCACCCGACCGCACAAGGACGACGGCTGCGCCGCCGTGCGCGGTCTCCCTCTCCCGCAAGGGGAGAGGGACGCGTTCTCAGCCCTTGGCCCAGACGCCGAAGGGATCGCTCCACGGCATGTCCAGGGCCTCGGCCACCGCGGGATAGGTCAACTCGCCCTTGAGGACGTTCAGGCCGCGGGCGAGGTGCGGGTTCTGCTTCAGCGCCTCCAGCCCCTTGTCGGCGAGGGCCAGGCCGAAGGGCAGGGTGGCGTTGTTGAGGGCTTCCGACGAGGTGCGCGGGGCCGCGCCCGGCATGTTGGCGACGCAGTAGTGGACCACGCCGTCGATGACATAGGTCGGGTCCTCGTGGGTCGTGGCGTGGCTGGTCTCGAAACAGCCGCCCTGGTCGATGGCGACGTCGACCAGAACCGAGCCGGGCTTCATCTGCTTGAGGTGTTCGCGCTTGATCAGCTTGGGCGCCTCGGCCCCGGGGACCAGAACGGCGCCGATGATGACGTCGGCCTTGACCATCTCCTCCTCGATCGCGCCGATCGAGGAATAGCGGGTGATGACGCGGCCGTTGGTGACCTCGTCGATATAGGCCATGCGCGGGATCGAGCGTTCCAGCACGACCACCTCGGCGCCCAGGCCCATGGCCATGCGGGCCGCGTTGAGGCCGACGACGCCGCCGCCCAGCACCAGCACGCGAGCCGGGGCCACGCCGGGGACGCCGCAGAACAGCAGGCCCATGCCGCCGTTGTGCTTGAGCAGGGTCTCGGCGGCCGAGAAGACGGCGATGCGGCCGGCGACTTCCGACATCGGGGCCAGCAGCGGGAGCCCGCCCTGGGCGTTGGTCACGGTCTCATAGGCGATGGCGGCGCATTTCGAGGCGATCAGCCCCTTCGTCTGCTCGGGATCCGGCGCGAGGTGCAGGTAGGTGAAGAGGATCTGGTCCTCGCGGAGCATCTCCCACTCGACCTTCTGCGGCTCCTTGACCTTCACGATCATGTCGTTGTCGGCGAAGATGGTCTTCGCATCGGCGACGATCTGCGCGCCGGCCTTCTTGTAGTCGGCGTCGGTGAAGCCGGCGCCGAGGCCCGCTCCGGTCTCGATCGAGACGGTGTGGCCGTGGGCCACGTATTCGCGCACGGCGGTCGGCGTCAGGCCGATGCGGTGCTCGTTCTTCTTGATTTCCTTGGGGACGCCGACGCGCATGGGAGGTTCCTCTTCCGACGGGGTGCGGGCGCGCTCTGCGGCGGCCTCGCGTCGGGCGGCAATCTAGCGAGGGAGGGCGCGCAGGTTCCTGTTCTTTTCGGCGACTGAACGGCGTACATTCGCAGAATCTGCGAACGAGGCCGACTTTGAAGACCATTTCCGCCGTCGCGCTCGATGACACCGACCGCAAGATGATCCGCGCCCTGCAGGGGGACGGACGGATGACCAACGCCGACCTGGCGCGGACCGTGAACCTGTCGGAGAGCGCCTGCCTGCGGCGGCTTCGGGCGCTGGAGGCGGCCGAGGTGATCAGCCGCTACGCCGCCATCGTCAACGAGCGCGCGGTGGGGCTGCCGATCAGCGTCTTCGTCACGGTGACCCTGTCGTCGCAGTCGGAAGCGGCCCTGACCGCCTTCGAAACAGCCATCGCGACGGTGCCGGAGGTGGTCGAGTGCTATCTGATGACCGGCGGCTCGGACTATCTGCTGCGGCTGGTGGTGCGAGACGTCGACGACCTGGAGCGGGTGCACTCGAGGGAGCTGACGCGGATCCCGGGGGTGACGCGGGTGTCGTCCAGCGTGGCCATGCGGACGGTGGTCAAGCGCGGGGCGCTGCCGGTTTGAGCGGGCATCCGCCGACCCCGACGCGTTCGGGTTGAACGCGTTTGACACCATGAGGCCGAAGGGCGCTCTATCGATGGCGTGACGATGCACGAGAACATCGCTGTCTGGAGCGATCGCGAGCCCACGCTCGACGAGGAGCTCAGTGCGCTCGGCGAAGAAGACATCTTCGACATGGCGAACCTCGGAGAGGCCCAGACCGGGGTCCCGGGTGTGATCCTCATCTCGACCGCCATGGGCTCCCACGGCCCGCGCGTGAAATACTATCTGAAGGCAGGACGTCATCAGCCAAGCTTCTCCGTCGCCGTCAGCCCTGAACCGAGAGTGGTCGCCAACAGCCTGCCCGAACGGGACCTCGCGCGCATGGCTGCACCCGTGATCGCGTGGGTGGCCGCCAACCATGATGCGTTGGCTCGGTTCTGGTGGGACGGACCCGACTGGATGAACGACGAGGTTCAGGGCTTCATCGCCGGGCTGAAGAAGGTCTGAGCTCGGCCGCTGTGTGGTCTCAGACGTAGAAGCCCTCGCGCAGGTTGATCCCGTGTTCGACCCAGGCCTTGAGGGCGGCGAGCATCTGCGACCAGCCCTGACAGTTGCCGAAAGCCGCCTTGAGGCCCGTGGGCGTCTCGCGCCAGCCGCCTTCCTCGATGGTGACCAGGGTGCGGCCGTCGTCGAGAGGCTCGAAGGTGAAGACCACGGTGGTCATATAGGCGGCGCGGACGACCGGGTCGCCGTCCTCGGGCGGACCCTCGTTGGCCTCCCATTTCAGGACGATGCGGCGGTTCGGTTCGACCTCGACGACCTCGACCGGAAAGGCGCCGGGGAAGTCCGCGAACTCCCACTGAACGGTCTTGCCCGTCTCCAGCCGGCCGACGGCCCCGCCGGTGGTGAAATAGGCGGACAGTCTCGCCGGATCGGCGACCGCTTCGAACACCTCTTCTACGGGGCGGCCGATGCGGCCCGACACCTTGAACCTGAGATCCATCGGTCTTGCTCCTTGTTCGCGGGCCATAATGTTATATTCTTATAACATGTCAAGCGAGGCGAATCAGGACCGGGTTTTCAAGGCGTTGTCCGCGGGAGTGCGGCGGGCCCTGCTGGACGCGCTGAAGGACGCGCCGCAGACCACGGGCGCGCTGTGCGAGCGCTTCCAGCCGCTGGACCGATGCACGGTGATGCAGCATCTCAAGGTGCTGGAAGGGGCCGAGCTGATCATCGTCCAGCGCAAGGGGCGCGAGCGGTGGAACCACCTCAATCCCCTGCCGATCAAACAGGTCCACGACCGCTGGATCGGTCCGCACGCCGCCCGCGCGGTCGAGGTGCTGGATCGGTTGAAGACCGACCTCGAGGGCTGATCCCTAGCGCAGCGCCAGGGTGACCTGTTTGATGTCGACGTATTCGTCGATGCCGTGGATCGAGCCCTCGCGGCCGTAGCCGGACTGTTTGACGCCGCCGAAGGGGGCGACGGCGGTGGAGATGATGCCGGTGTTGACGCCGCACATGCCGGCCTCGATGCGGCGGCCGATGTGCATGGCGCGGTCGAGGTCGCGGGTGAAGACGTAGGAGGCGAGGCCGAACTCGCTGTCGTTGGCCTTGTCGAGAACCTCGTCCTCGCTGTCGAAGGCGAAGACGGGGATCAGCGGGCCGAAGGTCTCCTCGCGGCGGAACAGGGCGTCGTCGCCGCCGAGGGTCACCGTCGGCTGGAAGAAACGGCCGCCCAGCGCATGAGGCTCGCCGCCGGTCAGCACCTCTCCGCCCGCGGCCCTGGTCAGGGCGAGGTGGTCCTGGACCTTGCGGACAGCCTTGTCCTCGATCAGCGGGCCGACCTTGACGCCGGGTTCGAAGGCGCCGCCGACGGGGATCTGCGCCACCGCCTCCGCCAGTTTGCGGGCGTAGGCGTCGGCCACGGAACGCTCCACATAGACGCGGTTGGGACAGACGCAGGTCTGGCCCGAGTTGCGGAACTTGCCCCGGATGGTCTCGGCCACGGCGAGGTCGAGGTCGGCGTCGGCGAAGACGATCAGGGGCGCGGCGCCGCCCAGCTCCATCGACACCCGCTTCAGGGTCGGGGCGCACTGTTCGGCCAGCAGCCGGCCGACCGGGGTCGAGCCGGTGAAGCTGAGCTTGCGGATCAGGGGGGAGGCGGTCAGCACGCCGCCGATGGTCGCCGCGTCGCCGGTGACGACGCTGAGCACGCCCTTGGGCAGGCCGGCCTGATACGCCAGTTCGGCCAGGGCGATGGCGGTGAAGGGGGTCTGGCTGGCGGGCTTGACCACGGCGGTGCAGCCGGCGGCGAGGGCGGGCCCCAGCTTGCGGGTCAGCATGGCCGCCGGGAAGTTCCACGGGGTGATGAAGGCGCAGGGTCCGACCGCCTCGCGGAAGGTCAGGATGACATGGCCCAGCGGGCTGTCCTGCGTCTCGCCGATCAGGCGCTCGGCCTCGCCGGCGAACCATTTGATGAAGCTGTTGGCGTAGGCGACCTCGCCCCTGGCCTCCTCGAACGGCTTGCCGTTCTCGAGCGCCATCAGGGCCCCGAGCCCCTCCGCATTGTCGTCGATCAGCCGGGCCCAGTCGCGCAGGAAGGCGGCCCGCTTGTGCGGATCGGAGCGGGACCAGGCGGGGAAGGCGTCGTGCGCGGCCTGGATGGCGCGTTCGGTGTCGGCGGCCCCGAGGTCGGGCACGTGGCCGATGATCTGGCCCGTAGCGGGGTCGTCGACGGCGATACGGGTCTCCGAGGTGACCGGCTCGCCCGCGATGAGGGCGTGCTGGCGCATCAGGTCGAGGCCGGCGGCGCGGCCCTTGGCGTCTGGCATGGTCTTCGTCCGGCTGGGGAGGCGTGGAAGCAACGCCTCAGGTCTGGATCGTGTTCAGATCCCGGCCCCGCGTCTCCGGCAGCCAGAGCAGGCTGACGACGACGGCGAGCAGGGTGAAGGCCACCGAATACCACAGGCCGAAGTAGATGTTTCCCGACGCCGCCACCAGGGCGAAGCTGGCGGCGGGCAGCAGGCCTCCGACCCAGCCGGTGCCGACGTTGTAGGGCAGGCTCATGGCGGTGTAGCGCACCCGCGTGGGGAACAGCTCGACCAGGGCGGCGGCCTGCGGGCCGTACAGGGCCGTGGCGGCGACGATGAAGACCATCAGGATGGCGAACATCAGGGGCAGGTTCATGCGGGCGGGGTCGGCGCGTTCGGGGTAGCCGGCGGCGACGAGGGCCGCCTTGACGCGGGTCTCGACGTCGGCGCGGGCCGCCTTGAGCGCGGCGGGCGCGAGGCCCTCGCCCTCGACCGAGGCGATTTCGGCCCCTCCGACCCGGACGGTGGCGACGCTGCCCGCCGGGGCGCTGACGTTGGCGTAGGAGACGCCGGCGTTGGACAGAACGCTCTTGGCGATGTCGCACGAACTGGCGAAGGCGGCCTTGCCGACCGGGTCGAACTGCAGGGCGCAGGAGGCCGGATCGGCCACCACGGTCACCGGGGCCGAGGCCTGGGCCGCGACCAGCGCCGGATTGGCCGCCCTGGCGAGGGCGTGGAAGCCGGGGAAGAAGGCGATCAGGGCCAGCAGCATGCCGAACAGCATCACCGGCTTGCGGCCCACCCGGTCCGACAGCCAGCCGAAGAAGACATAGAGGGCGGCGGACACCACGGTCAGCCAGAACATGATCATGTCGACCGTGGCGACCTCCACCTTCAGGAATCGCTCCATGAAGGTGCGGGTGTAGAAATAGCCGCAGTACCAGACCGCGCCCTGGGCGATCATGATCCCGAACAGGGCCAGCAGCACGAAGCGGCCGTTGTTCCACTGCAGGAAGGCCTCGCGCCAGGGCGCGCGCCGTTCGCCGCCCTCGGCCTCCATGCGGCGGAAGGCGGGGCTTTCGCCGAGCCGCAGGCGGATCCACAGCGAGATGGCCAGCAGCAAGGCCGACAGCAGGAAGGGTATGCGCCAGCCCCATTCGTCGAAGGCCTCGGCCCCGACGATCTGGCGGGTGACGACGATGACGCCCAGGGCGCCGATCAGGCCAAGCGCCGCGGTGGTCTGGATCCAGCCGGTCAGGAAGCCGCGCCTTTCGGCCGGGGCGTGTTCGGCGACATAGATGGCGGCGCCGCCGTATTCGCCGCCGAGGGCGAAGCCCTGCAGGACGCGCATCAGGATCAGCAGGATCGGGGCCGCGACGCCGATCTGGTCATAGCCGGGCAGCAGGCCGATAGCGACGGTCGCCACGCCCATGATGGTGATGGTCACCAGGAAGGTGGCCTTGCGTCCCGTCCGGTCGCCGAACCAGCCGAACACCAGGGCGCCGAGCGGCCGCACCACGAAGCCGACGCCGAAGGTCAGCAGGGCCAGGATGTAGCCGGTCGTCTCGCCGACCTCGGCGTAGAAATGCCGGGCGATGACCGCAGGCAGCGATCCGAAGATGAAGAAGTCGTACCATTCGAAGGCGGTGCCGGCGGCCGAGGCGGACACCACGGTCTTCAGGCCGGGCCCCGACGCGGTCGCGGCGGTCTGGTCGGTCATGGTCGCATTCCCCCGCATCGTCCCCGGCGGGGATGCTAGCGCCGCGGCGGCGGCGTGCAAGCGCGCGCGGCGTCAGACAAGCGAAGGCCCGCCGGCGGGGGGGAGCCAGGCGGGCCTTCTTCGACCGAACCGCGTGTCGGGGGAGAGCCGCGGCCGGGAACCGAACTCAGGTCTTGGCGTCTTCCGCCGCACCCGTCACGGCGTCGCCAGCCGCGGAGGCGTCGCGGCCCACGCCCGAAATGGTGTTGCAGGCGGCGGTGGTGAGGGCCGCCGCGGCGGCGAACAGAACAAATATCTTCCGCATGTTGCGATCTCCTGGCGCCCGGGGAGCGGCGTACGCATCAAGAACGTCGGGGCGCGGGGCGGGTTCCAAGATCGGCGGGGTCCGTCGGCGTCACGGCCTCGGGCGTGGCGAAGGTCATGCGGGCGATGGTCCCGCCGCCCGGGGCCGGGACCAGCTCGACCTCGCCGCGCAGCTGTTTGGCGAAGGCGCCCATCAGGGTGCGGCCGACGCCGGCGCGGAAGGTCTCGCTGACGCCCGGTCCGTCGTCCTCGACCTCGAGGACGCTCGTCTCGCCCTCGACGCGGAACCGCACCTTCAGCGCGCCGCCGCGGCCGGCGAAGGCGTGCTTCTGGGCGTTGGTCACCGCCTCGACGAGCCACAGGGCGAGGGGCGCGAGCTTGTCCGGATCGACGACGAGGGAGTCGGCCTCGACCGACGAGGTGACCACCGCACCGCGGCCGGTTTCGCTGGCCACCAGCTGTCCGACCAGTTCGGTCAGAAAGATGCGGGCGTCGGCGTAGCGCAGGTCGGCGCTCTGGTAGAGGGTGCGATAGATCAGGGCGAGCGCGGAGATGCGCTGGCGGGTGTCGCCGACGGCGGCCTTGGCCTGCGCGTCCGAAAGGGCGCGCTGCTGCATCGACAACAGCGACGAGATGATCTGGAGGTTGTTCTTCACCCGGTGATGGATCTCGCGCATCAGCGCGTCCTTCTCCTCGAGCGAGGCGTTCAGGGCGGCGTCGCGGGTGGTGATGGTTTCGGCCAGATCGTCAAGGGTGCGGGCGAGCACGCGGATTTCCGCCGGCGCGTTCATCGCCTGGACAGGCCGCACCGAGAAGCGGCCGCGCGCATAGATGGCGGCCACCCGCTCCAGATAGACCAGCCAGCGCACGACGATGCGCTCGGACACCCACATCACTGACAGGAAGGCGATCAGCCACGCCAGCAGCGGGACCATGAACGCCCCGACGGGGTTCAGCCGCGCCCAGGAGAGCAGGCCCGGCGCGGGAGCGGACAGCAGGGCGTAGACATCGCGCCCGGCCAGTGCGGCCCCGGCGAAGACGCGACGGCGGCCGTCGGCGTCGTCCGCCTCGAAGATCGCCGAAGCGTCGCGCCGGGCCCGGTCGACCCAGCCTGTGACGCCGCCGCCGCCCGCCAGGGTGAAGGCTTCCACATCCGTCGCGGTCAGGATCCGCCCCTCGCCGTCGGTCAGCGCCGCCTGCGAGCCTTCGGGCAGGGCCCGGTCGGCAATGTCCGGCTGCAGGGCGGACAGCGGGATGACAGCGATCATGGCGCCGTCGAAGGCGCCGAGCGGCCGCTCCAGCCGGATGGCCACGATCAGGCCGGGCGCCTCTCCGGCGCGGACCGGCGCGCGCGCCAGCACCGTGTCCTCGCCCTCCATGAGCCGCTGGAACCAGGGCGAGGCGCGCGCGCCGGTCAGCCAGGCCGGCGAGGGGGCCGTCAGCCCCTGGGAGGCGCAGGCGGTCTGCCCCGTGGGTGTGAGCCGGGCCAGACCTTCCAGTCCGTCGATGCGCTGCACCAGGGAGGTGAGCCGCGGCTCGCAGAACAGCTCGAGGGCCTCGGGCCGAAGCGCCTGGAGCAGTACGGAGGTGCTGTCCAGCCGGCCCTTGACGTTGGCCGCCGTCCGCTCGGCGGCCAGCTGCAGGTCGTCGCGCCGCTGCTGGTCCTGGACGCGGAACTGGGCGTCGGCCTGGAAGGCCCCGAGCGCGAGCACCGGCAGGAGGGCGAAGGCGAGCGCGGCTCCGAGCCTGAAGCGGATGCCCTGGAATTGGGGGGGAGCCAGACCCCGGCCGAGCGCTCGCCCGAGACGGACCACTTCAGCCCCGGACGCTGCTCAGGCGATCGGCGTCGGCAAGTATGGAACGCATGGCGTCGCCGGCGGCGCGGCCGTCGCGCGCATATCCGCCGCGCTCCAGCGTGGCCTGAAGCGCCTTGCGGGCGCGGGAGACGCGGCTCTTCACGGTGCCGACGGCGCACTGGCAGATCTCGGCCGCCTCTTCGTAGGCGAAGCCGCCCGCGCCGACGAGGATCAGGGCCTCGCGCTGTTCTTCCGGCAGGGTCGCCAGGGCGAGGCGCAATTCGTCGAGGGCGACGGGGGATTCCGGATCGTCGACGGCGACCAGCGTGCGCTCGGCGGCCTCCTGGTCCAGCTGCGACTGGCGCCACGAACGGCGCTTTTCGGAATAGAACTGGTTGCGCAGGATCATGAAGGTCCAGGCCTTCATATTGGTGCCCATCTGATAGCTGGCGCGGGCGTCCCACGCCTTCATCATGGCGTCCTGGGCCAGGTCGTCGGCCGCCGTGGGGTCGCCCGTCAGGGTGCGCGCGAACGCCCGCAGATGCGGGATCAGCGCGACCAATTCCCTCTTGAAGGCGTTGTCGTCGGCGGAGGGGGGCTTGGGCGGCGGTGTCGAGGCGCCGCTCATGCGCCGCTCCCGCCCGACGAGCGCTCGTCGGCCCGGCGGAGGATGTCCAGGAACTCGTCCGGGACGGGTTCGTTGACGACCTCGTCGAACATGTGCCGGAGCTTGACCCCGATCGCCTGCTGACGAAGGCGTGCTTCCTCCAGTGCGGGCCCGCCCGGGGGCGCCGCCTTGCGGGAAGGGTTCGAATTGTCTGTCATTGAATGAACGGCCGCCACCCTGACGCTATTGCTGCGATTGCCGAAAACGCCAGCGTCGAAGGAGGGTTCCTAGGTTACGCAGGATTAATGCTCAAGCTTTGATCGCCCGGCTGGAACCGTGGCCGATTTGATACGTTGACGAGGACTGCCGAGGTTCCACCTTTGTGAGGGACCGCCACTTTTTTGTCGGGGAAGATTTCATGAGCCTGCTGGCCCGTCTCGCGCCGCATTTGCCCTATGTGCGTCGCTACGCCCGTGCGTTGACCGGCGACCAGACCACCGGCGACAACTACGTCCGCGTCGCGCTGGAAGCGCTGGCCGCGGGCGAGCGCCAGCTGCCGCCGGAAATGACCCCGCGGGTCGCCCTCTACCATGTGTTCCACGCCATCTGGGCCTCGACCGGCGCCCAGCTGGAGGACAAGAGCGGGCTGGAAGGGCGCGACGACGCCTCGCGCCGCCTGATGCAGATCGCCCCGCGCTCGCGGCAGGCTTTCCTGCTCACCGCCCTCGAGGGCTTCACCCCGTCCGAGGCGGCCCAGATCCTCGACGCCGACGCCAACGATGTGGAGCGGCTGATCGCCGAGGCGCAGTCGGACATCGACGCTGAACTGGCCACCGACGTGCTGATCATCGAGGACGAGGCGATCATCTCGGCCGACATCGAGAGCCTGGTGAAGGAACTGGGCCATCGCGTCACCGGCACCGCCACCACCCATGACGAGGCGGTCGACGCCGTCGCCCGCCACCGTCCGGGCCTGGTTCTGGCCGACATCCAGCTGGCCGACGGCTCTTCGGGCATCGACGCGGTCAAGGACATCCTGAAGCGGATCGACGTGCCGGTGATCTTCATCACCGCCTTCCCCGAGCGTCTGCTGACCGGCGAGCGGCCCGAGCCGACCTTCCTGATCACCAAGCCGTTCCAGCCGGAGACGGTGAAGGCGGCGATCAGCCAGGCGCTGTTCTTCCACCCGTCGCGCCAGCGCGAAGCGGCCTGATCCCTTCTCTCAGGCCCGTGAAAAGCCCCGGTCGCAGGACCGGGGCTTTTTGCATGGGCCGCTATCGGGCGGAGGAAGGTTGGGCCGATACCGTGGGGGCGTTCCGGTTCGGGGCTTCCCCCGTCGGCGGGTTGGTCGGCTCGCCGGTCGCGGTGGTCGGCGCGTCGGCGGCGGGGATCTCCACCGGATCGGTCTGGAAGGCCGCGGCGTCGACGGCCTGATCGCCGTCGTTGGCATTGGTCTTCGAGAACCCGCCCTGGCTGACGAACCACATGCCGAGCAGCAGGATGGCGACGGCGGCCAGGGAAACGAGCAGCAGGGTCAGGATGCGGACCCCGCCGCGGCCGCCGCGAACATACTGGGCCTCGACCGGCCGGCCTTCATGGACCGCGTCCGCGGCCTTGTCGTGGGGGGATTGATGGGTCATGGGCGGGCCTCCGACGGCGATTGCGCTGTGACCCGACAACGCCCCTGCCAGCGGCGCCGTTCCGACTTTCGCCAGACGGGCGAAAAAACTTCGCGGGCGGTGGAACCGCGCAGGGGGCGCTTCGTTATCGGTCTGCGGAGGCGGCGACGCCCCCCCGACTTGAGACTGGTGAAAACCAGTCTGTCGCCTCCGCGCCTCATTCTCGATGATGCCACTTCAGGCGGGCCCTCAGCGGCCCGCCTTTTTCTTTGCGCCGCGCTGGACAGGCCGCGCGGCCCGGTCATGATGGCGCGTCCTGAAAGAAAACGTGCGCTCAAGCAGCCCAGAGGGCGATAGCGCCAGACAAGGAGACGGCCATGGCTCGCGTCAATCGTCAGTGGGTGCTGCGCCAGCGTCCCCGCGGTCTCGTCCAGCCGGGCGACCTGGAGCTGGTCGAGGCGCCTGTGCCGGCGCTGAACGAGTCCGAGGTTCTGGTCCGCACCGTCTACCTGTCGCTGGACCCGACCAACCGGACCTGGATGAACGACGCGGAGGGCTATCTGCCGCCGGTGCCGCTGGGCGGGGTGATGCGCGGCCTGACCCTGGGCGTCGTCGAGGAGAGCCGGTCGAGCCGCTTCCGCGTCGGCGACATCGTCACGCCCCTGTCCGGCGGCTGGGCCGACTATGCGGTCGTGCCCGAGATGCAGCTGCGCCAGGTCCATCGCGCTCCGGGTCTGCCGCTGACGGCCAACCTGTCGGTGCTCGGCATGACCGGCATGACCGCCTATTTCGGCGTCACCGATGTGCTCAAGGCCCAGGCCGGGGAGACCCTGGTGATCTCGGCGGCGGCCGGCGCGGTCGGCTCGATCGCGGGCCAGGTGGCCAAGGCGCGCGGGGCGCGGGTCATCGGCATCGCGGGCGGGCCCGACAAATGCCGCTGGCTGACCGAGGATCTCGGTTTCGACGCCGCCATCGACTACAAGAACGAGGATGTCGGCGAGGCTCTGGACCGGCTCGCGCCCGACGGTGTCGACCTCAATTTCGAAAACGTCGGCGGCGACATCATGATCGCCGTATTCAACCGGCTGAAGACCCACGGCCGGATGGCCGTCTGCGGCCTGATCTCGGCCTATAATGCGACGAAGGCGCCCCCGTCGCCGAACTTCGCCCGGATCATCACCCATCGGCTGACGGTGCAGGGTTTCCTGGTGCTGGACTACGCCCACCGCGGCCGCGAGATGGCCGCCGAGATGGGGCCGTGGCTGAACGACGGCGCCATCAAGTGGAAGGTCCACGTCGATGACGGCCTGGAGAACGCGCTGGATTCGCTGAACCGCTTGTTCACCGGCGACCACGACGGCAAGCTTCTGGTGCGGGTGTCCGAAGAGCCCGCCGGCTGAGGGCTTTCCGATGAGCGAACCGCTCCACGTCCATTTCGAGGATCTGGCCGTGGGCGAGGTCGTGCCGCTCGGCGCGTGCATGGTCGACCCGGCGGCGATGGACGCTTTCGTCGAACGCTTCTCGCCGGGCTGGGACGTCTCCTATGGCGCGCCGGACGCCATGGTCTACGCCCTGTGGAGCCGGCTGTTCGCCGACAAGGTGTCGGGCTGGGCCCAGTCCAAGGTGCTGGCCGTCGACGGCCTGCGCTACCTGCGCAATCCGCCGTCGGGGGAGCTGATGCGCGGCCGCATGACGGTGATGGGCAAGGATCCCGTCGGCGACGAGAAGGGCATCGTCATCGCCCAGCACGACCTGCTCGACGAGGCCGGACGGCTGGTCTTCTCCTGCCTGACCCGGGCGCTGCTGGCCCGAAGGTAGCACGCAGGCAGCAGGCAGCAGGCAGGCGGTGCATAGCGAAAGGGCGGCCCGCCGAAACGGGCCGCCCTGATGCCTGCTGCCTGGCGCCTGCTGCCTTCCTAGGCGTTGCCGGCGGCGCCCTGGGCCTCGGCGGCCCTCTGGAAGGCCATGGCGATCAGGCGGTCCCAGCCCAGCAGCGACACCAGATGGGCGTAGATCTGGCCCAGGGCGCCGTTGTCGCGCAGTTCGGCGAGCTTGTCGGCCGGCAGGGCCTTCAGCTTGTCTTCCGAGACCGCGAAATACTCGGCGATCTTCTGCGGCGTGCCGGCGGCGCCGTCCGGGTTGCGCGGGGTGAAGACAGCCTCGCGGGTCTCGAGCAGGTCGAGGTCGGTCAGCAGCTTGACGAAGGCCTCGGTGCGCAGCCGCTCCTGCTCGAAATTGTTGCAGAACTCCATCGCCTGCTGCGTGTAGGGCGAGGGCTGACCATCGACGAACAGCGGGTTGGCGCCGCCTTCCTTGATGAAGGGCGCGTCGCGGTCGACGCACAGGATCAGGCGCTTCTGAACCTCGTCGTTGGCGAACACGAAGGGGTAGCGGCGCACATAGGCCGGGATGTAGGCCTCGGCCCTGAAGGCGCCGGCGTCGCTGACGAACAGGTTCTCGCCCTGGCGCAGACCCATGACGGCGACCGGCTGTTTCGCCTCGCCGACGAAGATCACCGGATAGGTCAGGGCGGCGGGCGCGAACTCGGTGACCGTGACCGGGACGATATTGGTGCTGGCCACGAAGGCGTAGGGCTGCTCGACGCCCTCGACGCCCAGGGTGCCGTGCGCCTCGAGCGAAAGCGGCTCCGGCTTGCCGTAGAACAGGACATTGCCCGAGAGCGGGGCGGCGTTGGCGGTGGTGTCGGTCATGGACGCGAAACGTGCTCTGGATGAAAAGAGGGAAGCGCGCTTCTAGCCCAGACGGCGCCGGGCGGCAAACGGGGTTCCCCTGCCCGTTGCAGGAGGATCAGAAGCGCCAGGTGATCCCGGCGCGCAGACTGCGTCCCGGCATCGGCGCGATGTCCTTCTGGAAGCTGGCGTGTTCGCGCGCCTCGGCGTCGGTCAGGTTGGACGCCTCCGCGAAGAGGGTGACGTTGCGGTCGACGAACGGCCGCACCGCGCCCTTCAGGCTGACGAGGGTGTAGCTGTCGGTCGGGCGTTCGAAGGCGGCGGTGCGGTCCTGCTCCCCGACATGACGCACCTCCAGACCGGCGTCGTAGCGCCTCGACGCCCATTCGAGCCCGGCGGTGATGGACCAGGGCGGGATGCGCGCGGCGGGCCCCAGATCGGTCGTGGCCCTGACCCAGTCGGCGGCCCCGGTGAGATCCAGGCTGCGGTCGCCGCTCTCCCAGAGCCGGTACTCGGCCTCGGCCTCGAAGCCCCGGAATTCCGCGCCGGTCTGCACATATTCGAAGATCGGCAGGCCGGAATCGACGTCGTCCACGCCGGTGGGCCGCAGGTCGATGAAGCCGTCATAGTCCGCCGCATAGGCGTGCAGATCGGCCTGCAAGGCGCCCCGGGCGAAATGCAGGGTCGCCTCGACCGAGGTCGCCACCTCGGAGTCGAGGTCGATGTTCCCGACCTCGAAGGCGCCGGTGGCGACATGGGCGCCCTCGGCGAACAGCTCGACCTCGCTGGGCGCGCGCTCGTTGCGGGCGATGCTCAGGCCGAGGAACAGGGGCGCAGACGGGCGGAAGAACAGGCCGGCCGAGGCGGAGACGTTGGTGAAGTCGCGATCGCCCGCCAGGCTCTCCAGCGAACGCTTGTCGAGACGCAGGCCGCCCTCGAAGCCGAGGCCGCCGCGGTCGAAGCGCTGGACGGTGTAGAGGCCCTGCTCGCTGATGTCGGTGCGCGGCACATAGGCCTCGTCCCCGATGGCGTCGAAGGTGCGGTCGAGCAGCTGGGCGCCGATGACGCCCTGCCACCCGTTGCGTTCGCGCTGGATCAGTTCGAAGCGGCCCTCGACGCCCTCCGAGAAGAACTGGGTGCCGACCTCATCGCCCTCGAACTCGGTATGGGCGTAGTCGGCCCAGCCGGCCGACAGGCGGGCGGCGCTGAACGGACCGGCGTCGAAGGTCAGTTCGCCACGCACGTCGTAGCGGGTCTGTTCCAGCCCGATCGAGACGTGTTCCTCCTCCGCGTCCGGATCCAGCGGATCCGGCTCATGCGCGTGGCCGGGTACGCCATAGGTCGTGTCGACATGCTTGAGCGAGGCGCCGATATAGCCGCGCGGGCCGATCCAGCTGACGCCGGCCCCGTACTGGTCCAGCTGGACGAAGGAGTTGCCGACGGTGCGCTCCGGCCCGGGCGTCTCGCCCTCCTCGTCGAGCAGGCGCCGCGACTCCGCGAAGACCGGAATGTCGTAGTCCGAGGCGTCGCGGGTGAAGCCGTCGACGGTCAGGACCAGGGGCCCGGCATTGGCCTTCAGCCGAGCGCCGAAGCTCGCGCCGTCGTCGACCGTCGAGGCCTGGGCCGAGACGTGGCCGTCCAGGCCCTCGGGCCGCTCGGTGGGAATCCGGTCGTCGATGATGTTGACCACGCCGCCGATGGCCGAGCCGCCGAACACCAGGGTCGAGGGGCCGCGAACGATCTCGATGCGCCGGGCCTCGCCGGGATCCACCGCCACCTGGTGGTCGGGCGAGACCGAACTGGCGTCGATCATGCCGAGGCCGTTGGTCAGGACCTGGACGCGCGGCCCCGACAGGCCGCGGATCACCGGGCGGCTCGCTCCCGGCGCGAAATTGGTGCTGCGCACGCCGGGCAGGCCATTGACCAGGTCGCCCAGGGTGGCGGCCGGGGCCACGGCCAGGTCCTCCTCGTCCAGCACGTCGACCGCCAGCAGGCTGGCCCGGTCGGTGACGCCGAAGGGCGTGCCGGTGACGATGACGTCGTCGACCCGGACCTGCGGTGGTTCGGACGCCTCCGGCGAGGCGGTCTGCGCGACCGCGGCTCCGCCGAAGGCGGTCGAGGCGGCGGCGGCGAGGAGGAGGGAGCGGTGCGATGTCATGGGCAGACTGTTATGAAATAACATCACAGGTCGTCAAGCCCGCCGTTGCGGCGCGCCGGCCGAGCGATTAGCTGTGACCCATGGGCGACGCCTGCCACCATCACCATGCCGACGGCCCGCCCGGCGAGGCGGAGGTCGAACGCGCCCTTGCGGCCGCCGACGATCGCCTGACCGCCGAGGGCGAGCGGATGACGGCCGCCCGCCTGCGGGTGCTGACCCTGCTGCTCGAGGCCGGGGAGCCGGTGAAGGCCTATGACCTGATCGCCCGCTTCGGCGAGGACGGCCAGCCGGCCAAGCCGCCGACGGTGTACCGCGCCCTGGAGTTTCTCGAGCGCAAGGGGCTGGCCCACCGCATCGCCTCGATCAGCGCCTATGTGGCCTGTACTTCGGCCGGGCGGGACCACGCCGCGGCCTTCCTGATCTGCGACTGCTGCGGAGCCACCGAAGAGGTGTCGTCGCCCGTCGCGGGCGACCTCGGCCGGGCCGCCGAGGCGGCTGGCTACGCCATCGAGCGCACCACGATCGAGGCGCACGGGCGCTGCCCCGCCTGCCAGTAGGCGGCTGGCGCTCGCCTGTCCCAGCGCCTATCTGAAAGCCATGGACGCGATCCGGATTTCCCCGCCTCGTCGCCTGAGACTGCCGGTGGCCAACCGGTGGGGCGCGGGCGATATGAACGTGCTGGATTTCGGCGACGCCAAGCGGCCGGTCGACCTGGTCTTCGTCCACGCCAACGGCTTCAACGCCATGACCTACCGGACGCTGCTGGCCCCGCTTTCGGGATCGTTGCGGATCTGGGCGCCCGACCTGCGGGGCCATGGGCTGACCACCCTGCCGGCCGATCCGGCGGGTCGGCGCGGCTGGCACGACCACCGCGACGACCTGGTCGCCCTGCTCGATGCGCTGGAGGGTCCGCCGCCGGTGCTGGCCGGGCATTCCATGGGCGGCACGGCGGCGCTGCTGGCCGCCGCCGAACGCCCCGCCCGGGCCGCGAAACTGGTCCTGCTCGATCCCGTGATCTGGCGCCGCTGGACCGTCATGGCCTTCCATCTGCCGTTGCTGGACCGGATCGCTTCGCGAATCCCGCTGGTGAAGAGCGCCCGCCGCCGCCGCGCGGTCTTCGACAGCCGCGAACAGGCGATGGCCGCCTATGCGGGCCGCGGCGCCTTCCGCGGCTGGCCCGAGATCATGCTCGCCGACTATCTGGCCGACGGCCTCGTCGAGACGCCCCGGGGCCTGACCCTGGCCTGTCCCCCCGACTGGGAAGCGTCGAACTACGCGGCCCAGAGCCACGATCCGTGGCGCGCGCTGAAGCGGCTGGACCGGCCGGTGCGCATCCTGAAGGCCGAGGCGGGCTCGACCTGCCATGTGCCGGACCGGCCGCGCGGCATGCCGCACGTCACGGTCGAGACCGTCGAGGGCGGCACCCATTTCTTCCCGATGCTGAAGGCCGACGTCGCCCGCGACGCCCTGTTCGACGCGGCGGTCTGACACGGCCGATCCTCGCGGGCGGGCACTGGCGCGGGCAGGATCATCGGTCTAAACCGCCGCCAACCACAATAAACCAGCCTGGGAACCGCTTCAGCATGCGCGAGATCAACCATTTCATCGGCGGCGCCTCCTTCACCGGCGCCTCGGGCCGCTTCTCGGACGTGTTCAATCCGAACACGGGCGAGGTGCAGGCGCGGGTGCAGCTGGCCACGGCCGCTGAGATGGACCGCGCCGTGCAGACGGCCCAGGACGCCTTCGACGGCTGGTCCTCGACCAATCCCCAGCGCCGCGCGCGGGTGATGTTCGAGTTCAAGCGCCTGGTCGAGGCCAATATGGATGAACTGGCCGCGATGCTGTCGGCCGAACACGGCAAGGTGATCGCCGACGCCAAGGGCGACGTGATGCGCGGCCTCGACGTGATCGAGTTCGCCTGCGGCATCCCGCACGCGCTGAAGGGCGAATACACCTGGGGCGCGGGCCCCGGCATCGACGTCTATTCGATGCGCCAGCCGCTGGGCGTGGTCGCGGGCATCACCCCGTTCAACTTCCCGGCCATGATCCCGATGTGGATGTTCGGCGTCGCCATCGCCGTCGGCAACACCTTCATCCTCAAGCCGTCGGAGCGCGATCCGTCGGTGCCGGTCCGCCTCGGTGAGCTGATGATTGAGGCCGGCGCTCCGGCCGGGGTGCTGAACGTGGTGCACGGCGACAAGACCGCCGTCGACGCCATCCTGACCCATCCGAAGGTCCACGCGGTCAGCTTCGTCGGCAGCTCTGACATCGCCCATTACGTCTACCAGATGGGCGCCCAGCACGGGAAACGCGTTCAGGCCATGGGCGGCGCCAAGAACCACGGCATCGTCCTGCCCGACGCCGACATGGACCAGGTCATCAAGGACCTGTCGGGCGCGGCCTTCGGAAGCGCCGGCGAGCGCTGCATGGCCCTGCCTGTGGTGGTGCCGGTCGGCAAGAGAACCGCCGACGAACTGCGCGAGCGCATGGTCGCCGAGATCCCGCGCCTGAAGGTCGGCGTCTCGACGGATCCCGACGCCCACTACGGCCCCGTGGTCACCGCCGCCCATCGCGCCAAGGTCGCCGGCTGGATCGAGAAGGGCGTGCAGGAGGGGGCCGAACTGGTCGTCGACGGCCGCGACTTCAGTCTGCAGGGCCATGAGAACGGCTACTTCATGGGCCCGTCGCTGTTCGACAATGTCACGCCGGAGATGGAGTCCTACAAGGAGGAGATCTTCGGCCCGGTGCTGCAGATCGTCCGGGCCGCCAGCTTCGAGGAGGCCCTGCACCTGCCGTCGAGGCACCAGTACGGCAACGGCGTGGCCATCTTCACCCAGAACGGCCGCGCGGCCCGCGACTTCGCGGCCCGGGTCAATGTCGGCATGGTCGGCATCAATGTGCCGATCCCGGTGCCGGTCGCCTATCACACCTTCGGCGGCTGGAAGCGCTCGGCCTTCGGCGACACCAACCAGCACGGCATGGAGGGCGTGAAGTTCTGGACCAAGGTCAAGACCGTCACCGCCCGCTGGCCCGACAGCGAGCTCGAGCACGCGGACTCCAGCTTCGTCATCCCGACGATGCAGTAGGTTCGCCTGACGGGCGTGCGCCGCATCGCAATTCAGTGCTAGGCGTTAAGCTGTGTGAACAGTGAAGCTGGAGCGCTCCCCCGCATGCGTCGCTTTTTCGTCTGGTCTGCCCTGGCGGCCCTGATCGGCCTGGTCCTCGCGATCGCCGGCGTCTGGGCCTACCAGCATTTCTACGCCCGCTTCCAGCCGGTGACGGTGACCCAGAACCAGGGCGCGATCCAGAATCTGCTCGACGAGTCCTCGTGGCTGTCGTCGGGGGGCGGGGGCGAGCCGCTCTACATCATCGGCTACCGCGACTCGGCGGCCATGCAGCGCTACGAGCAGGAGGAGGCGCCCAAGCTGCGCGCCGCCGGGGTCGAGGTGCGAATCGTGGTCTTCGCCCGCCCCGACCGCGAGGGGCTGAGCCAGTCGACGGCGGCGGAACGGGCCACCGTGGCCGAGCTCTGGCTGACGCGCGACTGGACCCTGTACCAGCGCTGGACCGCGACGCCCTCGAACAACTGGACCGCGGCGGGCATCCCCGCGGCCGACGGCAGCCTGGCCCGGACCGCCGTGGTCGACGCGGGCCGCGCCTTCGCCGCGCAGTTGAGCGAATACCTCGGCGGCGCCGGCCTGCGGACGCGCTACCCGCTGATCATCTGGCGCGACCGCGAGGGTTTCATGAAGGCCTGCGCCTGCTCCGACAGCCGCTCCTGGGCCTTCGTGCGCGATGATCTCGGCGCCCCCGACCGGGTTGAGCCGCCATCGGTGGCCGTGGACGGCGTGCCTCCGCCGGTGGCGTATCCCGGCGACGGCAGCCCCGAGAGCCTGCCCTATCCGACCCTGCCGCCGGTCCCGTCCGTCAGCGGCCAGCCCCTTCCGGCGCCGGGCGTGACGCCGGCGCCGGAAGTCACGCCCGCGCCCGCTCGCCCGGCCGCGCCGCCGGCGCCGCGCAAGGCCCCCGAGCCGAAGAAGTCGGAAGACACGACCTTCTTCTGAGGCCGCTCAGAGCACCCGCTGGCAGACCTCGGCCAGGCGCTTCACGTCCGCCTCGTCCTGATAGAGGCCGAAGCCGAAGCGGATGGTGTCGTCGCGCACGTCGGCGACCACGTTGGCCGCCAGCAGCTGCGCCCGCCACGCCTGGGCGTCGGGGTGGCGGAAGGCGAGGAAGCGCGCCCGCGCGGACCCGTCGACGACCGGGTTGATCAGTTCGGCCCCGGCCAGCCGGCCGGCGTCTCCCGCCGCGATCGCATCCTGGAACTGCTGCATCAGGCCGCGGGCGTGATCGGCGACGACGGCGGTGGTCAGGCCCGCTTCGTCCAGCGTCCGGCGCACGCCGTTGAAGCGGTACAGGGCGCTGGAGTCGAAGGTGGCTCCCCAGAACCGGCCGCCGTCGGTGCGGTACTGGACGCCGCCGGGCGGTCCCTCCAGATCGCCGAACTCGGCGAACCAGCCGGTGATCGTCGGGCGCGGACAGAAGCCGGGCGGCGCGTGCAGGAAGCAGACGCCCTCGCCCGACATGGCGTATTTGTAGCCGCCGGCGACATAGAAGATGCGATCGGCCACCGCCGACAGATCGGTCGGCGTGGCCATGAAGCCGTGATAGCCGTCGAGGATCACCCATGGCCCGGCCGGGTCGGCCAGGGCGGCCAGGTCCCCGATGCGGTCGAACAACTGGCCGGTCCGGAAGAACACCTGGCTGACCACGATCAGGTCGAATCCGCCCCCGTCCTGACCCGCTCGGGCGGC
Organism: Brevundimonas sp.; assembly: GCF_035627475.1. Taxonomy (GTDB): domain Bacteria; phylum Pseudomonadota; class Alphaproteobacteria; order Caulobacterales; family Caulobacteraceae; genus Brevundimonas. The sequence continues at coordinate 13,609 of NZ_DASPLR010000011.1, read as the reverse complement.
CTCGACCAAGCGCTCCCCGAAGGTATCGAAAGGCTGCAGGGGCACGCGGGTGACCACGGCCTCTCCGGCCTCTTCCCAGCGCTGGGACTGGCGGCGGAAGGAGTGGAACTCGCCGTCGGTGGACAGGATGCGGGCGGGCCTGCGTTCCAGCCCGGAGACGATGCGCAGCAACAGTTCGTGGGTGTTGGGCGCGAACACCACCGAGTCCGGCGACGGCAGGTTCAGCTCGCGGGCCACGTGACCCTGGGCCTCCGGCACGATCTCGCCGAAGATCAGGTCCCATTTGCGGTCGGCGAATTGGTTGGCCTCCACCCAGGCCCGCACCTGGCCGTCGAAGCTGGCGTCCGGCCACAGGTGATGGCTGTGGGCCGCGAAATGCAGCCGCTCGGGGTCGAGCGACAGGGCGCGGGAGAAGAGGTCCTTGCGGGCGGCCATCAGTCTCTCCCGTTGGCGAACAGCTCCGTCGGTCGATAGCGGGGCGCGGCAAGGCGCTCAAGCAGCGAGCGGCCGCAGATCCTCCCCGACGAGGCGGTACGCGAGCGTGGCGCCCTAGATCAGGCTTCCGTGGCAGTGCTTGAACTTGCGGCCCGAGCCGCAGGGGCAGTCGGCGTTGCGCGGCGTCCGCTCCCAGCCCGCGGGCAGCATCTCGACCGGCAGGCGCGCGCGATCCTCGCCCTGCAGCATGCCCTCGGGCAGCTGGGCCATCGGATCGGCCATCTCGTTCTCGCCGGTGCCGGGGTTCAGGTGAATTTCCTGGAACTCCGGCAGCTCCATCGGCGGCGCGGTCTCGAAGCGGAACTCGACCGTCATCAGCCACTGGGTGACCTTGTGGCGCAGTTCGTAGAGCAGCGTCTCGAACAGGTTGAAGGCCTCGGTCTTGTACTCGTTCAGCGGATCGCGCTGGCCGTAGCCGCGCAGGCCGATGACCCCACGCAGGTGGTCGAGGTGCACCAGGTGCTCGCGCCACTGCATGTCGATCATCTGCAGCATGAACTGCTTCTCGAGGCCGCGCGTCTGCTCCGCCCCGATCAACTCCAGCCGTTCGGCCGCGCGGGCGTCGGCGGCGGCGATCAGCCGCTCCTCGACCTCCTCGTTCGAGACGCCTTCCTCGGCGGCCCATTCGTGCAGCGGCAGGTCGAGCCCGAGGGTCGACTTCACCTTCTCGCTCAGGCCGTCGATGTCCCACTGCTCGGCATAGGCCTTGGGCGGCATGTGTCTGTCGATCAGGTCGCTGATCACGTCGTTGCGGAACTCGGCGACCAATTCGGACAGATCCGTCGCGTCCATGAACTCCTGGCGCTGCTCGAACACGGCCTTGCGCTGGTCGTTCACGACGTCGTCGTACTTCAGCAGGTTCTTGCGGATGTCGTAGTTGCGCGCCTCGACGCGCTTCTGGGCGGTCTCGACGGCGCGGTTCAGCCACGGGTGGCTGATGGCCTCGCCCTCGGCGACGCCGAAGCTGCGCATGATGGCGTCCAAACGGTCGCCGGCGAAGATGCGCAGCAGGTCGTCCTCGCAGGACAGGAAGAATTTCGACGTGCCCGGGTCGCCCTGACGGCCCGTGCGGCCGCGCAGCTGGTTGTCGATGCGGCGGCTCTCGTGGCGTTCGGTGCCGAGCACGAACAGGCCGCCGGCGGCCAGGGACTTCGCCTTCTGGACGGCGATCTCGGCCTTGAACTCGGTCTCGATGGCCGCTTCCATTTCGGGCGTGACCTCGACGCCCATGTTGCGCTGGTCCTGGCGCCACTTCTGCAGCTTCATTTCCAGGTTGCCGCCAAGCTGGATGTCGGTGCCGCGGCCGGCCATGTTGGTGGCGATGGTGACCGCGCCCGGCAGGCCGGCCTCGGCGACGATATAGGCTTCCTGCTCGTGCTGGCGGGCGTTCAGGACGCTGTGCGGAATGCCCTTGCCGCGCTTGACCTCGATGTCGAAGTCCTCGTCCTTCAGGGCCTGGTAGGCCTTCTTCGCCTCGCGCCGGACCTTGTCGTCGTCGCTCGCGACCTTGTCCAGCAGGTGCTGGTGCTGCGGCTTCAGCGTCTTGACCGTGACCTCGTACTCGAAGGTCTTGAGCAGGTCCGACAGGGTTTCCGACTTCTCGATAGAGACCGTGCCGACGAGGATCGGCTGACCCCTGACGTGGCATTCGGCGATCAGGCCCGCAATGGCCATGTTCTTCTCGGCCGCGGTGCGGAAGATCTCGTCGTCGTGGTCGATCCGCTTGACGGGCCGGTTGGTCGGCACCTCGAGCACGTCCATCTTGTAGATGTCGAGGAATTCCTGGGCCTCGGTCGCGGCCGTGCCGGTCATGCCCGACAGCTTTTCGTAGAGGCGGAAATAGTTCTGGATGGTGACCGAGGCCAGGGTCTGGTTCTCGGGCTGGATCTTGACGCCTTCCTTGGCCTCGATGGCCTGGTGCAGGCCCTCGGACAGCCGGCGGCCCTGCATCATGCGGCCGGTGAACTCGTCGATGAGCATCACCTCGCCGGCCTTGATGATGTAGTCCTTGTCCTTCTGGTACAGGGTGTTGGCGCGCAGCGCCTGGTTGATGTGGTGCACCAGGCTGATGTTGGCGGCGTCGTAGAGGCCGGTGGTGTCGGCGGCGAACAGGCCGCGCGCCTCCATGATCTCCTCGATCTTCTCGGAGCCTTCCTCGGTCAGCAGGGCCTGGCGCTGCTTCTCGTCGAGGTCGTAGGTCGACTTGTCCTGGATCAGTTCCTTGATGATCCCGTCGACCGTCAGATACAGGTCCGAGCGGTCCTCCGTCGGGCCCGAGATGATCAGCGGGGTGCGCGCCTCGTCGATCAGGATGGAGTCGACCTCGTCGACGATGGCGAAATGGTGCGGGCGCTGGACCATCTCGCGCCGGTCATAGACCAGGTTGTCGCGCAGATAGTCGAAGCCGAACTCGTTGTTGGTGCCGTAGGTGATGTCGGCGGCGTAGGCCGCCTGGCGCTGGCCCGACGACAGGCCGTTGACGATGACGCCGACGTCCATGCCGAGGAAGCGGTAGACGCGGCCCATCCACTCGGCGTCGCGCTTTGCCAGATAGTCGTTGACGGTGATGACGTGCACGCCCTTGCCGGCGAGGGCGTTGAGGTAGACCGGGGCCACGGCGACCAGGGTCTTGCCTTCGCCGGTCCGCATCTCGGCGATGCCGCCGTCGTGCAGGATCATGCCGCCGGTGAGCTGGACGTCGTACTGCCGCTGCCCGAGAACCCGCTTGGAGGCCTCGCGGGCGACGGCGAAGGCTTCGTTGAGGAGCTTGTCGAGCGTCTCGCCGGCCGCGAGGCGGTCGCGGAAGGCGTCGGTCATCATGCGCAGCTCGTCGTCCGACAGGGCGGCGTATTTGGCCTCAAGCGCATTGATCTTCTGCACCCGGCCCATGAATTCCTTGACCTTGCGGTCGTTGGAGGAACCGAAAATCTTCTTGGCGATGCCGAGCATGAATGATCCGAAGGCGGGCGAGCGGCTGGGGCTCTGGTACTGGAACGGTCCCGAAGGAGCGGCGGCGGCGGCGCCCGGGGCGAGGCCTCGGCGGCGGCGGCCCGGTGCGCCTGTCTCAGGCGCGCGCAAGGGTCGCGCGAACGTTCGAAAACCCCTCGACTTGGGCGCAGGCGGGACTTAAGCACCGGCCTTATCCCTGTCAACGCGAGGGCCTTTGCCGCCCGTGACGGAGCACGCCCGAAATGCACGCCATCCAGCCCCGGATTCTGGCCCGCGCCCTGTTCCCGGCGCTCCTCGCGGCGGTTCTCATGGCGGCCGCCTGCAGTGGCGGCGGCGGCTCCGACCGCCCGCCCGAGCCGGGCGACCGCGCGGTGGCCAGGGTGCAGGACGAGACCATCTGGGCTTCCGACGTCAAGCGTGAGGCCGTGGCCCAGGGCCTCGTCGGCGAGGGCGAGCCGCTGGACGTCACCTCCGACCTGTTCCGCCGGGTGCTGGACGAGGTCATCGACCAGAAGCTTCTGGCCCGCGAGGCCGAGCGCCGCGGCCTGGACAATTCCGCCATCGCCCAGCGGCGGCTGGCGGCGACGCGCGAGCGCATCCTCGGCGACATGCTGGTTGAGACGGTGGTGAACGGCGAGATCACCGACCGCAAGGTCGCCGAACTCTACCAGGAGCAGCTGCGCCTGGCCGAGACCTCCGAGGAGATCCGCACCCGCTTGATCCTGTCGCGCACCCGCGAGGAGGCCGAGGCCGTGGTCGGCATCCTCGCCCAGGGCGCGGCCTTCGAGGCGGTGGCGGCCCAGAGCTCGATCGACGACGCCACCCGCTATTCCGGCGGCGACCTCGGCTATCGCACCCTGGACGTCATGCCCGAGGCCTACGCCAACGCCCTGCGCGACAAGCCGGCCGGCTCGACGGTCGGACCGTTCCAGACCGAGGGCGGCTGGGCCGTGCTGCGGGTCGAGGACCGGCGCAAGGAAACGCCGCCCACCCTGGAGCAGGCGCGGCCGCAGATCGTCCGCTACCTGACCTATGAGGGGGTCCGCGCCCTGCTGGAACAGCTTCGCGGCAAGGCCGAGGTCGAGGTCCTGCTGAACGGAGACTCCGCTTCGCAGGAGCCCGCCTCCGCCCCGGCGAGACCTCCGGCCGCCGCGCAGGCGCCCGCCGCGGCCACCCCGCCGGCCGCCACCCCGCCGGCCGCCGGCCCGGCGCGCGCCGCCCCGGCTCCCGCTCCGGCGAAGGCTTCATGAGCCGCGCGCCCGACGCCGGCCGGGGCTCGACCGGCCAGAAGATCGAGCAGGCGCTGGAGAAGGCGCTGGATCCCCTGGCCACGGCCCTGAAGCGCGCCACCGCGCCGGCCCGTCCCCCGGCCGCCCCGGGCAAGCCGGGCCTGCAGGTGTCGCCGCTGGCGGTGAGCTTCCCGAACATCCCGCCGATCGCCGGCGTCGAGATCGCCACCGCCCGGGCCGGCTTCTACAAGCACGAGCGCGACGATCTGGTGGTGTTCCGCTTCGCGCCCGGCACGACCTGCGCCGGCGTCTTCACCCGGCACAAGGTGGGGTCCGCGCCTGTCGACTGGTGCCGCCGTCATCTCGACGCCGAGGGCGGCGGTTCCGACGTGCGGGCGCTGGTCGTCAACGCCGGTTGCGCCAACGCCTTCACCGGCAAGGCGGGGGCCGACGCCGCCCGCCGCACCGCCTCCGAGGTGGCCAAACGCTTCGGCTGCCGTCAGCGCGACGTGATGCTGGCTTCGACGGGCGTGATCGGCGTGGTGCTGGACGACCGCAAGATCGCGGCGCGGCTGAACGACGTCGAGACCGGGCTGAGCGCCGACGCCTGGCTGCGCGCCGGCCAGGGCATCATGACCACCGACACCTTCCCCAAGGGCTCGTTCGCCGAATGCGAGATCGACGGGCACAGGGTCCGGATCGCCGGCATCGCCAAGGGCTCGGGCATGATCGCGCCGGACATGGCGACCATGCTGGCCTTCATCGTCACCGACGCCGACATCCATCCCAATGTGCTGAGGGCCATGCTGGGCCTGCACGTGCGCACCACCTTCAACAGCGTGACGGTGGATGGAGACACCTCGACCAACGACACCTGCCTGCTGTTCGCCACCGGGGCGTCGGGCGCGCCGCGCATCGGCCGGGTCGGCGACCGGCGGCTGAAGGACTTCTCCCGCGCCCTCGACAGGGTCATGCTCGACCTCGCCCACCAGCTGGTCCGCGACGGCGAGGGGGCGACGAAATTCGTCAAGATCACCGTCGACGGCGCCGCCAGCCCGGCCTCGGCCCGCAAGCTGGCCAAGTCGATCGCCGACAGCCCCCTGGTCAAGACCGCCCTCGCCGGCGAGGACGCCAACTGGGGCCGGGTGGTCATGGCCGTCGGCAAGACCGAGGAACCGGTCGACCGCGACCGTCTGGCCATCCGCTTCGGCCCCCACGTCGCCGCGATCGAAGGCGCGCCGTCGCCCCACTACGACGAGGCGAGGATGAGCGCCTATATGAAGAACGCCGAGATCGACATCACTGTCGACGTGGGTTCGGGGCGGGCGTCGGCCACCGTCTGGACCTGCGACCTGACCAAGCGCTACGTCGAGATCAACGGCGATTACCGCTCGTGAGCGAGGGCTTGCCGACCGTTCTGGTGGTGGCCGTCGCCCTTATCGACGCCGACGGGCGGGTGCTGATCGCCCAACGGCCCGAGGGCAAGCAGCTGGCCGGACTGTGGGAATTCCCCGGCGGCAAGGTCGAGTCCGGCGAGCGGCCCGAGGCGGCGCTGATCCGGGAATTGAAGGAAGAACTGGACATCGATGTGAACGAGGCCTGCCTGGCGCCGTTCGTCTTCACCAGTCACGCTTACGATTCCTTTCACCTTCTCATGCCCTTGTACCTGTGCCGACGCTGGTCGGGGGTGGTTCGGAACCGCGAGCACGCGGCTCTGAAGTGGGTGCGGCCTGCCCAGCTGGCCGACTACCCGATGCCTCCGGCCGACGAACCCCTGGTCGCCTGGCTGCGCGACCTGCTCTAGCCGCCGAAGGAGGGGGCCCATGCGTGCTCTGCTCTCCCGGTTCCGGACCGATGAAGGCGGCGCGACCGCGATCGAATACGGCCTGATCATCGCCCTGGTGTTCCTGGTGGCCCTGGCGGGCATTTCCGCCTTCGCCGGCGCCGGCACGGGCACGTTCAACGAGGCGATGGGCAAGCTGGCGGCGGCGATCGGCGCGAACTGAGGCGGCCCCGCCCGGTCAGTCTTCCTCGCCCGTCCACTCCCTGACGCCCAGGGCGTCCGCCAGCCGGACCCTGGCCGAGCCTCGCGGCAGCGGCTTCTGCTGGCTTTCGTGCGGGGCCCAGCCGGCCAGGTGGACGATCTCGAAGGTCGCCCGGATCCGTCCGTCGGCGTCGGCGAAACGCTCGGCATAGAGTTCCGCCGTCCGCGCCAGCAGGCCCCGGGTCATCGGCCGGATCGGGCCGGCCAGCGCATTGGTCTCGCCCATGGCCCGCAGGTCGCGCACCAGGGCGTAGAGGTCCGGGTAGCGCACCGTCAGCCGGTCGACGTCCGAGACGGGCAGGGCGAACCCCGCCCGCTGCAGCAGGGCCGCGCCGTCGAAGCCGTCGGCGAAGGGCGAGACCCGGGCCTGGGCTCCGCCGCGCACCTCCAGCTCCGCCTCGGTCAGCACCGCGCGCAGCTCCTTCAGCGTGCCCGCCCCGAGCAGGGTGCCGACAAACAGACCGTCGGGCCGCAGGGCGCGGCGTATCTGGGCCAGCGCCCCGGGCAGGTCGTTGGCCCAGTGCAGGCTCATCAGGGAGACGATCAGGTCCTGCGACTGGTCGGCCAGACCCAGAGGCGCCGCGCCGGGGGCGGCGCGGGCCGCCTCGTCGCCGGGAACCCGGACCGGACCGACCCGCCCGGCCGCGGCGCTGTCGGCCAGCAGGCGCGCGAACGGCCCGGGCCGGGCCGACAGGTCGACGGCGTCCGGAAAGTCGCGCAGGATGACCTCCAGGCTGTTCACCGCGTTCTCGGCGGCCCGCACGTGCAGGAAGTCGGCGGCGGGGAAAGCCTCCTGCCCCCGTGCAAGCTTCGCCGCGCGGCGTCGGCTGTCGAAAATCTCGGGGGGACCGGGGGAGGCGTTCATGGCCCATCAGGATGGGGGTTGGCGCGACCGATTGGAAGCGGGCCGGGCGCGGGTCGCTTTGGGGCTGCGCGCGCTGGGCCGGGCCGCGGCCGACCTGCTGATGCCGCCCCTGGCCCACGACAGCCCCGAGGCCACCGCCTCCGCGGGCCTGACGCCGGACGCCTGGAGCCGGGTGGCCTTCCTCGAGGATCCGGTCTGCGACGGCTGCGGCGCCGGCTTCGAGATGGACGGCGGCGTCTTCGCCGCGCCGCGCTGCGCCGCCTGCCTGGCCCAGCCCTACGCCTTCGCCCGCGCCCGGGCCGCCTGCGTCTACGACGAGGCGTCGCGAGGCCTGATCCTGAAGTTCAAGCACGGCGATCACCAGCCGTTCGCGCCGCTGTTCGCCCGCTGGCTGAGTCGCTCGGCCGCCCCGCTGCTGGACGAGGCCGACGCGGTGGTTCCCGTCCCACTGCACCGGTTCCGGCTGTTGTCGCGCCGCTTCAACCAGGCCGCCGAGATCGCCCGGCCGCTGGCCCGCGGCGCCGGACTGGACTACCTGCCGGACGCCCTGGTCCGGCAGACCCACACGACCAGCCAGGGCGGCAAATCGGCGCGGGGACGGCGGCTCAACGTCAGGAAGGCCTTCGCCGTCAGCGAGGAGGGCCGCCGGAGGGTCAGGGGCCGCCGCATCCTTCTGGTCGACGATGTGTTGACCACGGGCGCCACCGCCGAGGCCTGCGCCCGGGCGCTGATCGAGGCCGGCGCCCGCGCCGTCGACCTGGCCGTCATCGCCCGGGTGCGGACTGCGCGGGAGTTGCCTACATAGCGGTTACAGAATCGGAGACCCCCTTGGCCGACATCGTCATCTACACCAAACCCGGCTGCGGCTACTGCTACGCCGCCAAGGCCCTGCTCGACGGCAAGGGCGCCGAATACACCGAGATCGTCGCCTCGAACGACCCGGCGAAGAAGCAGGAGATGATCCAGCGCTCGGGCGGGCGCATGACCTTCCCGCAGATCTTCATCGGCGGAAAGCACGTCGGCGGCTCCGACGACCTGCACGCGCTTGACCGCAAGGGCGAGCTGGACGCATTGCTCGCGGCCTGATGACAAGCGTCGCCGTCGCCCTGATCCAGACCCGCACGCCCGCCGGCCCGGCGGCGGCCCTCGCGCATGTGGAGCCGATGATCCGCCAGGCTGCGGCCGGCGGGGCGAAGCTGATCCTGACGCCCGAGGCGACCAATTTCCTGATCCAGGACCGGGCGGCGCGCGAGGCGGTTCTGGAGACGCAGGAGCGCGACACGGTGGTTGCCGGACTGCGGGCTCTGGCCCGCGAACTGGGCGTCTGGTTGCTGATCGGCTCCGCCATCGTGCGGTCGGGTCACCCGGGCGACGACCGGGCCGCCAACCGCTCGCTGCTGATCGACGCCGACGGCGGGGTCGTGGCGACCTATGACAAGCTGCACGTCTACGATGTCGACCTGCCGACCGGCGAGCGCTGGCGCGAGAGCGCCTCCATCCGGCCCGGCGACGGCGCGGTGGTCGCCGACACGCCGTGGGGCGGTCTGGGCCTGACCATCTGCTACGACATCCGCTTCCCGCAGCTGCACCGGGCGCTCGCCAAGGCCGGGGCGGCGATGATCGCCGTGCCCGCCGCCTTCACCGTGCCGACCGGCGAGGCGCACTGGGAGACGCTGCTGCGCGCCCGGGCCATCGAAACCGGCTGCTATGTCCTGGCCCCGGCCCAGGCGGGCGAGCACGAGGACGGCCGCCGCACCTGGGGCCATTCGATGGTCGTGGCGCCGTGGGGCGAGGTGGTGGCGAGGCTCGACCACGACGAGCCGGGCGTACTGTCCGCCATCCTGGACCTGGACGCGGTGACGCGGGCGCGGAACGCCGTGCCCCAGCTGACCCATGACCGCGATTTCGCGCCCCCGGCTATCCCCGCGTCATGATCCGCTACGCCCTCCAGTGCGACGGCGGCCACGGCTTCGACGCCTGGTTCGGGACCTCGGCCGACTACGACGACCAGTCGGCGCGCGGGCTGGTCGAATGCCCCCTCTGCGGTTCTCGATCGGTCAGCAAGCAGATCATGGCCCCGGCTGTGACGGGGACGCGCAAGGCCGCAGCGGCGCCGGACCCGGCCAGGATGCAGGGCATGATGATGCAGATGGCCCGCGAGGTCCGCAGCCATGTCGAGCAGAATTTCGACTATGTCGGCGACGCCTTCGCCCGCGAGGCGCGGGACATCCACGAGGGCCGCTCGGAGAAGCGCGAGATCTATGGCGAGGCCACCCCCGCCGAGGTGAAGAAGCTGAGGGAGGACGGCGTGCCCTGCGCGCCCCTGCCGCCCCTGCCGCCCGATCCGGCCAAGCTGAACTGAGGCGGGCCTCGATGGAGCCGCTGTCCCGCCCGGGCTGGCGGCCGATGAGTCCGGGCGATCTCGATGCGGTGGCGGAGATCGCCCTCGTCGCCTTCCCGGACCATTTCGAGGGCCGCGCCTGTTTCGACAACCGGCTGGCCCTGAACCCGTCGGGCTGTTTCGTGCTGGCGGACCGGGATGATGCGCCGAAGGGCTATCTCGTCGCCTATCCGTGGCGCGAGAACGAGGCGCCGGCGCTGAACACCCTGATCGAGGCGATCCCCGACGACGCCGGGGTCATGTATCTGCACGACCTCGCCCTGCACCCGGACATCCGGGGGCAGGGATGGTCGGAGCCGATCGTCGAACGGCTGGCCGCGGACGCGAGGGCCGCCGGCTGGCCGGCGCTGGCGCTGGTGGCGGTGAACGGCGCCGCGCCCTTCTGGGAAGGGCGCGGCTTCGTGGTCGTCGACAGCCCGGCGATGCGGGCGAAGCTGGCCGCCTACGGGCCGGACGCCCGCTACATGGCCCGCGCGCTTTAGTGCTCGCCGCGGGTCCAGCCCTTTTCCGCCATGCAGGCGGCGAAGGCGTCGCTGTGCTCGTTGCGGCCGGTGCGGGCGCGGCAGTCCTCGCGGGCGCCGTCGAAGGGTTGGGCGTTCTGGCCGTGCCAGCCGACGTGATCGTCGCTGTCGGCGTCGATGACGGTGATGCAGGCCGAGGCCATCAGGCTGGCGGAGACGGCGGCGAGGACGATGAGGCGTTTCATGGATGAGCTCCGGGGAGGGAGTTGAAGGGGAGCCCCTTCATCTCACCGCCAAGCTTGGCTGTCCCGTTACTTCGAGGTCAGGTCCATGAACGCCGGATGAACCGGGTTCAGTCGCGCGTGGCGACCATCATGTAGTTGACGCCGGCGTCGTCGCTCTCGCTCCAGCGGTCGGTCAGGGGATTGTAGATGAGGCCGTACGGGCCGCTGACGGCCAGCGGTTCTTCGGACAGCATCAGCCGGATCTCGTCGGGCTTGAGGAACTGGCGCCAGTCGTGGGTGCCGGCGGGAACCCAGCGCAGCACATACTCGGCCGCGACCTTGCCGAGGGCGAGCGACTTCAGCGTCCGGTTCAGGGTGGCGACCACCATCATCCCGCCGGGCTTCACCAGTCGCGCGCAGGTGCGCACGAAGGCCTCGGGGTCGGCGACGTGCTCGATGACCTCCATCGTCAGGACGACGTCGAAGGGGCCGGAGCCCCCGGCCTCCAGCTGTTCGACGGTGGCGGCGCGATACCCGATGTCAAGGCCCTGCTGCTCCGCATGGATACGGGCCGTGCCGATGTTCTCGGACGAGGCGTCGATCGCCGTCACCTCGAAACCCAGCCGCCGCATCGGCTCGGCGATCAGGCCTCCGCCGCAGCCGACGTCGAGCAGGCTCAGGCCGGCGAACGGCGCGTGGCCGCGGATGTCCCGTCCGAACCGTTCGGCGGCGCGGTCGCGCACGAAGGCGAGGCGGGCCGGATTGAACCTGTGCAGGGGCGCGAACGGGCCGCGGGCGTCCCACCATTCCGCCGCCTGGGCCGAGAAACGCGCCACGTCGGCCGGGTCGATCGAGGGCCCTTCGGCGCGGTCGTTCGAATCCCCGCCGCTTTGGGGTTTGCGCGCCGACAGCGTCTCGTTAGAAGCGACCATGGGCCGAGGGATGAACCCGGACGGTTCTCCTTGCAAGACGGAGCGCTACGCCACGATGACGCGGCCAGGGTCTGATCGGCTGGTGATGAAGTTCGGCGGCACCTCGATGGGCGACCTCGAGCGCATCCGCCGCGCCGCCCGCATTGTCGCCGCCGAGGCCGCCTCGGGCAAGAAGGTGGCGGTGGTGGTCTCGGCCATGGCGGGCAAGACCAACGAGCTTGTCGCCTGGACCGACGGAGCCGGGCGGCCCGCGCAGGGGATTGAGCTCTCGGACGACGAATACGACGTGGTGGTGGCCTCGGGCGAGCAGGTGACCTCGGGCCTGCTGGCCCTGACCCTGCGCAACATGGGCCTGAACGCCCGCAGTTGGATGGGCTGGCAGATCCCGATCCTGACCGACGACGCGCACGGCCGCGCTCGCATCGAGGACGTGCCGGGCGAGGTGCTGGGCGCCGCCCTCGATCGGGGCGAGATCGCCGTGGTGCCGGGCTTCCAGGGCGTCACCCGCGACGGCCGGATCACCACCCTGGGCCGGGGCGGCTCCGACACCTCGGCGGTGGCCGTGGCCGCGGCCCTGGGCTGCGCCTGCGACATCTACACCGACGTCGACGGCGTCTACACCACCGACCCGCGCATCGAATCCAAGGCGAAGCGCCTGGCCAAGATCTCCTACGAGGAGATGCTGGAGATGGCCTCGCTCGGCGCCAAGGTGCTGCAGACCCGCTCGGTCGAGCTGGCCATGAGCCAGCGGGTGCCGGTGCGCGTGCTGTCCAGTTTTGTCGAACCCGGAGAGGCGCCCGGCCAGGGCACCATCGTCTGCGACGAGGAGGAGATCGTGGAGAAGCGCATCGTGAGCGGCGTGGCCTACAGCCGCGACGAGGCCAAGATCAGCCTCTTCGGCCTGCCCGACCATCCGGGGGTCTCCTCGGAGATGTTCTGGACGATCATGTCCACGTTGACGGCGGCGTCGGTCAGCGGGCCGAAGATGGCCGCCGCCACGCCCGGGCGGTCTTCCACGCCGATCAGCGTGATCTTCGCTTCGTCGCGGCTGTAGGCGATGCCGCTCACGACTTCCTTTTCCACGATCTCGTCCTCGTCAACAACCAGAGTTCCGGGAAGGGCGCTGCCCTCAGCCGCTTCGAAGCTGGACAGCACCTGCACGCGCACACGATGGTTCATCGCCATCTCGACCGAACGGGTCTGCAGGACCTTGGCGCCCTGCGAGGCCAGCTCCAGCATCTCCTCGTAGGTGATCTTGGAGAGCTTCCTGGCCTTGGTCACGATGCGCGGGTCGGTGGTGTAGACGCCGTCCACGTCGGTGTAGATGTCGCAGCGGTCGGCCTTCAGCGCCGCCGCCAGCGCCACCGCCGAGGTGTCGGAGCCGCCGCGGCCCAGCGTCGTGACGCGGCCGTTCGGCGCGACGCCCTGGAAGCCGGCGACCACGGCGACCTCGCCCTCGGCCATCCGCTTCTCGACCTCGGTGGTGTCGATGGAGACGATGCGCGCCTTGGAGTGCGTGTCGTCCGTGCGGATGGGGAGCTGCCAGCCGTGCCACGAGCGGGCCGGAATGCCGATCGACTGCAGCGCGATCGCCAGCAGCCCGGTGGTCACCTGCTCGCCGGTGGCGACGACGGCGTCGTACTCGCGCGCGTCGTGCAGCTTGTCGATGTCGTTGCAGTACTTGACGAGCTGGTTGGTCACGCCGGACATCGCCGACACGACGACGGCCACCTGGTGGCCCGCCTTCACTTCCTGCTCGACCTTGCGGGCGACGTTCTTGATCCGGTCGATGTCGCCGACCGACGTGCCGCCGAACTTGAGGACGATCCGCGCCATAAATCACACCACATCTTGACGCCGACGCCCAAGGCGCGGCATGCCGATCCTCCCGCTCCACCGTTGCCGGCGCGGGGCGGCGTATCCATACTCCGTTCGGGCGAGGCGAGCAAGGTTGCCCCGCACTTGTTTTGGCTTGAGAGCGCAAAGGACACAGCCCATGACCCCCACCG
>NZ_DASPLR010000010.1:0-104735 GCF_035627475.1 Brevundimonas sp. | reverse complement strand
CGCTGAGGGGTTTCCCTTGCTTTCGGAGCGCGGTTCGACTAGAAGCCGCGCCTTCGCGTACCGGACCGCCGGGCGAACAGGCATGCCTGGGCGGTTCCAAATCAGGGAGACCCTCCTCGGGCCCAAGCAGCTCGAAGAGCGGTAGCCCTCTCAAAAGAGAGAGATGAAATGCCGAAACTGAAGACGAAGTCGGGCGCCAAGAAGCGCTTCAAATTCACCGCGACCGGCAAGGTGAAGGCCGGGGTGGCGGGCAAGCGGCACCGCCTGATCAGCCACAACTCGAAGTACATCCGCCAGCAGCGCGGCACCTCGGTCATGGCCGACGCGGACGCCCGGAAGATCAAGTCCTACATGCCGTACGCCTGATCGGCGCGCGCAGACCTGACCTGATCTCCACACTGAATTTGAAAGGATAGCGACATGGCTCGCGTCAAACGGGGCGTAACGTCCCACGCCAAGCACAAGAAGGTTCTGAAGCAGGCGAAAGGCTTCTACGGCCGCCGCAAGAACACCATCCGCACCGCCAAGGCCGCGGTCGACCGCGCCGGCCAGTACGCCTACCGCGACCGCCGCACCAAGAAGCGCAATTTCCGCGCCCTGTGGATCCAGCGCATCAACGCCGCCGCCCGTCTGGAAGGCTTCACCTACAGCCAGTTCATCCACGGCCTGGGCAAGGCCGGCATCGAGCTGGACCGCAAGGTGCTCGCCGCCATGGCCGCCGACGAAGCCGCCTTCAAGGCGATCGCCGACAAGGTCCGCGGCGCGCTGGCGTAAGCTTTTCCGGCGACGGAAGACGCAAAAGCCCTCCGGCCCGCGCCGGGGGGCTTTTTGCCTTGCGCCATAGCCGCTAGACGGACTGCCGACATGACCGACCTGCACCAGCTCGAACTCGACCTCATCAACGCCATCGGCGGCGCGGCGACCGCCGCGGCGGTGGAGGAGCTTCGCGTGGCCGCCCTGGGCAAGCAGGGCTCGATCTCGGGCCTGCTCAAGGGCATGGGGGCGATGAGCCCGGACGAGCGGCGCGAGCGCGGGCCGATGATCAACGGCCTGCGGGACCGGGTGTCGGCGGCGCTGGCGGCGCGCAAGGCCGAGCTCGAAGCGGCCGAGCTGGACGCCCGGCTGAAGGCCGAGCACGTCGACCTGACCCTGCCGCCGCGGCCGCGCCGCAAGGGCAGCGTGCATCCGACCATGCAGGTGATGGACGAGATGATCGCCCTGTTCGCCGAGATGGGTTTCGCGGTCGCGGAAGGCCCCGACATCGAGGACGACTTCCACAACTTCACGGCCCTGAACTTCCCGCCCAAGCACCCGGCGCGGGAGATGCACGACACCTTCTTCCTGACGCCCGATCCGGAGACCGGCGAGCGCAAGGTGCTGCGCACCCACACCAGCCCGGTGCAGGTGCGCACCATGATGTCGCAGAAGCCGCCGATCCGGATCATCGCCCCCGGCCGGACCTTCCGGAAGGACAGCGACGCCACCCACACGCCGATGTTCCACCAGGTCGAGGGGCTGGTCATCGACAAGGCCATCCACATGGGCCACCTGAAGTGGACGCTGGAGACCTTCGTCGCCCGCTTCTTCGAGGTCGACGACGTCGACGCCCGCTTCCGCCCGCACCACTTCCCTTTCACCGAACCGTCGGCCGAGATGGACATCCGCTGCGACCGCTCGGGCGGCGAGCTGAAGCTGAATCAGGGCGACAGCTGGATGGAGATCCTCGGCTGCGGGATGGTGCATCCGAACGTGCTGCGCAACTGCGGCATCGACCCCGACGAATACCAGGGCTTCGCCTTCGGCATGGGCGTCGACCGCCTGGCCATGCTGAAATACGGCATCCCCGACCTCCGCCCCATGTTTGAAGCCGACACCCGCTGGCTGTCGCACTACGGCTTCTCCGCCTTCGCCGCGCCGAACCCGGCCGGCGGCCTGAGCTGAACGAGATCGTCATGACCGATATTATGTCCGAAGCCTTCGGCCGCGAGATCGCCGCGCGCGAGACCTTCGAGAAGGAAGGCGTCTGGCTGCCGCTGCTGGCCGTCCACACGCTGAACGCCGGCGAGGGGGTCATCAAGGGCAAAACCTTCACCGACTGCGTCATCGAGGGCCCCGCCCTGGTCGCGGTGCTGGCCGGCACGACGTTCGACGGCTGCAACATGGGTGCGGCCTCGGACCCCAAATCCATGCTGTACGCGCCGCAGGGGCCGCGACTGGTCGGCGCCATCGGCCTGCAGGACTGCCGCTTCGTCCGCTGCCGCTTCGCGCAGATCGGCTATACGGGCTCGGCCGACTTCCTCGAAGGCATGGCCACGAGTCTGGCCGGAGCGGGGCGCGCCGGCTGATGGCCTACGTCCCGATCAACCGCCCCGTCCGCGTCGCCACCAACCTGACCGCCATGGTCTTCGAGGACGTGGACATCAATCTGTTCGAGCTTTACGCGGCCGTCGTCGGCGGCTCCCAGCCCGGGCTGATCGAGGGACGGACGTTCCGCCGCTGCCGCCTGCAAGGGCCGGCGATCATGCTGGTCTCCGCCGGGGTCACATTCGACGACACCAATTTCGGCGACAGCGGCGGCGATATCCGCAACCTGCTGCTCCGGCCGATGGGCGCACGCGCCTTGGGTACGATCCCGATGCGGAGCTGCGCCTTCGAGAACTGCGAGTTCTTCAACGTAGGCTTCACCGGGCCGCAGCACGTGCTCGACATGATGGCCGGGGTGCCGACGGGGCCGGGAGCGGCGCAGTGAAATTCACCCTGTCCTGGCTGAAGGATCATCTCGAGACGGAGGCCGAGGTCGCGGCCGTGGCCGAGGCCATGACCATGGCCGGGCTGGAGGTCGAGGAGGTCCACGATCCGATCGCCGCCCTGGCGCCCTTCACCGTGGCCAGGATCGTCTCGGCCGAACGCCATCCGAACGCCGACCGGCTGCAGGTCTGCCAGGTCGACACGGTCGACGGCATGAAGGAGATCGTCTGCGGCGCACCCAACGCGCGGGCGGGCCTGACCACCATCTACGCCCCCATCGGCGCCTATGTGCCCGGGCTGGACGTCACCCTGGTCGAGAAGCCGGTGCGCGGCGTGGTCTCGCACGGCATGCTGTGCTCCGCCTCTGAGCTTGAACTGGCGGACGAAAGCGACGGCATTCTGGAACTGGCCGACGACCTGACGGTCGGCGCGCCGGCGGCCGGCGTGTTCGGGGCCGAGCCGGTGATCGATTTCGAGGTCACCCCGAACCGGGCCGACTGGCTCGGCGTGGCGGGCATCGCGCGCGACATGGCGGCGGCCAGCCTCGGCCAGCTGAAGACCCCGGCCGTGGCGCCGGTGGCGGGCGCGTTCGCCTCGCCGGTCAAGGTTCGGATCGAGGCGTCGGAGATGTGCCCGGTGTTCGCCGGGCGGCTGATCCGCGGCGTGAGGAACGGCCCGTCGCCCGAGTGGCTGCAGCGCCGCCTGATCGCCATCGGCCTGCGCCCCATCAACCGGCTGGTCGATATCACCAACTATGTCGCCTACGACCGCTGCCGGCCGCTGCACGTCTATGACGCCGCCAAGCTGGTCGGGGACGAGATCGTGGTGCGCGCCGGACAGGTGTCCGAAGGCGCCGAGCACATCGCGGCCGGGACGCACGAGCACCTGATCGCGCTGGACGGCAAGACCTATGCGGTCGATCCGTCGATGTGCGTCATCGCCGACGCCGGGGGCGAGCGGCCCATCGGCCTGGGCGGGGTCATGGGCGGCGAGTCGACCGGCTGTTCGGACGAGACCGTGGACGTCTTCGTCGAGAGCGCCTGGTTCGACCCGCTGGTAACGGCCCAGACGGGCCGGACCCTGACGATCAATTCCGATGCCCAGTACCGCTTCGCGCGCGGCGTCGATCCGGCCTTCGTGGTCCCGGGGCTGGAACTGGCCACGCGCCTGATCGTCGACCTGTGCGGCGGCGAGCCGTCGGAGATCGTCGTGGCCGGCGAGGCCCCGGCCGGTCCGGTCGCCTTCGCCTTCGATCCGGCCCGGGTCGGCGCCCTGACCGGGCTGTCGCTGGATGACGATCGTATCGCCGAAATCCTCACCCGGCTGGGCTTCGAAGTCGCGCGGGGAACCCCGTGGAGCGTGACGCCGCCGTCGTGGCGCCACGACGTCGAGGGCCCGGCCGACCTGGTCGAGGAGGTGGCCCGCATCGAGGGCTATGGCGAACTGCCGTCGACCCCGCTGCCCGACCTTGGCGCGCCGTCGAAGGGCGTGCTCAATCCCCGTCAGGCGCGGGTGCGCACCGCTCGCCGGGCGCTGGCGGCCATGGGCTATGCCGAGGCCGTCACCTGGTCCTTCACCAGACAGTCCACCGCCGCCCTGTTCGGGGGTGGCGATCAGCGGCTGGTGGTCGAGAACCCGATCGCCGCCGACCTCGACTGCATGCGGCCCTCGGCCCTGCCAAATCTGGTTCAGGCCGCGGCGCGCAACGCCGACCGCGGCCATGCCGACGCCGCCCTGTTCGAGATCGGCCCCATCTATCTGGATGACAGCCCGACCGGCCAGCGCACCGTCATCGCCGGCCTGGTCGCGCCGCGCTCGCCGCGCCACTGGGGCGGCGGGGCCGAGGACGCCCTGTTCGCGCTGAAGGGCGATCTGATGGCGCTGCTGGACGAGTTGGGCGCCCCGACCGCCTCGTTGCAGCTGGTCCAGGGCCAGAACCGCGACTGGTGGCACCCCGGCCGCTCGGCCAGGCTGCAGCTCGGGCCGAAGACCATTATCGCCGAGTTCGGCGCCCTGCACCCGCGCGTGCTCAAGGCGCTGGACGCCGACGGTCCCATGCTGGCCTTCGAGATCGTGCTCGAGGCCGTGCCCGAGCCGCGCGGCAAGGCCACCAAGGCCCGCGGCGCCGCCTCGCTGGCCGCGCTGATGCCCCTGACCCGCGACTTCGCCTTCGTGGTGGAAGAGGGCAAGGCGACCGGCGACCTCGTGCGCGCCGTGGCCGGCGCCGACAAGGCGCTGATCGCGGACGTCCGGGTGTTCGACGTCTACCGCGGCGCCGGAGTGGCCGAGGGCATGAAGTCGGTGGCGCTGGAAGTCGTCATCCAGCCGCGCGAGGCGACCCTGACCGAGGCCGAGATCGAGGCGCTGTCGGCGAAGGTGCTGGCGGCGGCGGGCAAGGCGGGCGCGGCGCTGCGAGGGTAGGCAGTCCGGTCGCCCCTTTGTGGACCGGGAGGTCTGCAACGGGTGATGGGGTGGACGCCATCGCAAGCAGCGACCGTCGAGGCAACGGTTCCGGTGGGTGGAAGCGGAGCTGCAGATCATCCGTGTCCGATTCATCAGCAGCGCTTGCTGACCGGGTCAGTTGGTGTAGCAGTCCTCCGGCTCGAGGCAGTTTGCGGGCTCCGGGCAGGAGCCTCCATTCATGCCTCGCCTCTATTTCGACATCTCACACGGCGCGGACTTCGCGGACGTAAAGGACGAGGAGGGCGAGGAGCTGGAGGGGCTGAACGCCGCCCGGATCGTCGCCGTGCGGCTCTCTGGTGAAGCCCTCAGGGACTACCCCGACCGCTTCTGGAGCGCCGGGGAGTGGAACTGCACCGTCCGCGACGAGAATGGCCTCGTCCTGTTCGTGCTGCACTTCTACGCGCAGGAAGCGCCCGCGTCGGGTGGTTCAGCTATGCTGCCTTAGGGCGTCCCGGGTGGCGCCGTGGCTGTGCGGCCTGATGGCCTCGTAGAGTTGAAGGCATTCGCACGCCGCCTCGCGCAGCCGCTGCCTGTCCTCGATGTGAATGTGGCCGCGGCTGTATCTGATAGCGCCCGCGTTTCGAAGCAAAAGCGAGCCTGCGTTCACCGTGGTTCGCTGCACGCCCAGAATGCGTCCGAGATCGTCCTGCGTAAGGTCGAGGCTCGTCGCGCCCAGCTTCTCGCTCAGCAAGGCCAGAACGGTCGCCAGCCGAGCCTGAACGGTGTGCTGCTGACCGCAGGCCGCCGCCAGGCTGGACTGCGCCTGATAGTCATAGGCGAGGCTCAGGAGGCTGTCGCGAAGGGTCGCGCTTTCCTGAAAGCGATCACGCAAGATGGGGGCCGCGAGCTCATAGGCGCGTCCGCTGCGGCGCACCTCGACACTCCAGGCGCAGGGTTCGCCAGCGAGGAACGCCGCCAGGCCCGAGACACCCTCGCTTCCCATGAAGAAGCTTTCCGACATTCCGCCGTTCTCGAAGCGAACGAGATTGGCGAGTTGGGCGGACGTCGGGAAATAGATCGTGTCCACCTCCTCGCCCTGGGCGGTCAGCACCAGTCCCTCGTCGAGAGAACGCTCGCGCAGATGGGGCCCCAGCGCCGCCATGTCGTCAGGGGAGAGGCTTTCGAGTGTCGTGTTTCCGAGCATGATCGGCCTCCCAGGGTGGTGGCGGGAGCGCGCATTGAGCCTGTGCGGGGACTTCCTCCTCCGGACACGCCTTCAAGACACCGGAGGAGACTATGTAATGCACCGGACACAGCGAGGTTCCGCGGGCAGTGGGTCGCACGCCGGCGACAGCTCTTGTCCGCTGTGGGTCGATAGCCGACCTCGGCGCCGGCCCGCGCCGTCGGCCCCGGCAACCTCCCGTTAACCTTGCCGCCGCAAGGCTGACGCAAAGGCCGGTGACGGTGTGGTGAAGCGTCCGCGCGAGTCGGACGGACCGTCCCGCCTTCGGAGCCATCGCCATGCATCGCCGCCAGTTGATCCTTTCCGGTCTCGCCGCCACCGCCGGCGCCACGGGCCTGTCGGCCTGCGCCACCGCGCCGGCGTCGGACCCCAACTATCCGATCCGTTCGGACCAGACGGCGCCGGCCTATACCTCCGAGGAGCTGATCGCCGCCGGGTCGCGCGAACTGGGGATCGCCGCCGAGGCCATCGGCGCCGCCATCGAGCGCATCTTCGCCGACCAGGGCGACCGCCCGACCGCCTATGTCGCAGGCGAGGAGGCGGCCGGGGCCGCCGGGGTCGGCCTGCGCTACGGCCGCGGCGCCTTGCACATGAAGGACCTGTCGGCGTCACAGGAGGTGTTCTGGCAGGGCATCTCGATCGGCTGGGACGTGGGCGGCAACGCCAGCCGGGTCTTCACCCTGGTCTACGGCCTGTACCACCCCGACATGATCTACCGCCGCTACCCAGGCGTGGAGGGCTCGGCCTATCTGGTCGGGGGCGTGGGCGTGAACTACCAGGCCGCCGACGGCATCGTCCTGGCCCCGATCCGCACCGGCGTCGGCCTGCGCCTCGGCGCCAACGTCGGCACCATGGCCTACAGCCGCCAGCGCAACATCCTGCCGTTCTAGGACGGGTTCTGCACCAGCCGGAGCAGCGTTCCGTCCGGGTCCACCAGATAGCCGATCCTTAGGCCGGAGTGCTCCAGCATCGGGGCCTGGAGGCGGGGAATGCCACCGGGCCGCTCGGGGACGCCCGCCATCCTGCAGAGGGCGTGGAAGGCGTCGACGTCGTCGAGGCGCAGGCAGCAGCTGAAAGAACTCGTCCGCGGATCGAGGTCGGGAAACGGGAAGAATTCCAGCTTCAGCGCGCCGCGCGTCAGGATCATCCAGCCGCCGTCCCGCCAGCCCTGTTCGAAGCCGAGCTTGCGGTAGAATTGCGCGGTCGCCTCGAAATCGCGCGAGGGCAGGTTGGGGGTGGCGTGGTCGGTCATGGCCGGGATCCTCGGGCCGGGAAATCTGGCACGCCGGATCATCGGCGAGAAGGACCGGCGGCGGGCTGTTTCCGGACATCGGCCGACATCTGTCCCGCATCCCTTGCGGCCGCGCGCGTCCATGTCCCGGATGTCCTGCCCGAAAGCGCCGGGGATCGTCGACTATGTCTCGGCCGCGTCGAGCATCGCCTCCAGCCCCTCGCGCCAGGTCGGATAGCGCGGCCGCCACCCCAGCTCGGCCTTGGCGCGGGCGTTCGAGAGCCGTTTGGAGTCCCGGTAGAAGCGGCGCATGGCCTCTGACACAGCCGGGTCGTCGAGGTCGATCTCGGGCGGGCGGGGCAGGCCCAGCCGTTGCGCCGCCCATTCCATCACCGCATCGGCGGGCGCCGGCTCGTCATCGCACAGGGTGTAGGCCGCGCCCGGGCGGGGCCGGGCCATCGAGGCGAACAGGCCGGAGACGGCGTCCTCCACCTGGATGCGGTTGAACACCTGGCCCGGCTTGCGGACGATGCGGGCCGTGCCGTCGCGCAGGCGCTCGACGGGCGAGCGGCCGGGGCCGTAGAGGGCGGGCAGGCGGAAGATCTGCACCGTCAGCCCCATGCCCCGCCCGGCGTCCAGCCAGTCCCGCTCGGCCCGCACGCGGCGGGCGCCCTCGAGGGATGCGGCATTGAGCGGATCGTCCTCGAAGGCCCAGCCGCCGGCCCGGTCGCCGTAGACCGCTGTGGAGGAGACATAGCCGATCCAGTCGGGAAAGGCGCCGGTCCGGGTCAGGGCCGGGACCAGCCGCTTCAGGCCGGGGCAGCCGTCGCTCTCGGGCGGGGCGGTGACGAGGACGGCTGAGGCTTCGCGCGCGGCCCCGTCGAGGGCGTCGGCGTCGGCGGGATCGACGGCCTCGAACCCCTCGGCGATCAGCCCAGCGCGCCGGTCGGGGTCGCGGCTGGTGAGGATGGCGCGGCCGCTGTTGCGCACGGCTTCACGAGCGGCGGCCTGTCCCAGCCAGCCGCCGCCGAAGACCAGCAACGTGGGGGACGGGGCGGTTGCAGGCATCCGGCTGCGATCAGGCCGAGCGGGCTTGCGGACCGGCCGCGGGGGCCACGACGACGGAGTCGGCCTTGAGCGCCTCGGCGCGTTTGCTGTTCCAGCTGGAGACGCAGGGCACCTTGGCGAGGTCGGCGCGGTGGGCGTAGCGGCGGGCGATCTCCGTCACGTCCTGCATCAGGCCCTCGGCGAGGGTGATCGGCTTCAGACCCAGTTCGCGGAACTGGTCGTTGGCCACGACCAGCTCGTTCTCGTCGGCCTCCTGGCGCGGGTTGGGCACGTTGTGGACCTCGGCCCCGGTCATGTCGGCGATCATGGCGGCGAGGTCGCGGACCCGGCGGCTCTCGGTCATCTGGTTGAGGATCTTGACCCGTTCGCCGGACCGGGGCGGGTTCTTCAGGGCCAGTTCGACGCAGCGCACCGTGTCCTGGATATGGATGAAGGCCCGCGTCTGGCCGCCGGTGCCGTGCACCGTCAGCGGATAGCCGACCGCCGCCTGCATCAGGAAGCGGTTCAGCACCGTGCCGTAGTCGCCGTCGTAGTCGAACCGGTTGATCAGCCGCTCGTCCTGGCGGGTCTCCTCGGTCTGGGCCCCCCAGACGATGCCCTGGTGAAGGTCGGTGATCCGCAGGCCGTCGTTCCTGGCGTAGAACTGGAACAGCAGGGCGTCCTGGGTCTTGGTCATGTGGTAGATCGAGCCGGGGTTCGGCGGGAAGAGGATCTCCTGCTCGGTCGGGCCATGATCGGTGTCCACCGTGACCTTCAGATAACCCTCGGGAATGCGCAGGCCGGCGGTGGTGTAGCCATAGACCCCCATGGTCCCGAGGTGGGCCAGGTGCACGTCCAGCCCGCTCTCGACGATCGCCGCCAGCAGGTGGTTGGTCGCATTGAGGTTGTTGTCGACCGTGTACAGCTTGTGCCGGGCCGACTTCATCGAATAGGGCGCGGCGCGCTGTTCGGCGAAGTGGACGACGCTGTCGGGTTTCCAGTCGCGGATCAGGGCGACCAGCCGGTCGAACTCCTTGCCGACCGTCATGTTGACGAAGCCGATGTCGCGCCCGCTGACTTCCTTCCACGCGGCGATGCGCTCGCCCATGGTGCGGATCGGGGTCAGGGACTGGACCTCCAGCTCGTTGTCGATGTTGCGCCGGCTCAGGTTGTCGACGACCAGCACGTCCCAGCCCCTCGCCGACAGGTGCAGGGCCGTCGGCCAGCCGCAGAATCCGTCGCCGCCCAGAACCAGAACCCGCATCCGATCACCCTTCATCATGACTGCCCTCTGCCTAGCCGATGGCGGCGGCGGGTCAAAGCTTGAGCGTTGAACGCGCGAAAGCGCCGCACGGGTTCAGGGCCGGGTCCGGGCGCGCCACTCCTCACGGCTCTGGCCCCAGCGATCGACGGAGACGGCCTCGAATGGCGGCGGCAGCCGGGTCGGGCCCTGGTTGTACGAACCCAGCCGCTCGGCCAGGCGCCGGGAGGGCGTGTTGTCGGGATCGATACAGTGGATGACCTCGGTCCAGCCGAGCACGTCGAAGGCGTAGTCGATCGCCGCCGTCCCCGCCTCGACCCCATAGCCCTTGCCCTGGGCGTCCGGATGCAGACCCCAGCCGACCTCGGTCCCGGGCCAGCCCAACGGCGTCCACGGTCCGATCCGGCCGAGCCAGCGGCCGGTATCCCGCTCGATCAGCGAGAACATGGCGATGCCGGTCAGGCTCCACGCCCCCGCCATGGTCATGAAGCCGCGCCAGGCGGTCTCCGCCGGCATGGGGCCGCCGATGAATTTCGCCGCCTCCGGATCCGCCATCATCTCGGCCCAGCGGGGGAAGTCGTCCATCGCCTGCGGACGCAGGGTCAGGCGGGCGGTCTCGATCACCGGTCCGGTCACAGCGGATACTCCTGTTCGAGCTGATAGCGGCTGCCGTCGTGGGTCAGGATGCTGGACCAGAGGCCGAAGCGGTCGACCCGGATCGGCGGCGAATGCAGCAGGTTGTGTCCGGCGATCCAGGCGCCGATCCGGTCCGGATTGGTCTGCGGCTTCAGATAGGCCAGCGTGACGTGCGGGCGATAGTCGCGGCGTTCCATCGTCACGCCGGCGCGCTCTCCCGCGGCCCGGCAGCGGCCGGCGAGCACCGACAGCCGCTCGTTCGGCTCGACGCCCGCCCAGAGGGTGTGGCTGCGATGGGCGTCGCCGAACGCCCCCACTCCCCTCAGTGTGAACTCGAACGGACCGCCGGCCGTGGCGCGGCCGAGCTCCGCCGCCAGGTCGTCGGCGCGGCGCTCGTCGATTTCGCCGTAGAAGGCCAGCGTCAGGTGCAGCTGGTCGCGGCTGCGCCATTTGGCCCCGGGCAGGCCGGACTGCCGGCGCTCGAGGGTGTCGGCCACGTCGTCGGGAATCGGCAGGGCGGTGAACAACCGGATCATGCGACCGTTCGTAGCGGCTGAAACCCGACCGCCCAAGTCCGGTTTTCCTTGCGTCAACGGGGAGCGGCCCCGATATTTGACCGACAGCCGGGATCATTCCGGCGAACAAGGAGATCGAACTCGCGATGAGCGACTTCAACAACGGCTACGCCCGGCCGCTTCCGCAGTCCGCCGACATGTCGGTGGACGCGGGTCTGCGCAGCTTCATGCTGGGCGTCTACAACAAGGTGGCGCTGGGCCTGCTGGTGTCGGCTGCGCTGGCGTGGGTGACCGGATCCTTCCCCCCCGTGCGCGATCTGATGTTCGCCACCCAGGTGTTCCCGGACGGCGTCACCCGTCTGACCGGCTTCACCCTGCTGGGCATGATCGTGGCCTTTGCTCCGCTGGTGGTGCTGCTGGGCTCGAATTTCGTCATGCGGAACCCGACCGCCGGCGGCGCCAGCGCGCTGTACTGGCTGATCGTGGCGCTGATCGGCGCCTCGATGGGCACGGTGGTGCTGGTCTACACCGGCGCCTCGGTGATCCAGACCTTCCTGATTACGGCCGCCGCCTTCGGCGCGCTGAGCCTGTTCGGCTACACGACCAAGAAGGATCTGACCGGCATCGGCAGCTTCCTGATCATGGGCGTGATCGGCCTGATCATCGCCTCGGTGGTGAACCTGTTCCTGCAGAGCGGGATGATGCAGATGATCATCAGCATCGCCGGCGTGCTGATCTTCGCCGGCCTGACCGCCTACGACACCCAGCGGCTGAAGATGACCTACTACGCCCTGGGCGGAAACCAGACCGCCATGAGCGTGGCCACCAGCTACGGGGCGCTGAGCCTTTACATCAGCTTCATCAACATGTTCCAGTTCCTGCTCATGCTGTTCGGCGGACGCCGCTGACCGGCTGGACAGGTCGAGAAACGGAAAGGGCCCCGGCGGAGACGCCGGGGCCTTTTTCTATTCGACGACGCTGAAGCGGCGGCTGTCGAAGACGCGGAGGACCTGGGGCAGTTCGCGGCCGCGGCGCAGGACCACGCCGCCCTCGCCGATCACCGCCCACTGGCCCTGACGCAGGCGCAGGGCGGGGCGTTTCTCGATGCGGTAGGCGGGGGCGTCGCCCGAGCGGCGGAAGACGGCGAACTCGGCCACGTCGCGATGCCCGACCATGGCGTAGTCGCGCCATTCGCCGGCCGCCACCATCCGTCCGTAGACCCTCAGGATCAGATCCAGCTCGCGCCGGTCGAAGAAGACCGGACCGGACTCGGACTGCAAATCGGCGGCGTCGCTCATGGGTCGAAGGTATGCCGCCCGGCGAGAAACGCCAGACCCGAGGTCAAACCCGCGAACGGCGCCGTTCCGCCGACCCGCGTGTCGCGAACGCCACTCGCCCAAGAAATCGCCCGGAACACGAAATAGCCGCCGTTCCGCCCAGCGGCCGCCCCCTTGGGGGGCGACACCAGAGCCATCGGCTCGTCGGAGTCCGGAGCGATCCCGGATCCTGAACAGCCCCCCCAGCCCCCCTGGATCACTCCATTCAAGGGCTCCGGCGGGTCGATGCTTCCTCCAAGCGAGACGCCCGCTCCGCCACCCTCCCCCCTCCGGCAGAGCGGGCGTTTTGCTGTCCGGCCTTCGACGCCGGGAGATCAGGGCAGGACGATCTCGACCGGTTCGCCCCCCCGCATGACCGACAGGATGCGCGGGCCGTCTCCGCCCAGGGCGGCGGCGAGGGCGCCCAGATCCGATACGGGGCTGTCATCGACCAGGCGGATCAGGTCGCCGGCCTGCAGGCCGGCGCCGGCGGCGGGCGAGCCGCCCTCGACGGCGAATACCTGAAGGCCGTCGGCTCCCGTGCGGGCGCCCAGACCACGCCCGATCACGACCTCGGATCCCAGTACGACGGACTGGTCCCGCGGGGCCTCGACGGTCAGGGTGGCGCGGCCCTCGCGGCCGTCGCGCAGATAGACCACCTCGACCCGCGTGCCGGGCTCGGCGATGCCGATCGTGGCGGCGACGGTGCCGGCGTTGGAGACCGGACGATTCTGGATGCGGGTGACGACGTCGCCACGCTTCAGGCCGGCGGTCTCGGCGGACGAGCCGGGGGCGACATTCTCGACCACCGCGCCCCGCACGATCCCAAGGCCGAATTCGCGCGAGCGCTCGGCGTTGAGGGAGCCGAGTATGGCTCCCGTCGAGCCGCGCTTGACCTCGCCGACGGTGCGCAGCTGGTTCACCACATACATCAGGATGCGGCTGGGCACGGCGAAGGCGATGCCGTCGTTGCCGCCACCGCCGCCCGACAGGATCGAGGTGTTGATGCCGATCAGCCGACCGCGGCTGTCCAGCAGCGGCCCGCCCGAGTTGCCGGAGTTCACCGCCGCGTCGGTCTGGATATAGTCCTCGATCCGGTCGCCCATGCCCGACCGGCCGAGGCCCGAGATCACGCCCATGGTCAGGGTCTGGTCGAGGCCGAGCGGATAGCCGACGGCGAAGGCGAGGTCGCCGGTGCGCAGCTGGTCGGAATCGACGATCTCGATCTCGGACAGTCCGGTGGCGTCGAACTTGAGCACGGCCAGGTCGGTGGCCTTGTCGGTGCCGATGAGAACGGCGTCGAAGATGCGGCCGTCGGTCAGGTCGACGGTGAATTTCCGACCGCCCTCGACGACATGGTTGTTGGTGACGACGATGCCCTCGCGCGCGTCGATGATGGCCCCCGACCCGCTGGAGATCAGCCGCGGCTCGTTCTCGCCCGAGCTGGGCCCTTCCGATTGACCGAGGGTCGTCACCTGGACGACGGCCGGCAGGGCCTGCTCCAGTCCGCTGGCGAAGGTGAAGACCCCGCGCCGGGCGTCGTACGGAATCGGGCCCTGGGGCGAGGACTGGGCCGCCGCCGCGGTCGCCGCCAGCAGGGGGACCGCCGCGGCCAGCGCCAGTATCGACAGGCCGTAGGTCCGGTTGGTGGAACGCCGCATCGCCAATCCCCTGTTGTTGATCAGGAGCCTAGCGCGAGAAACGCGCCGTGACGACAGCCCCCGGACGGCCGTCATCAACCGTCATGGCGGCGCCGTGGCGTTTCAGTATCGCCCGCACGAAGGCAAGGCCCATGCCGTGGCTCTCGCGTCCCTCGGCCGGCCGCGGCGCACCGGCCTGCCCGACCGGGGTGAAGCCGGGCCCCTGATCGGCCACGGCGAGCACCGGCCGCCCGTCTTCAATCCGGGCGGTCAGGGTCACCACCCCGCCCTCGGGCGAGAATTTGACGGCGTTGTCGACCAGATTGGTGACGGCCCGCTGCAGCAGCGAGCGCACGCCCAGCACCGCGACAGGCTCGGCCTCGACACGGATGGCGACGCCGCGCTCGTCCGCCAGCGGCTGATAGAGTTCGGCCGCCTGCACCGCCAGCTCGTCCAGCCGGACGCTGTCGAACACCCAGGCCTCGCCGTCGCGCAGCGCCATCGCCTCGTTCATCGAACGGGTGATCTGGGCCAGGTCGGAGCGCGCCTCGTCGATCAGCTTGCGAGCCTCTGGCGTCGTCGCGGTGGTCCGCAGCCGCTCGAGGCGGACCGAGGCGCGCGCCAGAGGGGTGCGGAAATCGTGCGCCAGCTGGTCGGCCGAGTCCCTCAGCCAGCTCAGCAGTTCGTCGAGCCGGTCGAGGGTGCGGTTCACATGGCCGGTCAGCTCGGTCAGCTCCGGCGCCACTTCGGTCTCGGGCGCGCGCATGGAGAAGTCGCCGACGGCCGCCCGGTCGAGGGCGCGGCTGACCTCGGCCACGGCCCCGGTCAGGCGGCGGCGGGCCACGGCGGCGGCGGCCAGGCCGATGACGAGCAGCAGCAGTCCGGTTCCGATCACCGCGGCGACCGCCCAGCCCCAGGCGTCGCCGGACCGGTCGACGACCCGGCCGACGGCGATGTCGAGCGCGCCGAACGAGCGGCGGACCACCACCACCTCGACCGCGCGCGAAGGGCAGAGCACGCCCTGTCCCAGCCGCACGATGTAGACGTCCTCGCCCAGACGCCCGGCCCTTTCGCCGCGCGCCGATTCGAGCGCCGCCAGGCCGGCCGGCTTGCCCACCGGAGCCCGGATGAAGCGCACGCCGGCGCCGCCGCGGCCGGTGCGGCAGGTTTCCTCCAGCGTGCGCGCATCCCGGGCCGGGCCGCTCTGGAAGGCGCTCAGGAAGCCCGACAGCCAGGCCGCATCGGCCTCGGTGAGCTGTTCGGCCGAGAGGCTGGTCTCCGATCCCAGCTTGGTGACCATGGCGCTATAGTCGTCGAGGGCGGCCAGGGCCGCCTTTTCTCGCTGGTCCATGCGCACCGCCGCGCCGGTGACCAGCAGCGAGCCCGACAGCGCCAGCGCCGCCAGCACGCCCATGGCCGCGGCCAGCTGGGTCGATGTGCGCCGCGCCAGCCAGCCCCTCAGGGTCGAGGATCGGACGGTCATCCGGGTCAGCCCGACAGGGCCGAGAGGTCGCGGAAGATGAGGCTCTGGCTGCGGGCGGGGACGATCAGCGGGTGCAGATCCTCGCCCAGTTCCGGGGCCTGTTCCTTCAGGCGGCGGCGCAGGGCGCTGATGCGGGCGTCGATGACGTTGACGAAATTGTCGGGCAGGAAGCGCCACTCCACCCAGCAGCGGTCCCACAGCATGGTCTTGGTGACCGGCTGGCCCCGCGCGGCCATGAGTTCGGCGACGATGGCGAACTCCAGCGGCGACAGGTCGATCAGCCGGCTCTCGCTCCCGGAAAGCTCGAGCCTGAGAGTGCGGGCGCCCGGCGACAGGCGGAAGGGGCCATTTACCAGGTCCGCGCTCGCCGGCCGCGCCCGTCGCGCGGCCCGCCGCAACTGGGCGGCGATGCGGGCCAGCAGCTCCTCGTCGCCCACGGGCTTGGCCAGATAGTCGTCGGCCCCGCCCAGCAGGCCCTCGACCTTCTGCCGCTCGCCGCCCAGCGCCGTCAGCATCAGGGCGGGGGCGTCGGCCGAGGCGCCTCCGCCGGCGCGCAGCCGTTTCAGCATCTCCAGCCCGTCCATGCCGGCGGTGAGCCGGTCGAGGATCAGGATATCGTAGGGCGAGCGCCCCGCGGTCGCCAGCGCGGGCTCGCCCGCCTCGAACCGGTCGACCGCCTCGAACCCCGCCGCCGTCAGCTGTTCCGCGACGTGATCGGCGAGGGCCGGGTCGTCCTCGAGCAGCAGGGCGCGGCGGCCGGCGAACACGGGGCCCAGTCGAGCGAAGGGGTCGTCGCCGTGCGTCGTCATTTCCCCGTCCACCCTCAGCTCCACCGCAAGCTCACGATACGGCGTCGAGGCTGAATGACAACGCTCGACGCCGACCCTGCTCTAGGCGAACCGGGGAAGGAAGGGGGCTGACCGTTCCTGACGGCCGCCCGTCAGTCGCCGCCGTGCCCGTGGCCCGCGGTTTCCGTCGCCCCGGCGGCCCAGCCCTCGCCGCCCGTCTCGGCGAACCAGAACGGCGCGCGCGGCCGCTGTCGCGGCGCGACCTCGTTCATGCCGGAGTCGTAAACCCGGCCGTTGGCGACGGTGTAGGCGATCGAGGTGGTGTTGCGGATGTTCTCCAGCGGGTTGGCGTCGAGCACCACCATGTCGGCCAGCTTGCCGACCTCCAGCGAGCCGATGTCCCGGTCCATGCCCAGCGCCCGGGCGCCGTTCAGGGTGCCCGCGCGCAGAACGTCCAGCGGCGCCATGCCGCCTTGGGCGAGGCTCCACAGCTCCCAGTGGGCGCCGAGGCCCTCGCGCTGGCCATGGGCGCCGATCTGGACGTTGACGCCTTCCGCGGCCAGCCGCGTGGCCTCGCGGGCGACCGATATGTGGTTCCACTCGTTGTCCGGGGCGGTGACCGGACGGCGGGCGCGAGAGTCGAGCAGGCGGCGAGGCACGTACTGGGTCAGGATCGGGTCGTCCCAGACGTTGCTCTCCTGATACCAGTAGTTCTCGCCGTAGCTTCCGCCGTAGGCCACGACCAGGGTCGGGTTGTAGGCGACGCCGGTCTGCCGCCACAGCTGGTGGACGTCGTCGTAGAGACGGGCCAGCGGGATCGAATGCTCGATCGTGGTGTGGCCGTCGACGATCATCGACATATTGTGCTGGAACAGCGAGCCGCCCTCGGGGACGACCATCATGTTCAGCTGGCGCGCCGCCTCGATGATCTGCTGGCGCTGGTCGCGGCGGGGCTGGTTGTAGCTCTTGACGCTCCAGGCGCCCGCCGCCCGCATCCGGCGCAGCGTCGACAGGGCGTCGTCCAGGTCGTCGATCTGGGCCGTGCTGGCCGTCGTGGCGCCGTAGAGGATGGTGCCGGTCGAGAAGATGCGCGGCGCGACGACGCGGCCGGCCCGGGCCAGCTCGCTGTGCGCGAAGATCTCGCTGGTGTCGTTCGACGGATCGTGGATGGTCGTCACGCCGAAGCCGAGGGCGGCGTAGTTGACCCAGCTCTGTTCCGGGATGATCTCGTCCGAGCCCATCGAACCGTGCCAGTGGGTGTCGACCAGGCCGGGCATGATGGTCTTGCCGCTCATGTCCATGGTCGGGATGCCGGCCGGGATGGTCATGCTGGCGGTCGCGCCGATCGCTTCGATGCGGTTGCCGTTGAGGACGATGGTCCCGTTCTCGATCACCTCGGCGCCGTTCATGGTGATCAGGCGGGCGCCGGTCAGGGCCATGCGCCCGTCAGGCCTGTCCGCCGGGACGCTGAAGCCGAGGTTGATCCCGTGCTCGTCGGGCTTCGGCAGCTCCTCAGGGGCGCCCTCGACGAAGGTGAAGGACTGGTTCAGGTCGCGGGTGAACAGCTCGGGGCCGAGCGACCACTGCAGGCGGCGCGAGTCGCCCGACCAGCTCAGCCACTCGCCGGCGTCGCGGGTCACGCGGGCCTGGGGCAGGGACTTGCCGTCCGGGCTGAGGTTGACCGGCCGGCCCGCCGCGACGAAGGG
This sequence comes from Brevundimonas sp., assembly GCF_035627475.1. Lineage (GTDB taxonomy): Bacteria > Pseudomonadota > Alphaproteobacteria > Caulobacterales > Caulobacteraceae > Brevundimonas. The sequence continues at coordinate 86,718 of NZ_DASPLR010000010.1, read as the reverse complement.
GGCGACATAGGCGTTGAAGCGCTCGGTCCAGCCGATCCAGCGGCCGTCCGGCGACACCGCGAACTCGCTGGCCCATTCGGAGGTGAGGTGGGTCCGCTTGTCCTCGCCGTTGAGGTCGACCGAGACGAGGGTGCGCTTGTCGCCGTCGCGGCCGGTCAGGAACAGGCGTTCGCCGTCCGCGCCGAACTGGGGCTGGGAGCCCTCGTCGTCGGTGATCAGGACCGGCTCGCCGCCCGCCGTCGGGATACGGTAGACGCCCGGGTCGCGGCTCCACAGGGCCGTGGTCAGGAAGCCGTCGCTGACCGTGCGGTAGACGATGGTGCGGCCATCGGGCGAGAAGGTCGGCTCGATGTAGTGGCCGGGGTCGGGGGTGACCACGCGCCCGGCGCCGCCCGAGGCCGGCACAACGCGGATCGAGCCCAGCTCCTGGTCGTCCCAGGTGGTGTAGACGATCGAGCGGCCGTCGCGCGACCAGTTGGGATAGAGCTCGAAATGGTCGTTCTGCCGGGTGAGGCGGCGCGCCGTCCCCGTGGGCAGGTCGCGGATCCACAGACTGCCGAGCGCCTCGAACACCACCTTCGAACCGTCGGGCGAAGGCCGGGCCCAGCGGACCATCTTCACGTCGAAGGATTCCGGTGCGACCTCGACCGGGAAGCGGACGGCGTCCTGCACCCGGCGGGTGTCGGCGACGTGGAACGGGATGTCCGAGACGACGCCGGAGGCGACCTCGACCTTCTGGATGCGGCCGTCGGCCCAGAACACGATCGAGCGGTTGTCGGGCGTCCAGCTGATCGCCGGATAGACGCCATGGATGGCCCAGGTCTCCTGCAGGTCGCGGTCGAGGCCCGCGAAGACCGGCGTCTCGCGCCCGGACTCGATGTCCATCACGTACAGGACCGACTGGTAGCGGACGCGCCGGATGAAGGCGAGCGACCGGCCGTCGGGCGAGGGCGTCGGACGGATCGAGCCGCCCGGGCCGGTGATGTAGGGATCGATCTCGCCGGTTTCGCGGTCGAGGCGGCGGATGATGTAGATCTGGCCGTTGACGTCCTTGGAGTATTCGAAGGTGTTCCCCGGCGTCGCGTCGTCGCTGAAATAGAGGTAGCGGCCGTCGGGCGAGAAGGCCGGTTCGCCCGTGTCCTTCTGCGGGGTGCGCCGCTCGGTCATCTGCACGCCGCCGCCGCCCGAGCGGTGATACATCCACAGCTCGCCGGCCCCCAGCGACCGGGCCGATGTGAAGTGTTTCCGCGCCACGATGAACTCGCCGTCGGGCGTCCATTCCGGCTGGTTGAGCAGGCGGAAGCTCTCCTTCGACACCTGCGTCGGGTTGGACCCGTCAGCCTCCATGATCCAGATGTTGTCGCCGCCAGCGCGATCCGAGGTGAAGGCGATGTGGCGGCCGTCCGGCGACCATTTCGGCTGCATGTCCCAGGCGACGCCGGAGGCGATGGCGCGCGCCTCGCCGCCCGAGGCGGGCATGACATAGATGTCGCCCAGCAGGTCGAAGACGATCGTCCGGCCGTCCGGGCTGACGTCGACGGACATCCAGGTGCCGCGGGTGACGTCGATGGGGATGTCGCGCGAGGGCCCGGGCGGGGCCTGGACGTCCCATTTGGCCTCTTCCGCGTTCGCGTCGTCGGCGGCGGGCGGCGTGACCGCGGCTTCTGCCGCCGGGACCACGGGCGGAGGGGCGGGCTCGGGAACCTGGGCCATCGCCGGGCAGGCAAGCGCCAGCAGTGCGGCCGTAGCCAGGAGTTCGCGCTTCATGTCTCTGGTCCCCGATATCCGGACGTCTTGCGCCGCCTGCCGGCCGTCGCGTCCTTGCCGAGGGCGCAGTGAGCCTCGTCGGGAGCCGGAAGTCCAGACGTGCGAGGCGCGTCAGGCCGCCGCGTCGTGGATGTAGTCGCGGGTCAGGGGCACCGCGTCGACGCGCTTCGACAGCTGGATCTGGAACACCATGCAGCCGCGATGGCGGAAGGCCACTTCGCTGAGGCAGAGATAGAACTCCCACATGCGGCAGAAGCGCTCGTCGTAGAGGGCGGCGATCTCGGCCCGGTTGGCCTCGAACCGCTCGCGCCAGGCCTTCAGCGTCTCGGCGTAGTGCAGGCGCAGGATCTCGATGTCGGTGACCCAGAGCCCGGCCCGTTCGATGGCCGGCAGGATTTCGGACAGGGCCGGCGTATAGCCGCCCGGGAAGATGTATTTGCCGATCCACGGCTGGTTGCTGACCGAGACGTGGTTCTGGCCGATGGCGTGCAGCACCGCCACGCCGTCGTCCTTGAGCAGCCGGGCGATGGTGTCGAAGAAGGCCTGGTAGTTCGGCACGCCGACGTGTTCGAACATGCCGACCGACACTATGCGGTCGAAGGTCCCCTCCACGTCGCGGTAGTCCTGCTTGCGGAACTCGGCGCGGTCGGCGAGGCCTCGCTCCCGGGCCCGCGTCTGCGCCACGGCCAGCTGTTCGTCGGACAGGGTGACGCCGGTGACGCGAGCGCCGGCCTCCTCCGCCAGCGTCAGACCCAGTCCGCCCCAGCCGCAGCCGATGTCGAGTACGCTCTGGCCCGGCTCGAGCAGGAGCTTGGCCGCGAGGTGGCGCTTCTTGGCCGCCTGCGCCTCGTCGAGGCTCATGCCCGGCCGCTCGAAATAGGCGCAGGAATACTGCAGGTCGGCGTCGAGGAAGCGCCGGTAGAGGTCCAGAGACAGATCGTAGTGGTGGGCCACGTTGCGGCGGGCGGCGGCCCGGTCGTTGGCCTGCGCGATGCGCCGCCACATCCGGGCGAGCCGACCACGCCGGGGCGGCGGCCGCAGGGAGAGGTTGCGCCCGGCCAGGTCGAGCAGGTCCCACAGCGTTCCCCGCTCGAGCGTTACGCCGCCATCCATCCACGCCTCGCCCAGGGCCAGGCCCGGATAGACCGCCAGCCGCCAGGCGGTCCGGTAATCGCGCAGGCGGATGCGGATGCTGTCGGGAGCGCCAGCCTCTCCGGCTCTCAGGATTTCACCCGAGGGCAACGCCACGCTCAGGGAGCCGACACGGATCAGCCGCTCGAGCAGCCGCCCGAGCGCGGCGCGGGCGAGGCCGGCCAACGGGTCGGCTGTCCGGATGCGGGCGCGGGGTTCATCCGGGTGATCGAGGACGAATGAGGCTTGCGAGCTCACGTCGGTCTCCGCGCGGTGAAGGATGATGGCCCCCCCTCCGAAGATAACCTGAGCCATAGGCGGCGGGTTCCCGCGCTTGTGTACGCAAGGGCATGGCCGAGGTGGAACCAGGGCTGGAACCGGCTGTTCGCCCGGCAGGGACCATCTCGTCCCCCCAGGAGCTTCCCATGTTCGGCCAGACCTTCATTCTGCTGGGCGCCGCCGGCGCCCTGTCGCTCGCCGGTCAGGATGCGGCGCAGGACCCGCCCACCCAGCTCCCGCCTGCTTCCGCTTCAGCGCCCACCCCCGCCCCACCCGTCGGCCTCCCGTTTCCGTCGGGCGCCGAGGTGCTGAGCGTCGACGGCGAGGCGCTGGGGGTGCTGGCCGGGGTGGAGACGAGGCCCGGAGGCGAGCGCATCCTCCATATCAGGCGGACGGACGGATCGATGACGGCGGCGCCGGCGAGCGTCGCCTCGCGCGGCGAACGCGCCGTCGTCCTCGATTGGACACGCGCGGAGTTCGAGGCCACGGCGGCGACGGCGGCTTCCGACTCCGCATCAGCCTCGCCGGTCCCCCCGACGATGTGAGGTCTAGAGCCCGAAAGGCCAGGTTTCATCGACACCTTCCCTTCGAGCCGTCGGCAGGGGCGTGACCGCGTTGGTCTCGTCGAACCAGACCCAGGCGTCGAACTGCTGCGGAAGCGAGCAGCCGGAATAGTGGCTCCAGCGCTCTGTCTCCGGCCGGTAGATGACGCCGATGAACCGCTCCAGCTTCGAATCCAGCAGCCGCTGGCGAAGCGGCTCGTGCACACCCTCGCGCAGATCCAGCAGGAAACGTGCGACGCCGCTGTCATGGGCCAGGCGCTCATAGCTGTCGGGCCGCGACGGGTTGATCCGCTTGACCTCCATCGGCTCTCCCCAGTCGGAGGCGCAGGCGACGTCGCCGCCGTGAGTTCCGAAGCCGATCAGGGCGGCGTCGCGCCCGAAGCGTTCGCGGCACAGCTGGCCGATGTTCAGCTCTTCGCGCAACAGGCCCATCTCGGTCTTCGAGGCGTCGCCGATGTGCGAGTTATGGGCCCAGACCACGGCCCTGGCGCCCGGACCCCGCGCCTCCAGCACGGCGCAGAGCGTCTCGAACATGTGGGTGTCGCGACGATTCCAGCTTTCGGCCGCCCCATAGTAGATCGCGCGATAGTAGGCCTCGGCGTTCTTGACCAGGCGGGCGCTTGCGCTGGCGTCGAGGAAGTTGTCGCCGTCATCGGCCGCGTATTCGAGCTGTTTCGCGAGCATGTCGGCGAGGGTCGCCACCACCGCCCGTTCGCAGCGCGAATAGCCTGAGGTCATGGCCATCCGGCCATAGGACTGGGGCTCGCTGGCCCACGGCGTAAGGCAGCCGTAGCGCGCGCGCGCCACCTTGCCCGCCTCGGGATCGACGCGGTCAAGATAGTCGAGCACGTTCCTGATCGACGCGGACAGATTGTAGAGATCGAGCCCGTGGAAGCTGACGCGCGCCGGGACCGGGAGATTCTCGTTCCAGCCGCGCAGCCATTCGATGAAGATTTCGACGTCGGTGTTGCGCCACATCCATGTCGGAAAGCGGCGGAAGGGCGGCTCAGCATGCCTCGGAGCCGGACGCTGCCGGACATAGCGGTCGAGGCTGGCGGCGTCGGGCCAGTCCGCCTCCACGGCCACTATGTTGAAACCGTGCCGTTCGATCAGCCGCCGGGTGATCGCGGCGCGGGCCTGGTAGAACTCCGAGGTTCCATGGCTGGCTTCGCCCAGCAGGACCACCCGGGCGTCCGAGAACCGGTCGAAGAGGGCGCCGAACGCGGGATCGTCGAGGGCGGGCAGCGGCTCGGCCGCGTCCCGGATCATCGATGCGATGGGCGGTTCGGCGGGCGCCCTGAAACTGTGTGGCTCCGACGGACGCCGCGCCGTGCCGGCGTCCGGCCAGCCCTCTTCGCCGATCAGCGGAACGAAGCGGACGGCCCCGAGGTCGTCCTCCTCGAAATGGCTGGCGCTGATGCGGGTGACCCTGACCAGCCGCTGTTCGTCACCGACGGGCCCCACCGGCATGACGATCCGGCCGCCGAGATCGAGCTGATCCTTCAGCGCCTGTGGAACGCCCGGCCCCCCGGCGGCGACGAGGATGGCGTCGAAGGGCCCCGCCTCGGGCCAGCCGCGGGTCCCGTCCCCGGTGCGCAGTTCGACATTGTCATAGCCGAGGCGCCGCAGTCGGGGCCGGGCGAGGTCTGTCAGAGCCTCGTGCCGCTCGATGGCGAAGACCCGATCGGCGATCCGGCTCACCACCGCCGCCGCATAACCGGATCCCGCGCCGATCTCGAGCACCCGATCGCCGGGACGGATTCCGGCAGCCTCGATCATCAGGCCGACGATGTAGGGCTGGGAGATCGTCTGGCCCGCCTCGATCGGCAGGGGGGCGTCGTCATAGGCGAATTCCCGCAAGCCCTCCGGCACGAAGGCCTCGCGGGGCACCTCGCGCATCGCCTCAAGCACGTGCTCGTCCCGGACTCCGCGCCGGGCCACCTGCCGCTCGACCATTCGCTCGCGGGCCTGGATCTGATCAGGCATCGCCGGCCTCCTCGGCGTCAACCTTCGCGGGGGAGACCGGTTCCCTGCGGCAGGCGCCCGTGACCTTGAGGACGCCGCCATCTATCAAGGTCCTGCCGGCGGCGCTTCGCCGGCACATCGATCCCAAGGACCGCCATGACCGAAACCCTCGACCTGTCCCACTGGATCAACGGCGAGAGAGTCGCCGCCGACCGGCCGTCGGAAAGCCTGAATCCGTCGGACACCCGCGACCTCGTCGCCCGTATCCCCGACGGCGGCGTGGACGAGGTCGACGCGGCCGTGGCGGCGGCCAAGGCGGCCTTCCCGGCCTGGTCCGAGGCGTCGCCCGAACTGCGCTCCGACATTCTCGACAGGGCCGGGACGCTGGTCATGGAGCGCCGCGAACAACTGGGTCGCCTGCTGTCGCGTGAGGAGGGCAAGACCCTGGCCGAGGGAATCGGCGAGACGGTCCGCGCCGGCCGCATCCTGAAGTATTTCGCCGGCGAGGCGCTGCGCGTCCACGGCCAGAACCTCGCCTCGGTGCGGCCGGGCGTGGAGATCCAGACCTATCGCCAGGCCGTCGGCGTATTCGGTCTGATCACCCCGTGGAACTTCCCCATCGCCATTCCGGCCTGGAAGGCGGCTCCGGCGCTCGCCTTCGGCAATACGGTGGTGATGAAGCCGGCGGGCCCCACCCCGGCGACGGCCGAGGCGCTGGTCGCCATCCTGCACGAGGCGGGCCTGCCCAACGGCGTGCTGAACCTGGTGATCGGACGCGGCCGCGTCGGTCAGGCCCTCGTCGATCACCGCGACGTCGACGGCCTCTCCTTCACCGGCTCGCAGGGGGTCGGCGCCGGCGTGGCGGCCGGGGCGGTCAGGCGGCAGGCGCGGGTGCAGCTGGAGATGGGCGGCAAGAACCCGCTGATCGTGCTGGACGACGCGGACCTGGAACGGGCGGTGGCGATCGCCCTGGACGGCTCCTACTACGCTACTGGCCAGCGCTGCACGGCCTCGAGCCGGCTGATCGTGCAGGATGGCATCCATGACCGCTTCGTCGCCGCCCTTGCCGAAAGGGTCGCCGCCCTGCGCGTTGGCCCGGCCCTGGACCCGAACACCCAGATCGGCCCCGCGGTCAGCGAGGATCAGCGCGAAACCTCCTACCGCTACATCGACATCGCCAGGGGCGAGGGCGGCCGCGTCGTCGCCGGCGGCGGACGGCCGCAGCTCGAAACGCCCGGCTGGTATGTCCAGCCGACCCTGATCGCCGACACCCACGCCGGCAGCCGGATCAACAACGAGGAGGTCTTCGGCCCCGTCGCCTCCACCATCCGGGTCAGGGACTACGAGGAGGCGCTGGCCATCGCCAACGGGGTCGAATTCGGCCTGTCGGCGGGTCTCGTGACCAGTTCCCTGAAGCACGCCCGCGACTTCCAGCGGCGGGCCCGGGCCGGGATGACCATGGTCAACCTGCCGACCGCCGGGGTCGACTACCATGTGCCGTTCGGGGGCACGAAATCGTCCAGCTACGGCGCGCGGGAACAGGGCTTCGCCGCGGTGGAGTTCTTCACCCAGACGAAGACGTCCTACTCGGCTGGCTGAGATCCGCCGTGAACCCCTCGGCGCCCGCGGCGTTGAACGGGAAAGGAGAGCGCCATGGGCATTGCAGACCAGGTTACCCGCGAGGTCGAAGCGACCTCCCGGCATGACGACGACCTCGCCGACGTCGAACTCATCATCCGCCGCGCCCGGGCCGGCGACCTGACCGAGAACGAGGCCTTCGAGGACATCGACAGGATCGTGCGCCGCCGCGACCCGATCGAAATCTACCAGAAGTCCTGGGGCTAGGGCGCGCTCAGCACCGCTCCGACCGCCGCGATCCGCTCGACATCGCAATAGGCGGGCCGGGCGAGCGCGCCGCCGAACACGTCCGGATCGATCTCTTCGTAGGCCAGCCGCAGGCCGTGCTCTTCGGCGATCGCCAACAAGGCCTCGCGCACCCCGTCGCGGCCCGCGACGATGGCGCTGCCGGTGTAGAGCAGGAACCTGCCGCCCGGCGCGAGTCGCCGCACCCCGGCGCGCACCCACTCCAGTGCGAGGCCCGCGCCCAGCTGGTCGCCGCCGTCGCGATATACCCGGTCGCCCTCGCCGGCGATGTAGGGCGGCTTGGCCGCGATGACGTCGAACCGTTCGGGGCCGCCGGGAAGCCCGCTGCATCGCACCAGCTCGACCACCACCCCGGCGCTGGCGACGTTGACCCGGGCGAACGCCAGAGCCGCCTCGTTGACGTCGGTACCCCACACGCGGGCCGATGGGTCGAGCCCGGCGAGAACGACGGCGCCCACTCCCGCGCCCGTGCCGATGTCGAGGGCTGTCTGGAATCCGCGGCCGCCGGCGAGCTGCTGGCGCAGGAAGCGAACATAGCGGTAGCTGTCCGGCCCAAGAAAAACGGCGTGGCGGTCGGTCGTGGGGGCGGAGTGCAGGAACAGCCGGCCGCCAACGGTGCTGACCCGTATGCCGAGCTCCAGCCCGTCCGCTCCGCGGCGCACCACTCCGGCAAGGCGCAGCAGCTCGAGCAGCGCCGGCTCCAGCAACTCCGGACGGAACGGGCGAGACCAGCCGAAGATGTCGCGCAGGGCGTCCTCGCGGGTCGCGCCGCGGCGTCTTCTCACGCGGGCGTGGACGCCAGGCGTCGGGGTGACGAACTGATAGCCAAGGGCTTTGAGCCGGCCGAGCAGGTCGAGCAGCGCCGCAGCCGCATCGGCCGCCGCGTGGCGTGAGACGACCGCGTCCATCAGGCGGACTGCAGCACCCGCTCAGGCTCCCACAGGTATTGGCGGTAGGCCTCGAAACACCGCTGGCCCGCGCGCAGCCGCATCACCGCGCCCTCGGCGAGACTGCGGATCACCTCGGGCCGTTCCGCCGCGAGGGGGCGCAGCACCTCCTCGTTCCAGGTGCGGGAATGCTCGACGTCGAGGGTGGCGTGAAGCGCGAAATACTTCCGCTCGGCCCCGATGCCGAGACGCTTGAGCCCGGCCGCGACATGAGCCGCACGCCATGGCGCGGTCAGCTCCACCGCCCCGAGCGCCCCGAGCGCGTGATAGGCGTATCGCCGCGTCGTCGAAAAGGCGACGAGGGTGTTGCCCAGCGCCAGCGACGGCCACACCGTACCCTCGATCGTTGGCCGCAGGTCGAGCGCCGTCGCCAGCTTCTCGAGCATCGGGCCGTGCATGCCGCCCTCGTTGCCCCGCCCCATCTCGTCCCAGTAGTTGCGGGCCAGCTCGAGCTTCGGCCGGGTCGGCATCTTGACCTGGGCATAGGCGACCAGGTCCTCGAACCCGGCCTCCCCGGCGACCTCCTGAAGCAGGAACCAGCGCATTTCCTCGAGCGTCGCCGACTCCGCCAGCCACGGGAACAGGGGGTCGTTCTCGCCGGGGCCCGAGCCTTTCAGGGCTTCGAACCAGGCGATGAAGCCTTCGACGTCGTCAGGCAGTTCGCACAGCCAGGGGGCGGCGTCAGCGCGCATGCGCTCGACGAAGGCGCCCTCCAGCAGGATCATCTCGGCGTCCTCGCGGGCCTCGGCCATCCATCCCGCATGGGGGACGCCCGGCGCAAGGCGCCGGTTGTTCCAGCGCGACAGTCTGCGGTGGAAGGCGGCTGGATCGGCCACGTCGTGGACGGGCAGGGCGGTCAAGGTTTCGATGCTCACGACAAAGCTCCCTGTCGAGGGACGGCGGGCAAGGAATACGCGCCGCCATCCTCCCGGTTCCATCCGCAAAGGATTGTTTGCGCGAGACAATCTGTCGGGTTTTGGACTTTGGAACCCGTTGTTCGGCTTGGCATTTCCGGGGTTAACGATCGCGAGGAAGGACCATGCAGCACCCCGGCTATAACTGGACGATACGACCCTCGGGCGAGGACTGGCTGTGGGAGATACGGGACCACGCCGAGGGCGGGCTGGTGCAGGAGGGGCTCGCGCCCTCCCGCGCCGTGGCGGCCGCCCTGGTCATCCGGGCCCTCGCGCGCGGCGCCGCTGAGCCGATCCGGCGCCAGGATTTCGCCGCATGAGTCCGGCGACCGCCCACCGGCCGATCCGCATCCTTGAACACGGGGTGTATCGCGGCCCGCATCTTTACAGCCACCGCCCCATGGTCCGGATCCAGGTCGATCTCGGCGAGATGGAGTCGTGGCCGACCGACCGGCTGCCCGGTTTCGCCGAGGCGCTTGTCGGCGCCCTGCCGACGCTGGACAGCCACGGCTGCTGCTACGGCGAGCCCGGTGGGTTCCTCAGACGCCTTCGGGAGGGCACATGGCTGGGCCATGTGGTCGAGCATGTGGCCCTCGAGCTGCAGGCGCTGGCCGGCGCGTCGACGACCCGTGGCAAGACCCGGTCCGTGAAGGGCCGCGCCGGCGTCTACAATGTCATGTTCGCCTACGAGGACGAGGAAACCGGGCTGCTGGCCGGACGGCTGGCCTTCCAGATCGTCGACGCCCTGCTGCCGCCGGAACGCCGCGGCGTCGAGGGGCTTGAGACGCTCGCCGCCGGACGGGCCGATCTCGCCGGAATCGAAACCGTAGAGGCGGCCCTGCCGCTGCTGAAGGCCTCGAGGCGGCGCGGCATGTTCGGGCCGAGCACCCAGGCCCTCGTCGACGCCGCGCGCCGGCGCGGCGTCCCGGTAACGCGCCTCAATGGTCAGAGCCTGGTCCAGCTCGGCTGGGGGGCCCGCCAGCGCCGCCTGCGCGCCAGCGTCACCGACCGCACCGGCCTGGTCGCCTCCGAACTGGCCGGCGACAAGGCCGAGGCCAAGGCGCTGCTGGCGGCGATCGGTTGCCCCGTGGCCCGCGGCGTCGTCGTTCGCACCGCCGATCGGGCCGTGATCGAGGCGAAGGGGCTGAAGCGTCCGCTCGTCGTCAAGCCGCTCGACGGCAACCATGGCCGTGGCGTCACGACAGGTCTCCGGACCGGGGAGGAGATCCGCGCCGCCTTCGACCTCGCCGTCCAACACAGCCGCCATGTCATCGTCGAGGAAGAACTGCCCGGCCGTGACCACCGCATCCTGGTGGTCGACGGGCAGGTCGTGGCCGTGGCCGAGCGCGTCCCCGCCCAGGTGATCGGCGACGGCCGCAGCACGATCTCTGAGCTGGTGGCCGAGGCCAATGCGGATCCCCGGCGCGGCGACGGCCACGAGAACCTGCTGACCCGGATACGGCTCGACGACCAGGCGGCCTTCGACATCCTCGAACGGCAGGGGCTGACGACCGACAGCGTGCCGGCGGCGGGTCAGGTCGTGGCCCTGCGCACCACCGCGAACCTGTCCTCCGGCGGCGTCGCCATCGACCGGACCGACGACATTCATCCCGACAACGCCGCCATCGCCCGGCGGGCGGCCCTGGCCATCGGCCTCGACGTGGCCGGCATCGACCTGCTGGCCCCCGACATCAGCCGGTCGGTGCGCGAGACGGGCGGCGGCATCGTCGAGGTCAACGCCGCGCCGGGGCTGCGCATGCATCTGGCGCCCTCGGAGGGTCAGCCGCGCGACGTGGCCGAGCCGATCATCCGCATGATGTTCCCGCGGGGCTCGACGGCGCGCATTCCGGTGCTGGCGGTGACCGGCACCAACGGCAAGTCGACGGTCGGGCGCATGCTGGCCCATGTGTTCCGCCACACGGGCCGCACCGTCGGTCTGACCAACACCAGCGGCGTCTACATCAACGACGAGCGCCTCCACGCCGGCGACGCCAGCGGCCCGAAGAGCGCCCGCATGGTGCTGCGCGACCCGACCGTCGAGGTCGCGGTGCTGGAATGCGCCCGCGGCGGCATCCTGCGCGAGGGGCTGGCCTTCGACCGCTGCGACGTCGGCGCGGTCCTGAACGTCCAGCCGGACCACCTGGGCCTCAAGGGGATCGACACGCTCGAGGATCTCGCCGCCGTCAAATCGGTGGTGGTCGAGAGCGTGTCGCGTCGCGGGGTCAGCGTGCTCAACGCCGACGATCCGCTGACCCTGCGCATGGCGAAGCACGCCGGCGGCCGGGTCTGCTGGTTCTCGATGAGGGGCGGCGACGACACCCCCGGATTCCTGCTCAAGCACATCGGCCAGGGCGGCCTGGCCGTGCTGCACGACCCTGCCTCGGGCGAGATCAGCCTGCACGACGGCGGCGCCGCGGTGGCGGTCTGCAACGCCCGGGCGATCCCGGCGACTCTGAATGGCGCGGCCCTGTTCAATGTCCAGAACGCCCTCGCCGCCGTGGGCATGGCCTATGGGGCAGGGGTCGAGCACGCCGCCATCGGCGCGGCCCTGTCCGGCTTCGCCTCGACCTTCGAGCAGAATCCGGGCCGGCTGAACGTCTATGACGGCCACGGCTTCCGGGTCATCCTGGACTACGCCCACAATCCGGAAGGCCTGCGCGCCCTGGGCCGGCTGGTCTCGGCGATCCGGCCGGCCTCTGGCCGGACCATCGCCATGCTCAGCGTGCCGGGCGACCGGCGCGAGGCGGAGATCCTGGCCATGGGCGAGGTCGGCGCGGAGTATTTCGACCAGCTGGTGTTTCGGGAAACGCCCGACAACCGCGGCCGTCCTGCCGGGGAGGTCATCCGGCTCATGACCGAGGGCGCCGCGGCCGCGGGCTGCGATCCGCTGCGGATCCGCGGCTATCACCGCGAGGAGGACGCGGTGGCGGCCTGCCTCGACATGGCGCGGGCCGGCGATCTCGTCATTCTGACGCCCACCCGCGTCGAGGCGGTATGGCGCCAGATGCTGGACTTCCGGCCGGCGGTCACGAGCGACGGCGCCCCGGCCGACGTTGTGCTGGAGCCGCCGCATGGCTGAGGGCAAGGGGCCGCTCATCATTATCGGCGGACGAGAGGACAAGGAGGGGGAGCGGGTCATCCTCAAGGAGGTGGCGCGGCGCCTGAAAGGCGGCAGGCTGGTGATCGCCACTGTCGCGTCGCACGAGCCCGATGGCTATTTCGAGAGCTACCAGGAGGCCTTCGCCGGCATCGGCCTGACCGACCTCGTGGAGCTCTATGTCGAGGAACGGTCGCAGAGCCTCGAGAGTCCGGCCCTGAAGGCGCTGGACGGCGCCGGCGGCGTCTTCTTCAGCGGCGGCGACCAGCTGCGGATCTCCAGCCAGATCGGCGACACCCCGATCGAGCGGCGCATCCGCGAGCTGCACGAGGCGGGGGCGGTGATCGCCGGCACCTCTGCGGGCGCGGCGGTGATGAGCGAGACGATGCTGGTCAAGGGCCCCAGCGCCGAGTCCTACCGCATCGGCGACCTGCACATGGCGCCGGGGCTGGGCCTGGTGCGCGACCTGATCATCGACCAGCATTTCGCCGAGCGTGGCCGCTACGGCCGGCTGCTGGGGGCGGTGGCGCACAATCCGCGCCTGCTCGGCGTCGGCATCGACGAGAACACCGCCATCATCGTGGAAGAGCGGAATTTCCGCGTCATCGGCAGCGGGGCCGCCTATGTCGTCGACGGCGAGGAGTCGACCCACTCCAACATCGCCGAGGCCCGCGCCGAGCGCGCCCTGTCGATGTTCAACGTCCGCATGCACGTCCTGTCCAGCGGCGACCGCTTCGACCTCGATTCACGCAAGCCGTCGGCCGGCCCGCACGAGGAGGGGGCGGAGCCTCCCGCGACTCGCGACTAGCCCGCCAGGCAGGGTCTTGTCGCCGGACGGCGGCGAGGGCGCGGCCGTATTTTCATCGGCGGCGCGGTTTGCTGTATGCCTCGCGACCGGGTTCTGCAGGAGACGCGGCATGGAGCGGTTCATCGGCGGTTGCCTGTGCGGCGACGTGCGTTTCGTGGCGTCGGGAGCCCCATACCGGGTCGGCCTCTGCCACTGTCTCGACTGCCGCAAGCATCACGGCGCCCTGTTCCACGGCTTCGCGATATTCCCCCAGGAGGCCGTCGCGATCGAGGGCGAGCCGCGGGATTACGCCGGCCGGTCCTTCTGCCCGCGCTGCGGCTCGTCCGTCTTCGCGCGCAGCGGCGACGAGATCGAGGTGAGCCTCGGCGCCCTCGACGCTCCCGACCAGCTGACGCCGACCTATGAGCTCTGGACCGTCCGCCGCGAATCCTGGCTGCCGCCGTTTCCGCTCAAGCGGCGCTACGAGCGTGATCGCGATCCGGTCAGCTGGCGGGAGGACTAGGGTCCCTGCCGCCGCACCCGACGGGCGACAGGACGCACAGGCCGCAGGATCGTTGAAAGAAAATGGCGCGCCCGGAACGATTCGAACGTCCGACCCTCAGATTCGTAGCCGACCCGGGCAGTAAAAAGAGACATCGAAGGGTAATCACCAGAAAGCACTCATCCCGTTGTTGTGCAACGGAAATTTGGGTGTCTGGGCGTTGCTGTCCATTTCCGCGAATGGACGCGAAATCCCGCCTCCTGGGTCCCATACGGGTCCCAGGATTTGGGCTCCGGATCTGGAGCAACGCCCATGCCTAAGCTCACCAAACGTCTAATTGACGCCTTCACGACCAGCGCGCCCGATGCCTTCCTATGGGACTCCCTCGTCCTAGGGTTTGGCGTTCGGGCTCGCCGATCAGGCACGAAGAGCTTCATCGTCAAATACCGGATGGGCTCGGCCGTGCGCCGACACACGCTCGGCAAGGTCGGCAGCCCCCACACGGTGGAGGAGGCCGGTGAGGCCGCTTCTGAACTGCTGCGCCAGGTCAAAGCCGGACACGACCCGATGCAGGCCAAGCGCGAGATCAACGAGGCCGTCACCGTCAACGAGTTGATCGAGGCGTATCTTCACGAAGGACGTATCGCGAAGCCCAACAAAAGAGAGTCTTCCTGGGCGGGCGACGCCTCGGTCCTACGACGGCACGTCGGTCCCTTGCTGGGGCATCGGTTGGCGCGCGATCTCACCCGAAGGGATCTTGAGCGGCTTCAGGCGGATGTCTTGAGCGGCAAGACCGCGAAGGACGTTCGGACGAAGGCGCGTGGGCGCGCGATCATCCGGGGCGGACCCGGGGCCGCCGGGCAGACCATCCGGTCCACGGCCGCGATGCTGTCCTGGGCGGTGATGCAGGAGATCCTGCCGCACAATCCGGCGATCGGCGTCCAGAAGATCACGCCCCGTCGCCGAGAGCGGTTTCTGTCGACGGCCGAGGCCAAGCACATGATCGAGACCTTGGCGGAGCTGGTCGATGCGGAGGAGATTCCGGACAGTCACGCGGCCATTATCCGGCTCCTGCTGTTCACCGGGGCCCGGAAGTCGGAGATTCTCAATCTGACCTGGGGCGAAGTCGACCTTGAGCGGGGCCGTATCCTTTTGCCCTGGCATCGGTCCAAGACCGGCGAAAAGATGATCCCGTTGAACTCGGCCGCCCTTGCTGAAATCATGCGCCGGCCGCGCGAGGGCCCATACGTGTTCCCGGCCGCTCGCGGGGAGGGGTCGACCGTCGGTCTCTACAAGACCTGGGATCGAGTGCGTGAAGTCGCCAAGCTGGAGGGCGTCCGGCTTCATGACCTGCGTCACTCGTTCGCGAGCTTCGCCGCGGCCGATGGCGCCAGTCTTTATCTCATTGGCAAGGCGCTCGGGCATCGGCAGGCGAGCACTACCGAGCGATATGCCCATCTGACGGATGACCCGGTCCGTGCGGTCGCGGAGTTGGTAGGGCAGCGCTTTCTCAGCGTCGGCGCGGCCGAGCAGATCGCTCCCGAGGAGGGTTCGGGCAGCTTTCAGAACAAGGGCCGGGGGCGCGGAAGTCCAGAGCAGGCCGATACATCATCCGTCGGAGACTCCCATTAACTACTTTTAGGTGAATAAGGAATTCACCTTGAAAGCGAAAAAAGTGGGTTGCGCCCCCGCTGGGGATGCGGCTGACTGTGACTGCGTATGAAGCATCCTGCAGGTTTCGAGCGGTCGAAATGAAAGCAAAGTTGCTGGTGATCCTTGGCCTTGCTGCGGCTCCGCTCCTGCTGGCGTGCATGCAGAGCCCACCGCCATCTGCGCAGGTGCGCGACGGCAAAAGACCGATCGTTGGCGATGACCTTCGGCATTTTGTGTCGGGCCGCCAGATCGGCTGGACCGAGCCTGAGCACATCACCAACACACCCCACAGTCACCGCTATTTTGCAGACGGACGCGTTGAGGACCTGGGGCCCGGCGCACGGGTAGGTACGTGGGTGGTGAGGGGCGACCGTGTCTGTCGCCGATACGGGCAAGTCGCTCCCTACGAGATATGTGACCAATATTACTCTGATCGCGGCGGGCGTTTCTACATGCGAAACCGCTGGACGGCGGAGATGGGCGCTCAGCCATTCTACGAAGTCTATGTGACGGACATCACCAACTGAGGGGATCCAAATGTCGTGGGCCAGCATCCAGCACCGCTTCGTGTTTCCAACGCAGATGGGCGCCAACTATGCTCCACAATCCTCGACAGACCAGACGGCGATTCATACGGCTCTTGGGGCGCTCTATGCCGGTTCGCCCGAGGCGCGGCGCATCCTGGACGCCCTCGCGGCGAAACCCGACGTCATCCGAATCTGGGACAGCACTGACCCAGTATCCGTCGCATGGTCTGACGACACGGTGCTGACGATCGCGGTCGACCTCGACCGGGTGCCGGCCATCGGCTTTTTCAATGACCAAGGCCGTTGGGTTCAGCAGGGTGGAAATATGATCGCCCTGACCCTGATCCACGAACTTGCGCACCTGCTCTCGACCAATTTTGAAGACCCCCAAAGTTCCGCAGATTCCGCCCTGAATGACCCCCAGATAGATCAAGTGGGCGACGCGGTGGCCAGTCAGCAGCTGGTCGCCCAGGAGATGGGCTGGACCGATCTGGTTCAGTCCACCTATTTCGCGGCGCTGAACTCAATCGACCCGAACGAAACGAGGTCGATCGCCAACGGCGTGGAATACACCGAAGGCAATGAGACCGATCTGGCGCGCCTTGGAGACCAGCAAGGAGTCGTCACCAACAATCAGGTCGATCACTCGACTCGAACGACCCGCGACCTCATCGTCACCTTCGGCGGTGATGACGTGGTGAACACCGGCGCCGGGAACGACCATGTCTACGGCGGCGCCGGCGACGACACGCTGTCCGGCGGAAGTGGCCAGGACTTGCTTCACGGCGGCGACATGGGCGGAGCCGGCGACGAAGGCATAGACCGGGTGGACTACAGCGTGGGAGACGCGGGAACCGCGACATCTCACGGCATCACCATAAACTTCGATACCGCGGCTGCGACCTATGACGGCAAACAGGTCATCACCGTTGCAGATGATGGCTATGGAAGCGCCGACCGCCTGGTCTCTATCGAACGGATAACGGCCACCACCTTCCAGGACACGTTCAAATTTAGCGGCGCCTTCGATGCCGACCTTGATCTCCGGATAGACGCGGTCGGTTCCGTGGGCGGCGTGGCGGATGTCATTGACCTGTCCGCGGCGCCGACCGGCTATTCCATCGTATCCGGAGCAGCCGGCGATGTGTTCATGCAGGCCAACAGTGGAGGGGGGATCGTCGGGATCGACAATTTCCACGGAGAAGTCTTTGGAAGCGCCGGGTCAGACCTGATCGACGGCGGGGCGATCGTGCACGGCGGAGGAGGCGCTGATTTCCTGATCGGCGGCGCCTACCAATTTGGCGGTGAGGGAAGCGACCGGCTTGAAGGCGGCGGCGTCATGGATGGCGGGGCCGGAAACGATTGGTACTCGGGCGGCGGAACCGTGCTCCTGAGGGACGGCGGCGGCCATGACATGCTCGACGAGTGGGGCGGCTACACCATCGATGTCGGCTCCTATGACCTGGCCGACCTTCGGATCGGATGGGAGCGGGTTCAGACATATCACGACACCTGGACGCTCGAGGGCATCGACGAAGAATTCGAGACGGCAGGCTACGAGGGGCGGATCTGTCTGATGCTTCCCTCCGGGGCCTCGGTCACGATCGGCACGATGTCGGGAATATTCGACACGGGCTCGGCCTATTTCATGGCGCAGCAAGGGGTCCCGAATCCCACGCCCTGGACCGACTTCGAGTTCCAGCCGTACGACTTCATCACGATCCTGACCCAGGCGGGCGAGTTCAGTTTCTTTGATCTGATCGGCGCAATGGGTCTCTTCATCAACGAGACCTACGGCTACACGATCCCGCCCGGCCCGGCGGTGGACGCGTCCTATTTCAATGGAGAGAGCGCCTGGACGGCCGCCTATACGGGGAGGCAGTACTCAGAAGAACCCCAGGCCGCCGGCGACGGAGACGACACCCTCCTCGGCGGCCAGTCTTCGCCCGGCGTCAGCTATCAGTCGTCGAGCGCGGGCGTCACGGTGGATCTGGGTCTCTCGACGCGTCAGGACACCGGCGGGAGCGGCCACGACATGCTTCTGGGCTTCACCGAGGTGATCGGTTCGGCCTTCGCGGACAGCCTGACCGCCGGCGCCTCCAGCAGTCGTCTGGAGGGCGGCTCCGGAGATGATCTTCTTGTCGGAGGCGACGGCGACGACCGAGTCGACGGCGGCGTCGGCGCAGACCTGATGTATGGCGGCGTGGGCGCGGACTCCCTCTTTACTGGCGAGGGCGACGACGAAGCCTACGCCGGCGATGGGGACGATCAACTCTTTGGCGACGATGGCGACGACCATCTGTCCGGCGGAGGCGGAGACGACTTCATCTTCGGCGGGGCCGGCTTCGACCAGGCCAACTACGCGGGCGACGTCGCGGACTTTCAGTTCTCGCGGAATGAGGATGGGTCGATCATCGTCACTGATCTGACGGGAGATCAGGGGACCGACGTCGTGTTCGACATGGAAGCCTTCTATTTCGCCGGAAGCCAGTCGTGGCACTACAGCGAAGATCTCGTCGCAGATTACGGGACCGAGGGTTCGGACGCGTGGCTTGAAGGCACGGCGGCGAGTGACACGATCTACGGACTGGGCGGCGACGATCTTCTCGTGGGGCGCGGCGGGAACGATGTTCTGATCGGAGGCGCGGGTTACGACCAAGCCGTGTTCGACGGAGACTTTGCGAATTTCACCTTCACGCGCGAAGCAGACGGCTCGATCACGGTGACGGACACGGTCGGCGCCGAAGGTGCGGACACGCTGATCGAGGTCGAGTCCGTGTACTTTCAGGCAAGCCAGACATGGGCGGCGATCACGTCGCTGGTTCCAGACTACGGAACTGAATTCGACGACGCATGGCTGGAGGGCACAGCGGGTTCAGAGACCATCTACGGCTTGGCGGGCGACGACAGCCTCATCGGTCGCGGCGGCGACGACCTCCTGATGGGGGGAGATGGATTCGATCAGGCCAACTATGTGGGCGCCTCCTCTGACTTCGCACTCACCTGGAATCCGGACGGGACTGTCACTGTGGCGGATCAGATCGGGGGGGAGGGCGTCGATATTCTCGACGGCATGGAGGCCATCTATTTCGGAGACGACGACGTCTGGATGTCGCTTGAGAACCTGGCGCTGGCCCAAGGAGCGGGTGCGGGGACGACTGCAGCGGCGAAAGAGTTCGATACCGGCTCCGGGACAGGGGATGCGTTCGTGCTGCCTGCCCGCCCTGACGACCTTCCGCAGGTCTTGCCGGGCCTCAACGGCTCCAAGTTCGATGACGAGCCATGGGTTCTGCCGGCCCTAGAGCCGTGGGCTCCACGGTTCGCCAATGTCGAGGCCCATCTGCCGTTTGCGCGAGACTGGATGGTCACCCTCGGTCCTGACGAGGGTGGCCTGGCCGATCCCGCTGCGCGTGGTGGAGACTGGATGATGGGCTGATCGGCGGGACCTATCCGCCCGCGTCCCGCCCGATACACACGAAGCCCATCCGCGACGCGCGACCTGGCTGAAGACCGTCAGGAACGCCTGATACACGCGCCCTATGGCGAACGTCCCGCCTAGAGCCTTGATCACGAGACCAAGGCTCCCGGCGCCAAGGTTTGGACGTCAGGCTGTCGACGGCGCGAAGGGTCTGCGGTGTTATCGAGCGATAACATTTGTCGATGTCATCGAACGCGAACAATCCGAATTGTAATCGAACGCGAACAATGATAGATGTTAGCAAACGCTAACAACGGGTGTGCTATGATAGTTCGTTCGGTCAAGGACCTCGGCGCCGCCGTGAGGGAGCGCCGTAGAGCGCTCAACCTCGACCAGGCCTCCTTGGCCGCGCAGGTCGGCGTCACCCGACAATGGATCGGCGGGCTTGAGCGAGGCAAGGCGGGGGCGGAACTCGCTTTGGTGTTGCGCACCCTCAAGGCGCTCAACATGCCGCTCTCCCTGGGGGACCCGTTGATCGGTCCGACGAGCTCCAGCCCTTCGGTGGACATCGATGCGATCGTGGCCAAGGCCCGCGGCAATGGCTGACGACTTCCTTGTCCTGCTCCTCGATGGTCAGACCATTGGCGTGATACGCCGCCGCCAAGGCAGACTGTCCCTGATCTATGACGAGGCCTGGAGGCTGCGCGCGGACGCCTATCCCCTCTCGCTTTCCATGCCTCTCGCCGCGACGGAGCATCCGCACGGCCCGGTCAACGCCTTCCTGTGGGGATTGCTGCCCGACAACGAGGTGGTCATCGCCCGTTGGGCTCGCCACTTCCAGGTCTCCCCCAAAAACCCCTTCGCGCTCATCGGAGCGGTCGGGGAGGACTGCGCCGGGGCCGTCCAGTTTGTCCGGCCGGATCGACTGGCTGCGCTTCAGGGCGGCGCCGAAGACAGCGTCGACTGGCTGGAAGAGCACGAGGTAGCCGAGCGGCTGAAGGCGCTGCGGGAAGATCAGGCCGCCTGGCGCGCCGCGCGCGATACCGGCCAGTTCAGCTTGGCCGGAGCCCAACCCAAGACAGCCCTGATGTGGGAGGACGGGCGCTGGGGGGTCCCATCGGGCAGACTGCCGACCACCCACATCCTCAAGCCCCCGACCGCAGCGTTCGATGGGCACGCGGAGAACGAACATCTGTGCCTCACCCTGGCGCGGCGGCTCGGCATCCCGGCGGCCGCCTCACGGGTCGAGACGTTTGACGGCGAGATCGCCATCGTCGTCGAACGGTATGATCGATTGCGTCTCGGCGCCCGGATCGCGCGGGTGCACCAGGAAGATTTCTGCCAGGCGCTCGCCCGGCTGCCGTCGGAGAAATACCAGAACGAGGACGGTCCGGGCGTGCCGGACTGTGTCGCCGTTCTGGCCGATCAATCCAGCGCGCCCGGCGAGGACATCAACACCTTCCTCGACGCCATTCTGTTCAACTGGATCGTCGTGGGGACCGACGCCCACGCGAAAAATTACTCGCTCCTGCTCTCCAGCGAGGGGCGTGTCCGTCTGGCGCCGCTCTACGATATCGCCAGCGCCCTGCCGTACAGGGACCTCGACTATCAGAAGCTCAAATTGGCGATGAAGCTGGGCGGCGAATACCGCCTCAGAGACATCGGAGCGCGTCACATCGCGCGCATGGCGACTGAGGTTCGGCAAAATCCGGGTCGGTGGATTGAACGCGCCCGGGACCTGGCCGGCCGAACGCCGGATGAGGTCATGGCCATCGCTGGCGAGATGCAGGCCGAAGGACTGAAGCATGAGATCGTCGGCAGGTTGGCTGAGCTGATCGCGGAACGGGCCAGAGCTCTTGAAGCCCTGCTGACAGCCTGGAAGCCGGACTGACGATCCAGGCAGAACAGGCCGCCAGCCGGGGCGGTCAGTCGTCGGGAATCTGCCACACCGAAATCGGTCGCAGGTCCTCCTCCGCGTAGTCGAGAGCCGAGACAGGCGTCGGGGTGAGAGGATCAATCCGGTCGGCGTGTCGCAGCGCCTGATCGATCCAGGCCGCGGCGTCTGGTCCGAGGTCACCCGCTTCCCTGCGGTTCGCGGCCTCGTAGGCGGCGATGAAGGCGCGCAGACGCTGCGCCCGACCCCAGGCGTCGGTCTGGGCCTCCAGATCCTCCAGCTGCTTCTCCGCCGCTAGCCTCTCGTCGCGCAACAGGCGCCGGCGGGCGTTCTCTGCGTCCGCCCGCTCCTGTCGCAGCTCGCTCTTCCGCCGCGACACGGCGGCGGAATGTGACGACCGGTACAGGCCGATGAAAACCTCGTTGAGGCAGTCTTCCACCCGTCGCGTCTTGCCGTCCTTCCATACGCTGCGCACGCCGTCCCGATAGGTCGCGGTGGAAATCTGTATGGTCATGACGCCGCTCGGAACGAAGTCGTACATCGGCGCGGAGGAGTAACCGAGCCGTCGCGTTCGGGCCTTCTCCGTCTCGGTCGACCAATGGACCTTCCTCTGGGAGGCCTCCTCAAGGGCGAGGCATTCGGCCTCGCCGGCGATCATGATCCCGGATTGGCCGTTGGACATGTCGCTGGTGCGGATCTCCAGCCCCCTAAGGTCGCAGGCTCGCGCCAGAGCGTCGATCAGGCGCGCCGCGCGGAGAATGGAAGATGGCGGCACGCGTACCCGGAAGGGCTCCGGACCGTCGTAGACGACAGCGCCGTACATGTCGGGCGCCGCCGCCTTCAACGCCTTGAAAACCCGCTTGGCGATGGGGTGACGCAGATCGATGTCGGAAGGCGCCTCGATACGTCTGTCGGGTCGGCTTTCCGCCTCGATGAGCGGCCCGTAGACGCGATCCATCAGGTCCGTGGCGAACGCGGAGCCGGCCGGCGGTGCGGGAAACTCGATCATCTCCTGATCGCCTGCGCGGGGCAGCGGCGCCGGGGGCTGGGCGCGCCCCGCCTGCGCCCTCTGCCGGTAGCCTTGAGGCGGCAGGGGGATGTCATGTCGTTGGCAGATCTTCCTCAGTCCGACATCGGAGACGCAAAACCGTTCCGCCAGTCTGGTCAACGGCTCGGCCCACAGCAGTCGGTAGAGTTCAGCCCGGGAGATCGTCTGGCTCGGCTTCATCTTTCACCGTCAGGCTCGTCGACCGTCCGACCGATTTTCGAATGGGGCGATGCGAACCCAAGCAATCTCGATGCCCGGGGGCGCAGCTGCATTTAACATGTCAGGCCGAACGCGTTAAAAAGTTCGGGAATAACGAACATATCGGCTCGCCCGTGATCGCGGGCCTCGGCCGACCGACGCAGCCCTTGAAGCCGGCGTCCCCCAAACGCCGTCGGCGGGCCGTCTGGCGCAAGTGATCCAGGGAATCACGCGCAACCGTCATCCCTCAACCGCACAGCGACAGGGTGGCAGGGCAAGATAAAATCCGGCCTGCGATCCTTGAACATCGCCGGCCGGGTACATCGGTGAAGAGCGGTGCGGGATGCTGGAGCCCGCCCATGACCGAGCCGCGCGACCCGGACCTGTTCGACTGGCGTCCGCCCCTGACCGCCCGGCGAGAGACGCCTCCGGTCGGTCGGACCGCTGGCCTGGTTGGCCGGGCGACTCCGGGGATGCCCCCGCGCGCCCGGGCGCGGCACTTCTCCGCCAAGGCGTTGGCCCAGCGGGTGCGGCCGGTGCGGTCGGCGACGGGCGAGCAGCGCCGGGTGATGGTCAAGGCGCGAGTGGTGCGCATGACGCCGGGCGCGAAGAAGGCGCTGATGACCCACGTCCGCTACGTAGCCCGCGAGGGCGCGGGCGCGGACGGAGAGCAGGGGCGGTATTTCGACGCCCGCGGCGACGACGCCGACGCCCGCGCCTTCGCCGGTCGGTGCGAAGCGGACCGGCACCATTTCCGGCTGATCGTGAACCCGGAAGACGGTCGCGACCTTCCCGACCTCAAAGCCTATGCGCGGCGCTTCATGGGCCAGGTCGAGAGCGACATGGGCACGCCGCTGGACTGGGTGGCGGGGGCGCATTTCGACACCGGTCGGCCGCACCTCCACATCCTGCTCAGGGGCAAGCGCGAGGACGGCCGCGACCTCGTCCTGCCCCGGGAGTACGTCAGCCACGGTCTCAGAGGCCGCGCACAGGAACTGGCCACCGAGATCCTCGGACCGCGGCAGGAGCAGTCCGCCGACATAGAGCGGGAGATCACGGCCGACCGGTTCACGCGGCTGGACCGGACGCTGCTGGTCGGGGTCCGCGAAGGACAGCTGGCGCTGGAAAGCATCCCCGCCGAGCAGCAGTCGGACGCGCTGCGCCGGTTGGTCCATCTGGAGACCCGTGGATGGGTGACGCGGGAAGGGCCTGAGCGTTGGTCGGTCCCCGCGGACTTCTCGGAGCGTTTGCGGGCTCACGGCGACCGGGAGGATCGTGAGCGGGCGGCGGCCAAGGCATTGTGGGGCTCGCCGTGGTCTGGCCAGATCGACCGGCTGGAACCGCTGGAACCGGCGGCGGGGAAGACTGTGACCGGCGCCTATGTCGGGGTGCAGCCGATCGGGCCCCATGGGTCCGGTCCGCAGGCTCTGGTGATGGAGACCTTCGACGGCCGGCTAGGGCATGTGCGGCTGCCGAGCCTCGATGCGGCTCTGGTGCTGGATCGCATTCTGCCCGGGGCCGTCGTCCAGATCCATGCGCAGGCCCGCCCGGCCCGCGCGTCCGATCAGACCATCGCAGAGGTCGCGGGAGAGAGCGGCGGGGTGTATTCGGCGGCGGCGCACCGGACGCTGCGACCTGAGGACAGCCCGGCCTTCATCGACCGTCACCTGCGGCGGCTGGAGGCCACGAGCCGCGAGGGCGCATGCCGGTCATTGGGAGAGGGGCGGTTCGCGATCGGGGCGGACTACCCCGAGGCGGCGGCCGCCGCCGATCGGGCGAAGCTTGGGGCGACGGAACTAGGGGTCCGGGTGCGGGACCCCCGCCCGCTAGAGGCGCAGGTCCGGGCGCAGGCGTTCACCTGGCTGGACCGCAATCTGCGAGGTCAGGTCGACATACCATCGGGTGGCCCGTTGGCCGAAGAAGCGCGTATCCGGCTTCAGGAGCGAGCCGGGGTTCTGCGGGCCTGGGGCGTCGGCTCGGGCGAGCCGCTCAGACTCGGCAAAGCCGACGAGACGGCCTTGAGGGCGATGGAGGTGAAGAGCGCGTTCGAGCGGCTCGGCGCCAACGGCAAGCCGGTCGATCTCGCCAGGGCGGGCCAGAGCTTCTCTGGCGTCTACATGGAGAAGGTCCATGTCGCCGGCATGCCCTATGCGGTCGTCGAGGGCCGCCACGGGATCACCCTCGCGCCATGGCGGGCCGCGCTGGAGGCCTGCCGGGGCCAGGCGATGACCGGCGTGCTGCAAGGCGGCTCGGTGGACTTCCGCTTCGGTCAGCAACTCGGTCGAGGACAGGGGCTGGAGCTCTAGGCGCCGGGTCGGTCGCTATCGTCCGTGGCCCGCCACACGCCCATGCGGCGCGGCTGACTGGAGGAGGAGCGCAGGTCGGTGAGCTGGCTGCGCGCCCACTCATGAAGCTTGCTCCTGGGGTAGTAGGGCGTTCGGCCTAGATGCAGGCACGGCGGCCCATCCGATCGCGTGCAGAAGATCTTGGCGAGGGTGGAGGGCGCTCTTCGGATGCCCATTGTCGCCAGTTCGCGCGACGCCTCCTTGCGGGTCAGGAGGGTGTCTTCGGTCGGTCCAAGTTGCAGGCCAGGCATGGGGGAACTCCACAGAATGTTCCCCGACCGTGCGATTCTGCCGGGGACAGTCAATGGAGCCCGTCCAAGGCGATCACGACGGACTCTGTTTCACAGCTGTTCAGGATTTTTCAGGGCGTTCTACCCGCTCACCACCGGTCGAGCGATTGTGATCGGACGGGCGACTTCAGGACTTCAGGCGGACGCCTGGACCGCCTTGGGCATCGGCGGGGATGAAGACGACGCCAGCGTCCTCAAGCGTCTGCTGAACCTTGTCCAGAGTTCGCGACTGCATTCCGCCGCGCCCGGATTCATATCTCTGGATCGTCGAAGGCGCGACGGAAGCCTTTTCCGCAAGTTCGCGAACCCCAAGTCCAACAGCGGTCCGAGCGAGTTTCAGCTGTAACGGGGTAATTGTCGGCACAGTGTACTCCAAAATGCGCACACCGTGTTGACTTGGTCAGTTCGGTGTGCTCACTTTCGCGCACCTTGTGATCAAAATCTAGCACAGTGCTCATCTGTGGCGCGAAGCGAGCCGTCTATGCCAGCTGATAAGAGGTTCCGACCCAGTGTGACACGACGCTTGATCGTGGGAACTGTCACGGCGATTCCGCTGGTCACGCGCGTTACGGCCAAGCCTGACAGTGTCGGTGGGGACGTCCAAGATTGGATACATGCCGACGACCTACTGGAGTCGTTGACCTTGGAATGGAGCCGGGCCGAGGCCGACCTGATTGCCACGGCCGTCGCGCCCGCTTCCTTCACTCCGACAAGCCAGATGCAGCGATTGGAACGCCAGATCGCACGTATCGATCAGAAGCGATCCGTTCTGCTTGACCGCATAGTGAGAACGCCTGCGGGGAGCCCCGAAGAGGCCGTGGGCAAACTCCTTGTGGCCAAGAGGCTGCTGGAAGGGGAGGGCGGCGTCGAGCACGATCTCGTAGCGGACGCAGTCACGCGTCTGGCTACCGTCCACGGGTTGGTCGATTGAATACCGTCGACTAGGCGCCAAGGTCAGACGTCGGCTCTCGACCGGAGAGCGGACGTTGAAGGCCTGCCGTCGCGTCCAGGTTGGTTCGAACGGTTTGGCCGCTGGCGTTGATCCGCCGCCCAAAGCCATCAGTCTGCCAAGGCCTTGGAGGCGTTCCGCCATCCAGTTTCCAACCGCAAGTTTCTAATAGGGACCCGATCAGGTGATGGACGGCCAGGAGGTACGGCTGAGGGTCCAAGACGATGTCTCTCAGCTGCTTCGCTTCCTGCCCTGCGAAGGTCGGCATAGCGGCCAGCGCTGGGGTGACGACGCCGCCATGTTTCAGCGCGTTGTTGAGTATGCGACATTCGGCTGCCCCGTGAAATCCCGGCAAGCTCGTAAGGTCAACGTCAGCGCTTTTGAAGCGTTGAAGAAAGTCGTCCCAACGATAAACCCCTGCCGTTCCGGTGAAGCCGGCAAGCACGAGATCAAGGTATTTCTCAGTGTGAGCCCACAAGCCGATGACACACAGTTCGTTCGCATAGGCAGCGACCGCGGCATTTTGATTGTCGGCCTCGAGGACCGCTGTACGAGATCGGCTCTCCATCAACTCCGCCCAACCCTCGCTGTCCTCATCGTTAAACAGCGGATTGGTTGGCTCCGATTTGAGGGTCTGCGCATACTCAGCAATGGCCTTGTCCTGGCGCCGGACCGTCTCAAACGCAGCTCGATGGAACGCCGCCAAGTTCATGAGCTCAAACTGAGCCAGGACATAGAGCCGGCCCATGACATCCCCCTGGGGGGTGTAATGGTCACAACTTAATGGATGGCCCATCGGAATTTCGAACGGCGCGACGAGCGCGTCTTGTTCGGCAGGGCTGCGAAACGTCGGCTGCGGGTCGGTCATGAGGCTCACTCTCCTTGTCGATGGGTGCCCTCGATAGCCGCCGTCCCTGCCCGTTTCTGGAACCGCGCTTTCAGTCAATCGAGACCCTAATCTGAACCGCGAGCGGACGTCCGAAACGCCTCAGCGAGTCAGATTTAGACGCACGAGACTTGGGTTCCAACTTCGGGCTCTGAAGGCGAACTCTCGATGATTCTATACGCTCCAGAGCGGCGGCGTGGTCCCTGATGAAGTCTGGACACTTCCGGCGGAGGCGCGTTATCGCAACGCTTGTTTGCCGGCATCCGCCCCGTCTTGACGTTGCGTAGATCACATGAGCGTTCACAAGCCATTCCTGCTGACTGTTGAAGGGCCCTTGCTGGCTTCTCTCCAGATCCATTTCCCCACCGAGGTGGTGATGGGCTCGGGCGGCGGACGCAGCGGTATGATGGAATATCTTCTCCCGCAGGTGCGAGAGGCGAAGCTGGAGGTCTTCTCAGACGAGCATCCACCGCCACACTTCCGGGTGTCCTATGCAGGTCGGAGCGCCAACTACAATCTGCTCACCGGCGAGCGCCTCGCCAAGAACAGGCCGATCAGCATCAAAGACCGAAAGGTCATGAAATGGTGGCTGGAATACCGGCTCGACCTGGCCCGGCTTTGGAATATGTCCCGGCCGTCCGACTGCCAAGTCGGACCTGTGATCATTCCCGATGACTGGCTTGCTGCCGGGGATTGAACCTGGCGACGATCTTGGTCGCCTGACACCCGCGGTGAGAGCTGGGTCGAAATGTCTCGATGGTGAAGCGGCGGCGTCCTGCTCCAGCGGTTCGTGACCGTTAGGGGCTATCAGCAAGGTCGGGCCGGTTGCTGCCGCTGGTGATCGAATATCACCCCGCCTTGCGCGCAGATGCCGTGCACGTGCTATCCCTGATTGCTCGGGGAGTAACGCATGAATCATCAGTCCATGTCGGCCTTTATCTGGTCGGTCGCCGATCTGCTCAGGGGCGATTACAGGCAGTCCGACTACGGCAAGGTGATCCTGCCGTTCACGGTTCTGCGCCGGCTGGACTGCGTGCTGGCGGCGACCAAGCCCGCGGTGCTGGCGGAGTTCGAGAAGCGGTCGGGCGAAGGCCTGAACCCCGAGCCGTTCCTGCTGCGCGCCGCGGGGCAGAGCTTCTACAATACCTCGCCGATGGATATGGCGAAGCTGATCGGCGACGCCGACCATATCGCCCAGAACCTGTACGCCTACATCCAGGCCTTCTCGCCGGCGGTACGGGACATCTTCGAACGGTTCGAGTTCACGACCCAGATCGACCGCCTGGCCAAGGCGGGCCTGCTGTACCAGGTGGCCGAGAAATTCGCCCGCATCGATCTGCACCCCGGCTCGGTCGACAACCACCAGATGGGCCTGGCTTTTGAGGAGCTGATCCGGCGGTTCGCGGAACTCTCCAATGAGACCGCCGGGGAGCATTTCACCCCGCGCGAGGTCATCAAGCTGATGGTGTCGCTGCTGTTCGTCGAGGACGATGACCTGCTGTCGAAGCCCAGCGTGGTCCGGACTATCTATGATCCGACCGCCGGCACCGGCGGCATGCTTTCGGTGGCCGAGGACTATCTGGCGGGCCTCAACCCGACCGCGCGCCTGACCATGTTCGGCCAGGAGCTGAACGACGAGTCCTACGCCATCTGTAAGGCGGACATGCTGATCAAGGGTCAGGACGTCGCCAACATCACGCCGGGCAACACCCTGTCCGACGACGGCCACCCAACCCGCAAGTTTGACTACATGCTGTCCAACCCCCCGTTCGGCGTGGAGTGGAAGAAGGTCGAGAAGATCGTCCGTCAGGAGCACGAACAGCAGGGCTTCAACGGCCGCTTCGGACCGGGTCTGCCGCGGGTGTCCGACGGTTCGCTGCTCTTCCTGATGCACCTGTTGTCCAAGATGCGGCCGGCTTCGGAGGGAGGGTGCCGGTTCGGCATCGTCCTGAACGGCTCGCCTCTGTTCACGGGCGGCGCGGGCTCGGGCGAGAGCGAGATCCGGCGCTATCTGCTGGAGAGCGATCTGGTCGAGGCCATCGTCGCCCTGCCGACCGACATGTTCTACAACACCGGCATCGCCACCTACGTCTGGATCGTCTCGAACCGAAAGCCGGCGCACCGCAAGGGCAAGCTTCAGCTGATCGACGCCAGCGTCTTCTGGAAGAAGATGCGCAAGTCCCTCGGCTCCAAGCGGCGCGAGATGTCCGACGACGACATCGCCGTCGTCACCCGCCTGTTCGGCGGCTTCGAAGAGGCCAGGCTGGCGACGGTGACCGACGCCGACGGCAAGTTGGTCGCCCGTGAGGTGGTGATCGAGGCCGAGACCCCGCCCGCCCCGCCCGAGGGCGGGAAGGTCAAGCTGCAGCCCCTGTCGCGCATCTTCGACAATGAGGCTTTCGGTTACCGCACCATCACTGTGGAACGGCCCCTGCTGGATGATCAGGGCCGGCCGGTGGTGGGCCAGAAGGGTAAGGCCAAGGGCAAGCCGATACCGGACAGCGCCCTGCGCGACACAGAGAACGTGCCGCTGGCTGAGGATGTCGAGACCTATTTCACACGGGAGGTCCTGCCCCACGCCCCCGACGCCTGGATCGACGAGAGCAAGACGAAGGTCGGCTACGAAATCCCGTTCAACCGGCATTTCTACGTGTTCGAATCCCCGCGCGATCTGGCCGAGATCGACGCCGACCTGTTGGCCGTGACCGACCGGATCAAGGCGATGATCGAGGGGCTGGCGGCGTGAGCGTGCCAGCGTACGAGAGCTATCGGGATAGTGGAGTGGCGTGGATCGGCGATGTTCCAGCGCACTGGGACGTGACAGCTGGGCGCCGGATTTTCAAACAGACTCGGACGCCAGCAGCCCCCGAGGATGAGCAGCTATCCTCGACTCAGAAGTATGGCGTCATACCCCAACGGCTCTTCATGTCATTGGAGGACCAGAAGGTCGTCTTGGCGATGGGTGGAATAGACGCGTTCAAACATGTCGACATCGACGATTTTGTAATCAGCCTTCGCAGCTTTCAGGGAGGGATTGAGCGGTGTCAGTATGGTGGCTGTGTGAGCCCTGCTTACACCGCCCTGAAGCCCGCGCAGCAGATCGCAGCGGGGTACTGGGAGTATCTTCTCAAGTCGAAGCCTTACATCGCCGCTTTGCAGGCTATCACCGATGGTATCCGCGAAGGAAAGACGATCCGATACGAGCAGTTCGGCTGGCTTCCTCTGCCCGTCCCACCAGTCAGTGAACAAGGCGCCATCGCCACCTTTCTCGACCGGGAGATCGGCAAGATCGATGCGCTGGTAGAGGCTCAGCGGCAACTGATAGAACTGCTGAAGGAGAAGCGACAGGCCGTCATCTCCCACGCCGTCACCAAGGGCCTCGGCCCCACCGCCCCGACGAAGGACTCGGGCATCGAGTGGCTGGGCGAGGTGCCGGCGCATTGGGAGGTAAAGGCGCTCAAGCACGTTGGCGAGTTCAACGCAGGAGCGGGCTTTCCAGATGCTGAGCAAGGCTTGCAGTCTGAAGAACTCCCGTTCCACAAGGTCAACGCACTCGCCCTCGCCGACCCCGACGACTTTCTCACGACCGGCGGAAATACTGTTTCGCGTGAGACCGCCAAACGGCTCGGCGCATACGTCTTCCCCGCTGGTTCCATCGTTTTCGCAAAGATCGGCGCGGCGCTCTTGCTTGGCCGGTTGAGGCGGTTGCGACGGCCTGCTTGCCTCGACAACAACATGATGGGCCTATCGGTACGCGACGGTAATGACCTTGAGTTCATCCGAAGCGCTATGAGCTTGGTGAAGTTCGACCTGATCTCAAATCCCGGAACGGTGCCCTCGCTCAACAAGGGGCAAATCGCAAACGCTGTCATAGCCATTCCGCCGCTCGCAGAGCAGGAGGCGATCTCCGCTCACATTCAACAGACGGCGCTCCGATACCGGGAGCTCACGACCGAAGCCGAAGCTGCTATCAGTCTTCTCCAAGAGCGCCGCGCCGCCCTCATCTCCGCCGCCGTCACCGGCAAGATCGACGTGCGCTGCATGGCCCCCGAGCAGGCGGAGGCGGCATGAGCGCGGGCGTTCTGGGTCGGTCCCTCGAACTCTTTTTCATCGACGGCCGCCCGGACGGGATGCTGACGGCTGAGGTATTCAATTGGACCGGCCACGTGCTTGTCACGCCGCGCACCCGTCTGAAGGAGGCGCTGGCGCGGCCGCAGTCGTCCTTCACGGGCATCTATCTGCTGCTGGGCGAGCGGGATGGGAAGCCGTTGGCCTATATCGGCGAGGGCGAGGACATCGCCGCTCGCATGCGGAGCCATGAGGCGGGCAAGGACTGGTGGACGACGGCCGTCCTGGTCACCTCGGCGGCCAACAACCTACACAAGGCCCACGCCAAATTCCTCGAATCCCGGCTGGTCGAGGAGGCCCGCAAGGTCGGTGTCATGCCGCTGGATAACGGCAACACGCCGCCGCGCCCCGGCCTATCGGAGTCGGCGCGGGCCAACATGGAAGCCTTCCTCGAGTACCTCTTCATGGTGCTGCCGGCCGTCCGGATCGACATGTTCGTGCAGAGGGTGCGCCCAACCGGTCCCGTGGTTGTTGAGACGACAATGCGCGCGGCAGCCGACCAAGCCACGACAGCTTCGGAAGCCACGGCCTTCCATCTTGAAAATCGCAAACACGGGCTGCGCGCTGACGCTCTCCTGATCGACGGGGAGTTCGTCGTTCAGGCTGGATCGCTCGCCCAAGGGAAAGACGATTTCGGCCTAGGGATCGGATCCTACTCAGAGCTCATAAGAGAGCTCGTATCAACCGGTGTTCTGGTGCGAGACGGCGAGCATTACAGGTTCAGCAGCAGCTACGCCTTCAGGTCGCCTAGCGCGGCTGGCGCCGTTGTGCTCGGCTATAATGTCAACGGCACAACCGTATGGAGAACATCCAACGGCCAGACCTATAAGGACTGGGAGGCGGCCCGACTGGCCGACTAGACGTGCGCTCGGGGGAAGCATGACCATCCACAAAGAGATCAGCTTCGAGGACGAGATCTGCGCGCACCTCGCCGCCCACGGCTGGCTGCAGGCGCCCGGCGACGCCGCCGGCCACGACCGCGCCCGCGCCCTGTTCCCCGCCGACCTGACCGCATGGGTTCAGGCGACCCAGCCCGCGACCTGGGAGGGCCTGTCGAAGACCCACGGCGCCAATGCCGAAACCGTCCTCGCCGACCGGCTGCGCAAGTCGCTGGACGAGCGCGGCGTGCTGGACGTGCTGCGCAACGGAATGGACATCGTGGGCGCCAAGGGACGGCTGGCGATGGCCCAATTCAGACCGGCCATGGGCATGAACCCGGACATCACGGCGCGCTATCAGGCCAACCGCCTGCGCGTGGTGCGGCAGGTGCGCTATTCGACCGCCAACGAAAACTGCCTCGATCTGGTCCTGTATCTGAACGGCATTCCGGTCGCGACGGCCGAGCTGAAGACCGACTTCACCCAGAGCCTTCAGGACGCCATCGACCAGTACAAATTCGACCGGAACCCGAAGCCCAAGGGGCAGGGGGGCGAACCCCTGCTGTCCTTCCCCGGCGGGGCGCTGGTCCATTTCGCGGTCAGCAACCGCGAGGTGGCGATGACCACGCGGCTGGAAGGCCCGGCCACGCGCTTCCTGCCGTTCAACCAGGGCGACCGCGGCGGCAAAGGCAATCCCTCCGACACCGGCGGGCATCCCACCGCCTATCTGTGGGAACAGGTCTGGCAGCGGGATAGCTGGCTGGAGATCCTGGGGCGTTTCCTGGTCACCCGCCGAGACGCCAAGAAGGCGATCACCGGCGTGATCTTCCCTCGCTATCACCAGCTTGACGCGACGCGGAAGCTGGCGGCCAAGGTGCTGGATGAGGGCCCGGGCGGGCGCTTTCTGATCCAGCACTCGGCCGGGTCGGGCAAGACCAACTCCATCGCCTGGTCGGCGCATTTCCTGTCCGAGCTGCACGACGCGCAGGACAGGAAGCTGTTCAGCAGCGTCATCGTCGTGTCCGACCGCAACGTCATCGACAGCCAGCTTCAGGAGGCCCTGTTCGACTTCCAGCGGACGACCGGCGTGGTCGAGACGATCAAGAGCGAGAGCGGGTCCAAGAGCGGGCAGCTGGCCAAGGCGTTGGCGGCCGGCAAGAAGATCATCGTCTGCACCATCCAGACTTTCCCCTTCGCGCTGGAGGCCGTGCAAGAGCTGGCGGCGACCGAGGGCAAGGCCTTCGCCGTGATCGCTGACGAGGCCCACAGCAGCCAGACCGGCGAGGCCGCCTCGAAGCTGAAAGAGATGTTGTCGGCCGCCGAGGCTGCCGAACTGGCCGATGGGGGCGAGATTTCCAACGAGGATATCCTCGCGGCCAAGATGGCCGGGCGCGCGGACGACAAGGGCATCACCTACGTCGCCTTCACCGCCACGCCCAAGGCCAAGACGATGGAGCTGTTCGGGCGCAAGGGCGATGACGGCCTGCCGACGCCCTTCCACGTCTATTCGATGCGCCAGGCGATCGAGGAGGGTTTCATCCTCGACGTGCTGAAGAACTACACCCCCTACAAGCTGGCCTTCCGCCTCGCTCACGACGGCCAGGACTGGGACGACAAGGAGGTCGAGAAGTCGGCCGCCAACAAGGCGATCATGAAGTGGGTGCAGCTGCACCCCTGGAACATCAGCCAGAAGGTGCAGATCGTCGTCGAACACTATCGCGAGAACGTCCAGCCGCTGCTGGACGGCAAGGCCAAGGCGATGGTGGTGCTGGGCAGCCGGATCGAGGCCGTGCGCTGGCAGCTGGCGATCCAGAAATACATCAAGGAGAAGGGCTATTCGCTCGGGACCTTGGTCGCCTTCTCGGGTGAGGTGAATGACAAGGACTCCGGCGCGGAGCCCTTCACCGAGACGAGCAAGGAACTGAACGCCGGCCTCAAAGGTCGCGACATCCGCGACGCCTTCGACGGCCCGGACTTCCACCTGCTGCTGGTCGCCAACAAATTCCAGACCGGTTTCGACCAGCCCAAGCTGTGCGGCATGTACGTCGACCGCCGCCTCGCCGGCATCCAGGCTGTGCAGACGCTGTCGCGCCTGAACCGGTCGCACCCCGGCAAGGACACGACCTACATTCTCGACTTCGTGAACAGCTCCGAGGAGGTCCTCGCGGCCTTCCGGACCTATTTCGAGACGGCCGAACTGGAAAGCGCGACCGACCCGAACCTCATCTTCGACCTGCGCGCCAAGCTGGACGCCGCCGGCCACTACGACGATTTCGACGTCGACCGGGTGGTCAAGGTCGAGCTCGATCCGAAGGCCACGCAGGGGCAGCTGATCTCCGCGCTGGTGCCGGTCGCGGATCGCATCCTGAAGGCTTCCAACGGAGCCCGACAGGCCCTCACGACGGCGACGGCCAGCGGCAACGCCCAGGGTGAAGCGGACGCCCGCGACCACATGGGGGCGCTGGAGCTCTTCAAGAGCGACATGGGCGCCTATCTGCGGCTCTACAGCTTCCTCAGCCAGATCATCGACTACGGCAACACCGACGTCGAGAAGCGGGCGATCTTTTATCGCCGCCTGCTGCCGCTGCTGGTCTTCGGTCGCGAGCGGGAAGGCGTCGACCTGACCGGCATCAAGCTGACCCACCACACCCTGAAGAACGAGGGCAAGCGCGACCTCACCTATGCGGCGGGCGATGCGCCCAAGCTGCCGGGAATGTCCGAGACTGGCTCAGGCGGCATCCACGAGAAGGAGAAGGCGCTCCTCGACGAAATCATCGCCCGGGTGAACGACCTGTTTGGCGCGGACACGACGGACAGCGACCAGCTCGTTTATGTGAACCAGGTGCTCAAGGGAAAGCTGCTGGAATCCGACGAGCTGATCCAGCAGGCCAGCAACAACACCAAGGCCCAGTTCGCCAGCTCCCCGACCCTCGGCAAGGAGCTTCTCGACGCCATCATGGACGCCTTGGTGGCGCACAACAGCCTGAGCAAACAGGCGCTGGAGTCGCCGAGGATTCAGGACGGCCTGAAGGACGCGCTACTGGGGCCCGGGCAGCTCTATGAAGCACTCCGTGCGCGGGGTGGTGCGGGTTGAGGTTTTTCTAAG
Source organism: Brevundimonas sp. (assembly GCF_035627475.1). GTDB lineage: Bacteria > Pseudomonadota > Alphaproteobacteria > Caulobacterales > Caulobacteraceae > Brevundimonas. The sequence goes on along the minus strand of NZ_DASPLR010000010.1, from coordinate 51,562 downwards.
CGACAACAGCGGCTCCTGACTCTTTGCTGCCGTTCACGATGTCCGCTTGGGGCCACTTGCCGGATTGCCGCCTATGACCGGGTTTGACTCACCCCGATCCAGCGCGAGGGCTCCCGGTGCAGCTTCCAGCACGGCGATAGTTCGCGCTGGTCCGTGAAGCCTCCTGCATAGGTCCAACAGCTTCAGGGGGGCGCCTCCCGCGCAACGTACGCCGGGACTCGTTGCCTGCGCAAACAGCCCTGCCGGCCAAGTCAGCCGCAAGTGGCGAGTGGTCCGCCGTGGTGGGCGGCGAGGGGGGTGACGGTCACGATCAGCGTGTCGCGGTAGTCCGGGGATGCGACCTTGTCCTCGCCCCCTTCCTGCAGTCTGACGGAGAGGGGAAGATTGCGGCCAGCCAGCCCGGATCGGCGGCATTCCGCCCGCAGCGCAGTGCTCTGCCCCGCGCCCGCCGCCTGACCGTTGAAGCTGACCATATAGCTGATCCGCTGGCGTGGATCGTCGGGGTCACCGCCCGCAGGGGCCATGCGGTATTGATTGTTGGAGGCGATGCTGACGCGGTAGGGCCCGGAACTGGCGACCCGAATGGCCCCGGTCCGCACTTGCGCCGACGCCTGAAGGTCAGTCATGCCTCCGATGTCGCCGAAGTCGAGCGGCGGGCCGGCGTAGCTGGCCTGCAGCGCACTAGCCACCTCGATCTGCACGGTGACGGCGCCCTGCGCCAGGCGGGGGGTGGTGACGGACCGCAGTCCGCTCTGGCCCTCACACACATAGATCATGTCGAACGAGATGGTCTCTCCCGCCGGCAGGTCGACGCCCGGGGGTACGCTGACCGTCAGCAGGATCGAGGCGGTGTCGGGCTGGCCTCCTCCGCCGAAGTCGTGGGCGACGATGCCGAAGTCTGCCCCCGCGAACGCAAGGCGGGGGGCGTAGAAGATCGAATGGGTGATGTCCCAGCCGCGGTAGCGGATCTCCAGCGGGGTCTGCACGGCGGGCTCGACGAGGAAGAACCTGACCGACCGCGTGAATCCCTCGCCCCTGTGGCGATGAAGGTTCAGGGAGATCGACACATCGTCCAGCCCTGTGGGCGAGAAGGGGTTGTAGGTCCCCACGGCCGCCGCCGTGCTGCCGCTGACCCCGCAGAAGCCGCTCTGGGCCGCCGCGGGAGTGGCCAGGATCGCCGCGGCGAGCGACAGCGCGGCCGCCCAACAGGCTCGGAAGGTCATGGCGTTTCCATTTCCAGAGGGCGAATCTCGCCCGATTCGAGGACATCCGCGCCCACGGGAATGTCGAGGCGATAGACGGTTGTCTGCTCGGTCCGCATTTCCACGAGCCATTGCCCTGGCCGCAGGCCGGACAACGAGAAGCGGCCCGCGGTGTTTGTGAACACCGTCAGTCTCCGTTGGGGGTGATCGATCTCGAAGGCCTCACCGGCCAGGAGGGAGATCGGCTTTCCGGCTTCGTCCACCAGCCGGCCCGTCACCGTCACATGATAGTCCGAGCCCGCCTGAAGCAGGTATCCTGCACGATACGGGGGCAGAACCCTGTAGGCTCCGGGTCCGAGGTCGAGATCCATTGGCGCGTCAGGCGCGGAGATGGCCACGCTGCGTTCGGACCAGGCGGTGAGGTTGGGCTTCAGCGCCGGCCCTAGCCAACCCGTTGCGGCTGTGTAGCCGCCTGACGTGGGATCGACCTGCACCTGCGCGCCCAAGAGACTGGGGTGGGCCCGCACGATCGCGAACCCGTCCTGGATGGGCCGACCAACAGCGAATGTCCCGTCGGCGAAAGCCAGCGCCGTCGCCAGCCGGAGCGTCGTCCGGCCGTCTGTGGACGAGCCGGAATCGCGGTCGAAGCTGTTGTACTGGGTGACGCCGACCTCGGCCCGGTTGGCGATATAGTACGCCGCTCCGTTGATGCCGAAGGCGGCGGCGCTCCGCTGCAGCTCGATCTCGCCGTTGTAGGCGCCGACCCCTTCGCCGGCGCTCGTCTGGTAGGCAATCCGGCTGACGTCGAAGACCCCGTCATGGACCGCGCGTACGCTGGAGCGCGGGCCGAGCCTTACGGTCAGGGCCACACGCACGGCCGTCTCGTCGCCAACGGTCGGGGCATTGAACTGCCGGACGGCCTCCGCCGTCAGGTCCAGGCGCCGGCCCAGTCGCCAGCCAAGGTTGGCGCGGATCGAAAACGGATCGGGGCCCGGGTCCGCAGGCACGGCATACTGCAGGTCGGCGCCGGCATAGAAGGCGTTGCCGAAGCTGTGACCATAGCCGGCGGCGAAGCGTCGGCGAAGGGGATGATCACCCGGCCTGCCGCCGGGAACGGCGAAGTCCACGCTCCATGCCTCGGCGGTGAGGCTGAGCAAGCCGCCGTGCCCGTCCGCACCCGCGGTCTCCCTCTGGAAGCTCGCTACCCCGGCGAAGCCCCGGCCGCTCTCCTGATCGGAGACCGCCAGGTGCCCGGCCAGCACCCCCAGGGGCGACGACCAGACCGCCTCCGCGCCCAGCAGCCAGGCTCCGGACTCAGCCTGAACGTTGGCGCCGACCGTCAGGTGCTCGGTAAGCCCGCGACGGTAGAAGGCGGTCAGGCCCCAAGCGTCGCTGTAGACCGGACCCGCGCTGCCCATCGGGGCCTTCACGCCCGCCCAGAAACCAAACTCGCTGAGGCCCGGAGCGAGCTGCGACTGGTCGAAGAACAGGTTGAACCGCAACACTTCACGCCGGCCGGCGTCATCGACGATGACGATCCGCACATCGTTGGCCCCCTGGGCGGCGGGAAAGTCGCCAAGATCGTAGGGGCCCGGCTCCAGCTGAATCCTGCGGATGAGTTGGCCGTTGACGTGAATCTCGACCATGGACGGCCGCTGCAGGACGAAGCTCTCCCGCCCGGTGGGCCGCACCGTCTCGAACGGCCTCAGTTCGCCGTAAGAACGGGTGATCGACAGGCCGGCCAGCGGCGGAGACGCCTGGAAGCCGCGGGGCGCCGGCTGAAGGTCTCCCGCGGTCCAGCGCACGATCGAATCGATGTCGTCATAGACCAGCCGGCTCCCGAGACGCTGGACATCGGGGCCCGCGCCGGACGGCCGCCAGACGGCGTCCGATTCCAGCACGACGCCGCGCGCTCGCATCGCCCCTTCCAGCAACACCACCGGCGCCTGCAGGCCCGAGTCCGGGCCGCGGTTGACGTGGTCGACGGCGGCGCGGACGTTCAGGTAGCTGCTCAGCGAGGCCGGCCTTTCGAATTCTCCGGCCGGCGCCCTGGAGACGCCCCCGACGCTGAGGCTCCGCGCGGCTCGCAGGGCGGCCGGAACCCGCACCTCCAGAGACAGGAGTTCGGGGCGGTAGACGAGTTCCATGTCGAGGCCGACGAGCTTGCCCGGCGCGAGCGCCGATTGGCCGGTGAGGCTCGTACGGAGAGCGTCGGACGTGGTCCTGTCGACGAGCGGCTCCAGCAGTTCGAGAAGCCGCCCGGTTGGAATGCTGATGACGTCGTCCGCCGAGACCCACAGTTCGATGTCGCCCAGATAGACGTCGTCCAGCGTCAGCGGAGCGGTCAGCCGGATCGGGCGGCCCGCGGGGTTCAGCCGGGTGACTTGGGCGGGGGCCGGCGCGTCCAGCGGCTGAACCTGGGCCGCGGCGGTTTCGCCGAGGCAGAGTGCGATGGCCGCGGTCGTCGCGCTTCCCCAGAGGCGCCGACGGCCGCGGTCAGGACCGCGGCTCGGGGTGGAAGCGGGCTTCAAGCGTTCCTCCCTCCGCCGGCAGCGCCATGGGCAGGGTGAAGATGCGGGTGCCCTCCCCACCCACCAGACCGTATCCGACGGTCTGCTGGATCTCGGGGCCGGAGAATTCCCGCCGCAGGGTTTCCCGGCCGCTGCTGTCGCGCTGGACGACGGTCAGCCGTCCCCGGGACAGATAGCCGTGCACGGGCGAAGAGTTCGAAACTGTAACCACCGGCGCGGGACGGCCCTCCGCGTCGCGGCCGACACCAGCCTCGACCACCTTGAGGTCCGCCTCTCCGACGCGCGGTGCGACGCTGACCAGAACCTGGAGATTGTAGAGCACCTGGACCCCGGTCTGTTCGCGGCCCAGCTGGACCGGCAGTTGAGCCGCCGTGACGTAGTAGTGGCGGCTCCGGGCCAAGCCCGGCTCACCAACATACTGGACCCGGAAGGTCTGGCTCTGGCCTGGCTGGATCATGGCCTGTGCCGGGAACACCAGCAGGTCATCGGTCGTGACGCCATTGCCGCGAGCCCCCTGCAGGCCGAGGTCGATGCCTTCAGTCCGCATCTCAACCGGGATGGGGTGGTCGCGCGTGTTCTGGACCACGATCGTCTGGGTGGCGGCCCGGCCGCCCGGCCGCAGGTCAATGACGACCGGGCTGAGGGACATCGCGATCGAGACTGCGGGAAGGACGACGGCCGCGAAGGCGGCGATAGCGGCGATCACAGGTCTGGACATGGGATTTCCTCCGTGACCTGGCGGTCAGTCCGGTGAGATCTGCAACGTGACCGTCGCCTGGTACGTTCCCGGCACCAGCAGGCTCGGCGCCGCGTGCTCCGGTGTCAGATCGAAGACGCGGATCTCGAGGTTTCCCGGGACGAAGGCGAAGGTGCTGTTGACGGCCAGCGGCGTGGCGGCGGGCGCTGCCGCGGCCGTGGTGTAGTTCACGGTGGAATGCCCGCCCGTCGCCAGCGCGATCGCGGCCTCGACCGTGTAGTCGATGTCGTTTGAGCTGGTCGCCAGCGCAGGGGCGGCGGCATTGCTGAGGCGGGTCGCGCTAAGCGACAGGTTGGCCGCGGAACCGGTGCACCCGATTTGCATGGCCACCGTGCCCGCCGGAGACCCCGTGGTCGAGTTCGCCAGGCCGGTGCGGATCTGGCCGTCCTGTCCGGCGAGTTCACCAAGTGCGATCGACCCCGTGACGGTGGTCGAACCGTCCAGCGCGCCGCACCGCGGAGCGACGAAGCCGGTGACGTTGACCTGCGCGGACGCTGTCTGGGCGGCCGCGGGGAGCGAGGCGGAGGCCGCGAGCAGGGCGGTCGTGAGGGCGAGGGAGAGGGGTTTCATCGTGGATTCCTTGTGAAGCAGCGCGAGGGGGGTGTCAGCTGGAGGGGCTGAGGGTGAGGACGAGGGAGTCGGCATAGTCGGACGACGCCATGAGAGGCGTTGGACCCGATGCAGGCGGCGCCGAGAGCTGCAGGTAGGACCCGGGCTCCTTCAGGCTGATGTCGGGCAGGCTAAGACCTTGGGTCGAGGACGCCGGGCCGCGCAGCGCGCAGGCGGTGGTGGCGGCGCTGGTCAAGGCGGAGGCGGCGCAGCTCGCCGAGACGCTCACCCCCCGGGAGCCCACCGCGTGGACCGTGATCATGTAGTCGAGCGATGCGCCGTATCCGGCCGGGGGCACATCGGGCGCCCGCAGCGCGCCGTTCCGGGATTGGACCGCTAGTCGCACGGGTGAGTTGCACGACAGGGTGAAAGGGAGGGTGTGTGAGAAACCGGCTGCGATATCGCCGACATCCACGTCAGCGGCGGGCGACCCCGCATTCGCGAAGCCGCAGTGGCCGCTGACGGACGCCGTGACCGGAAGGATCAGGGTCAGCTGATCTCGCGCGCCGCCGTAGACGGCGGTCTCCTGCGCCCCCGCCGTCGCGGAGACCGCTGAAGCGAGAAACAGGGCGGTGATTGCAAGACTCTTACGCATCGCTACTGTCCCGACCGCCTTGGCGGGCCCAAGACTTCAGGACAGGATGAATAGGCAGGCCGCCCGAGGCGCGATATTCGGGGTTTCTCCCGATGGGGGAATTACGGAGCTCTGAGCCTGGCAGACGCTGAAGTCGGCGCGGCTAGCTCTGTTTCGTGCCGGTGGACGTTTGAGGGTAACGATTAATCGAGGCCAACTGATCAACGGTCAGGGCAGGCATCCGTATTCGGTCGGCCGCGACGTCGTGTCGACGAAGGTTCGAATGTCAGCCTTCCGGCGGCGGGCAAATGTCCGCTGCTGGCGCGAAGGCGACGTCTTGGAGGTGGCGTTCAGCAAGATGGTGACCCGCCTCGACACCGCTCCGATCGGGTCGAAGATGGGCAAGCGGCGCCCGGATGTGCCCCGAAACATGCTCGTGGTAGATTATTATTCCTCCAGTCTGGGTCCCATACGGGTCCCAGAGCCACCTGCCAGATGGAGCTTCGACAGCAAGTGTTTGAAAAAATGGCGCGCCCGGAACGATTCGAACGTCCGACCCTCAGATTCGTAGTCTGATGCTCTATCCAGCTGAGCTACGGGCGCGCTTGGCCGCGAACGGCGAGGGCGGGTATCTAGCCGGGAAGGGGCGGGGGGGCAAGACCCGGTTGGCGGCTTTCCTGCGGTGATTTCGCGACCGGGGGTTTCGCCGCCGCGCCGGGCGCGCCAAGTTGCGGGTCTCCCCCGTTCCCGCCCGCCCGGACCCTTCATGCGCCCACGCCCGCCGTCCCTCCCTGTCATGGCTTTCCGGTCCCTGGTCGCTCTCGCCGCAGGGGCGAGCCTGGTCCTGACGGGATGCGCGGCCGGGCCCGATGTGGCGGCCCCTCCCGCCGCGCCCGTGGCGGCGACGGCGCCTCCAGCGCGCGGGCCGTTCGTGGCGGCGGCCAATCCCCACGCCGTCGAGGCGGGGCTGGCGGTGCTGCGCCGCGGCGGCTCGGCGGTCGACGCCGCCGTGGCCGTCCAGGCGGTGCTCGGCCTGGTCGAGCCGCAGTCCTCGGGCCTCGGCGGCGGGGCCTTCATGATGCTGTACGACGCCTCGACCGGCGAGGTGACCAGCTACGACGGCCGCGAGACCGCCCCGGCCGCGGCGACGCCGGAGCTGTTCTACGAGAATGGCCGGCCGCTGGCGTTCGGCGAGGCGGTGCTGAGCGGCCGCTCGACCGGGGTTCCCGGAGCCGTGGCCCTGCTGGCCATGGCCCAGGCCGGGCGCGGCCGGCTGGCGTGGAGCGACCTGTTCGGCGACGCGGAGCGGCTGGCGCGCGACGGCTTCGTGGTCAGTCCACGTCTGGCGAACTATATCGCCGGCCGCTCCGGCCAGGCGCGGACGCGCTGGGCCGAGGCCTATTTCACCAAGCCGGACGGCAGCCGCTACGTCGCCGGCGATGTGCTCAGCAACCCCGCCTACGCCCGGACGCTGGCGGAGATCGCGGCGGGCGGCGCCGACGCCTTCTACCGCGGGCGGATCGCGCGCGAGATCGTCTCGACCGTCGGCGAGGAGCCGCGTCCGGGAGGGCTGACCGAGGCCGACCTCGCCCGCTACGAGCCGCTCGAGCGCGGCGCCCTGTGCCGGCCCTACCGGATCTACGTCGTCTGCGTTCCGCCGCCGCCGTCCAGCGGGGTGGCCGTGCTGCAGTTGCTGGCCATGGCCGAGCTGACCCCCGACGTCGCCGAAGGGCCGGACAGCGCCGACGCCTGGACGGCCTTCGCCCAGCTGCAGCGGCTGATGTACGCCGACCGGGACCGCTACGTCGCCGATCCGGCCTTCGTCGGCGTGCCGGTGCAGGGGCTGCTGGACCCGAACTATGTGGCGGCGCGCGCCGCCCAGGCGCCGACCCTGGTCGGGGCCGCCGAGCCGGGCTTTCCGCCGGGGGGCGTCTTCGCGGGCCCCGACGCGACGCTGGAGCCGGCCGGCACCTCCCATTTCGTCGTCGTCGACGCGGCAGGGAACGCGGTCAGCATGACGACGACGGTCGAGAGCGTGTTCGGCTCGGGCCGGATGGCCGCGGGCTTCTTCCTCAACAACCAGCTGACGGACTTCTCGTTCGAGCCGCTGCGGTCCGATGGCGGGCCGGCCGCCAATGCCGTGGCTCCGGGCAAGCGGCCGCGCTCGTCGATGTCGCCGATCATCATCCTCGACCGCGAGGGCCGGCTGGTCGGCGCGCTCGGTTCGCCGGGCGGGTCGTCGATCCTGGCCTACAACGCCAAGGCCCTGATCGCGGTGCTCGACTGGGAGATGCCGATGGCCGAGGCCTTCGCCCTGCCCAATCTGGTCGCCAAGGGGGACGGGTTCGGCGCCGACACCGACCGCTTCCCGGCCGGCCTGCGGGAGGCCCTCGCGGCCCGCGGCGTCCAGATGCGCCCCAACGCCAGCGAGAACTCCGGCCTCCATGGCGCGATCTGGCGCCGGGGAGCGGACGGAACCTGGCGCTGGGACGGGGCCGCCGACGACCGCCGCGAGGGGGCGGCGCGGACGGAGTGACTATTCCGGCTTGATCGACAGCTGGAACGCCAGCAGCCCTTCCGACACGTCGGTGTCGACGCCGTTGCCGGCGCGCAGGCCCTCGGCCTCGATCTCGCGATAGACCAGACCGATCGAGCTGTGCACCGGCCCGCGCCGCAGGGCCACGCCCAGCGAGGCGTCGCCGAGGAAGGCCCCGGAGTCATGGCTGACTCCCGAGCGGACATAGTCGCCGTCGCGGTTCCGGGCCCAGTTGTAGCCCACCGCCCGACCCGATCCGGCGGCGTAGACGTACCAGCGCGCCCGCTCTCCGAAGGCATCCCCGCCGTCGGGCGCCAGGCGGTCGAGATCGCGGCCGATCCTCAGGGTGGCGCCGGCCTCGGTCACGTCGCCGCGGCTGCCGACGCCGACGCCGACATGCGGCGAGAGGGTGACGTCGAGCCCGTTTTCGGTCTGGCCCAGCGTCTCGGTCCAGCCGCGCGTGTAGGTCAGGTCGTAGTGTTCGGCGTCATAGGCCGCCGGATCCAGCGGCCCGGGCGGCAGGGGCGACCCGTCGGCGCGGCGGATGCGGCCCTCGGTGCGCAGGCGCAGCCGGTCGCTGTAGGCCTGTCCTTCGTACCAGATGTCCCGGTTGGAGGCGGCCCATGTCGAGGAGACGTTCCGGGCCGGGTCGTAGCCGATCCAGCCCTCGCCGCCCGCGAGGGCGCGGTCGCCGGATTCGAAACGCGCGTCGCGATCGAGGCGGGTCAGAAGGTCCGAGACGGTGACGGGAGGCTGGCGTTCGACCCGCCAGGGATTGGCGATCGCGCTCTGGGGGGCGGGCGATTCCATGGCGAAGCCGGGGGCCGCGCAGGCCGCCAACGCCACCACTCCCGCACTGAACGCCACAAGACGCATCAACGGTCCCCTCAGTCCGTTAACGTCCCCAACCCTGCACGATCAAAGCCGGAACGCCAACTGACATTTTCCTGTCCGTCGAACGTCCTCCGTGTGGCGCGGTTCCGGATCAGCTCCAGGCGCGGAAATGCTTGGACAGCTTCAGGCCCTGGCTCTGGTAATGGCTGCCGCCCTCGCCATAGAGGCGCGAGGGTCGCTCGGTCAGCGGCTCATAGACCAGCCGGGCCACGATCTGCCCGTGCTCCAGCAGGAAGGGCGTGTCGTGGGTACGCACCTCCAGCACCCCCTTCGAGCCCGCTCCATGCGCCTCGTCGGTGCCGAAACCCGGATCGAAGAAGCCGGCGTAATGGACCCGGAACTCGCCCACCGACGGATCGATCGGCGTCATCTCGGCGGCCTGCATGACCGGAATCTCGACCGCCTCATTGGAGGCCAGGATGTAGAATTCGCCCGGGTCCAGCAGCAGTTCGCCGCGCCGCACCAGCAGCGGCTCCCAGAAGTCGCGCGGGTCGTGGCCGTCGATGCGGTCCAGATCGACCACCCCCGCATGCCGCCGGCCGCGGAAGCCGACGATGGCGCCGTCCGCACCCTCGAGGTCGACGCCGACGCTGCGGGTCTCCAGCTTGGGCGGCTCTCCGGCCTTGAGCCGCAGCTGGTTCAGCCGCGTCCCCGGTCGCACCAGGATCGAGAAGGTCTGCGGCGCGATCTCCAGATACAGCGGCCCGTCATAGCCCTCGTCGACGTCGTCGAAACTGGCTCCCCGGTCGGTCAGCAGCCGCACGAAGACATCGACGCGCCCGGTCGAGCTCTTCGGATTGGCCCGCGCGATCAGCCCCTTCGGCAGGCTCAGCCGCTCCTGCAGCCGGGCGATGTAGACGCAGCCCTTCTCCATCACATAGCCGGCCGACAGGTCGATGGTGTGCATGGCCACGTCGGCGATCCGGTCCACGACCTTGCGCTGGCCCGGCAGGAAGGAGGCCCGCACGCGCCACGCCTGGTCCGACAGCCGAAGGTCGAGGCTGGCCGGCTGCACCTGGTCGGCGTCGAACGGCGTCTCCGGGACGATCGCCCCGCCGGCGATCAGGGCCTCGATGGATTGCGACGGCAGGATGCCGGGAAGGGAGGTCGAAAAGCTCTGCATCGCTTCCGATTACACGATTCCGCGCCGGGTCGCCCCCGTCGTTCCGCTTGACCTGAGGCCCGCAACAGCGACCATGGCGGCATGCACGACACGCCCGCCTATGAAGCCGAGACCGAGGGCGTCGTCGTTCGCGTCCGCCCCAGTTATCTGGCGGGCCAGTCGGATCCCGACGGCGGCCGCTGGGTCTGGGCCTACCAGGTCGAGATCGTCAACCTGACCGCCACGCCGATCCAGCTGATGGCCCGCCGCTGGGTCATCACCGATGGTCAGGGCCGGGTCGAGGAGGTCCGCGGGGCCGGCGTCGTCGGCGAACAGCCGGTGATCAAGCCGGGCGAAAGCTACACCTACGCCTCCGGCTGCCCGCTCGGCACCCCGACCGGCTCTATGGTCGGCGGCTATTACATGACGGATACGAGCGGCCGCTCGTTCGAGGCCGCCATCCCCGCCTTCAGCCTGGATGTGCCGGGCGAGCGGCGGGTGCTGAACTAGGGAGCAATTCATGACCGCCGCCCTGCCGGACGGAACCGAGTCCGTGCGCCCGTTTCTGCCCACCCGGGACTTCGACGTCAGTCGCGCCTTCTATCAGGCGCTCGGCTTCGAGATGCTGCTGGATGGCGAGGTGGCCATCTTCCGCGCCGGCGCGGCCGGGCATGGCTTCATTCTGCAGCGCTACTACCAGACGGAGTGGGCCGGGAACTCGATGCTCCAGCTGATGGTCGACGACCTGGACGCCTGGTGGGTCCATCTGCAGAGACTGGACCTTCCCGGCCGCTTCGGGGTGCAGCCGCCGAAGGCGCCGGCGCTCCAGCCCTGGGGGCTTCGTGTCGCCTACGTCTATGACCCGGCCGGGGTCCTCTGGCACGTCTGCCAGCGGCGGCCGGGCGTTGAATGGGATTGAAGCGTCCGGGGGAGAGGGGGCTGCGTCAACCCGGAGAACCGCAGCCCCGCCCCGGGCTCACCGCCGCCGGCGGGGCGGCGGGAGACGGACGGCGGCTCCTCTAGGAGCCATTCGTGTCGGTCGTTCGACCGAAAAGCGACGGGTGCGCGAAACTGTGTCCGCGCACCCGAAATCCGCGCTCAGGCAGCGAGCCGCCGCGCGGCGAGCGTTAGCGCCCCTGCTAGATGTATCGACGGAGCGAGCGGGCCAGCTCCGAGGCGCCGTCCTTGCCGCCCTTGCGGACCTGCGGCTGATAGGCGACGCGGGCGTGCTCGACGCAGTAGACGCCTTCCGACGAGCGGCGGCCGCAGAAGCTGAACTCGTTCGAGGACGGGTCGCCGATCGGCCATTTGCACATGTGGGCGCCGAGGGTCATGACCGTGGCGGTGCCGGGCAGGTCGGGCATCGGCGCGGGGACCGAGGCCTGGACCGGGCGCGGCTGCACCGCCTCGATGCGGCGCGGGGCCGACGGCGCCTGGGTCGGCTGGGCCGCCGGGCGGGGACGCGACGGGCGGAAGGTGGCGCGGGCCGGCTGCGAGGGGGCGGCCCGGCCGGACAGGCCGAGGCGGTGCACCTTGCCGATGACGGCGTTGCGGGTGACGCCGCCGCCCAGCTGTTTGGCGATCTGGCTCGCCGACTGGCCTTCCAGCCAGAGCTTCTTCAGCGCGCCGACGCGGTCTTCAGTCCAGCCTGCGGTCATAGCCACCCTCCGGGGTCTCGGATTCAATATATGGGGTCGACAGGTCCCTCCCGGGCTCTCGACCTACCACTAATCGTAAACGAGGCCCTAACGGACGCAAGATGTGCGAATCAGTCCGTCCACAGAAACCAGATGTAGGGATGGTTAACGGGGAGGCAGGCAGTAGGCGGCAGGGGTCAGGGCGGGGCCGACGTCCGGCCCATCCGCAGCGAGACGCCGGGGGCGGTGGCCTTCCGGTCGCCTACCACCTACTGCCTACTGCCTACTGCCTGCTGCCTTCCTCCCCGCCCCCTTGCGCACCCGCCCCCGCCAGCGCATCTCCGCCCCCATGACCGATCTCGCCTCGACCCGCCCTTCCGGCCTTCCGCAGCCGCGCCGCTACGACGGGGTCAACTGGATCGGGGTGAAGACCCTGTACCTGCGCGAGGTCCGGCGCTTCTGGAAGGTCGGAGCCCAGACGGTCGCCGCGCCGGTGGTGACGACCCTGCTCTACATGCTGGTCTTCGTCGTCGCCCTTCAGGGCGCCCGGCCGCCTCTGCACGGTACGCCCTTCGCCGAATTCGTCGCCCCCGGACTCATCATGATGGCGGTGCTGAACAACGCCTTCGCCAACGCCTCGTCCAGCCTGATCCAGGCCAAGATCATGGGCACGTCGACGGATTTCCTGACCCCGCCGCTCAGCCCCCTGGAACTGACCATCGGCTTCGCCCTCGGCGCCGCCACCCGCGGCATCGTGGTCGGCCTGGTCACCGCCATCTGCGTCCTGCCCTTCGCCCGGCTCGGCGTCGCCAACCTCGCGGCCATCGTCTGGTTCAGCCTGACGGCGTCGCTGCTGATGGGCATGATCGGGGTCTTCGCGGGCCTCTGGGCCGAGAAGTTCGACCAGCTCGCCGCCGTTCAGAACTTTCTGATCATGCCGATGACCTTCCTCAGCGGCACCTTCTACCTCGTCGACAACCTGCCCGAGCCGTTCGCCACGATCAGCCACTTCAACCCGATCTTCTATCTGATCGACGGTTTCCGTTACGGCTTCATCGGCCAGGCCGAGAGCGTCCTGTGGATCGGCGTGGCGATGAGCGCGGCCCTGACCATGGGCATGGCCGTCGCCTGCTGGCTGGTGTTCCGCTCGGGCTGGCGGCTGAAGAGCTAGTCCGGACCGACGGTCCGCCTATCCCCCCCTTCGCGGGGATGGGCGGTTGGGGGGCGACTACGCGTTGTGACGGCCCCGGTCGTCCGGATCCACCGCCCCGCCGGGCCCGGCGTTGTTCTCGACATCGCCCTCGACGGTGCTGTCGCCCTCGATCTCGTCCAGCCCGTCGCGCCGGTTCAGGCCGGCCGACTGGCCGATGCCCGGATTGCGCTTCAGGTCGTCCGGCCCCTTCACGGGCTGATGCTGCGGGTCGGGATGATTGGACATGGCGAACTCCTTCCGTCCCGGGTCAACCGGCCGCCCGCCGACGGGTTCCGGCGCCCGACCGGCGGGTGACCGCGTTTTAAGGTGCGCCGCCGCGGCGGGCGCGCTAGCCATGGCGCCACGTCTTTCAGGGGGTTCCATGCTGTTCCGTAGTCTCGCCGCCGCCGCGGCCCTTCTCGCCGTCGCCGCGCCCGCCGCTGCACAGGATATCGACCTCCGCGCCCAGGTCGCCGCCTATGTCCAGCCGTCCAACGAGGCCCGGACCCGGGTCGTGGTCGACCAGCTGCGAGCCGCCGGTTTCGAGCCGTCGATCGAGACCTTCGCCGGCGGCAACCGCCAGACCGGCGAGATGGAAGGCCGCAACGTCGTCGTGACGGTGGGCGACGGCCCGCGCGAGATTCTGCTCACCGCCCATTATGACGCGGTCGTGCTCCGCGACGGGACGATGTCTCAGGGCGTGGTCGACAACGCCGCCTCGGTGGTCGGGGTCATCGAGGCCGCGAAGATCCTGCGCTCGAAGAATCTGAACCACCGCGTCCGCATCATCCTGTTCGACCAGGAGGAGCTGGGCCTGATCGGCGCGCGTAAATGGATCGAGGCGCATGGCCTCGCCAATGTCGCCGCGGTCGTGAACTCCGACGTCGCCGGCTATGGCGACACCATGATGTACGGCCTCAACAACGGCGCCCAGTCGGCCGGCGTCACCCGCGCCGTGCGCGAGGTCTGCGCCGAGCGGGCCATGCACTGCGTCGGCTTCCCGGTCTATCCGCCCTCCGACGACCGCGCCTTCTCGGGCGCCGGGCTGGGCGGCGGAACGGCCCCGGCTGCGGTCGTCCCCACCGTCTCGCTCGGCTTCCAGGATCACGTCGGCGCCCACCAGATGTGGCTGGCCTTCAACGGCGGCGAGAGCAACGGCCTGGCCGAGGGTTTCGTCCCGCGCGTCTTCCAGCTGATCCACTCGGCCGACGACACCATGGAGCAGATCGACCCCGCCACGGTGAAGGCCGCGGGGGAGGTTTATGCGGCCCTGGTCGAGCGGCTGGACGGGCAGCTCTCGCACTGACCGCCGTGGCGAGCGGGGCGGTGTTGACTAACCCCGTCCCCCGTCCGACAAGGCCTGACCCTTTTTCAAGCGGTCCCGACGCCTTTCGCGCCGGGGCCGTCTCGCTTTTGGAGGTCCGTTCCCGTGTCCACTGAACATCTGATGGGTGTCTACAACCGCGCGCCGCTGGAGGTGGATCGCGGGCAGGGCGCGCGTCTGTGGGCGAAGGACGGGACCGAATACCTCGACTGCGTCATGGGCATCTCGACCAACGCCCTCGGTCACGCCCATCCGGTGCTGGTCCAGGCGGTCAAGGACCAGGCCGAGAAGCTCTGGCACGTCTCCAACATCTTCAAGATCCCCGGCCAGGAAGCCCTCGCCGACGCCCTGTGCGAAAAATCCTTCGCCGACGTCGTCTTCTTCACCAACTCCGGCACGGAAGCCGTCGAGTGCGCCCTGAAGACGGCGCGCAAGTACCACTCGGCCAACGGCCAGCCCGAGCGGATCGACATCTACGGCTTCGACGGCTCCTTCCACGGCCGCACCTATGGCGCGATCAACGCCGCCGCCAACCCCAGCTACACCAACGGCTTCGGTCCGCCGATGGAGGGCTTCCACCAGCTGGTCTGGGGCGACCGCGAGGCGCTGGAGGCGGCCTTCCGCAACCCGAACACCGCCGCCGTCATCCTCGAACCGGTGCAGGGCGAGGGCGGTTGCCGCGCCACCCCCGACGAGGACCTGCGCTGGATGCGCGACCTGGCCGACGAGACCGGCGTTCTGATCATCTTCGACGAGGTCCAGTGCGGCATGGGCCGGACCGGCAAGCTGTGGGCCCACGAATGGGCCGGCATGACGCCCGACATCATGGCCATCGCCAAGGCGCTCGGCGGCGGCTTCCCGATCGGCGCCTGCCTCGCCACCACGAAGGCGGCCTCCGGCATGACCGTCGGCGTGCACGGCTCGACCTTCGGCGGCAATCCGCTGGCCATGGCGGTCGGCCAGGCCGCATTCGCCGAGATCTCGAAGCCCGAGACCCTGGCCCACGTCAACGAGATCGCCGGCTATCTGAAGCAGCAGCTGCACGGCCTGGCCCAGCGCTTTCCCGACGTGATCGTCGAGGTGCGCGGCAAGGGCCTGCTGATGGGGATGAAGCTGATCCCCAACAACCGCGAATTCATGGGCTGGGCGCGCGACGAGGCCCGCCTGCTGGTCGCCGGCGGCGGCGACAATCTGGTCCGCATCCTGCCCCCGCTCAATCTGACGCTCGAGGAGGCGCGCGAGGCGGTCGAACGCCTGGAGCGCACCTGCGAATTCGCCCGCGGCAAGCTGGCGGCGGCCTGATCATGGTCCGCCATTTCCTCGACCTGCACCGTCTCGAAGCAGAGGATCTGCGCGCCATCCTGGACGACGCCCACGCTCGCAAGGCGGCCCGCAAGGGCTGGCCCAGGGGCCGGGTCGACGCCGACGCCCCGGCGAAGGACCGGGTGCTGGCGATGATCTTCGAGAAGAACTCGACCCGCACCCGCTTCAGCTTCGACGCCGCCATCCGCCAGCTGGGCGGGGCCTCGATCATCGCCAACGCCGGCGACATGCAACTGGGCCGCGGCGAGCCGGTCGAGGACACCGCGCGGGTCCTGTCGCGCATGGTCGACGCCGTGATGATCCGCGCCAACGACCACGAGGACGTGGAACGCTTCGCCCGCGTCGCCACCGTGCCGGTGATCAACGGCCTGACCGACCGCTCCCACCCGTGCCAGATCCTCGCCGACCTGATGACCATCGAGGAGCATCGCGGCCCGGTCGCCGGCAAGACCATCGCCTGGGTCGGCGACGGCAACAACGTCTGCCACAGCTTCATGCATGCGGCGCCGAAGCTGGGCTTTCACCTGAATGTGGCCTGCCCGGCCGACTACCATCCCGATCTGCACGACCTGGCCAAGGGCGGAAACCACGTCACCCTGACCGGCGATCCGCACGAGGCGGTGGCCGGCGCCGACGTCGTCGTCACCGACACCTGGGTGTCGATGGGCGACCAGGACTACGAGGCCCGGCTCGAGGCCTTCGAGGGCTACGGCGTCGACGACGGCCTGATGAACGCCGCCGCCTCCGACGCGGTCTTCCTGCACTGCCTGCCCGCCCACCGCGGCGAGGAAGTCACCGACGCCGTCATCGACGGCCCCCGCTCCCTCGTCTGGGACGAAGCCGAAAACCGCATCCACGCCCAGAAGGCCGTGCTGGCCTGGTGCTTCGCGGGATAGGCAACAGGCATCAGGCAGCAGGCGGCTGACGCCGGTCGCCGACCCGCCTGCACTTCCTGTTGCCTGTTGCCTGTTGCCTGTTGCCTGCCGCCTCAGTTCAAATTCACATCCGCCACCCCGCCCGCGTCCGGCAGGGTCTTCGTCACATTGGCCCTGGCGATCTCGTAGGCGAATTTGAAGAAGCCGCCCTCGTTGATCCAGACCCGCCCGTCGTCGGCGTCGAACCTCAGGATGGTCAGCTTCCGGTCGTCCTTGCCGTCCGGGTACCAGGCGGCCAGCACCGGGTTCCAGTAGCGGTCGATGATCTCCCGGTCGTGGCCGTGCACCGACAGCTGGCCGTGAATGCAGGCCCAGACGTTCTGGTCCTTCGAGCCGTAGTGGAACATGGCGCTCTGCCCCGCGCCGACGGCGGCGTCCTTCGCCAGATCGGTGTCGTCGCGGGTGAAGAACCAGATCGTCCCCGTCTCCTCGTCGCGGAAGGCGGTCATCGGCTGGGCGTGATAGCCGGGCTGGTCGAGGCCGAGCATGCCGGTGTTGGACGTCTTCAGGCTGTCCCAGAAGGCCTCTTCGGCTTCGGCGGCGGTCAAGGTCTTGTCGGCCATGGCGGGGTCTCCTGATCTTGCTGGGTCGATCAGAAAGGCTTGCGGACCCGGGCGGTTCCCCTAGCGCGGCGGCGGCTGCGGCATGCCCAGCAGGGCGGCGAGGTGGACGATCAGCAGGAAGGTCGCGGCCGCCGCCAGGATCATGATCAGCCGCCACGGGGCCATGCGGACTCCCAGGTGCGGCTGCGACGGGCGCGCGCCCCGCCAGCCGGCGAAGACCATCAGGGCGACGGCGGCGGCGAGCAGGGCGACGGTGACGGTCAGACTCATCCGCGCCAAGTGGCCCGCCGCGGGCGCGCGGACAAGGCGCCTGAGTCCTTTCCGACACGTTAATCTTCACGAGGCGTTAACGGCTCCGGCGCGAGACTTTCCGCCGGTGTAAGGGCTTTCCACAGGAAGATGGTCTGCCCCTACATCTTGGGGTTAACGCGCGTTTACACCCCTGATCTGGATGAGTAGCCTTGAGTCAAAGGTCGGGAGGCGAATCAGTGAGCGCAGCCGCGCCGTGGAGCGTAAAGGGCATCGAGCCCCGGGCGCGTGAGATCGCCAAGGACCTCGCCCGCCGCTCCGGCATGACGCTGGGCGAGTGGCTGAACACCATGATCATGGAGGATGGCGACGACGAGGAGGGCGTGGTGCCCCTGTCGCGCCGGGCCCATGCCGCCGAAAGCTTCGACCGCCGCTCGCGCAGCCGCCGGGTCGACGACGCCTACGGCGGCGGCGACGAGCCGTGGCAGCGGCTGAGCGCCTCGATCGACGCCATCGCCGCCCGCCTCGAGGCCGCCGAGCGCCGCTCGACCGTCGCCATCCAGGGCGTCGACCAGGCCGTCTCCGGCCTCGTCCGCCGTCTCGACGGCCAGGAGGAGGTCGACCGCTCCTACGCAAGGCGCATCGACGACATCTCCGAGGAGCTGCGCGAGGGTCACCGCCGCCTGCGCAAATTCGAGCAGGAGGTGGGCCCGAAGACGGCCGAGACCTTCGGCAAGGTAGAAACCACCCTCGGCGCGCTCGCCGGGCGGCTCTACGACATCGAGGAGCGCCAGCGCGGCAGCGTCAACGAACTGCGCCAGCGCATGGACGCGGTCGAGAAGGTCGCCGGCCCCGGCGTCGGCGCCGATCTGCTGGCCCAGGTCGGGCAGCGGCTCGACCAGGCCCAGGGCCGCACCACCGAGGCCCTGCGCGGCCTCGAACGCTCCTTCGCCGATCTGGACCAGCGGCTGCGCGCCGCCGAGGCCCGCGTCGAGCCCGAGGGCGCCCGCGAGGCCGCCCGGTTCGAAAAACTGGCCGAGACGCTGAGCCGCCAGGTCGAGGCCAACCGCGCCGAGATGATGCGCCGCATGGACACGGCCGAGACCGAAGGCCGCATGGACCGCATCGAGCGCGCCGTCCTCGCCATCGGCGATCAGGTCAAGGCCTCCGAGGAACGCTCCGCCCGCGCCGTCGAGGCGATGGGCCGCGAGGTCCTGCGCATCGCCCAGAACCTCAACGGCCGCGTCGGCCAGATCGAGGCGGACGCCCCCGCGCGCCTGGCGCAACTGGGCGAGACCCTGACCCGCAAGGTCGAGAGCGACATGGGCCGCTTCGCCCAGGGGCTGGAACAGCGCCTCGTCGCCGCCGACGACCGCCACGCCATCGCCCTGGAGAAGCTGGGCGGCGAGATCACCCGCATATCCGACCGGCTGAGCGAGCGGATCGCCCAGTCCGAGCGCCGCTCCCAGCAGGCCCTGGAAGACATCGGCCGCCGCCTCGTCGACAGCTCCAGCCGCATCGAGCAGCACTACGACCGCGCCTCGGGCGAGCTGGCCGAGCGCATGCGGCTTTCGGAAGAGCGCACCGCCGCCCTGATCGCCGAGGCCCGCCAGAACATCGGCCGTCGCGCCGAACCGGCGCCGGCTTCCGGCCTGGCGCAGCCTGACTGGCGCGCCGCGGCCTTCCCGGACGCCGCCTTCCCCGACGCCCCCTTCTCCGACGCCGGGTTCGACGATCCGGTGTACGCCGAGCAGCAGGCCTGGTCCGCCGATCTGGCCCCGCCCGATCTCGAGCCCGAGCCCCGCCCGCGCACCGCCGGCGAGACCCTGACCGCCGACACCGTCTTCGACGCGGTGATGCGCGGCCCCGTCGCCGAATCCGCCCCGTCCGCGCCGTTCGGCAGCCGCGCTCCGGAGCCGTCCTTCGCCGAGGAAGTCGGGCCCGCTCCCCAGGTCCAGGCCCAGCCCCAGGCCCAGCCCCCGGCCCAGCCGCAGACCTTCGCCCATCCCCCCGCGGCGGCGGCGCCGTCGTCGTTCGGACAGGGCTTCGGCGGCGCCGACGTCTCGGATGCGCTGGCGGCCACCGCGCCCCAGGCCTTCGACGCCGGCCAGGACGAGTTCGCGGCCGAGACCGATTTCGTCGATCCCCGCGCGCTGCGGGCCGCGGCCGCGCAGGGCCGCGCCTCCTCGACGCGCCAGGCCATCGACGCCGCCCGCGCCGCCATGACGGCTCCGGAGGAGGCGGCGCCCCGCTCCGGCTTCGGCCTCAAGCGCGGCGGCAAGTCGAAGCTGCAGGAGCGGCTCGACAAACAGGCCTCCAAGGGCGGCGACACGGTTCGCAAGGCGCTCGGCGCCTCCGCGGTGGCCGTGCTGCTGACCGCCGGCGGGGCCTACGCCTTCGGGGAACTGACGGGCGCCGGGCTGACCGTGCCGGGGCTGGGCGGTCCGGGCGGCGACGCCGACGTCCAGCCCATCGCGGCGCTGGCGGCGACGCCGATGGACGCCACCCCGCTGGATCCGGAGCGGGGCGCCGAGCTCTACCGGCAGGCGGTCGAGCGGCTCGACGCCGATGACGCGGCCGGCGTCGATCTGCTGAAGCAGGCGGCCGGCCTCGGCCATACGCCGGCGCAACTGCATCTGGCCGGCCTCTATCAGGAAGGCGGCAAGGGTCTGGCGGCCAGTCCGCGCGAGGCCCGGGTGTGGGCCCGCCGGGCGGCGGACAGCGGCGACGCGCGCGGCATGCACGCCTATGGCATGTACCTGTTCGACGGGGTCGGCGGGGCCCAGGACCGGGGCGAGGCCCTGACCTGGCTGCGCAAGGCGGCCGAGAGCGGTCTGGTCGACAGCCAGTTCAACGTCGCCAAACTGTACGAGACCGGCGACGAAGGCATCCAGCCGGACCTGTCCGAAGCGTACAAATGGTACCTGATCGCGGCGCGGGCCGGCGACGGCGACGCCCAGGCGGCGGTCGAGCGGCTGCGGGCCGCCATGCCGGCCTCGGAGCGCGGTTCGGCGCGGGCGGCGGCGGACGCCTTCCAGGTCGAGCCGCTCACCTGAGGCGGGCATCGCCTGACCTTTCTGGCGCATGCGGTGGCGGTGGCCGCCGCATGAGTCTAGGACAGTTTCACCGTCGCCTTTCCGGCGCCTAGCCTCAGTTCCAGCCGAAGGCGCGTCCTTTGGATATCTATCTGCCGATCGCCGAGGTTTCGGTGAACTGGCCGCTCCTGGTCCTGCTGGGAGCGACGGTCGGATTCGTGTCCGGGCTGTTCGGCATCGGCGGCGGCTTCCTGATGGCCCCGATCCTGATCTTCCTCGGCATTCCCCCGGCCGTGGCCGTGGCCAGCCAGGCCAGCCACGTCGTGGCCTCCTCGACCTCCGGCGTGATCAGCTACACCAGCCAGAAGGCCGTCGACTACCGCATCGGCGGGGTCATGGCGGCGGGCGGCGTTCTCGGGGCCCTGGCCGGCGTCGAACTGTTCCGCTACCTGCGCCTGCTTGGACAGGCGGACCTGGTCGTCGCCCTGTCCTACCTGCTCTTTCTCGGCGCCATCGGCACCCTGATGCTGTACGAAAGCCTCGGCCAGATCCTTCGCCGGATCCGGGGCGAGGTCGTGCCGCACAAGGACCGCCGACGCCCCCTCTGGCTGTACGGCCTGCCCCTGAGGATGCGCTTCCCGCGCTCGGGCCTGTACATCAGCGCCATCCCGCCGTTCGCCCTGGGCGCCTTCGCCGGCGTGCTGTCGGCGATCATGGGCGTGGGCGGCGGCTTCATCCTCGTGCCCGCCATGCTCTATGTGCTGCGGATGAAGGCGAGCGTGGTGGTGGGCACCAGCCTGTTCCAGATCATCATCACCACCGCCATGACGACCATCCTGCAGGCGGGACGCAACCAGACGGTCGATATCGTCCTGTCGACCATCCTGCTGCTCGGCGGCGTGGTCGGGGCCCAGTACGGCGCCCGCTGGTCCGGCCGGTTCCGCGCCGAGGAACTGCGGGCGGTGCTCGGTCTGATCGTGCTGCTGGTCGGCATCCAGATGGGGCTCGAGCTGTTCGTGCGTCCGTCGGACCTGTTCGCCTTCGCGCCCGGGGTGGCGCAATGATCGCCGCCCTGCCGCCCCCGCCGCCGGCCGTGGAGGCGCCCGCGCCCGAGCGCTCGGCCGGCACCACCCGGCAGGTCCGGGTCGCCGCCGCCATGACCGACGCCCGCATCCGGGTCGACTCCAGTTTCAGCGGCGCCTCCATCGTGCTGTACGGCGCCGTCTTCAATCCGACCGATGCGCCCACCGACGTGGTCGTCGTCGTGCGCGGACCGGACGCGCCCGTCCGCCTCGTCAAGAAGACCCGCAACATGGGCGTCTGGCTGAACAGCCGTCCCGTGCTGTTCGAGGGCGCCCCGGGCTTCTACCTGACCGCCTCGACGCGGCCGCTGGGGGACATCGCCGACTTCGGCCAGCTCAGGCGGCTCGGCGTCGGCGTCGATCACCTGCGCATCAACGCGCCGCAGGAGAGCCGCACCGTGACCCGCTACGGCGTGCGCGACGTCGTCGTCAGCCGCCTTGGCGAGGACTATCTCGACTGGCGCCGCGCGGTCATCCGCCTGCGTGAGGCGGCGGCCCTGTACGACACCGATTCAGACGGCGTCGAGTTCGTGGACAAGGGCCTGTTCCGGGCCGTGATCGACCTGCCCGCGGTGGCCCCGACCGGCCAGTATTCCGCCGAGGTCTGGCTGTTTCAGGACGGCGAGCCCGTGTCGGTCTCCAACCTGACCCTGACGGTCGAGAAGGTCGGCTTCGAACGCGACATCTTCGAGTTCGCCCACAATCGTCCGTGGACCTACGGGGTGCTGTGCGTGCTGCTGGCGGCGTTCACGGGATTGGTCGCCAGCCGGGTTTTCCGTCGCGACTGAGTTAACCACCTTGCCGGGGAACCTGATCGGCCGGGCCCTGCTTATGCTCAAGCATGGAGGGTTCCAGAATGCGCAAGCTGTTCAGCATCACAGTGCTCGCCGCCGCCATGGCGACCGCGACCGCCGCCCAGGCTCCCGACGGACCGGACCGGCGCAACGACATCTGCTATCTCGAGTGCCAGTACCGCTGCTTCTACGCCCATCCGGGCGGCGGACCGGCCTGGACGCAGTGCTATGTCGCCTGCGGTCAGGCCAACTGCCAGTCGGGCTGAACCGGCCGGCTCAGGTCGCGGCGAACTCGCTCAGCGCATCCAGCACCGCCCGGTTCTGGTCTTCGGTGCCGATGGTGATCCGCAGGCAATCCGGCAGGCCGTAGCCGCCAACCGGCCGCACGATGACGCCCTTGGAGTTGAGATAGTCGTTGGCCGCCCCGGCGTTTCGTTTTTCGTCGGTGAAGCGGACCAGCACGAAATTCCCCGCGCTGGGCAGGACGTCGAAGCCGAAGCCGCGGATCGCCTGGGTCATGCGCGGCCGCCAGGTGTGGATCAGGTCGCGAGAGGCCTGCCGGTGCGCCTCGTCGCCGAGGGCGGCGACGGCGGCCTCGATGCCGGGGACCGAGACGTTGAACGGCAGGCGGATGCGATCGACCGCCTCGGCCACTTTCAGCGGCGCATAGCCGAAGCCGATGCGCAGCCCGCCGAGGCCGTGGATCTTGGAGAAGGTGCGGGTGACGACGATGTTCTCGCTGTCGCGCGCGAGGCCGAAGCTGGTCTCCCAGTCCGGCTCCGTGACGTATTCGGCATAGGCCTCGTCGATGACCAGCAGGATGTCGGGGCGCAGCCCCTCGTGCAGGCGGCGGATTTCCTCGGCGGTGTTGTAGCTGCCGGTCGGGTTCGAGGGGCTGGAGACGTAGACGATGCGGGTGCGCTCATCGACCTGTTCCAGCAGGGCTTCGGGCGTCGCCTTGAACTGCGGTTCCGGCGCCAGCTTGACCTCTGCCTGGTTGGCCAGGGCGCTGATGCGGTAGGCGAGGAAGCCGTACTGGCCGGTGACGATGTTGTCGCCCGGGGTCAGGTAGCACTGGTTCAGCAGGGCGAAGACCTCGTCCGAGCCGTTGCCGAAGATCAGCCGCTCCGGCTCCAGCCCGTGATGGTCGGCGACCGCGGTGCGCAGCTTGGCGGCCCGGCCGTCCGGATAGATGTGGATGTTGCGAACCGCCGCCTCATAGGCCTCGCGCGCCTTCTGGCCGGCGCCGAGCATGTTCTCGTTGGACGACAGCTTCATCGGTTCGGCCACGCCCTCGATGCGCGACTTGCCGCCGACATAGGGGGCGATGTCGAGGATGCCGGGCTTGGGCGCGGGGGCGTCGGTCATGGATATCCTCGAGATCAGAATACGGGCGCGGCGCCGATGACCCCGCGCAGGTCTCCGGGCGCGTCGTCGAGCCGCCCGTCCTGGGCCTGCACATAGCCCGCCAGGGCGAACAGCTTCAACCCGCCCGCCGCGATCAGCGGGTCGGCGGCGAGGCCCGCCTCGCCGAGACGCCGGGCGATGCGGGCGTCCGTCCACTGGCTGTCGGTGACCCAGAAGGTCCGGTCGTCGCCCGTCGGCCCGGGGTCGGCGGACTGGACCAGGAGGGCGCGGGGCAGGCCGTGGCCGTGGTCCGGCAGGGCGCCGACCACTCGCAGGCGAGGCTCGGCCAGCAACCGGCCCCACCAGCCTGAGGAGCCGGTCAGGTCCATCAGCGCCCGCCCGCCCTTGCGGGCCGCGGCCAGGGCGGCTTCGGGGGTCGCCGCCATCCGGGCGGTCAGGCCGAACCGGTCCGAGGCCAGGACCTGGCTGGCCGGACCCCAGACCGTCAGCGCCGTCCCGCTCGCGGAGTCCAGTCGGCCCAGCACGCAACGCGTGGCGGCCGCCTCCGCCGGCGTCAGTCCCGCCAGGGCGCGGCGCAGGGCTATGGCCTCGACCTCCGGGGTCGGATGGGGCCCGGCGGCGAGACGCGCCCGCACGGCCTCCGCCACGGCGCGGTCCAGCGCCTGCCGCTCGGGATCGGGCTCCGGCGTCGGCAGCATCAGAACAGCCTCGGCGCCGGGGCGAGGGCGAAGGGGCCCAGCCAGGTGCGGCCGTCGCGGAACCGCAGCACCAGATCCATCGGCCGGTCGCCCTGGGCGCTGGCGGCGGCCGCCGCGCCGGCGGCGGCGATCCGGTTGACCGCCCCGGACCGCGAGCCGGCCAGTCCGGCCATCGCCTCGCCCGGCCGTTCGGCGGTGAGGGCGAGCTGCCCCTCGAGCCGCCCGTCCCCACGCGCCGACAGGGCTTCGCTGGAGATCAGGGCGCTGCTTTCACCGGCCCGCAGACGCCCTTTCACGCTGGTGAAGCGGCCGCCGGCGGCGGTCCAGTTGGCGAACACGCCGGCGCTGTCGACGCCGCTCAGCCGGCTCGCCTTCTCGATGGTCGCCTCGACCTCCACGCTCAGCCGCCCCGACCGCGCCGCGCCCTCGACCGGCCCGCCCGGCCGGCCCCGCGCCTCGACCAGCCGGAACAGCACGTCCAGCTCGTCCGTGGCGGCCACCCCGTTCGTCAGATGCGGCCGCATCTCGAACTGCACGTGCTCGGCAGAGGCGATCGGGAAGGGCTCCGCCCCCGGCCGCGGCGTGAAGGTCGGCCGGATCAGCTCGGCCCGCAGGTCGGGGAACCGGTCGCGCAGCCGGTTGACGCTCATCCGCGCCCCGTCGCCGCCGATATCGATCTCGCCCTTGCCGGCCCGCGCCAGGGTCAGGCCGTCCGGCGCGATGACCACCCAGTGGCCCGGGTTCCAGGCATTGGCCTCGGCGACCAGTTCGGGGGCCGAGACGCCCTGCCCGGACGGGGCGACGATCACCGCCTGCGGAAAGGACACACGCGCGCGGAAAGGCCACCCGCCCACGGACACCGGCTGGTGCGCGATGCGCCAGCCGTCGTCCCGCAGCGCCTGCTCCTGGGCGGCCAGCCGGGTCTCGATCTGGTCCGCCAGCCAGAACCACCAGCCGGTCCAGATCGCCAGCAGCACGCCCACGATGGCGAACGGAACCACGAGGCCGCGGCGGGAATGGCGGGGAGAGGTCATCGCGGCTCCGGTGAAGGTTGAGGCTGTGAAGCTCCGAACCCCGGCCGCGTCAAGCGGTCGGCCCTGCCCCGGAACGCCTTCGAAACCGGATCGTTCGACTCCCGCGAACGGGAGAACCTCCATGGAAACCCAGCGCCTGCACCGCGGCCGCCTGATCGACCACATCCAGCTGGTGGTCCGGAACCTCGAGGCCAGCCGCAAATTCTACACCGCCCTGTTCGAGGTTCTCGAACTCCCCCTGGGCGGCGAGGGCGAGGACTATTTCTGGGTCGACGAGCTGTTCATCTCCACCGCCGACAGCGCGGCGGCGGCGGGCCGGCTCACCGGCCGCCATCACCTGGCCTTCCAGGCCCGCGACCGGGCCGTGGTCGAGGCCTGGCACAGGGCGGGTCTGCGGGCCGGCGGCGTCGACAACGGCCCCCCGGGCGAGCGACCCTACCATCCCGGCTACTACGCCGCCTTCCTGCTCGACCCGGACGGCAACAACGTCGAGGCCGTCCATCACGGCGAGGCCCGCAAGAGCGCCGACAGCGTCGAGATCACCTTCGAGGCCTGATCTCAGGACAGGAAGGCCCCGACCTGCTCCACCGCCTCGGCCAGCCCCATCCGGTGCACCTCGGTGCCCGGCGGCAGGCTGGCGAACAGCCGGGTGGGGCAGGCGGCGTCCAGCATGACGAACACCCCCCTGTCGTCGGCCCGGCGGATCAGCCGCCCGAACGCCTGCGCCATCCGCGCCCGCGCCAGGGCGTCGTCGAAGTTTCTCCCGCCCGCGCCCTCGCCGCCGAACCGCGCCCGCCGCGCCTTGTGCAGCAGATCCGGCCGCGGCCACGGCACGCGGTCGAAGGCCAGAATCCGCAAGCTCCGCCCCGGCACGTCGACCCCGTCGCGCACCGCGTCCGTGCCCAGCAGGCAGGAGTCCTGTTCGGCCCGGAAGACGTCGACCAGCGCCCCGACCTCCAGCGGATCGACGTGCTGGGCGTAGAGCGGGATTCCCGCCTTGGCCAGATCCGGCCCCAGCCGCTCATAGACCGCCTTCAGCCGCCGGATGGCCGTGAACAGCCCCAGCCCGCCGCCGCTCGCCGCCAGGAACAGCTCGCGCATCGCCGCCGCCGTCTGGCGCGCGTCGTCCTTGATCAGGTCGTTGACGACGATGACCCGGGCGTTGGCCGCATAGTCGAACGGGCTCTCGACCTTCAGCGTCCGCGCCGGCTCGATCAGCCGCGCCGAGCCGGTCCTCAGCCGCGCCATGTCGAACGGATCATCCGAGTTCGGATCGGACAGGGTCGCGCTGGTCACCAGCACCCCGTGGGCCGGCATGATCACCGCCGCCTCCAGCGGCACGGTCGGATCGATCCAGTGCCGCCGCAGGGCCACGTCCATGATCCGCCCGAACGCCGCCTCGGCCGACAGCCAGTCGACGAAGTCCGGGTCCGGCTCGTCCGACGAGACCTCCAGCGCCGCCAGCATCGAGCGCCAGCCGGGCAGGGTCATCCGCGCCCGCCGGTCCAGGCCGCGCAGCGCCCCCTCGATCCGCGACCGCTGCGACCCGTCCAGCTCGGCCGCCTCGTCGTCGAGAATGTCCTCCAGATGCCGCGCCAGGGCCAGCAGCGGCGCCTCCACCGCCGCCAGCGCCTGCGCCGCCTCGCGCGCCGTCTCCAGCACCGGATCGGTCACCGGCCGCAGCGCGCACTCCATGCCGAATTCGACGCCCGAGCCCGAGGCGTTCTCGCTCGTCCGTGCACGGAGCTGTTCCAGTCCCGCCAGCAGGAACCGCTCGATCGGCCCCACCGGATTGACCTCGCCCGAGGCCGGCGCGATCCGCCCCGACACGCCTTCGCCGGGCAGCTGCGCCGCCGCCCGCACCGCGTCCTGCAGCGCCTTCGTCGCCGCCTCGTTATCGGCGCACAGATCGCCCAGCCGCTGCTCCAGGCCGCGCCCGCGCCGCCCGCGCCCTTCCGGCCCCCGGATCCAGCGCCGCAGCTCCGCCGCCTCCTGCCCCGACAGACAGGCCGAAAAGGCGCTGTCCGCCGCGTCGAACAGATGGTGGCCCTCGTCGAACACGATCCGCTTCAGCGCCGCCGTCTCGCCGTCCTGCTTCAGACCGCGCGCCGACCGAGCCCCGTCGAAGGCGGCCTGGGTCATCACCAGCGCATGGTTTGCCACGACCAGATCGGCCCGCCGGCTGGCCCGGATGGTCTTCTCGACGAAACAGGTGCGGTAGTGCGGGCAGGCGGCGTGGACGCATTCGCCGCGCCGGTCGACCAGATTGGCCGCGCTGGCCTGATGGCTCGGCCCGACCGCGAACAGCCCCGGCAGCCAGCCCGGATAATCGCCGCCGGTCATGTCGCCGTCGCGCGTGTGCATGGCCCAGCGGCTGGCCAGCGCCATGCCGATCAGGTCGCCGTTGCCCAGCTGCGCCGCCTGCACCATGTCCTGCAGGTTCAGCAGGCACAGGTAGTTCTCCCGCCCCTTGCGCACGACGGTCTTGCGCTTGCGCTCGACCGGATCGGGCCACAGCGCCGCGCTCTCGCGGTCGATCTGGCGCTGCAGGGCGCGGGTGTAGGTCGACACCCAGGCCGCCCCTGCATTGCGCTCGGCCCACAGCGAGGCCGGGGCGAGATAGCCCAGCGTCTTGCCCGTCCCCGTCCCCGCCTCGGCCAGCAGCACCCGCGGCCGCCCCTCCTCGTTGCGCGGCGAAAAGGCGAAGGCGGCCTCGGCGGCGTAGTCGCTCTGCGTCGGCCGCGTCTCGTCCAGCCCCGAGGCCTGCAGCAGCTTCTCCAGCCGGATGCGCGCGCTCTCGGAATCCACCGGCGCCGAGCCTGCCTCGCCGCGCGGCGCCTCGTCTTCCCACTCCGGCAGGCGCGACCAGGCGTCGAGCCCGGACCCGCGATGCTGCCGCTCCCGCACCGGCTGATGCTGCAGCGCCCCGAGCACCCGCCAGCCCCACGCCCATCCCGCCCGCGCCAGCGTCTCGGCCAGGGTGAAGGCGGCCTCGCGATCCGGATAGGCCGGGTCGGCCAGTTCCCGCAGCAGCCCGTCGGCCGCCCGCCGCAAGGCCTCCGCCTGCGCCTCGGCTCCTTTCGGCTCGCTCATCCCCATGGCCAGCGCCAGCCCGCTCGGCGACGGGGCGCAGAACCGCGCCGGCCGCACGAAGGCGAACAGCTCCAGCACGTCGAGCAGATCGCTGGACCGGGGCGGCGGCGCCAGCCCCAGTCTTCGCGCCGTCAGGCTGGCGTGCGCCACCAGCACCGGCCCCGTCGTGAACGCCCCCTCGGCCGCGCCTCGCCCGATCTTCCGCGGCCCCGCCTCATCGCAGATTGCCCCGGCCCCCGGCGGCACGGCCAAAGACGCCGGCAGCACGAGCCACGGCTCGGCGCCGGTCAGGGCTGGGGAGGAGGAGAGGGTGGAGACGGACACCGCCCGTAGATAGCTGGTCCCGCCGCGAAACGGAACGGGAACATCAGCTCACAGGGCGTTGACCGGAAACTTCAGGAACCGCTTCCCCGACGGCTCCGGCGGCGGCAGGTCCCCGGCCCGGATGTTGACCTGCAGCGAGGGCAGGATCAGCCGCGGCACGTCGAGACTGGCGTCGCGCGCGGTGCGGCGGGCGACGAAGTCCGCCTCGCTCACGCCGCCGCCGATATGGATGTTGGCCCGGCGCTCCTCGCCCACCGTCGTTTCCCAAGCGAAATCCTTGCGGCCGGTCTCCGGCAGATAGTCGTGGCCGACGAACATCCGGGTCTCGGCCGGCAGGGCCAGCAGGCGCTGGATCGAGCGGTACAGAGTGGCCGCGTCGCCGCCGGGGAAGTCGGTGCGGGCGGTGCCGTAGTCGGGCATGAACAGGGTATCGCCGACGAACACCGCGTCGCCGATGCGATAGCTGACGCAGGCGGGCGTGTGGCCCGGGGTGTGGATCACCTCGACCTCCAGTCCGGCGACGGCGAAGCGGTCGCCGTCGTCGAACAGGTCGTCGAATACGGCGCCGTCGGGCGTCAGGTCGTCCGTCTCGAACAGGTCGGCGAAGGTCTTCTGCACCTCGGTGATGCGCCGCCCCACGCCGATCCGGGCCCCGGTCCTCTCCCGGATGTAGTGCGCCGCCGACAGGTGGTCGGCGTGGGCGTGGGTCTCCAGCACCCGCTCGATGCGCCATCCCTGTTCGGTGGCGGCCGCCAGGATGGCGTCGGCGCTGCCGGTCGAGGTCCTCACCGCGGCCGCGTCGTAATCCAGCACCGGATCGATGACGACGGCCACGCCCGCGGCGGGGTCGCTGACCAGATAGCTGATGGTGTTGGTGGCCTTGTCGAAGAAGGCCAGGACGGTCGGCTTCATGGCTCGGCTCCTGAACTGACGTCGCCCTATATATTAGGTATTGCTAATTTAGCAAGTGCGAATATATAGGGCGACATGAACGGCATGACCCACATCGATCTCGCGCGTTTCGAGGCCAGTGCGACCCAGGCTGCAACGCTTCTCAAGGCCCTGTCCAACGAGAAGCGGCTGATGATCCTGTGCCGGCTCGGGGACGGAGAGCTTCAGGCCGGGGCGCTCTGCCCGCTGGTCGGCCTGTCCCAGTCCGCCCTGTCCCAGCATCTGGCCCTGCTGCGCGAGGAGGGGCTCGTCGCGACTCGCCGCGAGGGTCAGGCCGTCTTCTACCGCATCGCCGACCCGGCCGTGGTCCGCGTCATCGCGACCCTGGCCGAAATCTTCAACCCGCCGTCCCCGGAGTAGCCTCATGTCCGCCGTCCTCACCCCCCTGTCGCCCCATCAGGTCGCCGACCGCATCAGGAGCGGCCGCGCCGTCGTCATCGATATCCGCGAACCCGACGAATTCGCCGCCGAGCATCTGCCGGGGGCCGTCTCGGCTCCGTTGTCGACCTTTGAACAGGCCGATCTCGGCGTCCAGCCGGGCTGCGAAGTCATATTCATGTGCCGCAGCGGCGGACGCACGGGCATGTATTGCGACCGCCTCGCGGCGCGCATCGAGGGCGCCGCCTGCGTCCTCGACGGCGGGCTGAACGGCTGGAAGGCGGCCGGCCTGCCCGTGACCGCCTCCCCGGCGGGTCCGTCCCGGACGGCCTGAACCGATGGACCCGATGCTGTGGACCTGGGGCGCCGCGGCGCTCAGCGGAGCGATCGTCGGCCTGTTCCTCGCCGTGTTCGGCGGGGGCGGGTCGGTGCTGGCCGCGCCCCTGCTGCTCTACGTCGTCGGGATCGCCGATCCGCACGTGGCCCTCGGCACCTCGGCGGCCGGCGTGGCGCTGAACGCCATGACCGGCCTGACCGGCCACGCCCGCGCCGGCCGGGTCAAATGGCCCTGCGCCACACTGTTCGCCGTCACCGGCGTGCTGGGCGCCCTGGCCGGCTCCACCCTCGCCAAACAGGTCGACGGCCAGAGCCTGTTGCTGTTCTTCGCCCTCGCCATGGTGCTGATCGCCCTGTCGATGCTGCGCAAGCCCCGCAGCGAGGGCGACGCCGCGGTGCGCCTCGACCGCCGGCTCGTCCTGCGGCTGGCCCCGATCGGCCTCGGGGCGGGATTCGCCGCCGGCTTCTTCGGCATTGGCGGCGGCTTCCTCATCGTCCCCGGCCTGATGGCGGCGACCGGCATGACCCTGATGCACGCCCAGGCCTCCTCCCTGCTCAGCGTGGCGGTGTTCGGCGCCTCGACCTCGGCCAACTACGCCGTCTCCGGCCTCGTCGACTGGCCGGTCGTCGTCGCCATGGTCGCCGGCGGCGCCGTCGGGACCGCGCTCGGCCTGCCGATCGCCCGCCGCCTCGGTGAGCGGGCCGCGCTGGGTCGCCGCCTGTTCGCCGGCCTGATCATCCTCGTGGCGATCTACGTGGCCGTCCGCGCGCTCACCGGGTGAAACGGAACGGGAACATCTGATTGCCGCTCCGCCCCTCCCATGATATATGGCCATATAGCATAGCCATAACGGAGGGCGGCATGAACTGGAGCCTCGCCAAGGCGAAGGACAACCTGTCCGAAGTCATCCGCCGTTCCCGGACGGAAGGACCGCAGGAAATCTCCATCCACGGCCAGGATGCGGCCGTGGTGCTCTCGGCCGAGGATTTCAGGCGCCTGAAGGACCCGCGCGCCTCGCGTGACTTCAAGGACTGGCTGCTCAACGGTCCCTCGCTTGAGAGCGTCGACCTGGAACGCGACCAGCGTCCGGCCCGGGATATCGACCCCTTCTGATGTTCCTGCTCGACACCAACGTCATCAGCGAGCCCAAACGCGCCCGGCCCGATCCGGCTGTCGTCGCATGGCTGGGCGACCAGTTGCCCACGGACCTCCATCTGAGCGTCATCTCGGTGGGTGAACTGCGGCGCGGCATCGTGCGACTCGAGCCTGGCCGGCGCCGGGACGACCTCGACTACTGGCTGGCGCAACTGATCCTGCGCTTCGACGACCGCATCCTCCCCATTGATCTGGACGTGACCGAGCGCTGGGCGGCCTTGGCCGAGGCGCAGCGCGCCGCCGGGCGAACCGCGGACCTGACTGATGAGCTGATCGCGGCGACCGCCCATGTGCACGGGCTCACGATCGTCACCCGCAACCTCCGGCATTTCGAGCACACCGGCTGCCGGGTGCTGTCGCCGTGGGGCCGGTGACGCAGCTCCCCCCCCTGTTCGCCGACTGGTTCGCCAGCCGGGGCTGGACCCCGCGCCGCCACCAGCTCGAGATGATCGCGGCCGCCGAGGCCGGATCGCACGCCCTGCTCGTCGCCCCGACCGGCGGCGGCAAGACCCTGGCCGGCTTCCTGCCCTCCCTGATCGAGCTGGCCGGGCGCGGCCCGAAGCCGGTGACCGGCCCGGGCTCCGGCGTCCACACCCTCTACCTCTCGCCGCTCAAGGCCCTGACCACCGACGTCGAGCGCAACCTGATGACCCCGATCCGCGAGATCGGCCTGAACATCCACGTCGAGAGCCGCACCGGCGACACCAAACAGTCCAAGCGCCAGCGCCAGCGCGACTTCCCGCCCGACATCCTGCTGACCACCCCCGAACAGCTGGCCCTGTTCTGCGCCTGGGACGGCGCCCGCAGCTATTTCGCCGACCTGAAATGCGTCGTCCTCGACGAGGTCCACGCCATCTGGAGCGGCAAGCGCGGGGACCTGCTGAGCCTCGGGCTTGGGCGGCTGCAGAAATACGCCCCGCAGATGCGCCGCGTCGCCCTCTCCGCCACCGTCGACGACCCCGCGATGATCGCCGACTGGCTCCGGCCGGGCGAGGTGCGCAGGTCGGACCCCTCCACCCCTTCGGGGTCCCCCTCCCCACTGCGTGGGGAGGAGACAGGCGGCGCCACCACCGTCTCCTCCCTGTCGCGCAGCGATGGGGAGGGGGACCCCGAAGGGGTGGAGGGGTCAGCCTCAAGCGCCGTCACCATTGTGAAGGGCGACCCCGGCGCTCCCCCCGTGGTCGACGTCCTCGTCTCCGAGGGCCACGTCCCCTGGGCCGGCCACACCGGCCAGCACGCCATCCCCGAGGTCTATGACGCCATCCGCCGCGCGGGCATGAGCCTGATCTTCGTCAACACCCGCTGGCAGGCCGAGTTCGTGTTCCAGCGGCTGTGGGCCATCAACGACGACGACCTGCCCATCGCCCTGCATCACGGCTCCCTCGCCGCCGAGCAGCGCCGCAAGGTCGAGGCGGCCATGGCGCGCGGCGACCTGCGCGCTGTGGTCTGCACCTCCACCCTCGATCTCGGCATCGACTGGGGCGACGTCGACCTCGTCATCCAGCTGGCGGCCCCCAAGGGCGCCAGCCGCCTCGTGCAGCGCATCGGCCGCGCCAACCACCGGCTGGATGAGCCGTCGCGCGCCCTGATGGTCCCCGCCAGCCGCTTCGAGATGCTGGAATGCCAGGCCGCCCGCGAGGCCGTGGCCGAAAACGCCTTCGACTGGGAGCCGGTCCACACCGGCACCCTCGACACCCTCGCCCAGCACGTCATGGGCTGCGCCTGCTCCGAACCCTTCGCCATGGAGGACCTGTATGCGGAGGTCACCGCCTGCGGCCCCTACCGCGGCCTGACGTACGAGCAGTTCGAGGAGGTCGTCGATCTGGTCGCCACCGGCGGCTACGCCCTGCGCACCTATGAACGCTTCGCCCGCATCGTCCGCGACCGGCAGGGCCGCTGGAAGGTGCGCGACGCCCGGACCGCCCAGCGCCACCGCATGAACGTCGGCGCCATCGTCGCCGCCGCCACCCTCAACGTCCGCGTCGCCTCGCGCCGCGGCCAGCGCCTGATCGGCGGCCGCAAGGTCGGTGAGGCCGAGGAGACCTATTTCGAGCCCATGGTCCCCGGGGACACCTTCGTCTTCGCCGGTCAGGTCTGGGCCTTCCAGGCCATCGCCGGCATGGACGCCCTGGTCACCCATGCCCAGGACAGCGACCCGAAGATCCCCTCCTGGGGCGGCTCCAAATTCCCCATGTCGCGCTCGCTTGCCGACCGCGTCCGGGACATGATCGAAAACCGCGAGCACTGGCGCGTCCTGCCCCCCGACGTGCAGGAGTGGCTGGAGCTTCAGGAAGCGAAGTCCGCCATCCCCGACGCGGAGACCATGCTGGTCGAGACCTTCCCGCGCGGGTCGCGCCACTTCCTCGTCGCCTATCCGTTCGCCGGCGGCCTCGCCCACGGCACCCTGTGCATGCTGCTGACCCGCCGCCTCGACCGCCTCGGCGTCGGCCCGCTGGGCTTCGTCGTCACCGACTATTCGCTGGCCATCTGGTCGATCAAGCCGATGGACGGCCTCGACCTCGACGCCCTGTTCGAGCCCGACATGCTCGGCGACGACCTCGAGAGCTGGCTGGAGGAGAGCTTCATGATGAAGCGCACCTTCCGCAATTGCGCCCTGATCTCCGGCTTGATCGAGAAGCGCCAGCCGGGGAACGAGAAGACCGGCCGGCAGGTGACCTTCTCGACCGACCTGATCTACGACGTGCTCCGCCGCCACCAGCCCGACCACCTGCTGCTCAAGACCGCCCGCGCCGACGCCGCCGCCGGCCTGCTCGACGTCGCCCGGCTGGGGCAGCTGCTCGAACGCATCCACGGCCGGATCCGGCATGTCCATCTGGAGCGCCCCTCGCCCTTCTGCGTCCCCGTCCTCGTCCAGATCGGCCGCGAGCGCGTCGGCGGCGGCCAGGCGGCCGAGATGATCCTCGACGCCAGCGCCTATGGGTTCGACGAGGCCGAGCTGATCGCCGAGGTCATGGGCGAAACGCCCGCCGGGGCCGCCCAATGAACGCCGTCCTGCGTCAGGCCCTGTCCCCCGCCCGCTGCCCCAGCGGCGGCCTGCGCGTCCATATCGAGGGCGAGCCCTGCGTGCTGCGCTGCTCCGGCGCCCTGTGGGTGCTGAACCACCGCACCCTGATCGCCGCCGACCTGCATCTGGAGAAGGGCTCGGCCTTCGCCGCCCGCGGCCAGATGCTGCCCCCCTACGACAGCCGCGCCACCCTCGACCGGCTCGAGGCCGAGATCGAAGCCCTCCAGCCCGCCGCCGTCGTCCTGCTCGGCGACAGCTTCCACGACTCGAAATCGATCGCCCGCATGGCCCCGGACGACGCGGCCCGTCTGCACCGCCTCGCCGCCGGCCGTGACTGGATCTGGCTCGAAGGCAACCACGACATCCGCGCCCTCGCCGGCTCCCTCGACGCCCTGCCCGGGCAAGTGACCGAAACCCTGTCCCTCGGCTCTCTCCGCCTGATCCACGAACCGCAGCCCGGCGTTCAGCCCGGCGAGATCGCCGGCCACCTCCACCCCGCCGCCCGGGTCGCCGCCCACGGCCGCGGCGTCCGCCGTCCCTGCTTCGTCACCGACGGCCGCCGCGCCGTCCTCCCGGCCTTCGGCGCCTTCACCGGCGGCCTCGACGTGCGCGACCCCGCCATCGCCGGCCTGTTCGCCGAGCCGCCCCTCGCCGCCGCCCTCGGCCGCGACAAGGTCCACGCCCTGGCGTGGGAGACGCTGCGTTAGTCAGGTGAGAGCGGGCCGCTCGTCCGCCGCCAGCATCGCTCCCGACACCCCCTCGATCCGCGCCTCCAGCTCCGCCATGAACTCCGCCCGTTTCAGCCCCGCCGGGATCGCCGGCAGGAACTCATAGACCACCGTCCCCGGATATCTCCGGAACCCGTGCGCCGGCCAGCAAACCCCCGAGTTCGTCGCCATCGGCGTGCAGGGACATTCCAGATCGCGGTACAGCGCCGCGATGCCCGGCTTGTAGTCCGCCGGCGCCCCCACAGCCGCCCGCGTCCCCTCCGGAAAGATCAATATCTGCCGCCCCTCGGCGAACCGCGTCCGCGCCTGCTTCACCATGTCCTTCAGCGCCCTGGAATGCGCCGAGCGGTCGACGGCGATCATACCCGTCTTCCACGCGAACCAGCCGAAGAAGGGCAGGGGCCGCAGCTCCTTCTTCATGATGAAGCAGTTGTCGGGCAGCACGATCCACGGCGCGATCACGTCCAGCATGCTCTGGTGCTTGCCGGCGACCAGGGCGGCGCCGGTCGGCCGGTGCTCCAGGCCGCGGAACTCGACCTTCACCCCCGCGATCCAGCGCAGGCCGAACAGGCAGAAGCCCGCCCAGCCCCGGATCACCCCCATGGCGTAGCGGTGCGGCAGCAGCAGGGCGGGCGAGAGGCCGACGGCGAACAGGGCCATCGACAGATAGAGCCAGGCGACGAACAGCAGCGAACGCAGGGTGGTCATGTCAGCCGGCCTTCCCGGCCGGCGCGGCTTCGGTCGCGGGGCGCTCGTACTCGCCGCCGACCAGCGCCCGTCCCAGGGCGGCCAGATATTTCATGTATTCCAGCGTCATCCGCCGCGCCGTCACGGCCGCCCGCCACCAGCGCGAATTGTCCAGCGACGGCGTCTCCACCGCATAGGGCGTCAGTTCCAGATCGGGCGCCGCCGCCCGGATCTCGGTCAGGGCGCGGGGCATGTGATAGTCCGAGGTCACCACGATCAGGCTGTCATAGCCCTTGGCCTCGGACCAGGCGGCGATCTCCTGGGCGTTGCCGATGGTGTCCTCGGCTTCGAAGCCCAGGTCGACGCAGCAGTTGAACAGCTTGTTCGAGCCCGGCGTCAGCGCGCGCAGCTCCTGGCGGCGAACCTCGCGGTTGACCCCCGAGATCAGCACCCGCTGGCCCTTGTCCTGTTCCAGCAGGCGGATGGCGGCGTTGACGCGCTCGGCCGAGGGGCCGGTCAGGGCGACGATGGCGTCCGCACGAGCGGGCTCGGCCGCCGGCGTATAGCTGCGCACCCGGTCGGCGAAGGCGAACAGGCCGACCAGCCAGATCACCACGATGATGGCGACGAAGGTTAGAAACTTCATGGCGTTAACTTAACGGCCGCCCCGCAATCGCGCCAGCGCGGTGATCCGCGCCGCGACAAGCGCCACCGTAGCGGCCAGCAGCGGGCATGGCGAGAGCATCAGCAGATCGCTCCAGGCCACGGGCAGGGCCGGCGTGACGCCGTCCGCGCCGCCGAGGAACCTCAGCCCCGCCGTCAGCGCCATGGCGGCCGCCGCCCCCGCCGCGCCCGCCCCCGCCGCCAGCAGGCCATAGCGGGCCTGGTACAGGCCGGCGATCCGCCCGTCCGAAGCCCCGTTGAGACTGAGCGTCTCGATGATCGTGCGCTGCGCCGCCATTCCGGCCTGGGTCGCATAGACGATGGCCGCCCCCGCCGCGCCCGCCGTCAGCAGGAAGGCCGCCACGGCGAGGGCGGTGATCAGCGCCGCCGACCGCTCGACCTCTCCGCGCCACAGGCTGTGGTCGTCGACCGTCGCGTCCACCCCCGCCTCGGCCAGGGCGCGGCTCAGGCTGACGGCGCTGGCCGGCGCATCGCGATCCAGCCGGACGGTGACCAGATGGGGCAGGGGCAGGTCGGGCAGAACCGCGTCGCCGACCCACGGCCTCAGCAGGGCCTCGGCGGTCTGGCGATCCATCGCCTCGGCCTCCTCGACGCCGGTGACGCCCGCCAGCGTCTGCGCCGCCCGCGCCGCCGCCTCCGTCCCCGTCTCGCCGACGCGGGGCCGCACCTGGACCGTCGCCTCGGCGCGCAGCTGCCGGGCCCAGCCGTGCGCCGCCCTGTCGGCGGACACGGCCCCTACCGCCGACAGGCAGGCGAGGAAGCACAGCACGGCGATCACCGCCGCCAGCCACGGCTCGCCGCCGCCGTCGCGCGGCAGGATCGCCGCCCGGCTCCGCGTCAGGCCCGGGATCACGCCATCCCCCCGACCAGCCGGCCGCCCTCGAGCCGCAGCACCGAGGCCCCCGAGGCCGCCGCCAGTCCCTCGTCGTGGCTGGCGATCAGCACCGTCGTGCCCAGCCGGTTCAGCGACTGGAACAGCTTCAGCAGCCGCTCGCCCATGGCCGCGTCGACGCTGCCGGTCGGCTCGTCGGCGAGGATCAGGTCCGGCCGGTTGACCACCGCCCGGGCGATGGCGAGGCGCTGCTTCTCCCCGCCCGACAGCGTCGGCGGCCGGTCGTCCGTCCGCTCGCCCAGCCCGACCCAGTCCAGCATCTCCTCCACGTCGGCGGCGTAGCTGTCGCGCCTCGCCCCCGCCAGACGCAGCGGCAGGGCGACGTTGTCGAAGGCGGACAGATGGTCCAGCAGGCGGAAATCCTGGAACACCACCCCCATGCGCCGCCTGAAGCCGGGCAGGGCCGACCGCGGGGCCGCGCCCGCATCCTCCCCGAACAGCGTCAGTTCTCCGGCCGTCGGACGGGCCGCCAGGGTCAGCAGTTTCAGCAGCGTCGACTTTCCGGCCCCCGACGGCCCGGTAAGGAAGTGGAAAGAGCCCGCTGCCAGAATGAGGTTAATGTCCCGCAGCACGCTCGGGCCGTCCGCATAGCCGAAGCCGACGCCGGAAAGGCGGACGGTGTCGGTCGCGGAGGCGGTCAAGGCGGCGCGGCGGGGCTGGACGGGCATCGATTTTGGGTCAGGACGCGGCCGTGAAGCCGCGACGGGAGGGGGCGGAACGCCTCTCAGTCAGCGCACATGATACTGACCTGCCCGTCCTGCGCCACCAGCTATTTCACCCCCGACGAGGCGATCGGCCCGACCGGCCGCACGGTGCGCTGCAAGACCTGCAAACACACCTGGCGCGCCACCCTGGACGAGCCGCTGGAGCTGTCGGTCTCGCCGCCGGGGCTGGAGCCGTCGAGCTTCTCGCGGCGCGAGGAGGCGGCCGAGTCCGCCGAATCACTGTCCGAGACCCCGGCGCCCGAACTGCCCCGCGCCTTCCGCGCCCGGGCCGAGCAGCAGCGCCGGCTGCGCCGCGCCGCCGCCCACGGCGTGGTCTGGGCCGGCATCGCCTCCGGCTTCGCGGCCCTGCTCGGCGCCGCCTGGCTGTTCCGCGTCGAGGTCGTCGAGATGGCGCCCCGCGCCGCCGCCGCCTACGCCGCGGTCGGCCTGACGGTGAATCCCACCGGCCTGGAATTCGAGGCCGTCTCGGCCCGCGCCGCGCCCAACGATCCCGGCAAGGTTCTGGTCTCGGGCGCGCTCCGCAACGTCCGCGAGGACGAGCGCACCGCGCCGCCGGTCCGGGTCGCCCTGCTGGACGCCCACGGGGCGGAGATCGGCCACGCCGTGGTGCGCATCGACGCCGCCCCCGTCCTGCCCGGCAAGGTCCAGGGCTTCGCCGCCACCATCGCCGATCCGGGCGGCAAGGGTCAGGGCGTCGGCGTCGCCTTCGTACTCGAGGACGCCGCCCCGGCGACGGAAGCGCCCGCCCATCGCGCCGCGCCGCCCGTCCACCGTCCGCTGCCGACCGCCGATGTCGGCGGCCTGCGCCCCGCCCTGTCTCCGGGGCCGGTCGAGGCGCTGAACATGCAGCCGATCGACGCCGTGCCGGTGGCCGTACCCGTGGCGGCGCCGCTCGCTATCGACTCGCACGGGCCTGAGGCGGTATCCGCCTCGCATGGCTGACACCCCGACCCCCACCGTCCTGCTGCCCGAGGCGGAGGTCGCGCGCATCGTCGCCGACCTGGCCCGCCAGATCGCCCCCGTCACCGACGACGAGACCGTGGCGGCGGTGCTGCTGACCGGGGGGCTGTGGTTCGCCGCCGACCTGACCCGGGCCCTGTCGCGCATCGGCCGCAACGTCCGCTTCGACGCCCTGTGGCTGGCCTCCTACGGCGACGAACAGTCGAGCCGCGGCAAGATCGACGTCTATGCGAATTTTCAGCGCCCCATCGCCGGCAAGAAGGTGCTGATCCTCGACGACGTCTTCGACACCGGCCTGTCGCTGGCCGAGGCTGTCCGCATCGCCCGCGAGGCGGGCGCGGCCGAGGTCCTCACCTGCGTCTTCGCCAAAAAGCCCTGGCCTCTGCCCCGCGCCCCCGAGCCCGACTTCGTCGGCTGGGACGCCCCCAACCGCTTCCTCGTCGGCTACGGCCTCGACCACGCCGGCGCCCTCCGCGGCCTCCCCGACATCTGCGCCCTGGACTGAGCCGGGACGCGGCCTACCCCTCCTTTCGTCATCCCGGGGCAAGCGGCGCAGCCGCGCCGACCCCGGGACGAGGCGGCGCGCGTCAGCGCGAACCTGTCGGGAGGGCCGACTCCCGGACACATCCTGCATGCACAGGTCGCCTTCGGCGCCGCCTTGTCCCGGGGTCTCGCTGCGCTCGCTCCCGGGATGACGAAAGCGAAGGCATGACGCTGTGCTGACAATCCGCGGAATCATAGTCGGATTGTGGAGGCGATCTCCCGCCTTTTCAGTCACTTCCTGGATTCTGGAATCGATCTTCCCGCCGCACAAACCGGCGGGCGCATAATGCGCCGTTCGTCTGTCCGCCGGTCTTTGACAATCGCATCCCCGCCGCACCGCCCGAGGCGCGCCGATGTAGACTCTGCCGACTCTGCCCCCGCTGTTCCGGTTGCCGACCCTGCCGACGGCGCCACACCGCTTTCCGGATTTCACCCGGGTAAAACCGGCCTCAGCCCAGCCAGTCCGCCTGCGGCTCCCGCGCCCACATCTCGTCGTAGGTCGGCCGTCCCCGCACCACCGCCCAGCGGTCGCCGTCGACCAGCACCTCCGGGACCAGGGGGCGGGAGTTGTACTCGCTGGCCAGCACCGCCCCGTACGCCCCCGCGCCCATGAAGGCCACCAGGTCCCCGGCCTGCACCGGCGCCAGCCTCCGCTCCCGCGCGAACACGTCCGTGGACTCGCAGATCGGCCCGACCAGGTCGTAGGCCGCCGTCCCGCCCTGCCGCTCCCGCACCGGCACGACGTCGTGGAAGGCGTCGTACAGGGCCGGCCGCATCAGGTCGTTCATGCCCGCGTCCAGCACCAGGAAGGTCCGGCCGTCGCTGCGGGCGTTGACCTGGATGACCCGGCTCAACAGCACCCCGGCGTTGGCCGCCAGCAGCCGGCCCGGCTCGAACGCCGCCTCGACCTCCAGCCCCTCCAGCACCCCCGCCGACATGGCGACATAGTCGGCGATCGACGGCAGGTCCGACTGGCCGTGATACGGCACGCCCAGCCCGCCGCCGAGATCCAGCCGGCTGACCGCCAGCCCCTCGGCCCGCAGCGCCAGGGTCATCTCGCGCAGGGCCCGGAACGCCGCCTCCAGCGGTTCCAGCGTGGTGATCTGGCTGCCGATGTGACAGGCCAGGCCGACCGGCGTCACATGCGGCGAGGCGGCGGCCTTGGCGTACAGGGCCGGCGCCTCCTCGGCCGGCACCCCGAACTTGTCGGTCGCCCCGCCGGTGGTGATCCGGGCGTGGCCGCCGGCCCCGATCTTCGGATTGACCCGGATGGCGATCTCCGGCGCGGCGCCCCTGGCGGCGGCCACGGCGATCAGCCGGTCCAGCTCGACGGCGCTCTCCACGTTGATCTGGCGCACCCCGGCCTCGATGGCGAAGGCCAGTTCGGCGTCGGTCTTGCCGACGCCCGAGAAGACGATGCGCTGCCCCGGGACGCCCGCCTTCAGCGCCCGCCGGATCTCGCCCTCCGACACCGTATCGGCGCCGCACCCCAGCCGGGCCAGCGTCGCCAGCACCGACAGGTTGGAGTTGGCCTTGACGGCGAAGGCGATCAGGGCCCCCTCCTTGCCGGGACCGCCCAGCGCCGCGCGATGCGCGTCCACCGCCTCGCGCAGCAGCCGGTAGTGCCGCGTCAGGGTCGCGGTCGAATAGACATAGACCGGCGTGCCCACCGCCTCCGCAATGGCCTCGAGAGGCGCGGCCTCCGCATGGAGGGCGCCGTCGATCCGGTCGAAATGGTGCAAGGTCCTAGCCGGGGTTGGCGCCCGAACCGCCATAGGGGTTCGAGCTGGGTCCGCCGTCGATCGGCGCCTGGCTGGGCGGACGGTAGACCGTGGCCGGCTCGACCGGTCCGGGCCCACGCTCGTCCGGCAGGGCGCGTTCGGTCCGCCTGGCCGGCGGGGCGTCCAGGTCGGCCACGCGGCCACAGCCCGCCGCGGAGGCGGCCATCAGGGCGGCGGCGCCCAGGACAATCAGTTTCTTCATGCCATCTACCCCAGTCGCGCCGTCCAGTCGGCGATGCGCGCGCGGACCTGTTCCGGCGCCGTGCCCCCGAAGCTCTGGCGGCTGGCGCAGGAAGCCTCGGGCGTGAGCACCTTGTAAACCGCTTCCGTGACGCCCGCCTCAAGCGATTGCAGTTCAGCCAGCGGCAGTTGCGACAAATCCACGCCCAGCGCCTCCGCCCGCTTCACCGCCGCCCCCGTGACATGGTGCGCCTTGCGGAACGGCAGGTTCAGCTCCCGCACCAGCCAGTCGGCCAGATCGGTCGCGGTCGAGAAGCCCGACCCCGCCGCCGCCCGCATCCGCTCTGTGTCGGGCTGCAGGGCCGAAACCATCGCCGTCATCGCCCCCAGCGCCAGGGTCAGGGCGTCGAAGGCCTCGAACACCGGCGGCTTGTCCTCCTGCATGTCCTTCGAATAGGCCAGCGGCAGTCCCTTCATCACCGTCGACAGGGCCACCAGCGAGCCCATGATCCGGCCCGTCTTGGCCCGCACCAGCTCCGCGGCATCCGGATTGCGCTTCTGCGGCATGATAGAACTGCCGGTGGTCAGGTCGTCCGGCAGGCTGACGAAGCCGAACTGCGGCGTCATCCACACCACGATCTCCTCGGCCAGCCGCGACAGGTGCCCGGCGCAGATCGAGGCCGCGGCCAGGCTCTCCAGCGCGAAGTCCCGGTCGGACACCGCGTCCAGCGAATTGCCCATCGGCCGGTCAAAGCCCAGTTCCGCCGCCGTCATGTGCCGGTCGATGGGGAAGGGCGACCCCGCCAGCGCCGCGGCCCCCAGCGGGTTCTCGTTCATCCGCTTCCGGGCGTCCGCGAACCGCGAGGCGTCCCGCCCGAACATCTCGACATAGGCCATCAGGTGGTGGCCGAAGGTCACCGGCTGGGCCGGCTGCAGATGGGTGAAGCCGGGCATCAGGTCGCCGGCGTGCTGTTCGGCCCGCGCCAGCAGCGCCCGCTGCAGCCCCTCCAGCTGCGCCACCGCCGCGTCGCAGGCGTCCCTCACCCACAGGCGAAAGTCCGTCGCCACCTGGTCGTTGCGGCTCCGCGCCGTATGCAGCCGCCCCGACGGCTCCCCGATCAGCTCGGCCAGCCGCGCCTCCACATTCATGTGGATGTCCTCGAACTGGTCGCGGAACGGGAAGCTCCCGTCGCGCATCTCCGCCTCGATCGCGTCCAGCCCGCCGAGGATCGCATCGGCGTCCGCCTGGGTCACGATGCCGCGCGCCGCCAGCATCCGGCAATGCGCCCGCGAGCCCGCCAGATCCTGGGCCCACAGCCGCCTGTCGACGCCGATGGAGACGTTGATCGCCTGCATGATGTCCGCCGGCCGCGCCGAGAAACGCCCGCCCCACATGTCTTGACCTTCCGCGTTCGGAGAAGGCTTAACTGTGGCACCGGGTTGGGAAGGCTGTGTCATGAAGCGCTCTAGGACGGCGGGAATGGCGATCGCGGGCGCGCTGGCGGTCGGCATGATCGCGGGCGCCGGCCTGCTATACGCCAATCGCGACGCCTTCTTCAAAGCCGCCGCGCCCGCGCCGCCCGCCAAGAGCGAACTGGCCCGGTTCGCCAAGGGGTCGCTGACCCGGCTGGAGACCCCCGCGGCGCTCGCGCCCGCGCCCGATTACGTCTTCAGGACCCGCGACGGAGCCGCCGCCCGCTTCGCCGACTTCCGGGGCAAGGTGGTGGTGGTCAACCTGTGGGCGATGTGGTGCGCGCCCTGCCGCACCGAGATGCCGACCTTGGCCCGCCTCGCCCAGGCCTATGCCGGCACGGACCTGATCGTGCTGCCGATCAACGTCGACGCCACCGCGGACGGCCTCGCCGACGCCCGCAGCTTCATCGACGTGCACGAGCCCCTGCCGCTCTACAGCGACATGAAGTTCCAGCTCCCGTTCGAGCTGCCCGGCGAGGGCAAGATGCCCCAGACCGTCTTGCTCGACCGGCAGGGCCGCATCCGCGCGCATTTCTCCGGCGAGGCCGATTGGGCCAGCCCCGAGGCGCGGGCCCTGATCGACGCCCTTCTGGCCGAGCCCGCCGGCGCGCCCGCGGCCTAGTTGCCCTTAGCATCGGCCCTGGTCTCGGCCTCCTGCTCGTCAGCCTCCTCGGCCAGCCGATCGGTCCCCTCGTCGATTTCCTGGGCGACCTCGCTGGCGCCCGCCTTCACGGCGGAGCCAATCTGGGCGGCCTCTTCCTGGATGGCGGAACCGGTGTCGTCGGCGGCCTCGTCGGCCTCGGCCCGGGTATTGTCCTGCTCGGCTTCGGTGCAGGCGGCGGCGCCCAGCGCCAGGGCGGCGACAGCGGTGAGGGCGGCGATACGGATGCGCATGGGAAGTCCCCTTCGGCGTTGAACCTTCGCCGTGAACGCGGGGAATGCGGGCGGGTTGCCGGAATGGTGGCTGGGGGCGGGCTCGAACCGCCGACCTGTGGGTTATGAATCCACCGCTCTAACCAGCTGAGCTACCCAGCCCCGGCGTCCGGGGTCCGGCGGGAACTGGTCTGTCCGCCGGAAGAGGCGTGCCTATAGAGGGGGGCGCAGACGGTTTCAAGTCGTCGCGAGGGCCTCGGCGCTGCTTGCGGGCTTGCGCCGGGCGCGGGGAACCGCGAGGTCCATTGCATCGCTTCACGAACGACCAGCCAACCGGGGTTTCCGCCATGCGCCTGCTCGCCGTCGCCGTCTCCGTCTCCGCCGTGGCCCTGGCCGCCGCCTGCGGGGCCGACGAACAGAACCAGATCCCCGCCGCCAGCGGCTCCGCGCCGGTCGAATCCCGGCCTCCCAACGCCGCGGACCAGCAGCCGGCCTTCGCGGGCCAGACACGGGCCCCGGGCGTGCGCACCGAAGCGGCGCTGGCGCATACAGTGGTGGCGTCGGGGCTCGAGGAGCCATGGGGCCTCGCCATGCTGCCCGACGGTCGCTGGCTGGTCACCGAGCGCCCCGGCCGGCTGCGCATCGTCACCGCCGAGGGGGCGGTGGGGGAGCCCATAGCCGGACTCCCCGCCGTCGATGCGCGCGGGCAGGGCGGGCTTCTCGACGTGGTGGTCGGCCCGACCTTCGCCGCGGACCGCCTGATCT
The DNA here is from genome assembly GCF_035627475.1 of Brevundimonas sp. Lineage (GTDB taxonomy): Bacteria > Pseudomonadota > Alphaproteobacteria > Caulobacterales > Caulobacteraceae > Brevundimonas. The sequence goes on along the minus strand of NZ_DASPLR010000010.1, from coordinate 6,569 downwards.
ACTGGAGCTACGCCGAGCCTCGCGAGGGCGGCAACGCCACCTCCGTCGCCCGCGGCCGACTTTCGGACGACGGGACGCGGGTCGACGCCGTGCAGGTCATCTTCCGCGCCATGCCCGCCTATGACGGCGGCGCTCACTTCGGCTCATCCCTGGCCTTCGACCGTGCGGGTCACCTGTTCATCACGCTCGGCGACCGCTCCGATGCGCCGATGCGGCCGCAGGCGCAGGATCTCGGCTCGCACATGGGCAAGACCATCCGGATCAACGCCGACGGCTCCGTCCCGGTCGACAACCCCTTCGTCGACCGCGAGGGCGCACGCCCTGAAATCTGGTCGCTGGGCCACCGCAACGTTCAGGGCGTCGCCATCGCCCCAAACGGCGATGTCTGGACCGTCGAGCACGGCACCCGCGGTGGTGACGAGCTCAACCTCGACCGCGCCGGCGTCAACTACGGCTGGCCGATCATCGCCTACGGCGTCGAATACCGCGGCGGTCCGATCAATGAGGGGATCACCGCCCGCGAGGGGCTGGAGCAGCCGGTCTACTATTGGGATCCGGTCATCGCCCCCGGCGGCGTCGCCATCTACGATGGCGCCATGTTCCCGGGCTGGCGCGGCAACCTGCTGGTCGCCGGCCTGAAGGAAAAGCACATCGCGCGGCTGGTGCTGGACGGGAACCGCGTCATCGGCGAGGAGCGGCTGCTGACGGACCTCGGCGAACGGGTGCGAGACATCGCTGTGGCCCCTGACGGCGCCGTGTGGGCTATCACCGACGAGCCGAACGGCAAGCTGGTGCGGCTGGCGAAGGCAAGCTAGCGCACCGTTTGTGCGCGATCCCGGAGGCCGATCAGCCAGCCGGCTGCGGTCACGGCGGCGGCCTGAAGCAACACAGCGAATGCAACCAGGGCGGGCAGATCCCAGCTGCCCTTCCAGACCAGCAGGCAATAGGCGGCCAAGGCCGCCAGCTGAAGAGCGCCGCTTGTCGTGGCCGCCGCCGCTGCTCGCCTCCAGCCGCGAGATCAGGCCGGCGGCCAACCCGGTCGGGACGGCTGTCAGGCATAGGCCAAGCGCCATCGCCAGCGGCCGGCCGATCGGGCCCGGATCGCTGAAGAAGGTCAGGGCATAGGCCGCCACGCCTGTGGCGAGGGCGCTCGTGACGCCGATGAGCGCCGCGCGGCGCATTCTCAGTCCCGCAGCAGTTCGTTGACCCCGGTCTTGGCTCGCGTCTGCGCGTCCACCCGTTTCACGATCACCGCGCAGTAGAGCGACGGTCCGCCGTTCGGATCGGGCAGCGAGCCCGGCACCACGACCGAATACGCCGGCACCTCGCCGCGGAACACCTCGCCGGTGGCCCGGTCGACGATCTTGGTCGACCCGGACAGATAGACGCCCATGGCCAACACGGCGCCCTCGCGGACGATGACGCCCTCGGCGACCTCGGCCCGGGCGCCGATGAAGCAGCCGTCCTCGATGATGGTCGGATTGGCCTGCAGCGGCTCCAGCACCCCGCCGATGCCCGCGCCGCCCGACAGGTGCACGTTCTTGCCGATCTGGGCGCACGAGCCGACCGTGGCCCAGGCGTCGACCATCGAACCCTCGTCGACATACGCGCCGATGTTCACGAACGACGGCATCAGCACCACGTTGCGGCCGACGAAGGCGCCTCGCCTCACGATCGCGCCCGGAACCGAACGGAAGCCGGCCTCCTGATAATGGTTGGCGGTCCAGTCGCCGAACTTGTTCGGGACCTTGTCCCACCATGGCCCGACGCCCGGTGCGTGGCTGGCCGCTCCGCGGTCGCCGCCGCGGACGAGTTCGTTGTCGTTGAGCCGGAACGACAGCAGCACCGCCTTCTTCAGCCACTGGTGCGTGGTCCAGACACCGTCGTCACCGCGCGAGGCGACCCGCGCCTCGCCCGCGTCCAGCATTCCGATCGCCTGCTCGACCGCCCTGCGGACCTCGCCGTGGGTCGAGACGGAGACGCTGGCCCGGTCCTCCCACGCCGCCTCGATGACGCCTTCCAGATCGGCGTGGTCGGTCATGTCGGATCTCCCGGCAGGATGGCGGTGGCTAGAAAGGGCCCGAGCGCGGCCGCCCGGTGGTCCACGAACGGCGCCTCGGCGTCGAAGGCATGGGGGCCGACCAGCACCGTGGTCATCCCCAACTCCTTGGCGTGTTCGAGATTGCGCACGGTGTCTTCGAAGAAGGCCGCCGTCGCCGGATCGAGCTGGAACCGCTCCAGCATCAGGGCGAAGGTGTCCGGGTGCGGCTTGGGAACCAGCCGGGCGTGTTCGACCGCGAACAGGCCGTCGAAAAGGTCGCTGATCCCCAGTTGCTCCAGCACGCGCTCGCCGTGCCGCGTCGAGCCATTGGTGAAGACGTAGCGGGGCCCGTTCAGCCGCTCCAGTCCCGCCCTGAGACCCTCGTCCGCATGGAGGTCGTCCAGCGGCACGTCATGCACATCGGCCAGGAACTCTTCCGGGTCGATGGTATAGTCCTTCATCAGCCCGCCCAGCGCCGCGCCGTGGTCCATCAGATAGCGCTTCTGAAGCGCCCGCGCCTCGTCCAGCGGCAGGCCGGTGGTGCGAACCATGAAATGGCCGATCCGCTCGCTCACCCGTTTCAGGATCTGACGCTCGGGCGGATACAGGGTGTCGTCCAGGTCGAAGATCCAGCTTCGCACGTGACGCAGGTCGGCGGCGATCTCGGTCGGCTGCACGGGTTCGGCCGTCATTCTTCAGCCTTCACCAGGGTGCCGGCGCCATGTTCGGTGAACAGCTCAACCAGCATGGCGTGCGGCCGCCGGCCGTCGAGGATGACCACCGCCTCGACCCCGTCCCGCACGGCGGCGATGGCGGTCTGCAGCTTGGGGATCATCCCGCCGGTGGCGACGCCGTCGTCGATCAGCTTCGAGGCCTCTCCCACCGTCATCTGGCGGATGATCTCGCCGTCGGCGCCCTTCACCCCCGCCACGTCGGTCAGCAGCAGCATGCGCTTGGCGTTCAGCGACCCCGCCAGCGCCCCCGCCACGGTGTCGGCGTTGACGTTGAAGGTCTGGCCGTCCTCCGCGACCCCGATGGGGGCGATGACCGGAACCCAGTCGGCGTCGGATTCCAGCAGCCGCACGACCAGCTTGGGATCGACCTTGGTCGGTTCGCCCACGAAACCGAGATCGACCTCGTGCTCGATCATGCTGTCGGGGTCACGCTTGGTGCGGCGGGTCTTCTCCACCGTCAGCAGGCCCGCGTCCTTGCCGGACAGGCCGATGCCGCGCACGTCCGCCTTGCGGCCCGCCATGGTGATCCAGTGGGCGATCTCCTTGTTCACCGCGCCCGACAGGACCATTTCGGCGACCTGCATGGTGTCGGCGTCGGTGACCCTCAGCCCGTCGACGAAGCTCGACTTCACACCGGCCTTTTCGAGCATGGCGCTGATCTGCGGCCCGCCACCGTGGACGACGACCGGGTTCACACCCATCAGCTTCAACAATACGACGTCGGCGGCGAACTGTTTCGCCACGGCGCTCTCGCCCATGGCGTGACCGCCATATTTGATGACCACCGTCTTGCGGTCATAGATCTGGATGTAGGGCAGGGCCTCGGCCAGCGTCTTCGCCGTGTCCCAGCCCTGCGCGTCTCGCGCGCGATCCGCAGTTTGCCGTTCTGTCTCGTCCATCACCAGCGGGTCCGTAATGCCAAGCCCGGGCCGTGTCATCATGAAACCGGACCTCCGTCCGCCCGTTCCGTCCGGATGAACGAGCACGAAATCGACGATCGGGATCTGACGCCGTCCGATCCGGCCGATCCGGCCTCCCTCCAGCACCCGGATCCGACTCTCTGTCCCGAGTGTATGGGCGGAGGCGTGCTGCCCTCAGGCGAGGTCTGCCCGGTATGCGAAGGGACCGGAAAGGCCACCAACCGTACGGGCGGGGGTTGATTCGGTCGCAACTTCGGCTTGGGTCGGCCGCGCAGGTCGCCAGGAGTTGAACCGGCGCCGCTTGTCGTTTCGGGAAGCCGCGTTACGGTAGCCGACCAGGTTCTCGTCGGTTGGGCCGTTTCATGTTCGATTCCCTCTCGCGGAGTGGCTTTCCTGTCCTGATCGGAGGGGTGTGCGACGAATTTCTGGTCGGCGCCTTGTCCCTCGACGTCGTCTACGGCCGCGCTGGCTCCAGTCGCCGCGAGGCCGACGCGGTGGATGCACTGTACGGCGAGCCTGGCGACACTTTCGTGCTACCTGGTTCCCCCTCGGCCGAGTTCACCGGCACGGACAACAACCTGATCATCGGGGGAGCCGGGAACGACACCCTGCGCGGCGGCGGCGGGACGGACCAGATCCGCGGCGGGCTCGGGACCGACACGATCGTGCTGCAGGGCCTCGCGGCGGACTACACGATCACGGCCGAGGGCGCGGGCTGGCGGATCATCGACGGAACAGGCGGCCGCGACGGCTCGATCCTGGCCCTCGACATCGAAACCCTGCGCTTTGGCGACGGGTCGACCCAGGCGCTGGGCGGCGCTCCCGCGCCCCTGCTGTCCGGGAGTGACCAGGGTCCACTCACCCTGCCGGCCATGGTCGGAGACAAGGCCGTTTTCGCCGACGGCGAGCCTCTGGTCCTGCCCTCCGCCGAGGACGACGCCTTCCTGCCGCTGACCCTGTGGGATGATGCCCAGGTTCTCCCGGCCGTGGACGACGATCAACCGCTGATCCTGCCCGGCGAAGGTGTCGGCAAGGCGGCCCTGATCGCCCTCCAGATGGAGGAGTCCACGGTGATCGGACCGGTGGGGCTGATGCTGCTCGATTCGACCGACGATCATTCGCACCCGCACGATCCGTGGGCGTGAGCGGGCTCGCGGCGGCCCCCGCGGCCATCGATGCGGTCGCATGATCGGCGACCGGCGAGTTCTGGCGATCGTACCGGCGCGAGGCGGCTCGCAAAGGCTGATCGCCAAGAACGCCCGGCCCCTGGCCGGGCGGCCCATGGTGGCCTGGACGCTCGAGGCGGCGCGCGGGTCCGCCCTGATCGATCATCTGGTGGTTTCCACGGATGACCCGGCGGTGGCCGCGACGGCCGCCGGGATGGGGTGGCCGCCGCCGTTCCTGCGGCCAGATCACCTGTCCGGGGCGACCGCTTCGGTCATCGACGCGATCGAACACGCGCTGGATCAGGTGGGCGGGCGCTGGGACTACCTGGTTCTGCTGCAACCGACCTCCCCGCTGCGCACCGCCGCGGATATCGATGGCGCCATCCGTCTCTGTCACGAGAGCGGCGCCCCGGCGGTGATCGGGGTTTCGCCCCTGCCGAAACCGCCGTCCTTCTACGGCCGTGTCGACACGGCGGGACGATTCACTTCCGGCGGCGTGGATCTGGAGCGAACGGTCGTCATTAACGGCGCCGTCTATGTCGGCCGGCCGGATATCCTGATGCGCGACCGCACCTTTCAGTCCGACGGCGCCCTGGCCTGGTCCATGCCATTCGAACGGGGCTGGGACGTCGATACGCCGGCCGAGTTCGCTGTTTGCGAAGCGCTTTTCCCGTTTCAGATTGCGGAATCGGCCTGAGGCGCCCGCCACCGCGCGTCCCGGCGCCCCCCTGTAGCTGAATGGCCACGCTTATGGTTGTTCGGGGCTTCTTCGTCTCGACCTGAGCCAGCGGGGCTGTTATGAGGGTGCAAGCGGCGGCTCGTGCGCCGCCTTGAGAAAATTCACCTGGGCTGCGGAGGGCATCCACCCATGCGCGTTAAGACTTTCATTCTGGCGTCGTGCGCCGCCGGGGCGTTGGCCCTGTCGGCCGGCGCTGCGGCTGCCGAGCCGAACGGCTGGTACGGCGCGATTGACGCCGGTTACCACATGCCGGAGACCGAACTGAGCCTGGCGATCGACGAGTTTGAAGTCGACGATGACTGGGCCGGCTTCGCCCGCTTGGGCTACCGGTTCACGCCGAACTGGCGCGTGGAGCTGGAAGGCGGTTATCGGCCGGGCGAACTGGGCGAACTGACGGCGAGCGGCGTCCCCGCTGTCTGCAACACGGTCCCGGCGGTGGGGCCCTGCGAGAACCCCGACGGGGAAATCCAGGCTACCACGCTGATGATGAACGTCATCTATGACTTCGGCAGCGCCGAGTCGTCGCTCCGTCCGTTCATCGGCCTCGGCGCCGGCGTCAACCGGGTCAATACCGAGCTCCTCGGCACTCTGGCCCAGGACCGCACGATCGCTATTGGAGCCGATGACAGTTCGACGGAACTGGCGGCGCAAGCTATCGCCGGCCTCTCCTGGGCGCTCAGCAACCGGGCCAGCCTGGATCTGACCTACCGCTACCTGATGTCGAACTTCTCCGCCGACACGTTCGATTCCTCGGCGGCGTTCGACCCGGGGCCTTTCCAGGGACGTTACACCGACCAGTCGGTCAGCCTGGGCCTGCGCTATGCGTTCGGCGCCGACGAGCCGGCCTATGTGCCGCCGCCGCCCCCGCCGCCGCCTCCGCCGCCGCCGCCCCCGCCGCCGCCTCCCCCGCCGCCGCCGCCGCCTCCGGCTCCGGTCGCGCGTGAGTTCGTGGTCTACTTCGACTGGGAT
>NZ_DASPLR010000009.1:0-16887 GCF_035627475.1 Brevundimonas sp. | reverse complement strand
TGACCGGATCGACGGAGAATTGGATGTTGGAGCCGCCGGTCTCGACGCCGATTTCGCGAATGACCGCGAAGGACGCGTCACGCATCACCTGATACTCCTTGTCGGTAAGCGTCATCGCCGGCGCGACCGTGATCGAGTCGCCGGTGTGCACACCCATCGGATCGAAATTCTCGATCGAGCAGATCACGACGCACTGGTCCTTGTGATCGCGCATCACCTCCATCTCGTATTCCTTCCAGCCGAGCAGACACTCTTCAACCAGCACCTCATGCACCGGTGAAAGATCGAGACCGTTGGCGCAGATGCGCTCGAATTCTTCCTTGTTGTAAGCGATACCGCCGCCGCTGCCGCCAAGCGTGAACGACGGGCGGATAATGAGCGGAAACGCGCCCAGTTCCTCAGCCGCCGCCCGCGCTTCTTCCATTGATTTCACGGTGCGCGATTTCGCGACATCGAGGCCGATCTTGAGCATCGCTTGCTTGAACAATTCGCGATCCTCGCCCTTCGAGATCGCTTCCGGCTTCGCGCCGATCATCTCGACGCCGTATTTCTCCAACACGCCGGCCTTATGCAGCTCCATCGAAAGATTCAGCGCGGTTTGACCGCCGAGTGTCGGCAGGAGTGCGGAGGGTTTTTCCGCCGCAATGATCTTTTCGAGGATCTCAACCGTCAGCGGCTCGATGTAGGTCACGTCCGCGAACTCCGGGTCCGTCATGATCGTCGCCGGGTTCGAGTTCACCAGGATGACCCGGTAGCCCTCGGCCTTCAGCGCCTTGCACGCCTGGACGCCGGAATAGTCGAACTCGCACGCCTGTCCGATCACAATGGGCCCCGCCCCAATGATCAGGATCGACTCGATATCCGTGCGCTTCGGCATTTCTTTTACGATACTTTCAGTTCGTCAGCACCGCGCACTCCCAGCCGTCGTAGTCCAGCTGGAAGGCCGCGGCCCAGGATTGCATCATCGAGGAGACGGGGGCGAACGACGCCTCGTCCACCGCCATCGTGGTTTCGAGGATCGTGCAGTCGTCCTGCCCGCGGGTCAGGAACCCCGCCCGGCGGGCCACCTCGTTCAGATCGTCGTGGTCGCCCTCGCCGTAGAAATAGAACAGCGTGTGCCGCGGCGTGACGCCGCTGTCGCCATGCGCCGCCAGCGACGCCCGGACCATGGCGTCGCGCTCTTCGTGAGGGACGGCGTCATCGGTCAAGGCGGCTGGTCTCCTCGCGCACGGGGACCCGACGCGGGCGATGCCGGCGCGGGGCGGTTCGGGTTGTCGGCTAAGCGGCCCGTCTAAAGACGGGGGGACGGCGGAGCAAGCGCTTATCCGTCCGAGCGCGCATCGATCCAGCCCGGCAGGTCCGCGATGCTGTCGAGTGCTCCGTACCGCGGCTGGGCGTCGGGCGCGTCCGCCAGCTCGTGCGCCCAGGTGATCGCATAGGGAATGTGGACGGCGAAGGCCCCGGCCTCCAGCGCCGGCAACACGTCCGACTTCATCGAGTTTCCCACCATCACAGCCTCGTCTGGCCCGGTGCCGTGACGGGTGAAGACGCGTTCGTAGGTGGTCCGGTCCTTCTCCGAGACAATCTCGACGGCCGCGAACAGGTCGCCAAGCCCGGAGGCCGCCAGCTTGCGCTCCTGGTCCAGGAGGTCGCCCTTGGTGATCAGCACCAGCCGGTAGCGTTCGGACAGCCGCGCCAGCGCCTCGTCCACGCCGGGCAGGGTCTCGACGGGATGGGCCAGCATCTCCCGGCCGGCGGCGAGGATCTCCCTGATCGCCCCCGCCGGCGGCTCGCCCTCGCACATCTCCATGGCGGTTTCGATCATCGACAGGGTGAATCCCTTCACGCCGTAACCATAGAGCCGCAGATTGCGCCGCTCGACCTCCGCCAGCCGCGCCTGGATGGCGTCGTTATCGTGTTCCGTCAGCAGGTCCAGAAACCGCGCCTGGGTGAGCCGGAAGATCGTCTCGTTGTGCCAGAGCGTGTCGTCGGCATCGAGGCCAACCGTGGTGATGGTCATCGCGGGGGTCCGGGCGGGTGGGCCCGCTCTCCTGACCCGGGCGGGCCTTTCGGTCAACGCCGGGCGATCCCATCCCGAAACGGGACGGGGCATGGTCAACGGCGTTTGACCATGTTCGTGAGCGATGTGTTTTCACCTTGAGCCGTTTCATGCACGCGGGGGGTTCTTTTTCGACCGGCTGGAGAGAACGGTCATGAGGAACGACCCGGGGTATCCCGCCACTTTCGCCGGCTCGCTCGACCGCGACCGGCCCGACGAGCAGTTCAGTGACGCGATCGCCCGGATCGGCGAGCGGCGCTCCTACGCAGCCCCGTACGAGAGCCTGACCTTCACCCTGCTGACCCGCGCCCGGCGGGAGCTCGTGGTGACCCTGGCGGCCCAGCCTGTGTTCGACCTCGTCCGTTCGACCCCGGTCGCGCGCCGCATCCGGCGCAGCGTGCGCCATCGCGGCGGCGAGAGCGCACTGGTCGGGCTCGGCCGCCGCACGCTGGAACTTGCCGACCTTGTTCGCATCGACACCCAGACCGTGCGCCACGGTCTCGATCTGCTGCGGCTGGGCGCAGATGACAGCGGCGTGCTGCCGGCCTTCTGGCGTACCGTGGCCTCGAGCGGCGGCCGTTTCGACCTGCTGTGCGCCGAGATGCAGCACGAGTCGGCGCCGGGAACCCTTCTGGTCGAGGTGGTCGGCGGGCTGGAGCAGGCGCCGCCGGACGCGATCCAGGAAGCGATCCAGCATTTCGAGACGGGATCCCTTGGCCTGATCCTGCACATCGCACCCGACGCGTCCGCGGCCCTTCGAATGTCGCAGGTGCGGGCCCGGTGCCTGGCCATCGACTTCGCGGGGGTCGAGCACGAGAGCGCGCGCGACTGGCAGGGGGCGTCGCAACTGATCGGCGCGGCGCGCCAGGCCTGTCCGCAGGTGATGTTGCTCAACCTGCGCCCGGATCGGGGTCTCGCCGCCCAGCGGGCGGGCGCGACCCATGCGGTGTTCGCCGGCATGGAAGCCGTCATCGTCTGAGGGCAGTTGACGTCCGGCGCGGCGGCGGGCCTTGATCGGCCATGCAGGTCACGCTTCCCGCCCGGCTCTATGGTTGTCCCGACGCTTGGGCGCGCGAGCGGGCCGCGGTGTTCGGCCGGGCCTGGCTGTTCCTCGGACATGAAGCCGAGGCGGCCGCGCCGGGCGACTGGATCGCAACCGACCTGGCCGGGCACAGGCTGCTGGCGGTCCGCGGCGGGGACGGGATCTTGCGCGCCTTCCACAATGTCTGCCGCCACCGTGCGGGGCCGCTGGTGCGGGGTTCGGGCGGCCACTGCGAGGGAGAACTGGTCTGCGCCTACCATGGATGGCGCTACACCCTCGATGGGCGGCTGCGGGCGGCGACGGGGTTTGGAGCGGCGGAGGGCTTCGACCCGCGCACGCTCGGCTTGCTGGAGGTGAGGCTGGAGACCTGGCGAGGGCTGGCGTTCATCTGTCCGGACGCCGGCGCAAGGCCGCTCGCGGATCATGTCGCGCCGCTGGAGGCCCTGCTGGCGGAGCGTGGCCTGGAGATGGCCGCGCCGGCCCTGCGACGGAGCCATGACCTCGGCTGCGACTGGAAGGTCTATGCCGAGAACTACCTTGAGGGCTACCACATCGGCTCGGTGCATCCGGTGCTGGCGGGTGAGCTGGGCCAGGCCGACTATCGGGTGCGGGTCGACGGCGATCTGGTCGTGCAGGAGGCGGTGGGCGTCAACGACGGGCCGCAGGCTGGCGTGTGGGGCTGGCTGTGGCCGAACCTCGGGATCAATGTCTATCGCGACGGGGCCATGATCGAGCGGATGACTCCGCTGGGGCCAGGACGAACGCGGCTGGACTATCTGTTCCTGAACGACAGCGGGCCGGGGGCGCTGGGCGAGGCCCTGGAGGCCTCCGACCGGCTGACCGCCGAGGATGCGCGGATCTGCGAGGCGGTCCAGGCTAACCTTTCGGCCGGCGCCTATGATACCGGCGTGCTCAGCGCCCGACACGAAGCCGCCGTGGCCTGGTTCCAGTCCCGTCTCGCCGAGATTCACACATGAGCGACGCACCCCGTCATATTCCGCTTGCCGAAGAGCCGCTGTCCGACCGGCACAAGCTGGGCTGGGGGCTTGCCGCCCTCGTGGTCGCCGGCAACATGATCGGCTCGGGGGTCTATTTGCTGCCCGTCAGCCTGGCGTCGGTGGGGAGCTCCAGCCTGATCGGCTGGCTGGTGGCGGGAGCGGGGGCGGTGACGCTGGCCCTGGTGTTCGGGGCGCTGGGGCGGCTGCAGCCGGACGCCGACGGTCTGCCGGGCTTCGCCGAACGGGGGCTGGGACGCTTCTTCGGCTTCCAGACATCGCTGGCCTTCTGGACCGCATGCCTGGTCGGCAACGTCGCCATCGCCGTGGCCGCTACCGGATATCTCGGCTACTTCTGGCCGGTGCTGCGGGACCCGATTGCGGCGACCTTCTGCAACCTGGCCATCATCTGGCTGGCCACCATCGCCTACATCATCGGCGCGAGGACCGCGTCGGGACTCGCGGCGGTGGCGCTGGCGATCGGCATCGCGCCGATCGTGGTCGCGGTGGCTGCGGGCGTCATGGCCTTCGATCCGCAGACCTTCGCCGCCTCGTGGAGCCCGTCGGGCACGGCCCTGGTCGAGAGCGTGCCGGCGTCGCTGGCCATCATCTTCTGGGCCTTCCTGGGCGTCGAGAGCGCCGCGGCCCTGTCGGTCCGGGTCAAGCATCCGGGGAGGGACGTCGGCCGGGCCTCGGTGGCCGGGGTGCTGCTGGCCACCGTCGTCTATGTCGCGGCGACCGTGGCGGTGTTCGGGGTCATCCCGGCCGACGTGCTGGCGAACTCGACCAGTCCCTACGCCGACCTGGCGGCGCGGGTGTTCGGCGCCTCGATCGCAGGGGTGGTGGCGGTCTGCGCGGTCGTCAAGACCGTCGGCACGGTCGGCGGCTGGGTCATGCTGGGCGGGGAGACGGCGCGGTCGGCGGCGCGTCAGGGCTATCTGCCGGCCGGCTTCGGGGCGGGGGAGCACACGCCGGTCGCCAATCCGCTGCTGGGCGCCGCGATCATGAGCGTGGTGACCGTGGTGGTGTCGGGCCAGCCGACGCTGGGCGACCAGTTCGGCGTGCTGGCCGGAGCGACCTCGGTGCTGTCGCTGGTGGTCTACGCCATCTGTTCGGCTTCGCTGTTCCGGCTGGCGCGGCGGAGCCAGGCCCGGACCATCGCGGTGGCCGGCTTCCTGTTCGCCTGCGCCGCGGTGGGTTTCGCGGGGCTGGAGTACGTCTGGCCGGCGGCGGCCTTTTTCGTGCTGACCACCGTCGCCTGGCTGGCTTTTCTCAGAAAGTCCGGGCCGCGCGTTGACCCGATGGCGGGCGACGCCTAACCACCGCGCCGTTTGCTCGCCGGGATTCGGTGCTACGGAGCCTGCCATGACCACCAAGCTTCTTCCCGGCGTCACCGGCGTGCTCGCGCTCGCCGACGGAACCATCCTGCAAGGCATCGGCTGCGGCGCGACCGGCTCGGCCCTGGGCGAGGTGGTCTTCAACACCGCCATGACGGGGTATCAGGAGATCCTGACTGACCCGTCCTACATGAGCCAGATTCTGGCCTTCACCTTCCCGCACGTCGGCAACACCGGGGTGAACGTCGAAGATGTGGAGCAGATCGGCGGGGGCTCGGACACCTCGGCGCGCGGCGCGATCTTCCGCGACGTGCCGACCGATCCGGCCAACTGGCGCAGCGAGAGCGATTTCGACGGCTGGATGAAGCGGCGCGGCGTGGTCGGCCTGGCCGGCGTCGACACCCGCCAGCTGACGGCGCGCATCCGCGACGCGGGCGCGCCGCACGCGGTGATCGCCCACGACCCGGAGGGAAGGTTCGACCTCGACGCGCTTGTGGCCGAAGCCCGGGCGTGGACCGGACTGGTCGGACTCGATCTGGCGAAGGACGCCTCGACGCTGCAGTCGTTCGACTGGAACGAGGGCCTGTGGGACTGGCCGGAGGGCCATCCGCGGGTCGACGCCACGAACCGGTCGGTGGTGGTCGTCGACTATGGCGTCAAGCGCAACATCCTGCGCGCCCTGGCCTCGACGGGCGCGAAGATCACGGTCGTGCCGGCGACCACGACGGCCGAGGAGATTCTGGCGCGCAATCCGGACGGGGTGGTTCTGTCGAACGGGCCAGGCGATCCGGCGGCGACCGGGACCTATGCGGTCCCGGAAATCCGCAAGCTGGTCGACAGCGGCAAGCCGCTGTTCGGCATCTGCCTGGGCCATCAAATGCTGGCGCTGGCCTTGGGCGCGAAGACCGTCAAGATGGACCAGGGTCACCACGGCGCCAACCATCCGGTCAAGGATCTGACGACCGGCAAGGTCGAGATCGTATCGATGAACCACGGCTTCACCGTCGACCGCGACAGCCTGCCCGACGCAGTGGTCGAGACCCACGTCAGCCTGTTCGACGGCACCAACTGCGGCATCGCCCTGAAGGACCGGCCGGTGTTCAGCGTTCAGCATCACCCGGAGGCGTCGCCGGGGCCGACCGACAGCCTGTACCTGTTCCAGCGCTTCGCGGACTCGATGAAGGGCTGACGTTCCGCGCCCGGCCGTGGGGTACGGGATGGCAGGGTGTGCATATGAAAAATGCGGCGGGCGAATTCGTTTGAACAGACGAGCGCGTTCGCAGGGATGAGAACCGGGGCCTGGAGGCGGCGCCGGCGGGGATCGCTGCTGTCAAAGACCAGGCCCTGTGGGGGTTTGAGCATTGAAGCACGGCGGTGCGTCAGGAGCGGACGTAGGGGCGGGGATGGCGCTTCACGGCCTCTGACCGAGGGGTGCGGGATGGCTGGAAAGTGGCCGGAAGTGTCGGGATGACAGGGTACGGGTTGGCAGGGTTTTGAGCGGGTTCCTTCTCCATCGGGGGGAGAAGGACGCGCCGCCACTGCTTCTATTCCTCGAACCCGAACCGCACCGCCACGCTGACCAGGGCGTTTTCGCCGTCATGGGAGCGCATCAGGACGCTGACGTAGCGCACCGGGCCCAGGCGGCGGCCCGAGGCTTCGGCGATGGCTTCGGCCTGGGCCCGGGCCTTGCGCACGCCGTCGGCCGTGGCCTGATGCCAGACCGGCTCGCCCGGATCGCGGGTCGCGTCGAGGCCGAGCAGGGACACGAACGGAGCCATGGCGCCGAGGTTCAGGCCGTTCAGGCTGTCGTCGAGATTGGTGACGCCGGCCTCGACCAGGGCGTCGACGAACTCGGGCAGGCGCGACTCGTTGGGCCGGTCGAGCTTGACCTGGACCGAGGCGGTGACGGTGCGGGTGTCGGAGGCGCCATCAGCGGCTGCAGGCGCCGCGGCGGCGTCCTCGACGGCATCTGCGGCCGCATCGGCGGCGAGGACGGGATCGCTCCAGTCGATGGCCGAAATGGCGCTGTCCATGGTCCATGCCTCGGCTTCGGCGATGGCGTAGCTGGTCGCACCGACTTCCACAGCCACGTCGAAGCGGTTGGCGACCGAGCGGACCCGCTCCAGCTGGGCGTTGCGGTCGGCGACGGCCTCGACCGCAGTCTTGCCCGAGCCCCTGATGGTGACCGTCATCGGGCTGGAGGCGGCGGCGGGCAGCGGCGCCTCGCCCCGGGCGGTGACGAACAGCCCCGGACCGCCCGTCATCGACTCAGCCATGCCCTGGCCGAACTGGTCGACGGCGGCGGCGACCGGGCCGGCGATGTCCTGCGCCGCGACGGGCGCGGCGACGGGCGTGACGATGGCGAGCGTGGCGGCGGCCACGGCTGCGGCGAGACGGTTCATGGTGCTTTCCCCCCAGAGATGCGGGGCGAAGAAACCACAGCGGCCCCGCCGTGACTAGGCCGCCGGAGCCTTCGGGTCGGCCTGGAACATCTTGTTGACGATGACCCAGCGCCCGTCGATCCGCGACAGGGACATGTAGTCGGTGAAACGGACCGTCGGGTAGTCGAGCACGATCTTGGCGACGGCGGTGTCGCCGGTGACGTCGATGCTCTCGATCCAGCGGCGGCGCTGCGCCTCGTCGGCCGCGGGGGCGCCGGAGGCCCGGCTGATGTATTCGTCCGAGGTCATGCGGATGAGGGTCCCGTTGCGCATGCCCCACAGCTGGGCGTCCGGGTGGAAGGCGGGGCGGAACTCGTCCGCCAGGCCAGTGGCGTGGCCGCGCAGATAGGCCTCGAGCGGGGCGCGGACCGAGGCGTCGACAGCCTGGATCGCGGGCGAATGGGCGGTCCAGGCGTCTTGGGCGAGCGCGAGCGCGGGCGCCGCGGTCAGGGCGGTGGCGAAGGCGGCGGCGATGATCGAAGGCTTCATGGCGGTCTCCTGCCCCGGTCCCCGTCGCAGCCAAGCACGTTCGCAGCAGGCGGTGAAGTGCCGGGCCGGAGAGCCGTCAGGGCAGGGGCGCGAAGCTCTTTTCCTCGCGCAGGGCGCTGGCCTTGCGGACAGCGACGGGCGCGGCGTTGAGCCAGTAGTCGGCGTCTTCCAGCCGGTTGCTGCGCAGGCGTTCGAGCCCCCGCCGCCGGCGCAGCGCCGCGTTCTCGAGGAGGCGGGCGTGCAGGGCGCGGGGCGGCAGTTCGGCGATGGCGGGGGAACCGGGGACGGCGACGGCGTCGGGACCTTCAGGCTCCACCGCCGGACGGGCGATGGCGATGAACATGGGCGGCTTCACTCTCGGCCGGTTCCGCGATCTTCGCCGCGAGGCCGGCAGGGTCCGTCGTCTTCTCCGACGGTGCGCATGGTTAATCCACAGGCCTGTGGATCGTTCCTGTTTCCGAAAAAATTACGCGCATATTCAGGCGGTTATGGACGCATTCCAGCCTTTGTGGTTAATCAAAGGTAAATGCCCCCGCTACGGCGAGTCCCGCGCTATAAGACGGCTGTGCGCTTCGACGACCGCTTCCTTGAAGAACTGAAGGCCCGCCTTCGCCCGTCCGACGTGATCGGCCGGACGGTGAAGCTCAAGCGGCAGGGGCGGGAGTATGTCGGCCTGTCGCCCTTCACCAAGGAGAAATCGCCGTCCTTCTTCGTCAACGACGACAAGGGCTTCTTCCACGACTTCTCGTCCGGCAAGCACGGCGACGTCATCAGTTTCCTGCAGGAGACCGAGCGGCTGTCGTTCGTCGAGGCGGTGCAGCGGCTCGCCGGGGAGGCGGGCATGGCCCTGCCGGCGGAGGATCCCCAGGCGGCCGAGCGGGAAGCAAAGAAGCAGGGTCTGACCGACTGGATGGACCTGGCCCAGAAATGGTTCGCGGCCAATCTGCGCCGTTCGCCCGGCAAGGCGGCGCGGGAGTACCTGGAGAAGCGGGGCCTGCCCGAGGATCAGTGGGAGCGGTTCGGCCTCGGCTATGCGCCGAACGACCGCGAGGGGTTGAAGAACGCCCTCGTGCAGCGCGGCGCCAAGCCGGGCGATCTGGTCGAGGCGGGAATGCTGATCGCGCCGGAGGGCGGCGGGACGCCCTACGACCGGTTCCGCGACCGGCTGATGTTCCCGATCCTCGACGCCCGCGGGCGGATCGTCAGCTTCGGCGGGAGGGCGATGAACCCGGACGACCGGGCCAAATACCTGAACGGGCCGGAGAGCCCGCTCTTCCACAAGGGCGCGACCCTGTACGGCCTGCCCGAGGCGCGCCGCATCCTCGGGGCGGAAAGCCGGGACAGCCAGGCCATCGTGGTGGTCGAGGGCTATATGGATGTGATCGCCTGCCAGCGGGCCGGCATTCCGGCCGTAGCCCCCATGGGGACCGCCCTGACCGAGGAGCAGATGGAGCGGCTGTGGCGGGTGTCGTCCGAGCCCGTGCTGTGCTTCGACGGCGACGCCGCCGGGCGGAGGGCGGCCTATCGCGCCATCGAGCGGGCCCTGCCGCAGCTGAAGTCGGGACGGTCGTTCCGGTTCGCCCTGCTGGAGGCGGGTCAGGATCCGGACGACATCCTGCGCGAGCGGGGCGCGCCGGCCCTGCGCCAGGCGCTGTCGGCGACGCGGACCTTCGCCGAGGTGTTGTTCCAGAAGGAGGCCGAGGCCGAGCCGCTGGATACCCCCGAACGCCGGGCGGGGCTGAAGGGGCGGCTGCGTCAGGCGGCCTCCGCGGTGCAGGACAAGGACCTGGCGGAGCAGTACCGGCGGGAGCTGTTCGAGCGGTTCGACGCCATGTTCGCGCGGCGGCCGACGACGGGCTCGCCGGCCGCGGGACCGGGCGGCCGCTGGCGACCGGGCCCGCCGCCCAAGCTGGGCCAGACAGCGGAGGGGGCGCAGGCGATGCAGTCGCTGGCGCGCTCGATCGAGCCGGTCGCCGCGGCCCTGGCCCACGGGGCCGTCGACGACCCCGAGCGGATGGACGATCACCTGGAGGCCATCGCGAAGCACGGCTTCGGCGATCCCGCCCTCGACGGGCTGGCGCAGGAGATGGTGCGGCTGCGCTTCTCGGGCCAAGACCTTGACTCAGCGGCCCTGCGACGCCATCTGGCGCAATCGGGTCATGGCGTTTTGATGCACGAGGTCGAGAAGGCGGCGGCAAAGTCCGGCGCGCCCTTCCTGGCCACAGACAAGCCCCTCGGCGAGGCGCGGATCCGATGGTCGCAGGCGTTCGACGCGCTCACCCGCGTGGCGGCGCTGGAGGATGCCCTGACTTCGGCGCGTGGCGTGCCGGGGCAGGACGAGGCGTTTCGCCGGCTGAAGGCCGAGCGTGACGTCCTGCGTCGCGCGATCAAAACCGGCGAAATATGGCTCGACGATTCCTGAAGGGAGTCGTCAAACTTTTTTAGCGGAGCGAAATCTGAGCTCAGCCGGCCTTCGGCCCACTGAACCGATTTCGCTCTGAACAGCGCGGGCTCGTAACAAACGACTTCGCCACACGTTGTATTGGCGGACGGCCTGATCAGCCCTCCGCCCGGAGAGAGAACTGAATGAGTGCGCAGACCGAGACGCAGGAAGCCGAAGTCCAGAGCGACGGCCCGCTGCTCGACCTCACCGACGCCGGCGTCAAGAAATTCATCAAACAGGCGAAGGCGCGCGGCTATGTGACGATGGAGGACCTGAACAAGGTCCTGCCGTCCGAAGAGGTGACGCCCGACGCCATCGAGGACACGCTGGCGATGCTGTCCGAAATGGGCGTCAACGTCGTCGAGGCGGAAGAGGACGCCGAGCCGAAGGAAGGCGAGGGCGGCGAGGTCGCGGCCGCCGCCGAGACCGCCGTCGCCGAGACACCCGCTAAAGCTGCATATGACCGGACGGATGACCCGGTCAGGATGTACTTGAGGGAGATGGGGAGCGTCGAGCTGCTGAGCCGCGAGGGCGAGATCGCCATCGCCAAGCGGATCGAGGCCGGCCGCGACGCCATGATCTCGGGCCTGTGCGAGAGCGCCCTGACGTTCGAGGCCATCATGGTCTGGCGCGACGAACTGGCCAACAACCGCATCCTGCTGCGCGAGGTCATCGACCTGGACGCCACCTATGGCGTGCTCAATCCGTCGTCCCTGCCGCACAACCAGCCGCCGCAGCCCGTGCCCGGTTCGCCCGAGGCCAAGGAGGCCGCGGCCTCCGGCGAAGGGGCGGGGGAGAAGTCGGAGGAGGACGAGGAGGACGAGGACTTCGACGACGGCGGCGGGATGTCGATCTCGGCGCTGGAGGCGGAGCTGCGCGACGGGGTCATGGAGGTCCTGGACGCGATCGCGGCGGATTTCGGCAGCTTCAGGAAGCTGCAGGACCGGCTGGTCGAGGCGCGGCTGAAGGGCGAGACCCTGAACGCCAAGGACCAGAAGGCCTATGACACGCTGACGGCGACCATCTCGGGCCGCCTGAAGACGATGAAGCTGAACAACAACCGCATCGAGGCGCTGGTCGAGCAGCTCTATGCGATCAACAAGCGGCTGATGGGGCTGGAAGGCCGGCTGCTGCGTCTGGCCGACAGCTACGGCATCTCGCGCCCCGAATTCCTCAAGGCCTATTTCGGCGCCGAACTGGACCCGACCTGGTCGGACCGGATCAAGGAGATGGGCGTGCGCTGGACCAAGTTCAGCGAGAACGAACAGGCCCAGATCGCCCAGATCCGCGGCGATGTGGCGGCCGTAGCCACCGAGGCCGGCCTGCCGATCGACGACTATCGTCGCATCGTCCAGACGGTGCAGAAGGGCGAGCGCGAGGCCCGTCAGGCCAAGAAGGAAATGGTCGAGGCCAACCTGCGCCTGGTCATCTCCATCGCCAAGAAATACACAAACCGCGGCCTGCAGTTCCTTGATTTGATTCAGGAAGGCAACATCGGTCTCATGAAGGCGGTCGACAAGTTCGAGTACCGCCGCGGCTACAAATTCTCGACCTACGCTACCTGGTGGATCCGGCAGGCCATCACCCGCTCGATCGCCGACCAGGCCCGCACCATCCGCATTCCGGTGCATATGATCGAGACGATCAACAAGATCGTCCGGACATCGCGCCAGATGCTGCACGAGATCGGCCGCGAACCGACGCCGGAGGAACTGGCCGAGAAACTCGCGATGCCGCTCGAAAAGGTGCGCAAGGTGCTGAAGATCGCCAAGGAGCCGATCAGCCTCGAAACCCCCGTGGGCGACGAAGAGGATTCGCATCTCGGCGACTTCATCGAGGACAAGAACGCATTGCTGCCGATCGATGCGGCGATCCAGGCGAACCTGCGCGAGACGACAACCCGCGTGCTGGCCTCGCTGACGCCGCGTGAGGAGCGCGTGCTGCGCATGCGCTTCGGCATCGGCATGAACACCGACCACACGCTGGAAGAGGTCGGCCAGCAGTTCAACGTGACCCGCGAGCGCATCCGCCAGATCGAGGCGAAGGCGCTGCGCAAGCTGAAGCACCCGAGCCGGTCGCGCAAGCTGCGCAGCTTCCTGGACACCTGATCCAGGGCATACGGTACGAAGACGGACGGGGGCCTTTCGGCCCCCGTTTCGTTTTTCGGGGTCGCACTCCGGGGTTGCATGGCGGCGGATTTCCCGCCACATTCCACCGTCTCGTGGGCCTGTAGTTCAGCGGTTAGAACGCGCCGCTCATAACGGTGTTGTCGTCGGTTCGAATCCGGCCGGGCCCACCACGATTTTCAAGGGGTTACCGGTCCGCCGTCGTGGGCACGCAAGCCTATGGGCACGCAATGGGCACGCACGCCATTGGCTGGCCCTCGGAGCCTCCCGCAGGCGATCAGGCATCGATGGGCGCCAGCAGGAAATCGACGTCCTCGGGGGTGAGGAGGTCGGCTTCCGTGCCCGCCTCGCCGTGGACGGCTTCGCCCAGGCGGCGCTTGCGCTCCTGCAACTGGATCATCCGCTCCTCGACCGTCCCGATGGTTACCAGCTTGTAGACGAAGACCGGCTTGTCCTGGCCGATGCGGTGCGCTCGGTCGGTCGCCTGATCCTCGACCGCAGGGTTCCACCACGGGTCGTAGTGGATCACCGTGTCCGCCGCCGTGAGGTTCAGGCCGGTGCCGCCGGCCTTCAGGCTGATGAGGAACACCGGCACGTCGCCGGCCTGGAAGCGGCGCACCGGCGTTTCGCGGTCGCGGGTGTCGCCGGTCAGCTCCACGAAGGGGATGCCGCGCTCCTCCAGTTCCGGCTTGATCAGGTCGAGCATGGAGGTGAACTGCGAGAACAGCAGGATGCGCCGTCCGTCGGCCAGCAGTTCCGGGACCATTTCCAGCAGCCGCCCCAGTTTGGCCGATGCCGCCCCCTTCGCCACGCGCGTGCGGGCGCTCTCCAGCTTGACCAGGCGCGGGTCGCAGCACACCTGCCGAAGCTTCAGCAGCGCGTCCAGAATGCTGATGCGGCTGCGCGCCAGCCCCTTGCGCGCGATCTCCTCGCGCACCCGTGCGTCCATCGCCAGGCGAATCGTCTCGTACAGGTCGCGCTGCGCGGCCTGCGGCTCCACCGACTCCAGGATCTCGGTCTTCGGCGGCAGTTCGCTCGCCACCTCTTCCTTGGTCCGGCGCAGAAGGAAGGGGCGGACGCGGCGGGCGAGCAGGCGTTGCCGCTCCGTGTTGCCGTGCTTCTCGATGGGGGTGCGGAACTGGCGGCGGAAGCCGGTGCGGTCGCCGAGCAGCGACGGCACCGCGACGGAGAACAGCGACCACAGCTCGTCCAGCGAATTCTCCACCGGCGTGCCGGTCAGACACAGGCGCTGGCGGGCGTCCAGCGCGAGCGCAGCCTTGGTTGCTTGCGCCGTGGGGTTCTTGAGGTACTGCGCCTCGTCGAAGATCGCCAGATGCCAGGGCCGTGCGGCGAGGATCTCGCGGTCGCGCGGCAGCAGGGCGTAGGAGGTCACCACCAGGTCGTGCTCGCTCAGCGCACCGTGCGCCGCCTTGCGCTGCGGGCCATGCAGCACCAGCGTGCGCAGGCCGGGGGCGAAGCGCGCCACCTCCGCCCGCCAGTTGCCCAGCACGCTGGTCGGCGCCACCAGCAGGCAGGGGCGGTCCAGACGCCCGGCTTCCTTCTCGGCCAGCAGATGGGCCAGCGCCTGCACCGTCTTGCCGAGCCCCATGTCGTCGGCCAGGATGCCGCCGAACCCGTGCACGCCCAGGAATTGCAGCCAGTCCAGCCCGGCCTGCTGGTACGGGCGCAGGTCCGCCCGCAGGCCGGCGGGGGGCGGCACCGCAGGGATGCCGCCGGAGTCGCGCAGTGCACGCGCCATCGTGCGGACGGACTCGGCACCGAGCAGCGGGATGCCGGCCGACGTTGCCGCCTCCTCCAGCGCCGCCAGGTCGCCGAGATGCGTCCGGCCGATCCGTGCATCGCCGCCCTCCGGCTGGAGGCCGAAGAGTTCCATCAGCACGCCGACCAGCGGCTTCAGGCGCTCGGCCTCCAGCGGCAGGAACCGGCCGTCGCCGAACGGGACGAACAGCACGCCTTCCGGCGCCACCGCCTCCATCACCGTGTCGAGCCAGTCCGATGCGGCGGGCCGCTCCGCCGCCTCGTCGTCGGGGGCGTCCTCTTCGTCGTACGCGCCGTCGTCGTACTCGTCGTCGTAGACGTCGGGATCGAAACCGTCGTCTTCCCCCTCGAACGCCTCCGGAGGGATCGTGTGCAACGCGGCGATTATGGTGCGCAGGGCCGGCAGCAGGTCCACCCGCTGCCCGTCCACCTCGACGCCCAGCGCCACGCCGAACCAGTCGATGCCGGAGCCATCGCCGATCTCGAATGCCCAGTCCTTGGGCGCGTCGACGACCTCGAAGGGGAAATCCGGGGCGACATCGACCGTCCAGCCGGATGCCCTCAGCGCCGGCACGTCGATGTGGCAGAAATGCAGCCAGTCCGTCGGGTCCTCCAGCATCCCGCTGGGATAGACGAACAGGTCGCGTGTCGGGGGCCGCCCGTCCGCCAGGGTCAGGAGCAGGTTGCTGCGGTTCAGGCCGGCCTCGTACAGCCGCTCGGCGGCCTTGGCCTCCTCGTCCGGCCGACGCTCCACGGTGACCAGGGCGCCGCCGTCCATCCATTCCAGCGGTGTCGGCGGGCGGTTCGGGCCGACGCGGAACCCGGCGTAGTCGAATTCCAGTTCGGCCACGGGAAGGGTCGCCGCCGGGGCGATGCCATAGCCGAACCCATACCCATACCCGTAGGACATCCGGGCGGAGCGCAGCGTCAGGACCGGATGGGGCCGGACGCGCCGCGTCTCCGTCCGCGCAGGCGGCTCGGGCAGAACAGGCAGCCGTGCCCGCAGCGGTTCGGCCGCGGCGCGGAACGCCGGCACGTCGCCGGGCGCGAGCGGCGGTGCCGCCAGCAGCGTGGCGGCGAGGTGCGGCGTGACGTCGGCCTCGACCGCCCCGCATTCTCCGCTTTCGGGATCCACGTAGAGCGGAGGCGTGGTCGGCAGCACCACCGCCGAGGCCGAATCCAGCGCCAAGGTGAAGCGCTGCCGGCCCTGCGCGTCGGTGACCCAGCGGGCGCTCCCGCGTCGGCCAGGGCCTTGCCGCAACGGCTTGGCGGTGCGGTAGTCCTGCCAGTACAGGCGGCCGGTCCGCAGCATCCGGTCGACCAGCGCCACCGCCCAGTCGCCGCGCAACGCCTGCCCCCGCGAGGCGTCGATGCTGAAGGGCAGGGTGCGTTCCAGGGCGCCGAGGATGGCGTGGTCGTTCGGGGTGATGAACTTGGCACTCGTCAGGTTGCGGAAGTTGCTGACGGCGTAGGCCTTCTCGTCATTGGCGAAATCGCCGTCCTTGCGGAGTGTTGCCGATACCACCCGAACCATGGTGTCGCGCCCATCCGGCCGCTCGTCCAGCCGCAGCACGTAGAGGAGGCGCTTGCGCACGGTGTCGGGATAGACGTCCCCGCCGTCGCGCTCTGCCGCCTCGTGCAGGCGGGACAGCAGGTTGTGGATCGCCGGGGACGGCTGCGGCTCGGCCGGTGCGGGGGGCGGGAGGGGGAGTGCCGACGCAGGGGCGGACCACGGGTTCTCCCCTTCGGCCCAGGAAAGCACCGCGGCCACGACGTGCTTGCAATTGTAGCCGACCGGGCAGTCGCAGTAGCCGGTCACCGAGGTGACGGTGCTGCCGCTCCGCTTCATCTTGATGTCCACCTCGTACGGCGCGCGTTGCGATCCCCGGACCTTTGCGACCATGTGCACGCTGCCGTCCGGCTTGGCCTGAGCCTGACTGGGTTTGATGCGCCCCTCTCGGCGGTAGCGTTCGCCGCGTTCGTAGAATGCCGGGTCGAAGTGTCGGCGCAAGGAGGCGAGGTCGATCACCGGGCCGGTCCCTCAAAGGCGCAAGGTTGCGGACATCCGCGGGTGTCTGCGCGTGAAGGTAAGGGGATTCCGGCGACGATGGAAGAGGAGCCCCCGGAACGAATGCCCCGTTCCGCATGTTCTCCCCGCCGATTCGCGAGGTTGCCG
>NZ_DASPLR010000008.1:0-46753 GCF_035627475.1 Brevundimonas sp. | reverse complement strand
CGAAGACGCGGCTGCCATGGATGACACCCCAGAGATTGACGGCGAAGACCTTCTCCCACTGCTCGAGCGGGCCGAACAGGGCCGAACCACCCTGCACGCCGGCATTGTTCATCACCACATGGATATTGCCGAAGCGGGCGGCGACGTCATCGGCGAGGATTTTGATATCCTCGATCTTGCTGACATCGGTCGGGATGGCAGCCACGGCGTCGGCCCCGCGCGGCGAGAGCGCGGCAATCTCCTTCTCCGCCGCCAAAAGCTTGTCGCCGCCGAGATCGGCGAGCACCACGTTCAAGCCAAGTCCGGCAAACGCCTTCGCTGCGGCGAAACCGATGCCGGAAGCGGCGCCGGTGACGACGGCAGTGTTGCCGGATTTGAAGACGGGATGAAGAGCGCTCATGATTGCCGCCTTTCGAATGCTGAGGACACTGGTTCTAGCGCGACGGCCAACATAAGCAAGCCTCAAGATACCTGCGGCAATTGCGGAACTTCCGTAGTATTCCCACAAGGAGAATAGCGATGGTTTCAAGAGTTCCCGCCGCGGCTATATCCAAGAATTTCGGCGCTTATCAAGACAGTGCGCTGCGCGAGCCCGTCGTCATCACCAAGAACGGGCGGCCACGCACTGTCCTGATGGCGTATGAAGACTTCGTTCGGCTTTCGAAGCTGGAACGCACCGTCGAACTGACGAGCGCGTTGCCTGCGGGAGAATTGGCTGCCATCGAGAACTCCGAGATGGAAGACGGCCTCGAATATCTCGATCAGGAACTCGCGGCCGACGATGTTCCCCGATGAGATCAAGGTCGGCTACCTATTTCGATATTCCTACCTCTGGCACCGGCAATACCTGCAAGGCGTCGCGAAGCCGACAAGGACCGACCATGCCTCGTGCTCGCACTCGTTAAGACAGACGAGAAGGGCAGGTCGATTGTCCGTGTGCTGCCGATCACGCATCTTCCGCCGGGCAATCCGGCAGACGCGATCGAAATACCACGCGCGGTAAAGCAGCGGCTCCAACTTGACGACGAAAGATCTTGGATCGTTCTGACCGAAAGCAACCGTTTGTCTGGCCCGGACCTGACATCCGACCGCTCGATACCGAAAGCGGCTATTATGGCCCCTTGCCGCCCGCGCTCTTCACACAGGTGAAGCAGCGTTTCGTGACTCTGGCAAAGAAGGCCTCGCATATACCGGTTCCACGGGGAGCATGAGGGGATTCGCGATCCGACTGGGACTTGCAACTCCCGCCAATCGCGTTAAAAGACCGGCAATTCCAACCCTCTCAACGGATTGCTCATCATGGCGCTTCCCAAGGACGTGAAAAAGGTCGTGCTCGCCTATTCGGGCGGACTGGATACGTCGATCATCCTGAAATGGCTGCAGACCGAACTCGGTGCGGAGGTCGTCACCTTTACCGCCGACCTCGGCCAGGGTGAGGAACTGGAACCGGCGCGCAAGAAGGCCGAGATGCTTGGCATCAAGGAGATCTTCATCGAAGATGTGCGCGAGGAATTCGTCCGCGACTTCGTTTTCCCGATGTTCCGCGCCAATGCCGTCTATGAAGGCGTTTACCTGCTCGGCACCTCGATCGCGCGGCCGCTGATCTCCAAGCACCTGATCGAGATCGCCAGGAAGACCGGCGCCGACGCCATCGCGCACGGCGCGACCGGCAAGGGCAACGACCAGGTCCGCTTCGAGCTTTCGGCCTATGCACTGAACCCCGACATCAAGATCATCGCCCCCTGGCGCGACTGGTCGTTCAAGAGCCGCACCGACCTGCTCGACTTCGCCGAGAAGAACCAGATCCCCGTCGCCAAGGACAAGAAGGGCGAGGCGCCTTTCTCCGTCGATGCGAACCTCTTGCACTCCTCCTCCGAGGGCAAGGTGCTGGAAGACCCGAGCCGGGAAGCGCCCGAATATGTCCATATGCGCACGATTTCCCCGGAAGCTGCGCCCGACAAGGCGACCGTGATCAAGATCGGTTTCGAGAAGGGTGATGCCGTATCGATCGACGGCGTGCGCATGAGCCCGGCGACCCTGCTCGCCAAGCTCAACGACCTCGGCCGCGACAACGGCATCGGTCGCCTCGACCTCGTCGAGAACCGCTTCGTCGGCATGAAGTCGCGCGGCGTCTACGAGACCCCCGGCGGGACCATCCTGCTGGCCGCCCACCGCGGCATCGAGTCGATCACCCTCGACGGCGGCGCCATGCATCTGAAGGACGAGCTGGCGGTCAAATACGCCCACCTGATCTACAACGGCTTCTGGTTCTCGCCCGAGCGCGAGATGCTGCAGGCCGCCATCGACCATTCCCAGGCCAGGGTCTCGGGCACGGTTCGGGTCAAGCTCTACAAGGGCAACGCCACCGTCATCGGCCGCGAGAGCGCCAACAGCCTGTACGACCAGGAACTGGTCACGTTCGAAGACGGGGCCGTGGCCTACGACCAGAAGGACGCCGCCGGGTTCATCAAGCTCAACGCCCTGCGCCTGCGCGTGCTGGGCAAGCGCGATCAGCGCGGCGGCGACTGACGCCGGCAGACGGGGGCGGGGCGCCGAAAATGGCCTCGCCCTCGCCGCGGATTGGCGCCAACTTGCGGGCAGGAGCATGGGCTCCTTCGACCTGTCAGGAACCTTCTATGTCTCTTCGCATCATCCTCGCCGCCTCGGCCGTTCTCGCCTTCGCCGCGCCCGCCATCGCCCAGGACGCCCCGGCCGCGCCGCCGGCCGCCGAAGCCCCGTCCGCCGCCGAAGTGGCGATGGAGGCCCGGGGCGAGGCCTTCAAGGCCCGCATGGAGCTGATGCAGGGCGAACTCGAAACCGCCATCACCGGCGCCGGTTCGGACCAGGCCAGGGGCATGGCCGATGTCGACGCCATCCTGGCCCGCTACCAGCCGGACATCGACAGCTTCATCGCCGACTTCGAAACCTTCATCGACGCCGAGGCGGCGGCCGAGACGGACGAGGCCAAGCGCGCCGAAATGTCGGCGGCCAAGATGGGCGTCCGCGCCGCGCTCAGCGGCATCCCGGGCCAGATCCGCGCTGGCGCCCAGGCCGCGCTCTCGGCCCAGGCGACGGCTCCGGCCGCCCCCGCGGCCGCCCAGTAACCGTCCCGCGACAGGCGGCGGACGTTCGCGTCCGCCGCCTTACCGCGATTTCACTTGAGGCCTGACGGCGTTCGGCGGACTTTGCGCGAGTCCTTCAGGAGCCCCGCCATGATCAAGGCCCTTTCCCTCGCCGCCGCCCTCGCCCTGCTGCCCCTGTCCGCCGCCGTCGCCCAGGACGCGCGCGGTCCCTCCGAGGAGGCGATCGAAGCCGCGGCGGAAGCCTTCGAGGCCCGGATGGAATCGTTCGGCGAGCGCGCCGAGGCCATTTCCGAAGATGAGAGCCTCACCGAGGAGCAGCGCGACCTGCGCATCGCCTCGCTGTGGACCGAATATCAGCCGGACGTGAACGCCTTCACCGCCCTGGTGACGCAGCACGCCGCCGGCCTCGCCGCGGAGGCCCTGGCCGAGATCGACGTCGAGGCCATCGTCGCGGAAGCCCTGGCCGGCGTCGACGTCGGCGCCGTCACCACCCAGGCCCTGGCGAACGTCGACTTCGCCGCCCTGACCGCCGGGGCCATGGGCGAGGCCGGGGCGGCGGAAGAGATCCGCGGGGCCATGGCCGGCGCCCAGGGCATGGTGGTCAACGGCGCCTGGGCCTCCAACGACCCCGAACACATGGCCACCTACGGCCTGGTCGCCGACTACGCCGTCGGCGAGGCGCTGGATACGGTCGAGGCGGTCGAGGCCGCTCCGGAGACGCAAGCCGACGAGGACTGAGTTCCGGCTTGACCGGGGCCGCCGCTGACGCGACACGGCGGCCATGTCCGCCCTGCCCGTCGATCCGCAGCTCTATCTGACCTTTCTCGGGGTCATGGCCGTGATGGCGGCGACCCCGGGGCCGGCCAATCTGTTCTCGGTCGCCAACGGGGTGCAGCGCGGCCCGGCGGGGGCCCTCGCCGGCGTCGTCGGCATGAACGCCGCCACCCTCGTCTGGTTCGCCGCCGCGGCGCTGGGCCTCGGCGCCCTGGTGGTCGCCCTGCCGCAGCTGTTCCGGCTGATCTCCATCGCCGGCGCCCTCTATGTCGCCTGGCTGGGGCTCAACGCCCTCAGGGGCGCCTTCGCGACCGCCGCCGATCCGCACGCCCCGACGATCCGCCTCGGCCGCAGCGCCCTGCTGGACGGCTTCATGGTCCAGATCGCCAACCCCAAGATCGTCCTCTTCTTCAGCGCCGTCCTGCCGCCCTTCCTCGACGTCACCCGCCCGGCCGCGCCCCAGCTGGCCCTGTTCGCCCTCGCCACCGTCGGCATGGACGTGCTTTCCATGTCCGCCTACGGTCTGGGCGGGGCGGCGCTGGCCCGGCGCATGTCCGAGCCGCGTTTCAGGCGCGGTTTCGCCTTCGCCACCGGCCTTCTTCTGCTGGCGGCGTCGGTGCTTATTGTTTCGCGTTTATAAGGGCTTGTCCGGCGGCGGAACCGCGTTGTTCATGTGCCGTTCAGCAGCGAAGGCGTTTTCTGGGCGCCCAAGGAGAATTCAGATGAAGACTCGCGTCCTCAAGCCCGTCCTGCTCGCTGTGACGGCGGCGCTGGCCCTCTCGGCCTGCGCGACGGCGACTCCCTACGGCCCCGCCGGCCAGGGCAGCCGCTACGGCTATTCCGACATGCGGGTCGACGAGAACCGCTTCCGCGTCAGCTTCGCCGGCAATTCGGTGACCTCGCGCGAACAGGTCGAGATGGGCCTGCTGCTGCGCGCCGCCGAGGTGACGCTGGAGAGCGGGCACGACTGGTTCGCCACGGTCAATCGCGCCACCGACCGGGACGTGCGCTACCAGGCCTCGCCCGATCCCTTCTACTACGACCGGTACAGCCCGTTCTGGGGTCCGTCGTGGCGCTACTACCGCCGCGGCTACTGGAGCCCGTGGCGCGATCCGTTCGGCCCGGACCTCGATGTCCGCGAGATCGATCGTTACGAGGCCACCGCCGAGATCGTGGTCGGGAACGGACCCAAGCCCGCCGGCGACCCCAACGCCTTCGACGCCCGCGAAGTGGTCCAGAACCTCGGCCCCCGCGTGCCGCGGGCGATGTAGGACGAGGGATCAGGCAACGGGCGGCAGGCAACAGGGTCGACCGCGCTTGACGCCGGCCCGGACGCTCTGATCACGCCTGTTGCCTGTTGCCTGTTGCCTGTTGCCTGTTGCCTGCCGCCTGATCCCTACCCCAACCTCGGCGCCTTCAGCCGCCGCTTGTTCGCATGCGTCTGCGGCGCGGCGCCGAGGTCCTCGGGCAGTTCGCCCTTGAAGTAGAACCGCTGCCACGCCTCCCTGGCCGCGTCCGGATCGCCCGAGGCCAGCCGCTTGTTGAAGTCGGTTCGCTGACGGTTCCAGGCCTCGAACTGGCCCTTCATCACCGGATTGGAGTCCAGCGAACGGATCACCGGCTCGAAGGCCTCGGCCTTGCGGTGCTCGATCGGGGTGATGAAGCAGAACGGCTCGCCGCGCTCGAACTTGACCCGCCCCGGCCGGGTGAAGATCCAGTTCATGGTGAAGGGAAACGGCAGCCAGTCGGTCTCGATCAGCCCGGTCAGCGGCGCGATCCCGTCCTTGACGTGATTGGGCGCGCCCGAGGCCAGCAGGCCCCAGCCCGGCGGGGTGCGGAACAGATACTGCGGATGCATGGTCATCACCCCGCGCGAGAAATGCGAGGTGACGAAATGGTGCAGGTTAGGCGCGTGCCGGTCAGGCGTGATGACGATGTCGTTCTGGCTCGGCCCGCCGTTCCACTCGGCCGTGAAGCTCATCGGGCAGAGAATCTCCCAGCCGGTGGTGTTGGCCATGGTCAGCGGCAGGCAGCGATACGGATGCCGGCTGGGAAAGGCGTCCATCCAGTCGCGCGGCTGCCGGCCCGGGACCATGTCGCAGGGCTGGTCCGACATCGGGTAGCATTCCAGTTCCACGGCGGCGCTCCGGACGGTATCGAGGATGGTTCCCCTCACTAACTGCGCCCCATGATCGAACACAAGACGCCGCCTCCGCCCGCCTTCGACCGCGACCGCCTGCTGGCCTGGATGGCCGACAACGGCGTCGCGCAGACCACGGTCGACCACCCCGCCGTCTTCCGCGTCGAGGAAGGCCTCGAGCTCAAGGCCGCCATGCCCGGCGCCCACACCAAGAACCTGTTCCTCAAGGACAAGAAGGGCCGGCTGTGGCTGATCTCGGCCCGTCAGGACACGGTCATCGACCTGAAGCGCGCCGACAAATGGATCGGCTCGGCCCGCCTCAGTTTCGGCAATGAAACCCTGCTGTGGGAAACCCTCGGCGTCCGCCCCGGCTCGGTCACCGCGCTGGGCCTGATCAACGACGTCGACCGGCGCGTCACCTTCGTCCTCGACCAGGCCCTGTGGGACGCCGACATCGTCAACTTCCACCCCCTGACCAATACGGCGACGACGGCGCTGACGCAGGCGAACTTCCGGCGGTTCCTGGAGCTTATCGGGCGAGAGCCGATCGTGGTCGATTTCTCGACACTATCTTGAAGCCCCATACGGCGAAGCTTCAGCGGAGGGGACGATGAGGCGCTGGATTGGACTGGCATGGATGGCTGGCGGGGTACTCTTGGGCACCGTTCTGGCGGTCCTGATTACCGGCTTGATGGCTCTTCCATTTGGGCTCGGACGATCAACGGTGTTGCTGGATCATCTGCCCACCAGCGTGCTCGGCCGGGCTCTCTTCGGTCCCGCCTCCCCAAGCTTCGTGGCGGATTCCCGATCCCGGTGGGGCGGTGGTCCCTATCTGGAGTTCTACCCGAAGGCTGTGCCGGCAGGCGATACTCTCTGCCGAGTGTCAGTCCACACTGTCTTTCTGGGAAGTGAGAACCACCCGGCGCGACTCAATGTCGACGACCGTTACGGGCTTGAGAACATGGTGGGCTCGCACTGCTCAGATTTCCGGGACTTCGGAAATCTCTTCCAGTACGTCGGTTCCGGACGGCCGGAAGAAACCGTGACGATGCTGGAGGCCATCCGTCGCGACGCTCAGGACGGCGATACGAGCTTTGAAACACGCTGTACTGATCGAACGGGCAGCTGCGATCCATTCCCAACCCTGCGCACGCTGAATCCCCGACACATAGCGTGGATCGAACCCCTTCAATGGGAGGAGGGGAGCGGCGACCGGATTTTCATTCATGCGGACGGCGACCGAAAAAGGCCGCCCGGTCTCGAGCTCGCGATCCGTAGCAGGAGGTCCGGGCCGAGGGACGGGCTGGTCGTGCAGGAGGTCACTGTCGGAGGCGCTCTCAATCGCGGCGGCTGACTTTGGCCTGCTCTCCTGCTAGAGCGCCCGCGTCTCCCGACCTCCCCAGCACAGACCCGGATCGCCGCCATGCCCGCCGCTCCCGACTTTCCCCCCGCGCCCGACCGCGTGGCGCCGAAGCGCGCGCTGATCTCGCTGAGCGACAAGACCGGGCTGGAGGACGCGGCCCGCGCCCTGCACGACCTCGGCGTCGAACTGGTCTCGACCGGCGGCACCCGCGCCGCCATCGCCGGCTTCGGCCTGCCGGTGAAGGACGTCGCCGACCTGACCGGCTTCCCCGAGATGATGGACGGCCGGGTCAAGACCCTGCACCCGGTGGTGCACGGCGGCCTGCTGGGCGTGCGCGACGAACCCTCGCATGCGCAGGCCATGACCGAGCACAACATCGGCGGCATCGATATCGCCTGGATCGACCTCTATCCGTTCGAGGCCACCGTGGCCTCCGGGGGCGGCTTCGAGGCGGCGGTCGAGAACATCGACATCGGCGGCCCGGCCATGATCCGCTCGGCCTCGAAGAACCACGGCTACGTCGCCGTCTGCGTCGACAAGGCCGGGCTGGACGAGGTGCTCGACGCCCTGAAAGCCGACGGCGCGACCAGCCTTGAGCTGCGCAAACGCCTCGCCGCCCGCGCCTTCGCCCGCACCGCCGCCTATGACGCCGCCGTCTCCGGCTGGTTCGCGCAGCAGGTCGGCGACGTCGCCCCCGCCCGCAAGTCCATCGCCGGCGCCCTGGCCCAGACCCTGCGCTACGGCGAGAACCCGCACCAGAGCGGCGCCTTCTACCGCACCGGCGACGCGCGGCCCGGCGTCTCCAACGCCCGCCAGCTGCAGGGCAAGGAGCTGGGCTACAACAACATCGCCGACGCCGACGCGGCCTATGAGCTGGTCGCCGAATTCGAGGCCCCGGCCTGCGTCATCGTCAAACACGCCAACCCGTGCGGCGTGGCGGTCGGGAACGACCTCGCCGAGGCCTACGCCCGGGCGCTGGAATGCGACGCCGTCTCGGCCTTCGGCGGCGTCATCGCCGTCAACCGCACCCTGACGGGCGCCGATGCGAAACTGATCACCGACATCTTCACCGAGGTCGTCATCGCCCCCGGCGCGGATGAAGAGGCGCAGAGCATCTTCGCCGCCAAGAAGAACCTGCGCCTGCTGCTGACCGACGGCCTGCCCGATCCGCTGGCGGCCGGCGAGGTGTTCCGCTCGGTGGCTGGCGGCTTCCTCGTCCAGTCGCGCGACCGCAGCCGCATCGCCCCGTCCGACCTGAAGATCGTCACCCGCCGCCAGCCGACGCCGCAGGAGATCGAGGACATGCTGTTCGCCTTCACCGTGGCCAAGCACGTCAAGTCCAACGCCATCGTCTATGCGAAGGACGGCCAGACCGCCGGCATCGGCGCCGGCCAGATGAACCGCCGCGACTCGGCCCGCATCGCCGCCATCCGCGCCCGCGAAGCCGGCGAGGCCAAGGGCCTGGCCCATTCCCTGGCCCAGGGCAGCGCCTGCGCCTCCGAAGCCTTCTTCCCCTTCGCCGACGGCCTGCTCGAAGCCGTCGCCGCCGGCGCCACCGCCGTCATCCAGCCCGGCGGCTCCATCCGCGACGACGAGGTCATCGCCGCCGCCGACGAACAGGGCGTCGCCATGGCCTTCACCGGCGTGCGGGTCTTCCGGCACTGACACTTGGGGCGCTACCGCTCGCGACGCGGTCGCTCGCTGCTTGAGCGCGCCCTCTCCCCTTGCGGGAGAGGGAGATCTCGCCCGAGAGCGAGGCGATCGGCCGCGGGATCGGGTGAGGGGTCGCGCCAGCCCATCCATCCGCCGGCGCGACCCCTCATCCGTCGGTCCCGGCTCCGCCGGTCCCGCCACCTTCTCCCGCAAGGGGAGAAGGGCGAGATTCGTGCTGACTATTCCCGCCAGCCATCATAATTTCGCGGCCAAATCCCAGCGATTCCAGGCGCTTGCGAAATTCCCAGCGTCACGAACCCGCCTGAGGAAGCGGCGGCCCCATAATGCCGGCCGGTCTTTGACATCGCAGCTCTCCGCGCCCGCCGCCCAGGCCGGCGCCCGCCTCCACTCCGCCTCGGCCGATGCCGACTCTGCCGACTCTGACACACCGAATTCCGGCGCCGACGCTGCCGACTCCGCCAACCCGAATTTTCCGGTTTCACCCGGGTAAAACCCTCCGGCCCGATCCCGGCTTCCGCCGTGTCCGCCCTCGGCTATGGTGCAGCTATGGACACCCTCTCCCGACGCTGGGCCCGGCTCGAGCCCCACACCACCATGGTCGGCCCCGATGACGACCGGCCGCGCCCGGCGGTGCTGCTGTTCCACGGCTGCGGCGGCCTGCGCGGTCACCTGCCCAAATACGCCGAGGCCGCGAAACAGGCCGGCTGGCGCGCCTTCACCATCGATTCCTACGGCATGCGCGGCTGGAGCCGGGAGTTCGCCATGGCCACCGTCTGCACCGGCCTGCTGCTGCGCGGCCACGAGCGGGCAGGGGACATACTGGCGACCCTGCACGGGGTGTCCCGGCGCCCCGACGTCGACGCCTCGAAGATCGCCCTCGCCGGCTGGAGCCACGGCGGCTGGGGCATCATGGAGGCGATGAGCGCCGACCGCTCCCGCCCCGCCCTCGGCCTCGCCGACCCCGGAAACGTCAGCCTCGACGGCGTGATCGCGACGTATCTGGCCTACCCCTACGTCGGCTTCGCCGCCCTCAACCGCATGCGGCCGTGGCGGCACTGCCCAAAGACCCTGGCCGTCATCGCCCGCTCGGACCACCTGACCACGGTGCGCAACGCCGAGCGGGTCCACGACATGGTCCGCAACTGCGGCGCCGAGGTCGAGACCTGGATCGCCGACGGCACCCACAGCTTCGACGAGCCGATGACCGCCCCGCCGATGCGCTACGACCCCGACCTCAGCGACGAGGCCCTGCGCCGCTTCCGGGCCCTGCTCGACGATGTGGCGGTCGCGCCCGCCGCCTGATTGGTCTAGGGACCGCGCCATGACGACCCTCCTCTACGGCCGCCCGCCCGCCGTGTTCGATCCGCCCGGCGACGCCGTCCAGACCTCGCCCCTGATCCCCGGCTCGACCCCGCTCGAATCCGTGCCCGAAGGCTCGGCCGACGCCGTCATGATCTACGCCCCGCCCGGCGTACTGGAGCGGCGCCATACCCTGGCCCTCGCCCTGCGCGCGCTGAAGCCCGGCGGCCGCCTCGACGTCATGGCCCCCAAGGACAAGGGCGGCTCCCGTCTGAAGAAGGAGCTTCAGGCCTTCGGCCTCGAGATCGGCGAGAGCGCCAAGGCCCACCACCGCCGCTGCGTCGTCATCCGCCCGGACACGGTGACCGGGCTCGACGAGGCCATAGAGGCCGGCGCGCCGCGGCTCGTGGCCGGGCTGGAGGCCTGGTCCCAGCCCGGCGTCTTCGCCTGGGACCGCGTCGACGCCGGCACGATGGCGCTGGCCCAGGCCCTGCCGCCGCTCAAGGGCGCCGGCGCCGACCTCGGCTGCGGCTACGGGGCCCTCGCCACGGTGGTCCTTCGCTCCCCCGCCGTGACCTCGCTGCGCCTCATCGACCTCGATCGCCGCGCCGTCGAGGCCGCCCGCCGCAATGTCCAGGACCCGCGCGCCACCTTCGACTGGGCCGACGCCCGGACCGTCGAGGCCGCCGGCGACCTCGACTTCGTGGTCATGAACCCGCCCTTCCACGACGGCGGCGCCGAGGACCGCCGTCTCGGCCAGGCCTTCATCCGCCAGGCCGCGGCGATGCTGAAGAAGGGCGGCGTCCTGTGGCTCGTCGCCAACCGCCACCTGCCCTATGAGGCCGACATCGCCGCCGCCTTCAAACGCTCGCGGCCGGTCGCCGACCAGGGCGGCTACAAGGTGATCGAGGCGGTGAAGTGAGCAAGCCCGTGTCGATGCGGGTGGACCGCCTGCTCGGCTCCATGGGCTACGGCTCCCGCACCGAAATGGCCCGGCTCGGCAAGGCCGGCGGCATCGTCCTCGACGGCGTCGATCTGACCGACGTCTCGAAGCGCATCCCCGTCACCCCCGACCTGCCGTCCCGCATGCGGATCGACGGCGAACCCCTCGACCCGCCGCCGGGGCTGGTGCTGATGCTCAACAAGCCGCTGGGCATGACCTGTTCGCACAAGGAGGACGGGGCCCTGGTCTATGAGGTCCTGCCCGACCGCTGGCGCCGCCGCGACCCGGCCATCTCCACCATCGGCCGGCTCGACAAGCAGACCACCGGCCTGCTCCTGCTCACCGACGACGGCGACCTGCTGCACCGGGTCATCAGCCCCAAACGCCACGTCGCCAAGGTCTATCGCGCCACCCTGGCCCGACCGCTCGCCGGGACCGAACAGGCGCTGTTCGCCGCCGGCGGGCTGGTGCTGGAAGGCGAGGACAAGCCCCTCGCTCCCGCCGAACTGGAAGCCCTCTCGCCGACCGAGGCCCGCCTCACCGTCACCGAGGGCCGCTACCACATGGTCCGCCGCATGTTCGCCGCCGTCGGCAACCACGTCGAGACCCTCCACCGCGAGCGCATCGGCGGCCTCGCCCTCCCCGACGATCTGGCCCCGGGCGACTGGCGCCTGCTGGAACCGGGCGAGATCGACGCCATATTCGCCGCATGACCCTCGCCAAGATCTGCGGCCTGACCACGCCGGAAACGCTGGACGCGGCCCTCGCCGGAGGCGCGGCCTTCGTCGGGGCGGTGGTCTTCCCGAAGAGCCCGCGCCACATCGAACCGCTGCACGCCGCCACCCTGTTCGAGCGGGCGCGGCGCAAGGCGAAAATCGTGGCCGTGACCGTCGACGCCGACGACGCCCTGCTCACCGCGATCGCCCTGATCCTCAAGCCCGACCTGATCCAGCTGCACGGCTCGGAAACTCCCGCCAGCGCGGAGCGGGCGCGGGTCCTGACCGGCGCGGGGATCATCAAGGCCCTGCCGATACGCACGCACGAGGACTTCGCCGAAGCCGAGGCCTGGGAGCCGTTCGTCGACCACCTGATGTTCGACGCCAGGCCGCCCGAGGGGGCGCAGCTGCCTGGCGGGGTCGGGGCGCGCTTCGACTGGACCCTGCTGGCGGGCCGCGCCTTCCGCCGGCCGTGGTTCGTGGCCGGCGGCCTGACCCCGGACAACGTCGCCGGGGCGATCCGCATTTCCGGCGCGCCCATGGTCGATGTGTCCTCTGGCGTGGAAAGCGCGCCCGGTGTTAAGGAGCCTGCCCTGATCGCGGCTTTCCTCGAGGCGGCGCGGTCGGCCTGATTTCCGCCGCTCCCCCGCGCGAGACCTGTCCCGTGAACGCCATCCTTCCCAACCGCTACGCCATGCCCGACGCCGAAGGCCGCTTCGGCCCCTATGGCGGCCGGTTCGTCGCCGAGACGCTGATGCCGCTGATCCACGAGCTGGACGCGGCCTATGAGGCGGCCAAGGCCGATCCGTCGTTCCAGGCCGAACTGGACGGCTTCCTGACCGACTATGTCGGACGGCCCAGCCCCCTGTATCTGGCCGAGCGGCTGACGGCCCACTACGGCGCGGCCGACATCTGGTTCAAGCGCGACGAGCTGAACCACACCGGCGCGCACAAGATCAACAACTGCATGGGACAGATCCTGCTGGCCATGCGGATGGGCAAGACGCGCATCATCGCCGAGACCGGAGCCGGCCAGCACGGCGTGGCCACGGCCACCGTCTGCGCCCGCTTCGGCCTGCAGTGCGTCGTCTACATGGGCGCCACCGACGTCGAGCGGCAGTCGCCCAACGTCTTCCGCATGAAGCTGCTGGGGGCCGAGGTCGTGCCGGTGACGTCCGGGCGGGCCACGCTCAAGGACGCCATGAACGAGGCGATGCGCGACTGGGTGACCAATGTCGAGGACACCTATTACCTGATCGGCACGGCGGCGGGGCCTCACCCCTATCCGGCCATGGTGCGCGACTTCCAGTCGGTGATCGGGCGCGAGACCCGCGCCTCGATGCTGGCCCGCAAGGGGAAGCTGCCCGACGCCTGCGTGGCGGCGATCGGCGGCGGCTCCAACGCCATCGGCCTGTTCCACCCCTTTATCGAGGACGCCGGCGTGCGTCTGATCGGGGTCGAGGCGGCCGGGCGCGGGCTGGACGGCCCCGATCACGCCGCCTCGCTGCAGGGCGGCCGCCCCGGCGTCCTGCACGGCAACCGCACCTATCTGCTGCAGGACGACGACGGCCAGATCCTCGAGGGCCATTCGATCTCCGCCGGTCTCGACTACCCCGGCATCGGCCCGGAGCACGCCTGGCTCAAGGACATCGGCCGCGCCGAATACCGCGCCGCCACCGACGCCGAGGCGCTGGAGGCCTTCCAGCTGTGCTCGAAGCTGGAGGGGATCATCCCCGCGCTGGAGCCCAGCCACGCCCTCGCCCGGGTCGGCGAGATCGCGAGGGAAGTGGGCAAGGGCGGCGATGTCGTACTCAACATGTGCGGGCGGGGCGACAAGGACATTTTCGCCGTGGCGAAGCATCTCGGCGTGGAGCTCTAGACCATGAAACTCATCCTTCTGGCGGCCGCCGCGGCCGCGCTCGCGGCGCCGGCCGCGGCCCAGGGCTCGCTTCCCGACGTGCCGATCCTCGCCGGGGCCACGGCGGCGCCGGATTGCGGCAACCTCTACGGCCTGGCCGGCAAGGCCTTCTGCGTCAGCGCTCCGCTGGCCGGAATCGGCGGCCTTGCCGACGCCTATGTCGCCGACCTCGAGGGCCGCGGCTGGATCGCCGCCGGGGGCGACGACAACCGCGTCGTCTTCGTCAAGCGGCGCGAGGGCGGCGGCTGCGACGGCCTGCAGATGCAGGCCTTCTACGACACCTCCCGGCCGGCCGGGCCGGAGGCGACCGGCTACCTCGGCTTCGGCGTCATCCCGGGCGACGTATGCGCCGGGCAGCCGGGCGCGGAGGCGGCTCCGCAACAATGACCACCGCGCGTATCGACGCCCGTTTCGCGGCGCTGAAGGCCGAGGGCCGCGCCGGCTTCGTGGCCTATGTCATGGCCGGCGATCCGACCCGGGAGCAGGCGCTGGAGATCCTGCGCGGCCTCCCGGCCGCGGGGGCCGACATCATCGAGCTGGGCTTTCCCTTCTCCGATCCCATGGCCGAGGGGCCGCCGATCCAGCGCGCCGCCCTGCGCGGACTGAAGGCCGGACTGACCCTGAAGGGCACGCTCGATCTGGCGCGGGCCTTCCGCGAGGGCGACGCCGACACGCCGGTGATCCTGATGGGCTATCTCAACCCGATCGAGACCTACGGCTACCGGGCCTTCGCCGACGACGCGGCGGCGGCGGGCGTGGACGGGGTGATCGTGGTCGACTGCCCGCCGGAAGAAGCCGGGCCGCTGTCGGACGCCCTGGACGCCGCCCGGGTGTCGCTGATCCGCCTGGCCACGCCGACCTCGGACGACGCCCGGCTGAAGATCATCGCCGAACGCACCTCGGGCTTCGTCTACTACGTCTCGGTCGCGGGCGTGACCGGGGTCAAGGAGGCGCAGGCCCTGTCGGTCGCCCCGGCGGTGGCGCGGGTGCGGGCGGCTTCGGGTCTGCCGGTGGCGGTGGGCTTCGGGGTCAAGACACCCGAGCGGGCGGCCGAGATCGCCCGGGTGGCCGACGCCGTGGTGGCCGGTTCGGTGCTGGTCGACGAGGTCGCTGCGGCGCTCGAGGCGAACGAAGCGGCGCCGGCGCGCGTTCTGTCCAGGGTCAGGGCGCTCGCGGACGCGGTCCGGGGTGCAAGGACGCCGGAAACCGTCTAAAGCGCCGCTCATGGTCGACAAGAACAAACCCCAGCAGGAAAAGCGCGGCGGCTGGCTGTCCCGCTTCGCGCCCGGCGTGCGCAAGATCGTCAGCCGGCGGGATACGCCCGACAATCTGTGGGTCAAGGATCCCGACACCGGCGAGATGCTGTACCGCTCCGACCTCGAGGGGTCGCTGTGGGTCACGCCGTCGGGGCGGCACATGCGCATCGACGCGCCGACGCGGCTGCGCTTCACCTTCGATGGCGGCCAGTACGAAAGCATCGACACGCCCGATGTGCCCGAGGACCCGCTGAAATTCTCCGACGGCAAGCCCTACAGGGAGCGGCTGGCGGCGGCGCGCAAGGCGAGCGGGCGCAAGGACACCATGGCCATCGGCTTCGGTGAGCTGGACGGCACGCCGGCGGTGGTCATCGTGCAGGACTTCACCTTCATGGGGGGCTCGCTGGGCATGGCCGCGGGCGAGGCCTTTATCGCCGCCGCCCGGACCGCCATCGAACGCGGCGTGCCGCTGGTCTGCTTCACCGCCGCCGGCGGGGCGCGGATGCAGGAGGGCGCGCTCAGCCTGATGCAGATGGCCCGCACCACCCTGGCCATCCAGGAGCTGAAGGCCGCCCGGCTGCCGTTCGTGGTGGTGCTGACCGACCCGACCACCGGCGGCGTCACCGCCAGCTACGCCATGCTCGGCGACGTGCACCTGGCGGAGCCGGGCGCCCTGATCGGCTTCGCCGGTCCGCGCGTCATCGAGGCCACCATTCGCGAGAAGCTGCCGCCCGGCTTCCAGCGCGCCGAATACCTGCAGGAAAAAGGCATGGTCGACCGCGTCGTCGTCCGCGCCGACCTGCCGCGGGTGCTGGGCCAGATCCTGTCGATGCTGATGGGCGGGAAGCGCCGGGCGGCCTGACGCCCGTGGATCCGATCTCGGAAAGACTGAGAGCGCGTCACCCGCAGCGCATCGACCTGTCGCTGGAGCGGATGCGCGCCCTGTGCGCCGCGCTCGGCGACCCCCAGCACCGCCTGCCGCCGGTGATCCATGTCGCCGGAACCAACGGCAAGGGCTCGACCGTCGCCTTCATCCGCGCCATCGCCGAGGCGGCGGGCCTGCGCGTCCACGCCTATACCTCGCCCCATCTGGTCCGCTTCAACGAGCGCATCCGCCTGGCCGGGCGGCTGATCGAAGACGACGCGCTGAACGCCGTCCTCGACCGGGTCGAGGCCGCCATCGACGCCTCTGGCAGCCAGGCCACGGTGTTCGAGAGCACCACCGCCGCCGCCTTCCTCGCCATGAGCGAGACCCCGGCCGACCTGGCCGTCGTCGAGGTCGGACTGGGCGGGGTTCTGGACGCCACCAACGTCATCGAGCGGCCGCTGCTCAGCGTCATCGCCCCGGTCGATCTCGATCATGCGGAGTTCCTCGGGACCAGTCTGCGCGGCGTGGCGGTCGAGAAGGCCGGCATCCTCAAGGCCGGCGCGCGCGGCCTGATCGCCCATCAGCCGGACGAGGCCATGGCGGCGATCGAGGTCGCAGCCCAAGCTGTGCGGGCGCCGCTGACGGTGATGGGCGTGGATTTCGACGCCTGGGCCGAACGCGGCGGCATGGCCTTCCAGGACCAGACCCGCTTCCTCGACCTGCCCGCCCCGGCTCTGGCCGGACCGCACC
This sequence comes from Brevundimonas sp., assembly GCF_035627475.1. Lineage (GTDB taxonomy): Bacteria > Pseudomonadota > Alphaproteobacteria > Caulobacterales > Caulobacteraceae > Brevundimonas. Next base: position 29,969 of record NZ_DASPLR010000008.1, on the reverse strand, counting down.
AGGTGGCCAACGCCGGCCTGGCGGTCGCGGTGGCGCTGGAGCTGGATCTGCCGGAGAGCGCCATCGCCAACGGCCTGCGCATCGTGCGCTGGCCGGCGCGGATGCAGCGCCTGACGGCCGGCCCCTATGGCGAGGCGGCGCGCGCGGCCGACGCCGAACTGTGGCTGGACGGCGGGCACAATCCGCATGCGGCCGCAGCCCTGGCGGAGGCGCTGATGGAACGCCAGACCCGGGCGCCGCGTCCGCTGGCGCTGGTTGTGGGCATGCTGGCCAACAAGGACGCTGGCGGCTTCTTCGAGGCGCTGAAGGCGACCGGCGCGACCGTGTTCACGACGCCTTTCGAGGGCGCGGCGGCCGATCCGGAAGCGCTGGCGGCGGTGGCGCGCGGCCACGGCCTGGGGGCGACCGCCTGCGCCTCGGCGACGGAGGCGCTGGATCGCGCGCTCCGCCTCGGGGCCGGCCGGGTGGTGATCTGCGGCTCGCTCTACCTCGCCGGAGAGGTGCTGGGCGCGAGCCGCGAGACCTGGCCGGACTAGATCAGGCCGCCGCCGAGGCGCTGATCCCGGCTTCCGCCAGCCATTCGACGATCTTGCCCTTGGGCATGGCGCCGACCTTCATCGAGGCCAGCTGCCCGTCCTTGAACAGCATCAGGGTCGGAATGCCCTTCACGCCGAGGCGCGACGGGACCATCGGGCTGTCGTCGATGTTGACCTTGGCGATGACGACCTTGCCGGCGAGCTCGTCGGCGATCTGTTCGAGGGCCGGACCGATCTGCTTGCAGGGGCCGCACCACTCCGCCCAGAAGTCGACCAGCACGGGGGTGGAGGATTTCAGGACGTCGGCGTCGAAGCTGTCGTCGGTGACCTTGACGGTGGCCATGGGCTCTCCTTGGCGCCGCACGGGGCGCGGTTCGAATTCAGCCGGGCATCATGGGATGATTCCGGCCCTTCGGAAGCGATGTGGGGCGCGTCGCCGATCAAATCAACGCGCAGCCTGCATGGCTGCGTCCATCAGCCCCGGCGGGACCGGCATCAGCTTCGGCCCGTCCGTCCAGACCAGCGCCGCCTCGACGGGCCGATCGGGATACAGCCGCCTCAGCACGGCGACATAGGCCGCCAGCTGCAGCACATAGGCGGGGTCGGCGTCCTCGATCCGGTCGGGGGCGGGGCGGTTGGTCTTGTAGTCGACGACCAGCACCCGATCCGGCGTAATCACCAGACGGTCGATCCGGCCCGAAACGGCCACGCCGGGCGGCAGCTCGGGCGCGTGTCCCGACAGGGCGACCTCGGCCCGCGAGCCGGGGCCGAAGACGGGGGCGAACCGCGCGTCGTCGAGCACGGAGAAGGCGGCGGCGATCATCTCGGCGCGATGTTCGTCGGTCAGGTCCCGTTCGCGGGACAGCATCCGCGCGGCGGCTGCGGTCCGCTCCGCCGGCGTGATCTCCGGCAGGCGCTCCAGCAGGCGATGGATCAGATCCCCGCGCCGGAACCGGCCCAGCGGCGCCCCGGGGCCGGCGGCGACCGCCAGCGGCGAGGGGGCGGGGATGCGGACCGCCCCTTCCATCTGCGAGGGCGCGGCGGAGCGGGCGGCGGTATCCGCGGCGGGCGGAGCCCCGGCCCAGTCGGGCCGGGCGGTGCGGCCCGCGGACGCCGCGGGAGCGGGGGCGAGCCGGGCGGGATCGGCGCCGAAGCGCCGGACGCCGTCGCCGATGTCGCGAACCCGGTCGCCGAGGCGGTCGAAGGTTTCCGTCAGGGCCTGCCACCAGCTGCCCTCGTCATAACCCTGCTTCGAATTCCCGCAGGCGCGGCCGAGGACGATCAGCCGGTCGCGGGCGCGCGTCAGGGCGACGTAGAGCAGGCGCAGGGTCTCGGCGTCGGTGCGCGCCTGCCGGGCCTCGCGCGCGGCCTTCGAGGCCGGGCAGTCCTCCTTCGAAGAGCCGGGGCACATCAGCCAGGCCTCGGCGCCGTCGTCCAGCGCCACCGGCATGAGTCCGGGGCCCTGGGCCTTGGCCCGCGAGGTGGTGTCCGGCAGGATGACGATCGGCGCTTCCAGCCCCTTGGCCCCGTGCACGGTCATCACCCGCACCTCGCCGCGCGGCCCTTCCAGCTCGCGCTTGACCTCGACGTCGGCGGCCTCGAGCAGGGCGACGCAGGTCTCGAGATCGACCGCCCCCCGATCCTCGGCCGACAGCACCTGGTTGAGGGTCTCGTCGATCGCCTCCTCGGCCTCGCGGCCCAGCCGCCGCAGGATGCGGGCGCGGCCGGAGAGGCCCGAAGCGTCGACGCGGTTGAGCAGGCCGGAGAAGAAGGCGAACGGATCGCGGGCGCGGCTGTCCAGCGCGAAGGCGAGAAGGTCCCGGGCGTGGGACCACTCCGGCCGCTCCGTCGCCCGCTGGCCCAGCTCCCGCCAGAGTTTCTGGCGGTCCTTGCCGCCGGCGAGGGCGAACAGGCTGTCCTCGTCGACGTCGCAGAACGGGCTGCGCAGCACGCCGGCGAGACTCAGATCGTCGTCCGGAAACAGGGCGAAGCGGGCGAGGGCGATCAGGTCGTCGAAGACGATGTGCGACGACAGCTTCAGCCGGTCGGCGCCGGCCACCGGCACGCCGGCGATCTTCAGGGCCCGGATGATCTCCTCGAAGGTGGCGTCGCGCCGGCGCACCAGGATCAGGAAGTCGCCCCATCCGCACGGGCGGAGCTTACGGGATTTGCGGTCATACACCGCCTCGCCGGTCTCGACCTGACGGCGGATTTCGGCGGCCAGCCCCGCGGCCAGCCGCTTGCGGCCGCTCGTGCCGGGTTCCTGATCGACAGGATCCCAGACGTCCGGCTCGGGCGGCTTCACATCCTCGAACAGCGGCCACAGGTCGACGCAGCCGTGCTGGCCTTCCCGTTTGGCGAGATGGGGCGGAATGGCCGCGATCTCCTCGCCCACGAGGGCGGCGGTGCGCCCGGGACTGTCGAACACCGCGTCGACGAATTTCAGCACCTCGGGCGTCGAGCGGAAGGAGGTGGCCAGCTCGACGCCGTCGAAGGCCGCCCCGGATCCGGTGACGAGGGAATCGTAGCGCTGCGCTTCCTGGCGCAGCCGCTCGGGCCTCGCGCCCTGGAAGGAGTAGATCGACTGTTTCTCGTCTCCGACCGCGAACACGGTGCGGTCCAGCCGCTGTCCCGAGGCCGGGACGGGAGTGAAGCGCCGGCCGCCCTCGCCGGCGAAGAAGCCCTCGGTCAGGGCCCGCAGAATGTCCCATTGCTGGGGCGCGGTGTCCTGGGCCTCGTCGACCAGCACGTGCTCGATGCCGCCGTCCAGCTTGTAGAGCACCCAGGCGGCCGAGGCCTTCCCGGTCAGCAGATCGACCGTGCGGGCCACCAGGTCGCCGAAGTCGAGCGCGCCCTTCGCCGCCTTGGCCTGGTCGTAGAGGCGGGCGTGGACCTCGGCGAGCGTCAGGACATGGATGGTGTCCTGGGCCACCCGCGCCTTGCGCATGGTCTCCAGCGCGGAGAGGTATTTCAGCTGCCAGTCGTCGAGCCGCGCCGCGGCGTTCGGCGGCGCCTTGGCCGTGGCCATCGCCTTGCGCGCCTCGCCATTGGTCAGGAAGACGTCGGCGAGACCGGCGAAGGTCCACGCGGCCCCGCGCATCCGCGCCGCGCACTTCTGGTCATTGGCCGAGCCCGTCGCCATCGCCTCGGCGACCAGGTTCCACTGGCCGCGATTCAGCCAGTGAAGGAAGTCGGCCTCGACCGACTCCGGCGTCTCGTCCGGGCCGCTGCCCACCAGGACGTGCGGCGCCGGCGCCCGTCCGTCGGCGACGCGGGCGGTATAGTCGGTCAGCTTGGCGCGGTCGGCCTCGATCATGGCCAGCAGCGACTGGAACGATCCCCAGTCCAGTTCGACCGCGAAATGGCTGTAGGCGCGCCCGACCGGCCCCTCGGGATCGGCCAGCGCGCGCCGGGCCAGCTCTTCCCGCGCCTCGTGCGACAGGGCCAGCGCCGCCTCGTTCTCCAGCACGGTGAAGCCGGGGGTGACGTCGGCCTCGATCGGGAAGCGGCGCAGCAGCTTTTCGCAGAAGGCGTGGATGGTCTGGATCTTCAGCCCGCCCGGCGTCTCCAGCGCCTTGGCGAACAGGCGCCGCGCCTTCGACAGGTCGGCGGTGGTCAGGGACGCGGGATCGCGGGTGTCGAGATCGGCCAGCGACTGCGCCAGCCTGTCGTCGCTCATCACCGCCCATTCGCCCAGCCGGTCGAACAGCCGCGCCTGCATCTCGGCGGCTGCGGCCTTGGTGTAGGTGACGCACAGGATTTCGCCGGGCTGGACCTCTTCCAGCAGCAGGCGGGCCACCCGGTCGACCAGGGTCGAGGTCTTGCCCGAGCCGGCGTTGGCGGTGACGAACACCGACCGGCGCGGATCGGCGGCGGCGATCTGGTGCGGGTCGGGCAGGATGCGGGCGCTCATTCGGCCTCTCCGCCGTCTTCGCCGCCGACCACATGCCATTCCCACACCCGGGCGAGGTGGTCGTAATTGCCGCCGAACGAGCCCATGAACTGCGGCGCCACCCACGAGAGGTAGGGGGTGGCTTCTTCGTCGAAACGGGCGATGCGGGTCTTCAGCCCTTCCAGCGCCGCCTCCGACAGGGCCGCGGCCTCGTCGCCGCTGGCCCGGACCGCGGCCTGTCCCGGAACCTTGCGGCCCACGACCCGGACATAGGTCAGTTCCTCCGGCCTCACCGGGCCGGTGTCGGACAGGCCCTCGTGGGCGAGGATGGCGCCGGTCAGGGTCAGCTGCGGGGAGAAGCCGGATTTCACCTGCTTGGGCGACGGGATCTGACCGGTCTTGAAGTCGAGCACGGCCGCGCCCGTCGAGGACAGTTCGATGCGGTCGGCCTTGGCGGTCAGCCTGAAAGGGCCGGCCGGGGCGGGGATCAGCATCTCGACCTTTTCCTCGACCCGGATCTCGACGCCGCGCGCGCGCCGCTCGGCCTCCCAGGCCGACAGCCAGCGGGCGCAATTGCGGGCCAGGGGGGCTTCGCGGGCCATGGCCGCCTCCTCGAAGCCGTGGTGGGTCAATTCCTCGAGCAGCAGGGTTTCGAGCTGGTCGGCGCAGTCCTCCGGCAGGGCCTCGGGCCACGACAGGGTGAGCCGCTCGACGGCCTTGTGAACGGCGTTGCCGCGCGCCAGGGCCTCGGCCGACTGACCGGGCCGGTCCATCTGTCTCAGGTTCAGGACATAGCGGGCGTAGATGGCGTAGGGATCGCGCACCCAGCGCTCGACGCCGGTGACCGGCAGTTCGCGCGGGCGGCCCTCCACGGGTGGGCGCGGAGCGGGACGCGGGGCGTAGTCGGGGGCGGCGCGGGCGGGGGCGTCGAGGGCGCGGGCCTGATCCAGATGACGCGAGGGGCGGTCCAGTTCGACCGGCGTATCGTCCGCGTTCGCCCCCCGCGTCAGCATCTCCAGCCGCCAGAGCCAGCGCGACTTCACAGCCGGCTGGCCGCCGCGCCGTTCGCAATGGACGAGGATGGCCTCGTCGGCGCAGGCGGCCTGGACGAAGTCCTGGGCGGTCTGGCCGAGGCGCCGCTCGGGCGGGGGCAGGCCGAGGGCCTTGCGCATCGGCCGCGACAGGAAGGGATCGGTGGGGGCGGCGTTGGGCCAGACGGTCTCCTCCAGCCCGGCCAGGATCATGCGGTCGGCGCGCACCAGCCGCGCCTCTATGGCGCCGAGGATGCGCAGGCGCGGCTGGTTGGCCCCGCCGGTGCGCACCGTCTCTTCGGTCAGCAGGGTCCGGACCAGTTCGGCGAAGTCGGCGCGGGAGACGTCGCCGAGCGAGGCCCCGCCCTCGATCAGCCCGGCCAGCAGCGCGGCGGCGGCCTCGCCGTCCGGCCCGGCCCAGGCGTCCTGACCGGCCAGCGCCTCGACCAGCACCGTCAGGGCGCGGGCGGCGGCGTCGAGCGGCGCGTCCGGGACGAAGGGGGCGCGGGCGGCGTCGGACAGTCGCTCCAGCCGGTCCAGCAGGCGGCGCGCCGCGGCGACGCGCTCGAGCGTCCGGTCAGAGCGGGCCGCGCCGTCGTCCCGGGGCTCGCCGGCCTTCAGCAGGGCGCGGCGGGCCCGGGCCCAGTCGCGCAGGCGCGGCCCGCGCAGGGCGTGCTCCTCGAGCGCCCTGATGGCCGTCGCCGATCCGGCGCCGTCGAGTTCAAGGCGGACCAGCGGGTGCTTCAGCAGGCCGAGCAGGGCGTGGGGGTCCAGCGGATCGGCGACGAAGCGGGCGGCGAGGTCGACCAGTCGACCGGCGCCCATGCGCGCCAGCGGCTGGCCGGAGGAATTGTCGGCGACCACGCCCCAGCGTTCCAGCCGGGCGGCGACGCGCCGGCCCAGCGCCAGGTCCGGGGTGACGAGGGCGCAGGTCTTGCCGGGGGTCTCCAGCGTCTCGCGCATCATCAGGGCGAGGGTGGCCGCGGCCTCCTCCTCGGCGCGAACCGTGACCACCGACAGGCCCTCCAGCCCCTGGGCGATCGGATCGGCCGAGCGCTCGCGGAAGGCCTCCGCGCGGAGGTCCCTGATCAGATCGCGCCAGTCGTCCGTCGCCTCGGCCGGGCGCAGGGCCTCGTTGAGCAGGCGCTGCCGCGCCCGGCCCCTCAGGGCGCGGGCGGGCTCTTCCGGCGGCCGGCGCCAAGGGCGCACCGCCTCGCGCCCGACGCCGTGCCGGGCCAGCAGCCGCCACAGGGCGTTCTGCGGATGCTGTTCGTTGTCTCCCAACCGGGACCAGACCGCCGGGTCGAGATCCCGATCCAGCCCGGGCAGGACCACGCAGCCCTGCGGCGCGGCGGCGACGGCGGCGAGCACGTCGGCCGCGGCGGGGGCGGTGCCGGTCGAGCCGGCGGCGATGACCGGCTGCGTCGGCGGCCGCTCCGTCCACGCTCCGGCGAGCAGGCGCAGCAGGCGGGCGCGCCGCCAGGCCGGATCGACCAGACCCATGGCCTCCAGCCGCTTCGGCCAGGCCTCGACGGCGAGGCCGAGGAAGCGGGCCGACTCCTGCCAGTGCTCGGCCAGATCGCCCTCTACCAGCGTCGCCACGCGTTCCAGTTCGTTGATCTCCTCGAGCTGGCACGAGTCGAGGAACCCTCCGAGGGCGTCGGCCATCTCCAGGGCCCGCAATGGCGCGAGCCCGGGGCGGAAATCCTCGACGATCATCCGCGCCATCTCGAAGCGGCGGGTGAGCGGGGCGATGGCCGGCGGCAGGTCGAGGCCCAGCTCGCCGGGGGCGAAGGGCGGTTCGTCCTCCTCCAGATCGCCCAGCGGCCGGACCTGTGGAAGCAGGACGGGCCGGTCGCCGGCCAGTTTCGTCAGGGCTCCGGTGAAGGCGCGGGCGGCGCGGCGGTTGGGCAGCAGGATGACCGCGTCGGACAGGGCCTCGGGCGGATGCTCGCCCAGCCAGTCCAGCACCCCGGCGGCGAGATCCTCGAGAAACGGCCGCCGCGCCTCGATGGCGTACCAGCGCGGCCCCGGCGGCGCGAACGGGTCGAAGCGGGCGCTCATCCGCCTCCCGCCAGTCTCGCTTCGGCCTCGTCGCGGGCCTGCGGGTCGCCGACGTGCATCCAGTCGCCGTCAAGCACGCAGCCGTACAGCCGGCCGGCGGCGGCGGACTGGCGCCAGTAGCCGCTCAGCGAGAACGGCCCCTCCGGCCCGTCGGCGACATAGTCGGGACGGCAGATGTGGACGCCCATATAGGCGAACGGCGCCTCCGCGGCCTCGCCGCGGAAGGTCAGCCGCCCGTCGTCGCCGAGGAAGACGTCGCCGGCGCCCTCGAAGCCGATCGAACCCTCGCGCCGGGCCAGCAGCAGGGCCGCGTCCATGATTGACGGATTCCACAGGCGAGCGAGTTGATTCAGCGCGGAATTCCCCTCCCGGCCATTGTCGCTCCAGACGCTGTCGATATTGGCCACGAACACCGGATCGGGGCCCAGCAGCGGCGCCGCCTTCTTCAGCCCGCCGCCGGTTTCCAGCAGTTCGGCCCGCTCGTCGGAGATGACGATGGCCGGGCCGCGCCCGCGGGCCGCCAGATGCTCCTCGAGCCGGTCGGCGAACCAGTGGACATTGACCACCGCCCGCTCGACCCCGGCCTCGGCGAGCCGGTCGAGCACGTGATCGATCAGGGCGCGCCCCGCCACCTCGACCAGGGCCTTGGGCCGGTCGTCGGTCAGGGGACGCATGCGCGTACCGAGCCCGGCGGCGAGCACCATGGCGGTCGCGGGGGCGTTCATCGGCGCAGCTCCGCGGGAACGTGGAGCTCGAACCACTCCCACACCGCTTGTCCCGCCAGTGGGAGGTTGCGTTCCAGGTGGGCCCAGACGCGCGGCATGAAGGCGCGGTAGCGCGGCTTGCCGTCGCGCACGATCAGCCGCGCGAAGATGCCCAGGATGCGCGCCTCGTTGAGCGCGGCCAGCCCGGCGTAGTCGCGCATGAAGGCCTCGCGGTCGACGCCGGGCCGCAGGCTGAAATAGTGGTCCAGCGCCCGGGCCTCGAGCGCGGGCGTCACGTCGCGGCGGGCGTCCTGCAAAAGCGAGTGCAGGTCCCACGACGGATGGGCTCGCACCGCGTCCTGGAAGTCGATCATCCCGACGCGCGCCGGGCCCTCGCGCTCCGGCAGCCAGATCAGGTTCTCGGCGTGATAGTCGCGATGCGCCATCACCGAGGCGTGTCGCTCGGCGCCCTGGACGATGGGGGCCCAGGAGTCGTCCCATGCCGACAGCGCGTCCTCGGAGAACCGCAGCCGCGGCTCCAGCCTCGGCATCCAGTCGACGAACAGGTCGGCGCCGCCCTTCAGCGCGGTGGCGTCATAGACCAGCAGCGGCCAGTCGCCGGCCGCTCCCACCAGAATCTCGGGCGTTTCGGCGTCGTGCAGCCGGGCCAGGGCCTCGACCGCCGCCAGGTAGAGCGGCTCTTCGGGCTCTCCGCGCTCGATCACGCGGGCGAACAGGTCGTCGCCGAAATCCTCCAGCAAAGCCAGTCCCGCAGCGGCGTCGATCGCCACGATCTCCGGGGCGGACAGGCCCAGCGCGCGAAGGTGCGCCGCGACCGCCGCGAAGGCCTCGATCCGTCCGGCCGACAGCCGCGCCACGGCGTTCCAGCCGCGGGTCCGGCGTTCCCCCGGCGACCAGGTCGGGTCACAGGGCTGGGACTCCGCCGCCGGCGGCTGGTCCATCAGCATCAGCGTCCGTCCGTCCGGGGCGGTCAGCCGCTCGTAGCGGCGCGTCGAGGCGTCGCCGGGCAGGGGCGCGCGCACGGCCTCGGCGAGGCCGGCCGCCTTCAGGAAGTCGAGACGCTGTTGTTCGCGGTCAGACATGCAGGTTCTTCAGCTTCGTTTCCCATGCCCCTACGCCAGAAACGGTCGCAACGCGGCCCGCGCCGTGTTCCGCCAGCCGGACGCTCAACCGGTCCGGTCCCAGCCAGGCCGACGGATCATCGCCCAGCCGTTCGGGCCATTCGATCACCGCGCAGCCCTCGTCCAGCGCCTCGTCCAGCCCGATCTCGGCGGCCTCGGCGGCGCGCGTCAGCCGGTACAGATCGAAATGCGCCACCGGAGGCTCGCTCTCGTAGAACTGCACCAGGGTGAAGGTCGGCGACGGCACGTCCTCGTCCGGGCGGGTCAGGGCCCGGATCAGCCCCCGCGCCAGCGTCGACTTGCCCATCCCCAGCGGCCCGTACAGCAGCACCGCCTCGCCCGGCGCCAGCAACGGCGCGATGGCCGCGCCAAGCCGCGTCGTGGCCGCCGCGTCCCCGAGAGCGAGCGTCATCTCCGGCTCAGGCAAAGTCGGCGTCCGGCTGGCTGGGCAGGACCCGTTCGGTGAAGGCCTTCAGCGCATAGGTGGCGCGGGCCGCGTCGATGTCCAGCCGCGACGGCGGGATGGGCTTGCCGACCTTGAGGAAGAACCGCTTGCGCTTCTTGTTGAGCAGCTCGTGGAACAGGGTGATGTCGCGCAGCTCGGGCGAGATGCGGTCGAACCAGTGGAACAGGCGCGAGGTCGGGCCGGCCACGTGGATGGGCACGATCGGCGCATCGTATTTGCGAGCCAGGGAGGCGGCGGTCGGCGCCCATTCCGGATCGGTCACCGACCCGTCCCTGGCTGCCCGCGCCAGCCGGCCGGCCGGGAACATGACCACGCAGCGGCCCGCCTCGAACGCCTCGCGGGCGGCCTGCAGCGTGGCCCGCGTCTTCTCCCGGGTGCGCTTTTCGACGACCCATTCGACGGGGATGACCGCCTCTCCGAGCCGGGGCGAAACGCGCAGGGCGTCGGCGTTGGCGAAGAAGATCGCGTCCGGACGCCGCGCCCGTATGGCGTCGAACACGGCGATCCCGTCGGCGATGCCGGTCGGATGGTTGGCGACGACGATGGAACGTCCCGCGGCCGGGATCCGGTCGGGATTCATCACGGCGACCTTCAGGCCCAGCAGGTCGCTCATATAGTCGAGCGCCTCCGCCCCCGAGAGCGGCCGCACGGCGTCGGCCATGCGGACGGCGTGGCGGTAGTTCAGCAGCCTGTAGAGGAACGGACGGGCCAGCGGCCACAGGGCGGAACCGGTCAGGCGCGGCGCACGCTCGGCGATCAGCACATCGCAGATGTGCGGCTCGGCGGGTCCGGGCGGGCTCGGGGCGACGGCGGTCATGGCGGCCGGTTGTCGCCGGTCCGGCGGCGGTCCGCAAGCGCTTCGAAAGCCGTCATGGCATTGACGGACCGCTGCCGCGGCGCCACCCCTTCGCGCCGTGAAATCCGCTCAACGCCGAGGATCCCCGCGCATGCGTCCCACGACCCGCCTCCTGACCGGCCTCAGCGCCGCCGCCCTGCTTGCGACCGCCGGCCTGCCCGCCCTCGCAGGGACGCCGGACGGGGCCGCCGCCCCGGCCGCGGCCTCCACGACGGCCCCCCAGGCGGCCGAAGCCTTCAGCTACCGCGATATGATCTCCGCCAACCGCCTCGGCGATCCGCAGGTCTCCCCCGACGGCCGCTGGGTGGTCTATTCGGTGACCACCACCGACGTGGAGGCCAACCGCCGCCAGGGCGCGCTCTACATCATGGACCTGCGCGATCCGGGCGAAGGCCGGCGGCTGGCCATCAACGAGGGCGGCGCCAACACGGCGCGCTGGGGTTCGGACGGCAAGCTGTATTTCCTGTCGGGCCGTTCGGGCACGAGCCAGGTCTGGCGCGCCAACGCCGACGGGACGGGACCGGTGCAGGTCACCGACCTGCCCCTCGACGTCAACGCCTACCGTCTGAGCCGCGACGCCCGCAAGGTCGTGGTGTCGCTGGCGGTCTTCCCGTCCTGCGCCGACCTGGCCTGCACGGTGGACCGTACGAAGGCCGAGGCCGACAGCAAGAGCACCGGCCAGGTCTACGACCGCATGTTCGTGCGCCACTGGGACACCTGGAACGACGGAACGCAGAACCACCTGTTCGTGGTCGACACCGACGGCTCGGGCGAGCCGGTCTGGGTGACCAGGGGCTTCGACGGCGACACCCCCTCCAGGCCGTTCGGCGACGAGGGCGAATTCACCTTCACGCCCGAGGGCGACGCCGTGGTGTTCTCGGCGCGGCTGGCGGGCCAGAGCGAGCCGTGGAGCACCAATTTCGATCTCTGGCGCACCAACGGCCTGAGCGGCGACGGCACGTTCGAAAACCTGACCGACGACAATGACGCCTGGGACACCGGCCCGGTGTTCTCGCCGGACGGCCGCACCCTGGCGTACCGCGCCATGGCCCGCCCCGGCTTCGAGGCCGACAAATACGCCATCTTCCTGCGGGACGTGCAGACGGGTCAGGTCCGTCAGGTCGCCGCCGATTGGGATCGCTCGGCCGACAGCCTGCAATGGTCGCGCGACGGCGCCACCCTCTACGTCACCGCCGGAGATGTCGGCCAGACGCGGATCTTCTCGATCGACACCCGCAACGGCGTGGTCACGCCCGTGACCGGCCCCGGCCACGTCTCGGCCTTCCAGCAGACGCCGTCGGGCTTCGTCTTCGCCCAGGACTCGCTGACCCGTCCCAGCGAACTGTTCGTGAAGACCTTCCTCGGCCGCGAGATGCCGCGCCGCATCACCGACGTGAACCCGCAGCTCGACGCCAAGGCGTTCGGCGAGGCCGAGCAGTTCACCTTCCAGGGCTGGAACGACGAGACGGTGCACGGCTATGTGATCAAGCCGGCCAACTACGTCGAGGGCCGGAAATACCCGGTCGCCTTCCTGATCCACGGCGGGCCCCAGGGCTCGTTCGGCAACAGCTGGTCCTACCGCTGGAACCCGGAGACCTACGCCGGGGCCGGCTATGCGGTGGTGATGATCGATTTCCACGGCTCGACCGGCTACGGTCAGGCCTTCACCGACGCGATCAGCCAGCACTGGGGCGACCGCCCGCTGGAAGACCTGCAGAAGGGCTGGGCCGCGGCGCAGCAGCGCTATTCCTTCCTCGACGGAGAGAAGGCCTGCGCCCTCGGCGCCTCCTACGGCGGCTATATGATCAACTGGATCGCGGGCAATTGGCCCGGCGAGTTCGATTGCCTGGTCAACCACGACGGCGTCTTCGACACCTTCGGCATGGGCTATTCGACCGAGGAGCTGTGGTTCACCGAGTGGGAGTACGGGGGTACGCCGTGGGAGAACCCGCGCGGCTATCAGGCCTTCAACCCGGCCAACCACGTGCAGAACTGGCGCGATCCGATGCTGGTGGTCCAGGGCGACCGCGACTTCCGCATCCCCACCGCCCAGGGCCTGTCGACCTTCACCGCCCTGCAGCGGCGCGGCGTCGAAAGCCGGCTGATCGTCTTCCCGGACGAGAACCACTGGGTGCTGAAGCCGGCCAACAGCCTGCAATGGCATACCGAGGTGTTCGGCTGGCTCGACAAGCATCTGAAGCCGGCTGACTGATTTCGTCGCGACGACGCGAAGGCGCGCTCCCCGGGCGGGAAGCGCGCCTTTTTCGTTTCAGACCGCCGTCAGGACCGCGGCGCGACCCTCGTCTGCGAGTCCTGGCGGGTCGCGTCGCGCAATTTGGCGTGTTCGACCTCGGTCATGCAGCGCGGGGCGCTCCACGCCGGCTCGGATGGCCGCACCCCGACGGCCTCGCGGGCGGTGATGAACACCGGCATGGCCCCGTATTCCCGGGCGAAGGCCCGGCGGCTGGCCGCATCCCTCTCGCAGATGAGCACGCCGCGCGCGGACGCCGGGTCGGCGCCGGTCGTTCGGCTCTGGCCGGGCGTCTGGGCCGAAACGCTGGTGGCGACAGTCATACCGGCCATCAGGACGGCGGCGACAAGCGGGCGTCGGTTGCGCATCTGAACCTCCATAACGCCCGAATTGCTCAGGGCGCGGAGCGAACCATGCGCCGATCTGCGTCAATGTAAATATTTTGCGACAAATCGAAGTATGAAATTTTACAGACGGGCGCCGGGCGGGAGATGAGCCTTTCGCGACGCTCGCGCGTTCTCCCGGCTCGACGGAGAGCGCCTGCTTGTCCAACCCCTTGAAAGACAATCCGCATTGGCTGGTTGTGCGCGACCGGGCGCTGGCGCCGGCGGGCGCGCGGATGCGCGGCTGGCGCGACTGGGTGGTGGCCAATGACCCGGTCTGTGCGGCGGCGCGCCGGCCCGCCCTGCCCGAGAAGATCGCCGCCAGCATCACCCTGGCGCTGGTCGCCGCCGTCGTCCTGTTCCTGCTGCTGTTCGACTGGAACATGCTGCGCGGCCCGATCGGCCGCTGGGCCTCGGCGCGCTACGACCGGGAAATCCAGCTCAATGGCGACCTCGACGTCAATCTGTTCAGCTGGACGCCCTCGGCGCGGGTGCAGGATCTGCGCATCGGCGGTCCCGACTGGGCGCGCGAGCAGGACACGCTCAAGGTCGAGGACCTGCGCGCCTCTGTCCGCCTGCGCGCGCTGCTGGGCGGTCATGTCGAGATGCCGCTGGTCCAGATCACCCGGCCGACGGTGGTGCTGATCTCGACCGAAGACGGGCGCAAGAGCTGGCGGCTGAACCCCGATCAGCCGGATACGGGCGAGGGGCTGAAACTGCCGCCGATCAACCGGCTGCTGATCCAGGACGGGCAGGTCTCGCTCGACGAGCGGCGCCGCAAGATCAGGCTGGAAGCCACCGTCAACGCGCGGGAGGGTTCCGACGGCCGGGCCGGTTTCCACCTCGACGGCAAGGGCACGATCAACGGGACGCCGCTGACGGTGCTGGTCAGGGGCGGCCCCTTCATCAACATCCGCCGCGACCGGCCCTACACCTTCCATGGCGAGATCGCGGGAGTGGGCACGCGCCTGATCGCCGACGGCTCGATCACCCGGCCGTTCGACCTCGGCCAGTTCAACGCCAATCTCCGGCTGCAGGGCCGCGACCTCGCCGACATCTACCTGCTGACCGGCGTCACCACGCCCAACACCCCGCCCTACAGGCTGGCGGGCAGGCTGACGCGCGACGACGCCAGATTCACCTTCGCCGACTTCAGCGGCCGAGTCGGCTCGTCCGACCTGTCGGGCAAGGTGGTGGTCGACAAGGCCGGCGACCGGCGCCGGGTCGACGCCGACCTGCGCTCACGCCTGCTCGACATCGACGACCTGATGGCCGTGCTGGGCGCCCGGCCGCGGGTCACGCCCTCGGGCGATACGGTGGTGAGCTCGGGCGCGCCCGGCCGTCTGCTGCCCGACGCGCCGCTGAACGTCGACCGCCTGCGGGTCATGGACGGGACGCTGCGCTACAGGGCGGCGCGGGTGAAGCGCAACGAGCTGGACGTGCGCCAGGTCGACATCGGCGCGGACCTGAAGAGCGGAGTCCTCGATCTCGATCCGGTGGCCTTCACCTTCAACCGGGGGGAGCTGCGCGGCACGGCGAAGATCAACGCGACGCGGGACACGCCCTGGAGCGCCATCGACTTCCGTCTGCGGGGCTATCCGCTGGAGTCCATCATCCCGGCCCGCAACGGCGCGCCCACGGTCAGCGGCCGGGCGCTGGGCCGGGCGCGGCTGGAGGGGCCGGGGGCCTCGGTGCACGACTTCGCCGCCAATTCGAAGGGGACCGTCAGCCTGGTCGTGCCGCAGGGCCGGATGCGCGCGGCCTTCGCCGAACTGATGGGCATCAACGTCCTCGCCGGCCTGTTCAAGCTCGACGACGACTCCACCGCCGAAATCCGCTGCGCCGTGGCCGACTTCACGGTCAGCGGCGGCACGGCGACGGCGCGCACCTTCGTCATCGACACCACGCCCGTGGTGGCCCAGGGCAGCGGCACGATCGACCTCGGCGCCGAGACCATGAACCTGCGCATCGACGGCGAGACCAAGGAGGCCCGGCTGGTGCGGCTGTGGGCCCCGATCACCGTCCAGGGCTCCCTGACCTCGCCGAAGGTCGACGTCGATCGCGGCGAGGTGGCGAAGCAGGTCGGCCTGGGCGCCATCCTCGGTGCGCTGGTCAACCCGTTCGCGGCCCTGGCGGCCTTCGTCGACCCGGGCCTCGCCGAGGACGCCAACTGCGGCGCCCTGATATCCTCGGCGAGGTGATTGAGCCAAAGCCCCGCTTCGTGCGTATCTGCACTCATGACCCGAAGAGGATTGCTCGCCCCCGCCATCGCCGCCGTCACGGCCGCCTGTTCGCCGCTGGGGGCGCTGAACGCTCTGGGGCCGCGCGACAGCGGGGTGCGGCGGGTGGCGAGCGGCGTTTCATACGGCGACGATCCGCGGCAACGGCTCGATATCCTGGCCCCGACCGCCGCGTCGGCCCGCCCGTGGCCGGTGCTGGTCTTCTTCTACGGCGGGGGCTGGGACTCCGGCGCGCGCTCGCAGTACGGCTGGGCGGCCCATGCGCTCGCGGCGCGGGGTTTCGTCGTGGCCATGCCCGACTACCGGATCGTCCCGCAGGTCCATTTCCCCGCCTTCATCGAGGACGCGGCGGCGGCGACGGCCTTGGCCGGAGACCTCGCCGGACGGTATGGCGGCGACCCTCGGCGGCTGGGCGTCGTCGGCCATTCAGCGGGCGCGCATCTGGCCATGATGATCACGCTCGACCGCCGCTACATGGCCGCGGCGGGGGCCCCGGACCTGATCCGGGCCGCCGCGGGTCTGGCCGGACCCTACGACTTCCTGCCGCTGGACGTTCCGGCCTCGATCAACGCCTTCGGCCGCGCCCCCGACCTGACCCTGACCCAGCCGGTGGCCTTCGTCCGCCCCGACGCCCCGCCCCTGTGGCTGGGCCACGGGACCGAGGACGAACTGGTGCACGCCGAGGACACCACCATCCTGTGCGAGCGGATGACGGCGGTCGGCGGCCGCTGCGAGGCGAAGCTGTATCCCGGACTGAACCACGCCGACCTGATCGCCACCTTCTCGCCGCTGTTCCGCAAGAAGGCGCCGGTGCTCGACGACGTCGTCGCCTTCCTGGGTCGCGAACTGGCCTGATCTAGCCGGGCCGGCCACACCGTCTCGCCTTCGTCAAAGTCCTCCTGTAAGGGAGGCCATGACAGAAACGATGACAGCACAGGCGGCTCTGGACCGCCTCCAGACCCTCTACGATCAATCCGTGGCCAACCTGCGCGAGGCGGTGCGTACCTTCCTCGCCACAGGCGAGCGTCCCGACCCCGAAGCCCGCGCCCGCGGCCTGTTCTCCTATCCCGAGCTCAGGGTCAGCTGGTTCGGCGAGCGACCGGCCAATCTGGCGAGCCGCGCCTACGCCCGCATCTCGCGGCCCGGCGTCTATTCGACCACCATCACCCGGCCCGAGCTGTTCCGCCCCTATCTGACCGAGCAGCTGGGCCTGCTCGAGGCCGACTACGGCGCCACCTTCGACGTCGGTCCGTCGGAGCAGGAAATCCCCTTCCCCTATGTGATGGACGGCTCGGACGTCGCGCTGGACCGCAGCCAGACCGCCGCCGTGGCGCGCTATTTCCCGACCACCGACCTGGCCCATATCGGCGACGAGATCTCCGACGGCCTGTTCGACACCGGCCGGGACTTCCCGCTGGCCCAGTTCGACGGCCTGCGCACCGACTTCTCCCTGGCCCGGCTGCGGCACTACACCGGCACGCCGGTGGAAGACGTCCAGTCCTACATCCTGTTCACCAACTACAACCGCTACGTGGACGAGTTCGTGCGCTGGGCCTGCGCCCAGCTGGCCGACCCGGCCAGCCCCTATGAGACGCTGTCGTGCGCCGGCGGCGTGGTCATCACCCGCGACACGCCGAACCCCGAGCAGGCGGTGATGGACGCGGCCTGGAAGAAGCACCAGATGCCGGCCTACCACCTGACCGCGCCGGGCTGGAACGGCATCACCCTGGTCAACATCGGCGTCGGCCCGTCCAACGCCAAGACCATCTGCGACCACCTGGCCGTCACCCGTCCCCACGCCTGGATGATGATCGGCCACTGCGGCGGCCTGCGCGACAGCCAGATCATCGGCGACTATGTCCTGGCCCACGCCTATCTGCGCGACGACCATGTGCTGGACGCCGTGCTGCCGCCGGACATTCCGATCCCGTCGATCGCCGAGGTCCAGCGCGCCCTCTACGACGCCGCCAAAATGGTCTCCGGCGCCCCCGGCGAGGAGGTCAAGCGGCGGCTGCGCACCGGCACGGTGGTGACCACCGACGACCGCAATTGGGAGCTCCGCTACGCCCGCTCGGCCCAGCGCTTCAACCAGAGCCGGGCCGTGGCCATCGACATGGAGAGCGCCACCATCGCCGCCCAGGGCTACCGCTTCCGGGTGCCCTACGGCACCCTGCTGTGCGTCTCCGACCGGCCGCTGCACGGCGAGATCAAGCTGCCGGGCCAGGCCAACCGCTTCTACGAGGGCTCGATCTCGGAGCACCTGCAGATCGGCATCCAGGCGGTCGACCTGCTCAGGGCCGAGGGCGCGCGTCTGCATTCGCGCAAGCTGCGCGCCTTCGACGAGCCCCCGTTCCGGTAGGCTATTTTCTCAGCCGCTTGGCGTTGGCGACGGCGGCGGCGTGGATCGGCGCGAGGGCGTCGGCCTGGAGCTTCAGCATCGTGGCCCCGAAGGTCCAGCCGTCGCTGACCGCGCGGCCCATGGCGGCCGTCATCCAGGCGCCCTGCGCCAGGGCCGCCTCGGCCGGACTGGCCGACTTCAGCACCGCCCCGAGCGCCCCCTGGGCCGCGGCCGCCTCCCGGGCGGCGACGGCGGCGGTGGTCGCGGCCATGGCCGCCACGCTGTTCAGCCCGACGGCCGCGGAGGCGGTCAGGGCTTCGACCTTTTCCGAACCCATCAGGCTCATTTCACGCAGATCCGCCTTCAGCGGGTCGCGCAAGCCTTCGGCCACGATCTCGAGCCGCCGGGCGATGACGTCCCCCGAGGCCTGAAGAAGTTCCTGTCCCGCCCGGGCGGTGCGGGCGGCGTGTCGGATCGCTGTCATGCGCCGACCGTGCGCGCCAATGGTGGTTACGGCAAGACCTCGGCGCTGAACTCGGCCACATCCTTGAGCAGGGCGGGGACCGCCACATCGATGATTTCCTGCCCCTTCTCCGGGCTGGCCAGCAGCGGATCCGAACCGATGCGTCCGTCGGGGAAGCGGGCCCGATAGTCCAGCGCATCGCGGATCGGCCCGACCGGCGCGATCTTCGGCTCCATCACCGCGGTCTTGACCAGATGCGGATAGGCCGCCTGGGTCACGGCGATTTCCGACGGGGTGGCGTGCATGCCGTGGCCGGTCGGGAACATCCGGGTGCAGAAGCCGTGCACGCCCGGCAGGTCCCACCAGTTGCGCAGCTTCAGCACGAACGGCGGCTGCTCCTCGACGAAGCTCCACTCGGCGTAGATCTCGGCGAAGGTCGCCTCGATGGTGGCGACGTTCCCGCCGTGGCCGTTGAGGAAATAGATCCGCTCGAAACCGTGCCGGCTCAGCGACGACACCCAGTCGGTGATCGCCGCCATGAAGGTCGAGGGGCGCAGGCTGATGGTGCCGGCGAAGGCCAGGTGGTGCTGGGCCATGCCGATGTTGAACGTCGGGGCCACGACCAGCTGCCCGTCCCGCTTCTCCGCCGCATGGGCGATGATCTCGGGGCACAGCCAGTCGGTGCCCAGCAGGCCGGTCGGCCCGTGCTGCTCGTTCGATCCGATCGGCACGACCACCGTCTTCACGGTCTTCAGCCGCGCGTCGATCTCGGGCCAGGACGACTGGTGAATCAGCATGGGGAACTCCGGAACAGACAGTGCGGGGTCTAGGCCGATTGGCCCCTCTCGCCAACCGTCAGGGGGCGAAGGCTCTCAGGAACCGCCGCGCCGTCTCGCCGGCCCGGGCGTCGCGATCGATCGGCGGATGCGGTACGCCGAGCACGCCGCGCAGATGGCCGTGACCCAGCACCATTCCGGCGAACATCTCCGCCGCCAGATCGGGATCGGGGACCGACAGCACGCCCTTGCGGTCCTGCTCCGCCAGCCAGGCCGACAGCCGCCGCAGGCTCTCGCGGGGGCCGGCTTCATAGATGGCCAGGGCCACGTCCGGCGCGTGCGGCGACATCAGGGCGACGCCCCGCATCGAGGCCTTGCCGTCGTCGCCGATGATCTTGTCCAGCAGCACGGCCGCCAGGGTGGTCAGCACGATTTCGGGGTCGCCGCCGTCGCGCAGGGGCGCGCTGATGGCGTCCGAGCGACGGCTGGCCAGCGCCCGCCCGATCTCCAGCTTGGACGGAAAGCGGTTGTAGAGGGTCTGGCGCGAGACGCCCGCCCGTTTGGCGATGGCCTCCATCGACACGCCGCCGCCCTGTTCGGAGAACAGCACCTGCGCCGCCTCGAGGATGGCTTCGGTCTTGGTCTCATCGACCTGTCCGCGCACCCGCGCCATCAGTGGGCCTCCACCGGAGGGGCGTTGGGCGCCGCCTTCACCGGTTTCGCCGTCAGGGTGACGAAGGCGGCGAGGGCGCAGCCGATCGCCAGCATGGCGAAGGCGTCGCCGAAGGCCAGGGTCGTGGCCTGCAGGTTCAGCATGCCGTAGACCGCCTTCATCGCCGCCCCGGCCGGGTCCAGCGAGCCGGCGAACCGCTCCTGCATCGCCGCCAGCAGCCCCTGCATGCCGGTGTTGGTGTTGGTGATGTTCTGCGTCAGCTCGCTCATGTGCAGGGCGGTGTTGGTCGTCAGGGAGGTGTTCAGCATGGCCAGGCCTACGGCCCCGCCGACGTTGCGGAACAGATTCACCAGACCCGAGGCGTTCTTCACCATATGCGGCGGCAGGGTCGACATGGTCACCTGCTGCGAGGCGATCATGGCCATCATGACGCCTACGCCCCGCAACGCCTGGACCCCGGCGAATTCCCAGAAGGCCCATTCCGTCGTCACCGCATGGGCGTCCCACATCGACCAGGCGCACATCATGAAACCGGTGAACATCAGGATGCGCGGATCGACCAGACGCACCAGCCGGCCGGCGAACGGTGCGGTCAGGAACATGGCCAGTCCGGAGACGACCATGGTGGTGCCGACCTCGGCCGAGGAATAGCCGCGCACCCGGCCGAGGAAGAGCGGCAGCAGGAAGGTGCCGCCGAACAGGGCCGCCCCCACGGTGAAGGTCATCACCACCCCGACCATGAAATTGCGGTTGGCGAAGGCGCGCAGCTCGACGATCGGATTGCGATAGCTCAGGGCGCGCCAGACGAAGGCCGGACCGGTCAGGGCCACGACCACGGCCAGCAGCAGGATGTGGTCGTCGGCGAACCAGTCGTTCTTCGCCCCCTCCTCGAGTACGAACTGAAGACTCATCAGGAAGACGGCCATCAGGCCCAGACCCCACCAGTCGAAGCCCTTCGACAGCGACGGGTCGCCCTTGTCGAAATTGGCGTAGCGGCCGACGAGGAACAGCACCAGCAGCCCGGGGGGCACATTGATGAAGAACAGCCAGCGCCAGCTCAGCTGCTCGGTCAGGTGGCCGCCCAGCGTAGGCCCGACGGTGGGGGCCAGGGTGACGATCAGCCCCATGATGACGCTGGCGGTGACCCGCTGCTTCGGCGGGAAGGCGGTGAAGGCGACGGCGAAGACGGTCGGGATCATGGCCCCGCCGACGAAGCCCTGGATGGCGCGGAAGACGATCATCTGCTCGACCGAGCCGGACAGGCCGACGGCCACGCTCATGGCCATGAAACCGGCGCAGGAGGCGAGGAACACGTTTCGCGTCCCCCACAGGCGCGACAGGTATCCCGACAGGGGGATCATCACGACTTCGGGGATCAGATAGGCCGTCTGGATCCAGCTGATCTCGTCGGCCGAAGCGCCCACCCCGGCCTGGATCTGCGGCAGGGACGAGGCCACGATCTGGATGTCGAGGATGGCCATGAACTGGCCGATCACCATGCCGGCGAAGCCCAGCAGCAGGACCGTCCAATTGACCTGCGGCTCCGCGGCGGCCGATGCGCCGGCGCCGACGGGCGGGGCGGCGGCGGACATCAGGACACCGGCGAGGCGACGGCTGCGGTCTGCACCGGCGCGACGGCGGCCTCGGCGAAGCTCAGCGTGCCCTCGCTCTTCAGGTCGACCTTGACCTCGACCGACAGGCCGGGGCGCAGGGCCGCGCCCTCGCGGCGGTCGACGCGGATGCGCACCGGCACCCGCTGGGTGATCTTGGTGAAATTGCCCGTGGCGTTCTCGACCGGGATCAGGGCGAACTCCGAGCCGGTGGCCGGGGCGAAGCTGTCGATATGGCCGGTCAGGGGTTCGCCCCTGAAGGCGTCGGCCTTGATCTCGACCGTCTGGCCGATGCGCAGCCGGTCCAGCTGGGTCTCCTTGAAATTGGCGACCACATAGGTGTCGCCCAGCGGCACGATCGACAGGATGGTCCCGCCGGGCCGTACATACTGGCCGACGCGGACGCCCCGGGCGCCGACCACGCCCGCCACCGGCGCGCGGATGACGGTGCGCTCGAGGGCGATGCGGGCCTTCTCGACAGCGGCGCGGGCCTGTTCCACCGAGGCGACCGACTGGTCCCGGGTCGAGCCCAGCACCCCGGCGGCGCGCTGTTCGGCGACCAGGGCCGCCTGGGCTTCGGCCACGGTGGCCTGGGCGGTGCGGACGCCGGCCTGTTCGGTCTCGATCCGCTGCTGCGACACCCAGCCCTTCTCGGCCAGTTGCCCGTAGCGGGTGACCTGCTGGCGGGCGAGGTCGGCCTGGGCCTGGGCCTGGGCGACGGCGGCGGCGCGGCTGGCGATCATCGCCTGCTCCTGGGCCGCACGGGCGTCGACGTTCTGGACCCCCGCCTGCAGCGCGGCCAGCTCGGCCTCGGCCTGGGCCAGATTTGCGCGGGCGTCCGCGTCGTCCAGCCGGATCAGCACCTGGCCGGCTTCGACCCGCTGGTTGTCCGCGACCAGCACCTCGACGACATAGCCGTCGATCTGCGGGCTGACCTCGGTGGTGTCGGCCTGGACGAAGGCGTTGTCGGTGGCCTCCCACCGTTGCTTGCCCTGCCACCAGACGGCCCCGCCCACGATCAGGGCGAGGCCCGCAACCGCGGCGACGATCAGGGGCAGGCGCTTCTTCAGGGCCGGGTTCAGGGTCATGGGTCGTGCTCGAAAGGATGGGCGTCCGGGGAGGAACGGCTGCATAAATGGACACAACTGTCCAAAAATCAACCCGACAATTCCCACGCGGCGACACGTCGTGTTTCAGCCCGTTAATCTCCGCCCGGCCCTGGCAACCCGACGAGGCCGAACTTGACGCGGCTCCCGCGCCCGGCGACGACGAGGCATGAAGCCGCCCAGGGCCCAGGCCGCGCGCCGCACGAAGGCCACCCCCAAACGCCCCGCCGTCCTCACCGGCCCGGTTGTCCCGGTGCTCGGCTGGCCGCCGGACGAGGATCGCGTCGAGGCCATCTTCGAGCGGCTCTCCCGCGTCATGCCCGATCCGAAGACCGAGCTGAACTACACCAACCCCTTCACCTTCGTGGTCGCCGTCGCCCTGTCGGCCCAGGCCACTGACGTCTCGGTCAACAAGGCCACCGACCGCCTGTTCGCTGTCGCCGACACCCCGGAGAAGATGCTGGCCCTGGGGGAGGAGGGGCTGATCCCCTTCATCGCTTCCATCGGCCTCTACCGGAACAAGGCGAAGAACGTCATCGCTCTGAGCCGCATCGTGCTGGAGCAGTACGGCGGCGAGATCCCCCTGACCCGCGAGGCGCTGCAGTCCCTGCCCGGCGTCGGCCGCAAGACCGCCAGCGTGGTTCTGAACGAACTGGGCGTCGAGCCGGCCATCGCCGTCGACACCCATGTGTTCCGCGTCTCGCACAGGCTGGGACTCGCCAACGCCGCCACCCCCGACAAGGTCGAGGCCCAGCTGCACCAGGTCGTGCCTGATCCGTGGCTGCCCAAGGCGCACCACTGGCTGATCCTGCACGGCCGCTACACCTGCACCGCCCGCAAGCCGAAATGCAGCGCCTGCGTGATCAGCGACCTGTGCCCGTCGCGGGCCGGGCTTCAGGCGCTGGGGGAGGCCAGTTAGGTCCCTTCTCCCGATGGGAGAAGGTGGCGGGGCGGAGCCCCGTCGGATGAGGGTCGGCTGCGTCCGTCGGCGTGAGCCGCCCCCGGACGATCAACCCTCACCCTTTCGCGCAAGGACGACCGCTTCGCGCTCGTGCGCTCAAGCCCTCTCCCATCGGGAGAGGGATCAGAGTCTGGCCTTGACCGCCTCGGCGAACCGCTTCCCGCCCTCCGGCGCCGAGCCGAGGTAGAAGTCCGGCTCGATCAGTTCGGCCTCCATCAGCAGCCAGCCCCCGTCCGGCCCGCGGGCCATGTCGATGCGGGCGTAGAGCAGGTCCTCGCCGATGGCGGCCAGCGTCTGCTCCGCCAGCGCCAGCGCTCCCGCGGGCGGCTCGGGCAGCGCGGCGTACCGGCCACCAAACTGCACCTGGATGCGGAATTCGCCCGCCACCGGCCGCTTGTTGACCACGTGGCTCAGCTCCCCGCCGAAGAACAGCAGCGAGGTCTCCCCCTCCGTCTCGATCGACGGCAGATAGGGCTGGATCATCGCCGGCCCCTCCGGCGCGTCGGCCAGACGCTCCCCGCGGGACAGCCGCAGCGTCTTCCACGCCCCGCCGGAAACCCGCGGCTTGACGATGAGGGTGTCGGTCCCGAAGCGGTCGAAGGCCGCGTCGGCGTCCGCCTGGGTCACGCCTTCGGCCCAGATCGTCGGCGGGATGGCCACACCCTCGTCGGCCAGCCGGCCGAGATAGGACTTGTCCGAGTTCCAGCCGATCACCGACGGCGGATTGAGCATCCGCACCCCGGCCTCCGCCCAGGTTTCGCACGCCTGCACCCAGCGGCCGTGGTCGCGGTGATAACCCCAGACGATCAGCGGCAGCACCAGAGGATAGTCGGCCAGGCCGGACGCGTCCCCGACGTGGTCCGTCCAGGCGCTGGCCTCGACGGCGAGTCCGGCGGGCGCGAGGGCGGCGGCGAGCCGCTGCAGCACCCCCTGCCACTGGCCATCGTACGAAGGATCGGCGGGGTCGGGGGTGAGGACGGCGATGCGGGTCATGGCCGCGCTATAGCCGAGCTCGAAAAACATATAAAGATATCCTTATATGTTTTTTTGTGGCGCGGCGGGGCGGGTTCGCTAAACGCCGCCCCATGACCCAGATCCCCGCCTATGACGTCTGCGCCGTCGGCAACGCCATCGTCGACGTCCTCGCCCCCTGCGAGCCCGCCTTCCTCGAGGCCCAGGGCCTGACCGCCGGCTCGATGCAGCTGGTCGATGCGCAGCGCAGCGCCGCCCTCTATGCGGCCATGGCCGCGGGGGTGGAGGCCTCGGGCGGCTCGGCGGGCAACACCGTCGCCGGCGTAGGCTCTTTCGGCGGACGCGCCGCCTATATCGGCAAGGTCGCCGACGACACCCTGGGCGGGGTCTTCACCCACGACATCCGCGCCGCCGGGGTGCGCTTCGACACCCCGCCGCTCGTCGACGGGGCCGCCGCCGGCCTCGCCACCGGCGTCTGCATGATCAACGTCACGCCCGATGGCCAGCGCACCATGTGCACCTTCCTCGGCGCCGCCAACCAGCTGCAGGCCGCCGACATCGACGCCGGCCTGATCGGCGCCTCGGCCATCGTCTATCTCGAGGGCTATCTGTTCGACCCGGCCCCGGCCCGCGCCGCCTTCGAGGCCGCCGCCGCCGCCGCCCACGCCGCCGGGCGCAAGGTCGCCATCACCCTCTCGGACAGTTTCGTGGTCCACCGCTGGCGGTCCGAGCTGCTGCAGTTCATCGAGGCCTCGGCCGACATCGTCCTGGCCAATGAGGCCGAGCTGCACGCCCTGTTCGAGACCGAGGATTTCGACCACGCCGCCGCCCACCTCGGCCGCATCGTCGACATCGCCGCCGTCACCCGCGGGGCCGCCGGCTCGGTGGTCTTCGGCCGGGGCGGCGCGGAACGGGTCGAGGTCGCCGCCTTCCCCGTCGACAAGGTGATCGACACCACCGGGGCCGGCGACCAGTACGCCGCCGGCTTCCTGCTCGGCCTCGCCCGCGGCCTGCCGCTCGAAGACGCCGGCAAGCTGGGTTCGCTGGCCGCCGCCGAAGTCATCGCCCACTGGGGCCCGCGCCCGATGGTGTCGCTCGAGGCGCTGGCGAAGGAGACGGGGCTGAGGCTCGCCTGATCAGATCCGGGTTCCGGCCGCGAAGGAGAGGCGCAGACCTTCGGACGCCTTCAGGATCGCCGCGTGCCGCGCGCCCTTGGGCACGCCCCTGAAGCTCAGGGCCAGACGCTCGGCCTCGGCCTTGGGCACGCCGTCCCAGGCCCGCATATAGCGGAAGGACGGCGCCGTGCGGCCCGTCACGTCGACGTCGCCCACGAAGCGGTTGGACGGATGGGCCACGACATAGGCCTGCCATTCGCCGGTCGAGGTCTGGATGGCGACCAGATGAGCCATGATTCACATTCTCCGGATCGTCACATACAGCGCCCCGTCGCCGCCGTGATGGCGGGCGGCTGAGGCGAAGCCGGACACCACCCCTCGCAGCGCCGGGCCCTGCAGCCATTCGTGGACCGAGGCGCGGATCACGCCGCTGCCGCCGCGCCGGCCCTGACCGGTTATCACCAGCACCGAGCGATAGCCGCGCGCCTGGGCCCCGATCAGGAAGGCGGTCAGGGCGTCCTGGGCCTGGAAACGGCCGTAGCCGTGCAGGTCGATGCGGGCCTCGATCGGATCGCGTTCGCGCGACAGCCGGCGCTGGCGGCGCGGCTCCAGTTCCTCGGGCAGGCCCCGTGACCGGGCCGGGGCGCTGACCGGCGGGATGTAGGGGGCGGGTACGCCCCGCGTCTTGACCGGCCCCTTCGCGGCAGGCGCGGCGGGCGGATCGGCGACAGCGACGCCCGGCGTCACCCGCGGCGCCTTCCTCGGCTTCGACGGCGTCACCGAGCCCGCGACCCGGGCCCAGATGCGGCGGTCTTCCGGGCTCAGGTCGTCGCGGCGGCTCATGTCGTGCCGGGGGCGTTCCCGTCCGGATCCTCGTCCGAGCCGGCGTCCTGCGGCCCCGGCGTCTGCGTCAGCAGGTCGCCCGGCTGGCAGTTCAGCTCCCGGCACAGGGCGTCCAGTGTCGTGAAGCGGATGGCCCGCGCCTTGCCGGTCTTGAGGATCGACAGATTGGCCAGGGTCACGCCGACGCGGTCGGCCAGCTCGGTCAGCGACATGCGCCGTTCGAGGAGGATGCGGTCAAGCTGTACGCGGATGGCCATGGGGAACTCTCTATACCGGCGGGCGCGTGGACGAAAAGCGGGTCCGGCGCGCGATCCGCTCTCAGATGGTCAGTTCGGATTCACGGCGCAGGCGCGCGCCCTCGCGGAAGACCTCGGCGATCACCACGATGATGACGACCGCGAAGGACGGGGTGATCAGGTCGAACAGGCTTGGCGCCTCCATGGCTCCGCGCACGAAGCGGGCGACCAGGAACTGGCCGACCCAGACGCCGAGCGTGACCGAGGCGAAGGCGGCGCCGATCTGGTGCAGCCGGCGCACGTTCTGCGGATGGAAGGGATCGCCCAGGCGCAGCGTCGCGACGATGCCGATCAGCAGGCGGAAGATCAGGGCGGAAATGGACAGATAGGCGAAGGCGGCGGTGGCGACCAGCAGCACATAGGC
Source organism: Brevundimonas sp. (assembly GCF_035627475.1). Taxonomy (GTDB): domain Bacteria; phylum Pseudomonadota; class Alphaproteobacteria; order Caulobacterales; family Caulobacteraceae; genus Brevundimonas. The sequence continues at coordinate 2,887 of NZ_DASPLR010000008.1, read as the reverse complement.
CCAGGGCAGGGGGATCACGATGGCGTCCTCGCCGGTTCCGGCGGTCACCAGGGACCAGCCCAGCAGCTTCAGCGCCACGACGGCGACGGGGACGAGAATGGCGCCGACGGACAGGACCCAGAAGGCGACGGTGCAGGCCGTGCTCGCCACGCTGGAGATCGAGACCAGGCTCAGATGGGGCAGGGAAGGTGTGCGTATCCCGAGCGCCTTCGTCTTCGGGAATCGCATGCGGGCCTCGTTCAGGCCGGAAGTCCAGGCGCGAATGCCGCGCGGGGTCCGGCGAACCCACGCGCGGTCTTATACATCGCGTTTGTCATGCAGATCGTCAAAGCTCCTGTGAGCAGAAGAAGGATCACAGGGCCTGGACGAGGGTGGCGACCAGAGCGGTCGGCAGGGCGGCGAGCAGGAAGGCGTTCAGCACGCCGTGGCCGACCTTTTCGATGAAGTAGGAAGCGTTCATGGTGTTCATTGTCGTTCTCTTTCGATCCTGAGCGAGGGATGTTTTCACCCCTCTTTGGTTGTGCCGCTGCATTGATCGTGCGTCTTTGCTTCAGATCAAGGAACGGTGCGGCGTCCGTCCTTGGGTTAATAGATAGGCCGTGCGCGGCAGGAAGTCATGTTACATATCGTTTAACGATATTAAACTTTGGCAATGGATCGTTACAAGGCGCGTGAACGGCATGAAGCTCAAGCTTATCAAGGGGATGCGCCTGGTTGCGGCGACCCACAATCCCGGCAAGGTCCCCGAGATCGAGGCCCTGCTGGGTGGACATTACGAGGTGGTCACCGCCGGGGCGCTGAACCTGCCCGAGCCGGAGGAGACGGAAACCACCTTCGCCGGCAACGCCCTGCTCAAGGCGCGGCACGCCGCCGACCGCTCGGGCGAGGTCGCCCTGGCCGACGACTCCGGTCTGTCGGTGGCGGCGCTCGGCGGCGCGCCGGGTATCTTCTCCGCCCGCTGGGCCGGTCCCGACAAGGATTTCGCCTTCGCCATGCGCCGCGTCGAGGAGCGGCTGGACGAGGTCGGCTCGGATGACCGCAGCGCCTGGTTCACCTCGGCCCTCGCCGTGGCCTGGCCCGACGGCCCGGCGGTGGTGGTCGAGGGGCGCGTCGAGGGCCGGCTGACCTTCCCGCCGCGCGGCGATCGGGGCTTCGGCTACGACCCGATCTTCATCCCGGAAGGCTACGACCGGACCTTCGGCGAGCTCGATCCGAAGCTGAAGGATTCGATCAGCCACCGGGCCCGGGCGTTCGAAAAGCTCAAGGCGGCGCTGATTGACTGATCCAGTACTCGACCCCGGGACAGACCTCGCCCTCTACGTCCACTGGCCCTACTGCGCCCGCATCTGCCCCTATTGCGACTTCAACGTCGTGCGCGATCGCGGGCGGAACGAGGAGCAGGCGGCGCTGGTCGCGGCCATCCTCGCCGACATGGAAGCGCAGGCCGACCTGACCGGGCCGCGCCGTCTCGCCTCGATCTTCTTCGGCGGCGGCACGCCTTCCCTGATGGCGCCGGAGGCGGTGGCGGCGGTGATCGAACGCGCCCGGGTCCTGTTCCCCCCGCGCGGCGAGATCGAGATCACCCTGGAGGCCAATCCCACCGACGCGGAAGCCGGCCGGTTCGCCGCCCTCGCCGACGCCGGGGTCGACCGGCTGTCGATGGGGGTGCAGGCGCTCGACGACGCGGCGCTGGCCTTCCTCGGCCGCAACCATTCCGCCGACGAGGCGCGTCGGGCCGTGGCCGTGGCCGGGCGCGTCTTCGGCCGGCTGTCGATCGACCTGATCTACGCCCGGCCGGGACATACGCCGGGCCGCTGGACCGATGAACTGACCGAGGCCCTGGACCTCGGCTTCGAACACGTCTCGCCCTACCAGCTGACCATAGAGCCGACGACCGCCTTCGGCCGCGCCGTGGCCCGCGGTGCCTGGGCGCCGCCCGACGAGGACATGGCCGCCACCCTCTATGAAACGACCCAGGCCGTGCTCGAGGGGGCCGGTTTCGAGGCCTATGAGGTGTCCAACCACGCCCGCGGCCCCGCCGCCCGTTCGGCCCACAATCTCCACGTCTGGCGCGGCGGCGACTACCTCGGCGTGGGGCCGGGGGCGCACGGACGGCTGACGCTGGCCGACGCGCGCACCGCGACCGTGGCCCACCGCGGGATCGGCGACTACATCGCCGGCGTCGCGGCGGGCGCGCCGTGGGCGGAGCATGAGGCCCAGACACCCTTCGAGGCCGACGAGGAAAGGATCCTGCTCGGTCTGCGCACCGTCGAGGGCGTCCCGCTCGCCCGGCTCGCCGCCCTCGGCCTGACCACGGACGGCGGGCCGCTCGCCGATCTCCTCGCCGACGGATTTCTCGTCCAGTCCGCCGACCGCCTCGCGGCCACCGCGCGGGGACGTCCCGTACTGGACGCCGTTCTGAAGGCCCTGCTCGCCTGAGACCGGCGGCGCCGGTCTCCCTTCCTTTCGTCATCCCGGGGCAAGCGGCGCAGCCGCGCAGACCCCGGGATGATGAAAGCGGGAATTGCTGCGCTGCAAATCCCGCCTCTGTCTCCATACTTCGAACAGCCAACCCACTGATTTCCCGGCGCATCCTCCCCGCGCCAGCGTCACGAACCCGCCCTGGTAAAAACCCGGCCAATACTATTACCCATCCCGTCGATGGGGAGGGCGTCGGATCCACGTTCCTCGACGACGGCGGGCTGTGGTCGAGCGATGAAGCCCGGATGACGGAAAGTCCGGGGGTCCTCGAGGGCGGGGATGGATCCTGCCCGCTTGCTCGCCGCGCGCTGTTGGAGTGCGGACTGCTGACGTCAGCTTCATGCCGTCATGTCCGCCCCGCGTCGGGGTCAGCAATGGCCCCGACGGTGATCCGGCAAGGCCCGAA
>NZ_DASPLR010000007.1:0-2535 GCF_035627475.1 Brevundimonas sp. | reverse complement strand
TATGGCGCGACAGCGATCGTGAAGGGCGCGCGACAGTGAACGTGAAGGGTTCGGTCGCGATGGGAAGGTGATGGTGGGGCGTTTCCTCCTCAGCGACAAGGGTGATTGTCGCGCCCGCGTCACTCCGGTGTTGGCGAGCTTGTCGCGGGCGCGACAGCGTCGGGCGACACGGCGGTGTCGCTGGTCACCACGGCGCGCGTCAGCGCGGTGCGGCGGCGGTAGCTCTCGACGTTCATCTCCAGGATCACGGCATGGTGCACCAGGCGGTCGATGGCGGCCACCGTCATCGCCTTGTCGGGAAAGATCTGGTCCCACGCCCCGAACGGCTGGTTGGCGGTGATCATCAGCGAGCGCCGCTCGTAGCGCGTCGAGATCAGCTCGAACAGCACGCTGGTTTCCGCCTGGCTCTTGTGCACGTACGAGAGGTCGTCGAGGATCAGCAGGTCGTACTTGTCCAGCTTGTCGATGGCCGACGCCAGGCTGAGGTCCTGACGCGCCGCCTGAAGGCGCTGCACGAGGTCGGTGGTGCGCGTGAACAGCACCCGGAAGCCGTTGTCCACCAGCGCGTGGCCGAGCGCCGCCGCGATGTGCGTCTTGCCCGAGCCGGGCGGGCCGAAGGCCAGGATGTTGGTGCCCTTCTCCAGCCAGCTGTCGCCGGCGGCCAAGGCCACGATCTGCGCCCGGCTCAGCGTCGGCACGGCGGCGAACTCGAAGCTGTCCAGCGTCTTGCCGGGCGGCAGGCGGGCCTCCTGGAGATGGCGCTGGATGCGGCGCTGAACCCGCTCGGCGACTTCCAGTTCGGCCAGGGCGGCCAGCAGGCGGGCAGCGGGCCAGCCTTCCCGGTCGGCGCGCTCGGCGAAGTCCGGCCAGAGCCGGGCGACGGTGGGCAGGCGCAGCTCGCTCAGCAGCAGCGGCAGGCGCGCGGTATCGACGGTCAGGGTGTCGCTCATGGCTGCCCTCCGCTGGTCAGCAGCGTGTCGTAGGCGTCGGCGCCCGGCAGCACGATGGTGACGCTGGGCGCGGCGGTGTCCTGCGGCTCGAAGCGCTGGCGCAGGGCGGCGAGGTCGGGCAGCTGTCCGGCGTCCAGCAGCGCCTCCAGGACCCGGGCCAGATCGGCCTCGCAGGCGCGCTCGTGCGCCAGCCAGAGCAGCCCCACCATGGTGCGGCAGGCCAGCCGCGGATCGGTGGCGGCGAGCAGGGCGTCCCAGGTGCGGCGGTAGGCGGCGCGCGGGAAGAGATCGTCGCGGTACACCAGGTTCAGCAGGGCCTGCGGCTTGCGGCGCAGGCTGTGGATGACGTGGCGGTAGTCGACGACATGGGCGTGCCGTCCTTTGCTGCGCGGCGCCGGCCGCGCCCGGGGCAGCGTCAGCACCAGCGTGCCGCCGAGCAGGCAGTCCAGGCGGTCATCGTAGAGGCGGACCTTGAGGCGGTGGCCGATGAGCCGGGAGGGCACGGTGTAGAACACCTTGCGCAGCACGAAGCCGCCCGAGGAGGTGACGACGACGCTGGCCTCCTCGAAGTCGGTGGTGCGCCGTTCCGGCAAGGAGCGCAGGTGCGGGCGCTCCAGGTCCACCACCTTGCGGTGGCGGGCGTTGTGGCGCCCGACCACCTCGGCGACGAAGCGGCGATAGGCGTCCAGCGTGTCGAAGTCGCGGCTGGCCCGCAAAGTGAGCGCCTGGTCGAGACGGTCCTTGAGGTGGCCGTGGCGGCTTTCGATGCTGCCGTTCTCGTGGGCGACGCCGGTGGTGTTGCGGCTCGGCGTCAGGCCGTAGTGCGCGCACAGCGCTTCGTAGCGGCGGGTGAGATCCTCGCGGGCCTCGGCGTCGAGGTTGCGGAAGGCGGCGGACAGGGAGTCGGTGCGGTGTTCGGCCGGGGCGCCGCCCAGGGCCCAGAGCGCGTTCTGCAGACCGTGGGTCAGCGCCACGAAGCTCTCGCCGCCGAGGATGACCTCGGCATGCTCCCAGCCCGAGTAGGCCAGCGTGAAGTGATAGAGCCGGTGCGCGAGCGGCTGGCCGGCGATGCTGACGTCCAGGTCGCCGGCATCGGTGAAGTCGGACAGCGCCTGGCGGCCGGGCTGATGGATCTGGCGGAAAATGACCTCCTGCTCGGGCCCATGCAGGGCTTTCCAGGCGCGGATCCGGCGTTCCAGGGTGCGGCGGGCCTTCGCCCAGTCGCGCTCGGGACGGCGGCGCTGGAGTTCCTCGAGCAGGGTGATCGGGCGCAGGCCCGGGCAGGTCCGGAGCAGCGGCAGGATGTCGGCGTCCCAGACCTCGGCGAGCGGGTCGGGGGTGCTGCGCCCAAAGCGCCGCTCGGCCTTCTTCTGGGAGGGGAGGCGCGGATCCGTTTCGATGCGGTAGGCGGTGCTGACGCTGACGCCTGCCTTGGCGGCGGCGGTCTGCTGGGAAAGCGTTCGACGGAGGTCCATGTAGAGTCTCACCTGCTGGTCTGTGATGGGCTTGCCGGGCACGGGGTCCTCTTCCTGGCAGACGAAGACCCTCCCGAAACGCGGCCCATCGCGACCGCAGGCGTGGGCGG
>NZ_DASPLR010000006.1:0-1154 GCF_035627475.1 Brevundimonas sp. | reverse complement strand
ATACCGACGGCGCCTGAAGGGTTCCATTGATGGGATGTCATGCGAATTGCGGCCACCAATGGAACCACGTGACGGCCTTGAGGCGGTCAGGGTCGTTGGCCAGGGCGCAGCAGCGGTCGGCGAGCGCCTCATCGACGGCCGGGAGGTCGGCGAAGTGGGTGTTGGCGACCGCCTCGTTGGTCAACGGCCAGAGGCGCTCGGCCGGCTGCAGCTCGGGTGAGTAGTGGGGCAAGAACTCCAGGGTGACGCCGTCGGGGATCTCCACCTCGCCGGCGCCGTGCCAACCCGCCCCATCGAGCACCAGCAGGACGCGCTTGTCCGCTCCCGCTCCGACCTCGCGGGCGAACGCGGCAAGGATCCGGCTGAACAGCGCGGCGCCGACGCCGTCGGCCAGGAACCACACCACCGCTCCGGTACTCGGGCGCACGAAGCCGTAGATGTACATCCACTCGAAGCGGTGATGCCCGCGCGCGATGGGGCGGCAGCCGCGCGGCGCCCAGACCCGGCGCAGCACCGGCTTGAGCCCGACACGGTGCTCGTCCATCGCCCACACCTCCAGCGGCATGGTGGGGTCCTCCTGCTGGAGCGCCTGCACGCGCCGGCGGAAGCGGGCCTTGAAGACCTCCTGGGCCAGCGGATCCGCCGCGGCATGATGAGGGCGCGGCACCTGACGGGTGAAGCCGAGGCGGCGCAGGGCTTCGGTGCCGCGGCGTGGCGACACCAAACGGCCCAGCATGCCCGTGATCCACTGGGCAACCGCGCGGCCCGTCCAGAAGCCGTAATCGGGCGGCGGGTCGTCCAGGCTATTCTTCAGGCGGCGTTGCTGGTCGGCGTCGAGCAGCGGTCTGGCGCCGGGGTTGAACTGGCGCTGGTCGCCCAGCCCCGCAACCCCGGCCTCGTTGTAGCGTCCCACCAAAATGCTGATCCAACGCGGCGTGTAGCCCGTCACCTCGGCGACGAACTGGGCCGTGCGCCCGCTGGTCAGCAGCCAGATGATCTGAAGGTGCGTCCGCTCCGTCGCATCCTTCGCGTCCTTGTACAGCCGGTGCAACTCATCGGCTTCAAGGTGATGGATCAGATGAACCTTGCTTCCCATCCCCAGACAACTGGGACCGTAGCGCCTCAATGGAAGCCTTCAGGCGCCATCGGTATCA
>NZ_DASPLR010000005.1:0-22991 GCF_035627475.1 Brevundimonas sp. | reverse complement strand
CAACGCCAGAAAAATCAGATCGGTCATGCCGACGCCTCCGGCTCAGTTCAGAGCGGCAGAAGACGCCTCAAGCCCGTAAGCGGGCCATTCGGATTGGGTCGCCCGGCATAAGGCCGGCGTAAAGATCTGGCGCCAGCAGACGGGGTTGCGGTCTTGGCCGACCATCCGCCCGGGCTTTCGGGAACACGGCCTGTGTCAGAGATCGATCTGTTCTGACATCTCCGAGGCGTCGTCCACATCGATCCCGAGATACCTGACCGTGCTTTCCTTCAGCGGCTCTTCAGCGCCAGGAGCTGACATTCAGTCGCCGCCGGCAAGCAGACGTTGGCGGCATTGCCGACGGAACGACCGCTCCCGATCCATAGGCGAAGTTCCGGCGAGGGCAGGCTCACACGTCCGCTGAGTTGCCGGAGCGGGCAAAGCCGCTGTGGTTAGCAACAGGCGACGTCAAGAGCAGTCGAGCCGCCTATACAGCCAACGGTGTAGTCTGCCAAAGTCCGACCCCCCGTATCCGGAGGTGAGGCGGATGAGGTTGCAATGCCTGGTGTCGATCAGTGCGCTGTTTGTGGGCGGTGTCAGCGCCGCGAACGCTGAACCTTCGGGGCAGTGCCCTGCGCGGGATTTCCAGACCGCCGCTGGGAGGGCGGTCGACGATGTCGCTGCATCCCAAGCCTTCAGCGGCGCGGTGCTGGTGGCGATAGACGGGACCCCGGTCCTGCAACGCGCCGTGGGGCAGGCAAATCGGGAGTGGCATGTTCCGAATACGGTCAACACGCGGTTCCGGATCGGCTCGACGACCAAGACCTTCACGGCGGTGGCGATCCTGCATCTCGTCGACGAAGGCAAGGTCGCTCTGGATGAGCCGGCGGCCAAGTACATACCAAGTCTTCCCCAGACTTGGGCCGGCGTCACGGTCAGAATGCTGCTCAGTCATACGTCCGGCGTGCCCGACTACGTCTCCGCCCCGAACTTCCGCGAGCGCGAGACCCATCTGATCCAGACATCCGAAAGCCTGCTGGCTCTTGTTCGTGAAACGCCTCTCGATTTTGAGCCCGGCGCCGACTGGCGCTACAGCAACACCGGCTATCTCCTGCTGGGCATGGTGATCGAAAAGGCGTCGGGCCGCCGCTACCCGGACTTCCTGCGCGAGGAATTCTTCCAGCCGTTGGGGATGGCCGACACCGGCTATGAGACTGAGGACGCCGTCATCGAGAGGCGAGCCTCAGGCTACATGCGCACGCGCGACGGCTGGGCGGCGGGGCCGTTCATCACGCCCAGTTCGGCCTACGCGGCGGGCGCCCTCTATTCGACCGTGGGCGATCTGCTGAAATGGGATCAGGCCCTGTACGACGACCGGTTGGTGTCCCGGGCAGGGCGCGACCTGATGTTCACCGCCGTTCGCAACGAGTACGGGCTCGGCTGGCAGGTTCGCGAGACCTGGGGCGAGACGCACGTTGGTCATGGCGGTGCAATCCCGGGATTTCAGGCCTCATTTGAGCGCTACCCCGAGCGGCGGCTGACCGTGGTGGCACTGTCGAACTCCGAGCTCGGCGTCTCGGAAAAACTGGCGACGGATCTGGCAGGCCTGTGCCTAGGCGTCCCGGTCTATCCGGCCGAAGTCGCCTTGGAGCCCGGGACGCTCGATGGCTTCACTGGAGACTATCGCAATGCAGAGGGCGTCCTCGTAACAGTTGTCAGGCAGGGCCAGCGTTTGACGGTCTATGTCGGCGACCAACCGGCGGCGATCCTGTATGCTGCGGGGCCCGCCACCTTCTTCATGAAGGAGGCTGACGCGCAATTTTCTTTTCGGAGCGAGGCGGGACAGACCAACGCTCTGGTCGTGAATCAATGGGGCAGGGACCACGTTTTCGATCGTGTACTGTGAGACTTGGGCTTGGCGCCGATGTCCGCCTACCCCTGCCGGACGTTCAGGCTGATCGCGGCCCGGGGGTCGGTAGAGCGCCAGAGGCATGCGTAATCGGGCGGTCCTGCGAAGGGGCAAGCTCCCATAGAGTTCTCGGCTCAGTCCGAGATGAAGGGAGACGACGATGTTCTACGCTGCGTTGGATGTGTCGCTGCGCTCAGTGGCGGTCTGCATCATCGACGACGAGGGCAAGGTCCGCCTCGAGCGGTCCGTGCCGTCGGACGTGCCGGACCTGGTCCGCTGCCTGAACGAGTTCGGGGAGCCAATCCATCAGGTCGGACTGGAGGCCGGCACGCTCACCCAGCACCTGACCTATGGCCTTCGGGAAGCCGGCTTCGAGGTCGTGTGCATGGAAGCGCGGCAGGTCAACGCGGCGCTGTCGGCGATGCGCAACAAGACCGACAAGCACGACGCCCGCGGCATCGCGCAGATACTTCGTTCGGGCTGGTACAGCCGCGTCCATGTGAAGAGCGTCGAGAGCCACCACCTGCGCGCGCTGCTGACCAGCCGCAAGGTGATGCAGCGCAAGTGCATCGACCTGGAGAACGAGATCCGCGGCCTGCTGAAGGTCTTCGGCGTGAAGCTGCCGATGCGCCTGTCGCGTGGCGCCTTCGACGTCGCCGTGCGCGACACCATCGAGAGCGATCCGGCGCTGAGCCGCGCTCTCCTGCCGATGCTCCATGCGCGACAGATGTTGTTCGAGACCTTCATGGAGCTGGACCGGCGGGTGCGGAAGGCGGCTCACGAGGATGAGGTCTGCACCCGGTTCATGGGCATCCCCGGCGTCGGCGAGATCACCGCCCTGAGCTTCAAGGCCGCGGTCGATGACCCGACCCGCTTCAAGAGCTCGCGCACCGTCGGCGCCCACTTCGGCCTGACGCCTCGACGCTTCCAGTCCGGCGAGAAAGATAATCCCGGCCGCATCTCCCACGCCGGCGACTCCGACGTGCGCGCCACCCTCTACGCAGCCGCCAACGCCATGCTCATGCGCTCGATCGCCTGGTCGAGCCTGAAGGCCTGGGGCATGCGGCTGATGAAGACCAAGGGTCGTCGACGCGCCATCGTCGCGGTGGCCCGCAAGCTCGCTGTCGTCCTGCACCGCATGTGGGCCGACGGCACAGAGTTCCGGCACGGATCGGAGGCGGCGGCATGACCTGACCTACCGCACCACAATCCGATCCTGGCCGGATCGTCCCAGGCGGACGACGGGATGGATGAAGCCGAAAATGTCTGCTGCGCTCCGAGCGCGACCAAAAGCGAGGCTCTCCAGACCCTGATCCCATGCATGCGTGCAGCGGCTCCGCTCGCAAGGAGCCACCCGGACTGCGAAGAGAAGCGTGACCCGCGTGTTCGATCAGGCCGACGATCAAACCAGCTTGACCCCCATGCCCGATTAGAGAAGCTGACATTTACGTACGGCCGGCTTGCGGACCTGTAGTCGAACCACCGTTGGCCAGCTCACGGCCAGGAAGCCGGAGCTGCGGGAGACCCCAAACTTTTAGTGGTGACATGCCTTCGACCCCTTCGGCACTCTGGCCGAAGTTTGAGGATCGTATGCCGCTTTCCGACCCTTCCGACCTTGGCCGGCTGAATGCCACCGAGCGCGACCTGCTAGCGCTGCTGGGGCGTGGCCACACCATCAAGTCAATCGCCCATCTCAGGGGCCTTTCGGAAGCCTCTGTGAACGAGAGATTCCGGTCCGCTCGGCGCAAGACCGGGATGGGGAGCAGCCGCGAGGTAGCGCGTCTGATCCTCGCCCAGGAAAACCGTCACGAAATTCCAGAGCTGGTTTCCGAGCGGCCGCGGCCTGATGAACCTCGTCGCCCAGACGCACCTAGGGGTGTGTCGCTTGCTCGACGATGGAAACCTCTGATGATTGTCGCAACTCTGCTGGCGTCCGCCGTTCTCGCCCAACAGACGTCTGTACCTCCCGGGCCCTCAATAGCCGGGCAAGCGCTTCCGCCCGAGGCCCGCGCTTTGTTCAATCCGCCCTCGCCACCAGACCTTACCGCGCTCCATGCGGAAGTTGGAGCTGGGTCGGCAGACCCCAGTTGGACCGCTGACGTCGAGCGCAGTCTGACCCGCATATACGAGCGGGCGGCGGCGCCGGCAGAACTTGCGATGCTCGAAGTGAGCTGCAACGCCGCGCTCTGCGAAGTGCTCGGCGTCGCCGACGCCGGCATGCCGCTGAACGAAATTCCACGGATTCTTGAGTCGCTTCAGGGGCAGGAGGTGGACCAAGCCTCTCAGGCCTTGGGACTTGAGAACGTAGTGCAGAGCTTCGGCGCCTCCCCCGTGGATGCGGCCGGCTCCCCTTTTGTGTTTGCCGTCTACTGGCGTCGCGTGTCCTGAGCGCCGATATCTCTTCGGCAGACGATGCGAGCGCTATGATACTGTCTCCATGGCCACTTGCCCGCCTCCCCGGAGGAGGCGCTTCGCGCCAGAACCGACCATTGACGCCGCGGCGAGAACCGGACCTTGAGACCCGCCCCGCTGGAGGACCGCACGGCCAAGCCTAGCAAAGCCACCCCGACTAGCCACTGCCGACCTAGGTCGAAATCCGCTTACGCTCGGCTCCAGGCAAAGCATCCGGCGGGTGATCCGGAACCGCTGACCAACATCGCCCCGTGCCGATAAAGCGACCACCTGCGGGAGGGCTCGACGGCGAAGACCACGACAGACATGTCCGGGTCTGACCAGACCAGACGGGCGTCCGTTGCGGCCATGGCGTGGATAGCTGTCTCTGGTCCTGCGCCCGGCTGGAAAACGACCGTTGTGAAGCCGGCTTGATCAGGCGGCAGTTGCAACGCCCAACCCCCTCCGCCGGTGCTGATCAGGCCGAGCAGCAACACGGTCATAGTCGCCGGCCGCACAGGCGGCCCCCCGACTTGCGCCGCATCAGCAAAGTTCCGACCAGGACCGGAGCGACGCCGAAGGCGAAGAACCAGACAAGGTCCCAGATCAGCGGGTCGGGACTGTCGAGCTTGATCCGGTGGATGCCGAGCGCCGAGTGAGAGAGCACGCTATCGACCACATGCCAGAGCCGAAATCCGATGAGAACGGCGTCCAGGTTGGCAGCCCCCGCCGTTCCCCGGGAGCAGCTCGCGCCGCCCACAACGCCCACAGGCTCACCGCCGCGAGCAGGTACATCAGCGCATGAAAGTAGCCATCCCAAAGCACCTGGACGCGGAGGCTCGAGACCTCCGGCACGAGGCTGAGGAGATGGCGCCACTGGAGAATCTGGTGACGCAGGATGCCGTCGAAAAATCCGCCCAGCGCGAAGCCGAGGACCATCGCAGAAGAATGCCACCGGCCTTTCAACATCGATCCCGCCTCTCCCGGCGCGAACCGATCGATGCAGCAGGACATTCCAGTCTCGCCATCCGCCTCTGGCCAGGCGCCGGCTGCAGGGCTTCGCATCCGATCCGGGTCAGCCGGGCATGCCCGGCTTGCCGATCAATCCTGCTTGCTCGGCCAGCGCATGGAAGGCTCCGCCCCGGGCCAGCAGTTCGTCAGATCTCCCTGTCTCGACGATCCGGCCCTTCTCCATCACCACGATCAGATCCGCATCCATGATGGTCGAAAGCCGGTGCGCGATCACAAAGGTGGTCCGGCCGGCGGCGGCCGCGTCGAGGGCGCGCTTGACCTTCTGTTCGGTCACCGTGTCGAGGGCGCTGGTCGCCTCGTCGAGGATCAGGATCGGCGCGTCCTTGAGTATGGCCCGCGCGATGGCGAGCCGTTGGCGTTCGCCGCCTGACAGAAGGCGTCCCCCTTCGCCGATGATGAACCCGTAGCCACCGGGTTTGGCGCAAATGAACTCATGCGCTTCCGCTGTGCGAGCGGCGGCCTCCAGCTCCGCGTCGCTGGCGGCGGGCCGGGCCAGCCTGAGGTTCTCCGCGATGGAGCGGTTGAACAGGCCGGCGTCCTGGAAGACGACGCCGATCGCGGACCTTAGAGAGGCAAGGGTTGCGCGCCGGATGTCGTGGCCGTCGATCAGGACGCGTCCGACCGTCGGCTCCCGCTGGCGCTGGAGAAGACTCATCAGCGTGGTCTTGCCCGCACCGCTGGCGCCGACGAGGGCGACCTTGGCCCCGGCGGGGATGCGCAGGTCGATATCGAACACACCCATGTGGGAGTCCAGGAACCAGTGGCTGACCCGCTCGAACACGACCTCGCCGCGGATATCGAGCAGCGGCTCCGCATCCGGCGCGTCGGCGAGCATCAGCCGGGTGTCCATGAGGTCGAACAGCCCCTTCAGAGTCGGCGCCTGGACGAACACCCGGGCGACGGAGGCCGACAGCTGGTCCAGGCGGGCGATCAGCAGCCCGGCGAAGCCGATGAAGCTGACGATCTCGCCGACGCTGACCTGTCCGGCGGCCAGCAGCAGCGATCCGGTTGCGAACAGGGTCACCATCGCGAGAGTCGAGGCGCCCCGGGTCATGACCATCAGCACCGCCCACCAGCTCAGAACCGGATACTGGGCGCCGAGCAGGCGGCTGGTCATGGCGCGCAGGTCCGCCCCCTCCGCCCGGGTCCGGGTATAGGCCTGGATCACGCCGACGTTGGCGATCACGTCGCCGATGCGGCTGGAGACAGCCTGATGATGTTGTTCGACCCGGGCCTGACCTGCCTCCGTCCTGCCGACAACAAGCCAGCTGACGCCCAGATAGATCACTGCAAGCGAAACCAGCACGGCGGCCATGACCGGATCTATCCAGAACGCCAGCGGGATCAGCAGCACGACACTGAAGAGAGCCGGCTGCTGTTCCCGGAAGAAGGACAGGATCAGAACGAACAGGGCGTCGCCGCCGGACAGCATCGTGCGGATAACGCGACCGGTGCCCTGCTCGGACAGGAAAGGCGCGGGTAACGTCACGGCCCGCTCGAACGCCCTGTTCATCGCGGCCAGCCGCCGGCGGTGCGCCATCCGATCGGCCAGGAGGGAGACGCCCGCAGCGCCCGAGATGCTGATGACGCCCAGACCCGCCCATGCGCCGACCAGCGTCCACGGTCCGGCGCCGCGGGTGAGGGAATCGACCACCCGCCCGAACAGCACCGGCTCAAGGACGGCAAGCGCTCCCAGACCAAGGTTCGCCGCCGCCAGCGCTCCGGCGCGGCCAAGATCCGGCCGAAGTATACGGAAGGCGCGCGCGTAGAGGCCAAGGATCATAGTCCGCTCCACCCCCGCACCGCCAACCGCGGAGTCCGGGATTGGTTGCGACAGCGCCTCGAGTCGGATTCCCGACACAGGAACCCTTGTCTTTCCAACAGGTTGCCGATCTCCGGAACAGGAGGAGCGACATGGGCGACATGCGGCGCGTACTCGTTACAGGCGGGGCGGGATATATCGGCTCCCACACCGCCAAGGCGCTGGCGAGGGCCGGGCATGTGCCGGTGGTGTTCGACAACCTCAGCAACGGTCACGCCGAGGCTGTGCGCTGGGGGCCGCTGATCATCGGAGATGTGCGCGACCCGGCCGCCGTTGAGGCCTGCATGCGGGATCATGCCATCGACAGCGTCATCCACTTCGCCGGCCTGATCGAGGTCGGCCGGTCGGTGGTGGAGCCGGACGTGTTCTGGGACGTCAACCTGAACGGAGTCGCGTCGGTGCTGAGGGCCATGCGCGCCTGCGATGTGGAACGCCTGGTGTTCTCCTCGACAGCGGCCGTCTACGGCCAGCCGGACGTGCCCTCGCTCGCTTGCCTTCCCGAGACCCTGCCGCCACTGCCCATCAATCCCTATGGCGACAGCAAGCTGGCCGCCGAGCGCCTGATCGCCGCCCATGCCCGCGCCTATGGCTTGAAGGGCGTGGCCCTGCGCTATTTCAACGCCTGCGGCGCGGACCCGGAAGGCGAGATCGGCGAGGCTCACCAGCCGGAGAGCCACCTAATTCCGCTCGCGATCGAAGCGGCGCTGGGTCTCGGTCCGGCCCTGACCGTCTTCGGCCAGGACTTCCCCACGCCAGATGGCTCCTGCATCCGGGACTACATCCACGTCGCCGATCTGGCCGAGGCGCATGTCCTGGCTCTCCATGCAGACGCCGGGTCGGACGGATTCGCCGCGATCAACCTGGGGCTTGGGCAGGGTCGCTCCGTCCTGCAGGTGATCCAGGCAGTCAGCGGAGCGGTGGGTCGTCCGACCCCATTCGGTATGGGGGAGCGCCGCATCGGCGATCCCGCCTGCCTTGTCGCCGACGCGGGCCGGGCACGGACGCTGCTGGGCTGGCGCCCTGTCTTCACCGATCTGGACGAGATCGTGTCGACCGCCGTGGCATGGCGACGCCAGCCCGTCTTTGGCGACCGCCTGCTGACGACTGAAAGGCAGGTTGCGTGAGGGCCCCGGAACTGTGGGGCGGCCACGAATGCACCGTCAACCGGGTAGAGGACCAGTGGCTGGACCAGTCCCGGCTCTCCGGTCACCAGGACCGGCCTGACGATCTGGACCGTTTCGCCGCGCTGGGGCTGAAGGCGCTGCGCTATCCCGTCCTGTGGGAGCGGACGGAAGTCAGTCCGGGGTGCTTTGACTGGTCATGGCCTGACGCGCGGCTGGAGCGGATGCGATCGCTGGGTGTGCGGCCGATCGCCGGTCTGATCCACCATGGCTCCGGACCCGCCTGGACAGACCTGCTCGACCCGGCCTTCGCCACAGGCCTCGCCCGCTACGCCCGCGCCGTCGCCAGGCGATACCCTTGGGTGCGTGACTGGACCCCGGTGAATGAGCCGCTGACCACCGCCCGTTTCAGCGCCCTCTACGGGCACTGGTATCCGCATCGTCGCGACGAGCCGGCGTTCTGGCTGGCGCTGCTCAACCAGGTGGATGCGGTTCGGCTGTCGATGCGGGCGATCCGCGAGGTCATTCCCGAGGCCCGGCTGATCCAGACGGAGGATTTCGGCCACACCTGGAGCACGGCCCCCTGCGCCGATCAGGCGCGGTTTGAGAACGTCCGTCGCTTGATGACCTGGGACCTGCTGACGGGAAAGGTCGTGCCGGGTCATCCGCTCTGGCTGCGTCTTGAGAGCGTCGGGCTGGGGCCGCGCCTCGACGCCATCGCGGAAGATCCCTGTCCTCCCGATGTGCTGGGCCTCAACCATTACATCACAAGCGACCGGTTCCTGGACCACCGCCCGGAACGCTATCCGGAACACGCGCGCGGGGGAAACGGCGAGGTCGCCTATGCCGACGTGGAGGCGGTGCGGGTGCTCTCCGACCACGCCTCCGGCTGGGGGCACGGCATCGCTACCCTGTGGAACCGCTACCGACTGCCCATCGCCATCACCGAGTGCCATCTTGGCTGTACGCCCGACCAGCAGCGGCGTTGGCTGGCGACCTGCTGGCGGGCGGCGCTGCACGCGCGGAACGAGGGTATTGATCTTGAGGCGGTCACGGCTTGGGCCCTGCTCGGCAGCCACGACTGGGACAGCCTGCTGACGCGATGGCGCGGCAGCTACGAGCCGGGCGTGTTCGATGTGTCGAGCGGCCGCCCCGAGCCGACGCCGCTGGCCGGACTGGTGCGTGAACTCGCGTCAGGCAGGCAGGGTGAGCCGGGATCGCCGGGTTGGTGGGAAACAGACGAACGGCTGCTGTATCCGCCTTGTCCCTCCCTCGCGCCAATGTCTGGAACTCGACACTAGGTGGCTGAGAAAATGCAGTGATTACAAGAAGATGGAACCTATCTCCAACACAGAAGGTTGCGACTGAGACTCCCCACAGAAAGGCGTTCCATGGTCCAGCATTCCTCCTCCTCGAACAGCGCCGAGATCATCGAGTTGGGCAAGCCCAACGAGCGGACGGACCCGATCGTCTGCCTCTCCCATCTGCGTTGGGACTTCGTGTTCCAGCGACCGCAGCACCTGCTGTCGCGGTTCGCGGCCAACCGGACGGTTCTTGTCTTCGAGGAGCCGGCGCCGGCCAAGCCGGGAGCCACCATGGGGCTCGACATCAGGACCTGCCCGCGTAGCGGCGTCATCGTCGCTACACCGCATCTTCCGGACGGTCTGGAGGGGGCCTGCCGCAATACGGTGCTCAGGCAACTGCTCGACGACGCCATCGCCGCGCACGTGATCGGCAGGCCGGTGCTGTGGTACTACACGCCGATGATGTTGCCGCTGGCCCGGCACATCGACGCCGCGGCCGTGGTCTATGACTGCATGGACGAATTGGCCAACTTCAAGTTCGCGCCACCCGAACTGACCACGCTGGAGCGCGAGTTGATGGCGGCGGCGGATGTCGTCTTCACGGGCGGCTACAGCCTGTTCGAGGCCAAGCAGCGACTGCACGACAACATCCATCCCTTCCCGTCCAGCGTCGACCGCGCCCACTTCGCCCAGGCGCGCGAAGCGGACAGGGGACGCCGAAACCGGCGCCCCCGCTTCGGCTTCTATGGCGTCGTCGATGAGCGGATGGATCTGGACCTCATCGCGGCGATTTCGGAGGCGCGCCCCGGCTGGGACTTCGAGATCGTCGGTCCCGTGGTCAAGATCGCGCCGGACAGCCTGCCCCAGCGCCCGAATCTCATGTGGCCCGGGCAGAAGGGCTATGACGAGCTTCCGGCCTGCCTCGCGACCTGGGATGTCGCGATGATGCCGTTCGCGATCAACGACTCGACCCGCTTCATCAGTCCGACCAAGACGCCCGAATATCTCTCGGCCGGCCGGCCGGTGGTGTCGACGCCGATCCGTGACGTTGTGCGGCACTACGGCGACCTGGAGGCGGTCCGGATCGCGGGCGACGCTGAACGTTTCCTGGAAGCCTGCGAAGCCGCGCTGGAGCTTTCGCGCGACGAGGACAAGGGCTGGCTGGAGGACGTTGACGCGGCGCTCGCCAGCCTGTCCTGGGATCAAACCCAGCTGCGGATGTCGGCCCTGATCGACAGCGCCGCGCAACGCCGGGAGTCGGCGCCTCAACGTCCCGCCGTGGCCGCGCCTTCAGTCTGGCCGGCGATCCGCCGGTCGCACTACGACGCCCTTGTCGTCGGGGCGGGGTTCGCGGGCTCTGTGCTCGCGGAACGGCTCGCCTCGCAGGGACAACGGGTCCTCATCATCGACCGGCGCCCCCACATCGGCGGCAACGCTTTCGATCGGCTGGACGAGGCCGGCGTGCTGATCCACCAGTACGGGCCGCACATCTTCCACACCAACTCGGCCGAGATTTTCGACTATCTGTCCCGCTTTACCCGGTGGCGGCCCTACGAACATCGCGTGCTCGCGCAGGTGAACGACCGCCTCGTGCCGATGCCGATCAACCGCACCACCCTGAACGCCCTGTACGACCTCGACCTCAGGTCAGACGAACAGGCGGAGGCCTTCCTGGCTTCGCGCGCGGAGCCGGTCGAACGGATCCGCACCTCCGAGGATGTGGTGGTGAACGCCATCGGCCGCGAGCTCTATGAGACCTTCTTCCGCGGCTACACCCGCAAGCAGTGGGGTCTCGACCCGTCCGAGCTCGACAAATCGGTAACCGCCCGGGTCCCGACCCGGACCAACACCGACGACCGCTATTTCACCGACGCCTTCCAGGCCATGCCGCTGGATGGCTACACGCGGATGTTCGAGAACATGCTCGATCACGAGAATATCGATATCGAGACCGGCGTCGAATATCGGGACGTCGTCGATGATGTGTTGCACGACCGGCTGATCTTCACCGGGCCCGTCGACGAGTTCTTCGATCATCGCTACGGCCAACTGCCCTACCGCTCGCTGCGGTTCCGCCATGTGACGCTTGACCAGGAGCAGTTCCAGCCGGTCGCGACCGTCAACTATCCCGACGAGGCCACACCGTTCACGCGGATCACCGAATACAAGCACCTCACCGGCCAGTCTCATCGGAAGACCAGCATCACTTACGAATATCCGGCGGCGGAGGGGGACCCGTACTATCCGATCCCACGGCCCGAGAACCAGGCGCTGTTCAAGAAGTACGAAGCGCTGGCGGCGAGCCGTCCAGACGTCACCTTCGTCGGAAGGCTGGCCACCTATCGGTACTACAACATGGACCAGGTCACGGGCCAGGCCCTGGCGACCTGGCGCCGCCTGAAGCCACCCGTGGCAAGCGAAGTGGTGGACGAGGCGGCGATCGCGAGCCTGTAGATGGTCTACGATTTCCTCTACTTCTTCCGGGGTTCGGCGGAGCCGGCTCGCGAAAGGCGCGCCGCTCCGGCCGATGGGGTGGCTCGGGCCCACGCGGCAGGGGAACTGCTGCGGATGCCCAGTCGCCTGGGCGTCGAAGTCTGGTGCGGCGGAAGACTGATCTGGCGTCGCAGCCGCTCGCCGCTGGGGGAAGACCCTCCCTTCGCCGCTTGAAGAGCCCCCGATACGCCCGCGCGAACCGCGCTCACTGCACAGTTATCATTCCGGGACTCGCCCGGTTGGTCTGGCATCCTCGCAACGTAGAGCGCGATGACCTTCAACCGCTCGGTCGAACGGGGCCCGCCGCTTGACCGCCGAGCTACGCAACTGGTCCGAACAGCTCCGCTCCGTGGCAGCGGGCGGGTTGCCGATGGCCGAACCCATGGGAGGCCGCTTCACCGGATCGGGACCCATTGACACAACGCGGCCGTCGGGGTCCGCCATTGCCCCTGGCGGCCTTCCGCGGCCGAGATCGGGGTTCCTGGAACCAGACAATTTGGACGACCGCTATGAGTCAAAAGGTGTTGCTCAGTGCACATTGCGAAAGACGCACTGAAAAGCCCGGTGCTGCTCCACGCGAAGAGAGCCTGTTGGTTTCATCAGTCCTCGCAGTCTTACGGTCGGAACAATGGAGTTCGGCTTAGTTGCGGGGGACATAGTTGGTCGTCACGCGTCGATGGCAGGTGGGAGCGCGGTCAGACGACATGGCTACGCATAGGGATAAACGGCCCTCATCCCATGCGGAGCATTGACTCAGGGTAGCAATCCTGCAGCCTATCGGGGTGTTTTCGGTAGCGGGCGAGTAGGTGATGATCTTCAGACGTGAGCTGTCGGGCGACTTCGGCCAACGCCGTCTCGCTAGGCTAGCGCTGATCGCCGCGGCACTGATGGTGTGGAGTTCACTGGCGAGTCCAGCCTCGGCCCAAGTTCACACTAATCTACTTCGCAATGGGGACTTTGAATCAGGAAGCCTGTCGGGCCAGCAGATCTGGATGCCCGTCCCTGGCGACTTCGAGGCTCGGCCGGACACAGAGAGTGTGCACGAGGGCCAAACCAGCTTCCGGCTCGCACGGGATCCATCATCTTCGAGTACCTTCGCCGCTATCGCCCAGGCGATCGATGCGGCTCCCTTAAGAGGGAAGACGGTACGCTTCCGAGCGGCGGCCAGGGTTATGGGAGGCACGTCCGGTTCACGCGGCGGCCTGTGGCTGAGAGTTGATCGGGAGGCCGGGGCTCGCGGCTTCTTTGACAATATGAGCGCCCGTCCGATCCGTTCCTCGGAATGGGCTGTCTACGAAATCGTGGCGCCAGTCGCGGACGATGCGACCAGTTTGACTGTCGGCTTCCTCCTGAATGGCGCCGGACCGGGCTGGATCGACTCCGCTAGCCTCGAAATCGTGCCGACATCCCCGGCCGACGAAGCGGATGGTCAGCCTCTCTCCGCGCGGGAGGTCAATAATCTGACCGCCTTCGCCAAACTGTACGGATATGTGCGGTGGTTCTCGCCTTATTCGGAGCCGAATGACGCGCGCTGGGACCAGATCGCGAGCGATGGAGCAGTCGCGGCGTCGCGGGCCGAAAGCCCCCAAGCGCTCGCTACAACGCTCCGCACCTGGTTCGAACCGATGGCGCCCGATCTCGTCATCAGCCTGCAGCCAAACACACCCAATCCCGAGCGCGGGCCGACCGGAGAGCTGGACCTGGTTCGCTGGCGCCACGAGGGGGTGGAGTTCGCCAATCCGGCCTATCGAAGCGAACGCGTCAGCGCTGAGCGCCTCGAGACCTGGCAAGCCGGTCTGGGCTCGGGTTTGTTTGTTTCTTTGCCGCTCGCTGCGCCGCGCACGGCGCTGTCGAGCGAAGCGCGACCGGACGCGCTACAGACGGCCCAACAGGCCGGCAATGACCGTGCGACGCGCCTTGGGGCGACCATCATCGCCTGGAACGTCTTCCGACATTTCTATCCATACTTCGAAGACGACGGTGAAAACTGGGAGAGGGATCTTGGAAATCGCCTTGTGAACGCGGCGGAAGCGTCCGAACCAGCCGCATTTCGCATCGTGCTCCAGTCGATGGTCGCCGACTTGCATGATGGCCATGGAGACGTCGGCCCCGAGACCGACGATTACCGCCTTCCGCTTCTCTGGCAGTGGATTGAGAACGCTCTAGTCGTCACCGCGGTGGCGCGCGACAGCGACGACGGGATCGGCGTCGGCGATGTGATCGTCGCGATCGACGGACGCCCGGTCGAGGAACTGCTCAGAAATGAAAGCGCTCTGGTGTCGGCCTCCACAGACGCCCATCGGTTCTGGCGTGCAGCCGAGGCGCTGCGCAGTTGGCAGACGAACCGACCAATGACCATCCGCGTCGAGGGAGCGGATAAGGTCCAACGGGACGTGCAGCTCACGCCGGTCGCCTCCATGAGGCTCTCCGGATTGCTCGAGGAAAATCGCCCAGCGCCGGTGACGTGGTTCCCGCAAGGCACCTGGTATTTTGATCTGACGCGCTTGGATGATCGACGGCTGGATGAGGCGCTTAGACAGGTCAGGCCAGATCAACCGGTGATCTTCGATCTGCGCGGCTATCCGCATGGGGTGAAGGCCGATTTCCTCGGCCATCTGACGAGCGAGCCAGTTGATACTCCCCCATTCCGGATCGCTGTCGTGGAACTCCCCGAGATGCGTGATCGCCACTGGAAGACGGTCGGTTGGGATGTCGCTCCAACTCTACCCCGCCTTCGGGGTCGGGTCGCCTTCCTCACGGACGAGCGCGCCATTAGCTATTCGGAGACCCTGCTCGCGATGGTCCGGGGACACGACCTAGCGGAAATCGTGGGAGAGCCTACGGCGGGCGTGAACGGGAACGTTAACCCATTCAATCTTCCTGGAAGCCATCAAATCGTCTGGACCGGGATGAAGGTCGTGAACCACGACGGATCGGACCTCGCAGGCAGTGGTGTTCAACCCACGGTGCCAGTCTCTGCGACGATCGCAGGAATTCGCCAACGGCGGGACGAGGTGTTGGAGCAGGGCATCGAAGTCGTGATCCAGTCAGGCGATACGGCGCTCGCCTCGCCGCAGGGTGACATGCTTCAACGAGCGCCGCGCTGATGATTTCCACCAGAACTCTTTCGCCGCGAGAGCGCATTGATGCGGTGGGCATGGCGCTCGGCGCCCCTGGTGTGAATGCGGATGACCGGTGGTCTTGGTGGAGAGAGGCCTATTTTAGGCACCGCGACGCCGCGTGGGATCACTGGCTCAATTCATGGCGGGGGTCAGCCGACGGCAAAACGGTCGTCGAGATCGACGCCCCTCTGCCTCCCAAAATTGGCTCCGAGTCAGGCTGGAGCCAGCATCTTGCCATGGTCCGGGACTTCAGCGGGGACCGGCTGGATGCCGATAGAACCTTGGTTCTCAGTCCTGTCGCAGCCATCATCCATCCGTTTCTCGATCACGCGCGACATGAGTTGGCGCTGGCGCTGGGTGAGACAGATCTCGCCTTCGGTGTTGGGCGCCAGATCTGCGAAGCTGCTATTTCCGCATTGCGGGAGCGCTTGACTGCCATGGCGGGGCCCGCCACGGCCGTCGCCGCCAATATCGAGCGTCTGACCTCGGGTCAGCCCGGCGACACGACGGATGTAAGGGTCCGACGCTTCGAGGAGAGCGCCAGATCCTGGCCGGCGCGCTTGAGGCTTCTTCAAGCCACGCCCGTTCTGGACAGGCTCCTCGCGCAGGTCAGCCTTGATGCGATGGATGCTTGTCTGATTTTCGCGCGCCATTTCGCGGCTGATCGGGAGGACCTCGGCCTCGTTGCGGACCAGCGTCCGCGTCGTGCGATTGGTCGGCGGGTCGTAGCCCAAGGGCGGCAGCCCGCCCATCCACATGCCCTTGGCCTTGGAGGCGGCGATCTTGTCGCTAATGCGCTCGCCGGTGACCTCGCGCTCGAACTGGGCGAAGGAGAGGAGCACGTTCAGGGTGAGGAGAACCATGGACGAACAGGATATCGACGATCGCGTAGGCGCGCGGATCAAGGAGCTGCGAAAAGCTGCAGGCCTAAGTCAGACAGAGCTTGGCCGGCGGATCGGCGTCACATTTCAACAAGTTCAAAAATACGAAAACGGCGGCAACCGTGTCTCGGCTTCCAAGCTCTGGCTGATCGCCAGATGTTTTGGGGTGCACGCGTCCGCCATCCTGGCAGACCTTCCAGGGCCGAGCGAACCGGCGACCGAGAATACGCAGCGGCTTCTTGCTGCTTGGCAACTCATCCCCGAAAACCAGCGGGAGCCTTTGCTGGACTTGGTGGAAAGCATGGCTGTTCACAAGCGGCTCAGAGGTCGTCAGAGGGCTGTGCAGTCGGAGCCGAAGGTTCAGGACTGATCCGCCCCACTTATGGGCCTGCTCCGCCCTGAATGAGGAGCGTGCACCCATCTCTGCGGGCGTCATCAATCCGAACTGGTCTGGGAAAGGTTAGCGGATCCCAGGTCAGCTAAGGTCAATCCATTAGTGCAGAATACCAAAAGCGCACTGAGAATGAGGCGGCGGTGGGACGACAGTCACCGCCTCGGCTCTTGCGGTCACCTCACGCGGCGGCGTGCGAGGGTTCGCGGGTGACCGCAGACAGATGACCGTTCAACATCATCAGCACCCGGTCCGCCTTGGCCAGCAGGGCGGGCCGGTGAGCAATGACGATCCGCGTCATCGCCATCCCGTCGACAAGATCAGTCTATGACGACGGCGGCTACTCAGGAGGCAACATCGAACGGCCGGGGCTGAAGCGGCTGCTGGAGGATGTGGACGCAGGGCTGGTCGACACCATCGTGGTCTACAAGATCGACCGGCTGTCCCGCTCGCTGGCGGACTTCGCCCGCATCGTCGACCGGCTGGACAAGGCGCAGGCTTCGTTCGTCTCGGTGACCCAGTCGTTCAACACCACCACCTCGATGGGGCGGCTCGCCGCCAACACCCGCGCCCGCAAGGAGCGGCCGCTTCGTTCTGCGCAGCTCCCGCTCAAGGGGGCTGGTGTTCGACGCCGACGGACACCCGATGAGCCCGTCCTTCGGGAACGGCTGACGCGGGCGAGTTATCGCTACTATGTGTCGGCGCCGCTCCAGCAGGGACGGAAGGTCCACGAGCGGGAAGGGGTGCTGCGGCGAGTCTCAGCCGAGGCGCTGGAGGAGGCGGTGCGTACGCAGGTGGCCACAGTACTCCCGGGCGGGTCCGAGCGCCCAATGGCTGAGCTGTTGAAGCCGGTGCGACGGGTGGAGGTGCTGCCGCAGGAGCTCCGGATCGCCTTTGAGGCCAAGGCGCTGCCGCGGGATGTGCGTGAGCGGCTTCAGCCTTGCGACGCTCATCCAGACCAGGTGGTGCTGGTCGCGCCAGTACGGTGTCAGGCGCGGGGCGGCAGGACGTGGGTGCTCACGCCGACCTGTCCGACAGCAACCCGCAAGGCGCGGCGCGATCCGGTGCTGATCCGCGGCCTGCGCCAGGCCCACAGGATCGCTGCCGGTCTCGGCTGGCGTTCTAGCGACGGCTCGTTCGCCGGCTCGGGCAAGGCGCCGACCAGCAGCTACGAGCGCAGACTCTGGCCGCTGGTGTTCCTGGGCCCCGATATCCAGCAGGCGATCCTGGAAGGGCGTCAGCCGCCGGCGCTCACCCTGGATCAGCTGCTCAAGATGCGCCTCCCGAGAGGCTGGCCCGGGCAGAGGCGGGCGCTGGGCTTCGACGGAAAATGATCGCTGTTCCGCTCAGGAACGCTCCCTGTTCCGGGAAACATCGATCCCTGTTCCGTTCGAAAATAATCCCTGTTCCGGTGGTATATCGTTCCCTGTTAATTTCGACGGCGACCGCAGCCGGTCTTGAGCCGAACCCTTGCGCTGCGGGCGTTTACGGGGCGCGGCGCGTCTCAGGGTACGAAATCGGGTCCTCGAAAAACTTCTGATTTCCCTGTTCCGGCCAATAACAGGGAAACTCCACCAGATGTGGTTAGCGCAGAGACTGGCCCGCCAACGGCGGCCGAAAGCCTGCTCCGAAGGCGCAGGAACAGCGGGCAGTACGGGAGTTTGGCGGCGAATAGCCCCGACGTTCCGGGCGCTTGCAGCGCCGGGGTCAGATCAGAGAACTGTTCCGGGGGTGAGTGGCGGACAGAGAGGGATTCGAACCCTCGGTAGGCTTTCACCTACACACGCTTTCCAAGCGTGCGCGATCGACCACTCCGCCACCTGTCCGTTTCCACGACGTCGCCCGGAGGCCTGCGTGAGCCGCCGGATCGGTCTTTCCGGCGGAGGCAGGCTGATAGAACAAGCCGCCCCCCTCGGCAAGCGCCGCCGAACATCCCATATAGGCCCCGAACGTTCGACCCGGAGTCCCGCCATGCTGTTCAAGAAATCCCACGAGATGCCGACCCGCGATAACGCCCTGCCGGGCCGGGCCGGGCCGGTGCGCACCGACGAGGTCCACTACGTCAGCGGCCGGCCGCTGAAGGGCCCGCATCCGGAAGGCTTCGAGACCGCGATCTTCGGCATGGGCTGCTTCTGGGGCGTCGAACGGGTGTTCTGGCAGCTGCCGGGCGTCTGGGTCACCGCGGCCGGCTATTCGGGCGGCTTCACGCCCAATCCGACCTATGAGGAGACCTGCACGGGCCGCACCGGCCACGCCGAGGTGGTGCAGGTGGTCTTCAATCCGCACGAGATCAGCTACGGCGAGCTGCTCAAGGTGTTTTGGGAGAACCACGATCCGACCCAGGGCATGCGCCAGGGCAATGACATCGGCACCACCTACCGCTCGGCGATCTACTATCTGAACGACGTCCAGAAGGCCGAGGCCGAGGCCTCGCGCGACGCCTATCAGGCCGCCCTGCGCAAGGCCGGTCGCGGCGACATCACCACCGAGATCGCGCCGGCGGGACCGTTCTACTACGCCGAGGACTACCACCAGGCCTATCTGGCCAAGAACCCCGGCGGCTATTGCGGCATCGGCGGCACCGGCGTGACCTGCCCGATCGGCGTCGGCGTGGACGCCTGACATGGATCGGGCGGGGGTCGGCAAGGTCTGCCTGGCCTTGCCGGCGGCGACGCTGGACCATCCGTTCGGCGACGATCACGACGCCTACAGGGTTGGCGGCAAGATGTTCTGCATGGTCGGGGCCATGGGAAGCATCTCGTTCAAGGTGTCCGACATCGCCTTTGAGGTGCTGACCGAATCCGGCCGCGCCCGCCCGGCCCCCTATATGGCCCGCAACAAGTGGGTGAACCTGCCGCGCATCAACGACTGGCCTGACGACGAACTGGCCGACCACCTCGCCATCGCCCATTCGATCGTGGCGGCGAAGCTGACGAAGAAGGCGCGGGCGGCGCTGGGCCTCGCCTAATGGGGGCTGGCCAGCCGCCCCTTCTCCTCCGCGATCCAGCGGTCCATCCGCTCGTCCAGCAGCCCCAGCGGCAGGGGACCGTCGACCAGCAGGGCGTCGTGGAACCGGCGCACGTCGAACCGGTCGCCCAGCTCGCGTTCCGCCCGCGCCCGCACCTCGCGCAGCCGGATCTCGCCGATCTTGTAAGCTGTGGCCTGCCCGGGCCAGCCGATGTAGCGCTGCAGCTCGGTCTCGATGTTGTGCGGGGCGAGCGCCGAGTTGTCCCGGAAGCACGCCCTCGCCTGCTCGATGCTCCAGCCCTTGGCGTGGATGCCGGTGTCCGCCACCAGGCGGCAGGCGCGCCACATCTCGTAGCTGAGCTTGCCGAACTGTTCGTAGGGCGTGCGGTAGATGCCCATCTCGATGCCGAGGAACTCGGCGTAGAGGCCCCAGCCCTCGACGAAGGCGGTGACGTCGGCGTTGCGGCGGAACCAGGGCAGGTCGCCCAGTTCCTGCTGGGTGGCGATCTGCAGGTGGTGGCCCGGCGCCGCCTCGTGCAGGGTCAGGGCCGGCAGCTCGTACAGCGGCCGCTGGTCCAGCCTGGACGTGTTGACCATGTAGCCGCCGGCTATGCCCAGCGCCATCGAGCCGCCGTTGTAGCGGCCGGTGGTGTACTGCTCCTCGATCTCGCGCGGGACCGGGCGCACGCCGTAGGGCAGGCGCGGCAGGCTCTCGCGGAACAGCATCGGCAGCTTGTCGTCGGCGCGCTTGGCGATTTCCGAGGCCTTCTCCAGCAGATCCTCGCGGGTTGTGGCGTAGAACTGCGGATCGGTGCGCAGGAAGTGCAGGAACGATGCGAAGTCGCCGGTCCAGCCGGCCTGCTTCACGATCACGTCCATCTCGGCGCGGATGCGCGCGACCTCCTGCAGGCCCAGCTGGTGGATCTGCTCGGGCGTCATGTCGGTGGTGGTGTAGCCGCGCGCCAGGAAGGCGTAATAGTCCTGCCCGCCCTTCAGGCTGCCGACGCCGAGCCCCTTGCGGGCCTTTGGCGCGTACTCGGTCTCGACGAAGCGCAGGTACTCGCGGCGGACGGGGACGATCTTCTCGGCCACCAGCGCCTTCAGCCGCGCCCGCAGCTGGGCCTGCTCGGCCGCCGGGATGGTCGAGGGCAGGGTCTCGAAGGGCTTCAGCAGCGGGTCCTGGTCGAGGGGGATCGCCACTTCAGTGCGCATGACGGCGATGGCGCTGTCGACCACCGACTTCGGCTGGGTGAAGCCGCTGGCGAGCCCGCGCCGGGCGGCCAACGTCGAATGGCGGAAGGCCTCGGGCGCGCCCGCGATGCGCGACAGGTAGGCCTCGGCCTCCTCGCGCGAGCCGATCCGCGTCGACGAGCCCATGTAGCTGAGGAAGCCGTTCGGTCCGCCCTCGCTGTCGAAGGCCAGCCGGCCGCCGTCGTAGTCCACCCGCTCGATGTTGCGGGCCACCACGCGCGAGAGGAAGGCGTGGTCGAGCTGGTTGTCGGGGGACAGGCGCGCGGCGTCCATGGACGCCAGCCGGCCGGCGAACTTGCGGTACTCCCCCTGGCGGCGCAGGTCGGCCTCGCGGCTGAAGTCCGGCAGGCGGGCGAGCGCCGCCTTGTCGCCTTCGAGGCCGGCGGTGAAGGGGTCCTCCGCCCGCTCGAACGCCTCGAAGTCCCTGGTCAGCGCCAGGAACGCCGCGTCCTCGGCCGTCGCGGCCGGCGCTGAGGTCTGGGCCGGGGCCTGAGCGACAGCGACGGACATGGGCGCGAGCACGAGCGCGAGAGCGGTGGAAGCGGCCTTCAGCATGGATATCCCCCCGGGAGCGGCCCTCCCGGCCGCGATCGGCGGCGATAGTTGCGCGGGATGGGCGGCCGCGTCCACGGGCGGCGACATTACGGCTTGGTAATGGGGCGGGCCGGGCCCGGTTTTCCCTGTTCGGTCCTGTTTCGGTAACAGGAGGGACAGGGCTTCGGCGCCGCAGGCCCAAGGGTCCAGAGGGGATCGGCCGGGGGTCGAGGGCGCAGTCTGGTGAGGCATGGGGCTTGCTGGACCTGTTGCAGGGCCGGGATTTGCCGGCATCTGCCCGCAGGGTCCGCTGGTTCGTTGTGAACCGTCAAATCAGCGTAGGCTGCAACCATGCCGGGGCTCGCGCCGCCCCCGCCCACGCCGCGGAACAGGGAAATTCGCAGCGCCCGGAACAGGGAATTCGAAGGCGCGGAACAGGGAATTTGCTGGCGTTCCGCCGCTGAAATGGTGAGCCCCTACTCCGCCGGCGGCCCCACGGGCGCGAGGCCGTCGTCGGTCTCCTCCTCGTCGTCGCCGAGGCGGCGCAGGTCGGCGCGGAGAAGGTCCTCCATGCGCGGCGAGCTCTCGCGGCTGGCGACCGTGAAGCGCTCCTCGTCGCCCCACATCGGGCGCAGCTCGTGGAACAGCTTCTCGTCGTGCAGGCGGAACAGCCGCGCCGCCTTCTCCGCCCGGTAGGCCCGCCAGCCCAGTGCGCGCAGAGTCTCGGCCGCCAGCGCCAGGCCGCCCTCGAAGGTCTCGCGCTCGACCACGTCGGCGCCGCGGTTCAGCAGCTCATAGGCGTGGCGGCGGTCATAGGCCCGGGCCAGCACCTTCAGGTGCGGGAAGGCCTCCTTCACCGTTTCCACCAGCTCGGCCGAGCGCTCCACGTCGTCGATGGCGATGACCAGGGCGCGCGCGCGCTCGGCGCCGGCGGCGCGCAGCAGGTCCAGCCGCAGGGCGTCGCCGTAGTACACGCGCCGTCCGAAGCGGCGCAGCAGGGTGATCTGCTCGACCGAGCTTTCCAGCACCGAGGTGGCGAAGCCGTTGGCGTTCAGCACGCGGCCCACGATCTGCCCGAAGCGGCCGAAGCCGGCGATGATGACGTGGGCCTCTTCCTCGTCGAACTCGTTGTCGGGCTCGTCGGCGGCGGCGGGGACGGGCGGGCGGCTGAGCCGGGCCCAGACAGCCGCCAGGATCGGCGTCGAGGCCATGGAGATGGCGACGGCGGCGGTGAGCAGGCCCGCCAGTTCCGCGCCTACCACCCGCGCGCCGACAGCGAAGGACAGCAGGACGAAGGCGAACTCGCCGCCCTGGCTGAGCGCCACCCCGGCGGTCCCCGCCTCGCGCCAGGGCTGGCGGAAGACAATGGCGACGCCGGCCATGACCAGCGCCTTGGCCGCGACCAGTCCCAGCACCATGCCGCCCAGCAGGAGGGGCTGTTGCAGCACCAGCGGCACGTCCAGGCCGGCGCCGACGGTGATGAAGAAGAGGCCCAGCAGCAGGCCGCGGAACGGCTCGATGTCGGTCTCCAGCTCGCGCCGGAACTCGCTCTCGGCCAGGACCACGCCGGCGAGGAAGGCGCCCAGGGCGGGCGACAGGCCCACCGCCTGCATCAGCACCGCCACGCCGATGACCAGCAGCAGGGCCGCGGCGGTGAAGGTCTCGCGCAACTGCAGCCGGGCGATGAAGCGGAACACCGGGCGGGTCAGGTAGCGGCCGCCCACCACGACCGCCCCGACCGCCGCCAGGGTCGCGATGGCGCGGATCCAGACCGACTGGCCCGCCAGCCACGCC
>NZ_DASPLR010000004.1:2500-129781 GCF_035627475.1 Brevundimonas sp. | reverse complement strand
GTCTGCTGGCGCCAGATCTTTACGCCGGCCTTATGCCGGGCGACCCAATCCGAATGGCCCGCTTACGGGCTTGAGGCGTCTTCTGCCGCTCTGAACTGAGCCGGAGGCGTCGGCATGACCGATCTGATTTTTCTGGCGTTGGGCGGCGGGGCGTTTGTCGCCTTCGCCGCTTTCGCCGCTGTCCTGAAGCGGGTGTGACGATGCTGATCGCCATTCTCTGGGGCGTCGGCGCGGTCGTCGTCACCGGCTACATGATCGCGGCGCTGCTGCGCCCCGAGCGGTTCTGACGGAGCCGCTGTCATGAACATCCAAGGATGGGCGGAGATCGCCCTGACGATCGGCCTCGCCGCCCTGATCGGCTGGCCAATAGGCATCTACATGTCGCGCGTCTGGAATGGCGAGCGGACCTGGCTCGACCCGGTGTTAAAGCCGGTCGAAGGCCTGTTCTACCGCGCCGCCGGCGTGAACCCGGCGCACAGCCAGGGCTGGCTCGGCTATACGGGCGCCCTTCTGGCGTTCAACGCGGCGGGCTTCTTCCTACTCTACGCCATCCTGCGGCTGCAGGGCGGCCTGCCCCTGAATCCGCAGGGGTTCGAGGGGCTGTCGCCGCATCTGACCTTCAACACCGCCGTCAGCTTCGTCACCAACACCAACTGGCAGTCGTATGGCGGCGAAACGACGATGTCGACGTTGACCCAGATGACCGGCCTGACGGTGCAGAACTTCCTCTCGGCCGCCACTGGCGCGACCTTGGCCGCCGCCCTCGCGCGGGCGTTCGTCGCCAATCGCGGCGAGGGGGTCGGCAATTTCTGGGCCGACATGACCCGCACCACCCTGTGGGTGCTGCTGCCCCTGTCCATCGTTCTGGCTTTGGTGCTGGTCGGCCTGGGCGTGACCCAGACCCTCGCCGCCTCGGCCACGGCGACGGGGCTTGAGGGCGGGTCTCAGACCCTGTCCCTGTTCCCGACCGCCAGCCAGCTGGCCATCAAACAGCTCGGCATCAACGGCGGCGGCGTCTTCAACGTCAACTCGGCGCATCCGTTCGAGAACCCGACGCCGCTGACCAATCTGATCACCGCCATCTCCATCAATGTGCTCGGCTGGGCCGCCTTCTTCGCCTTCGGCCGCAGCGCGCTGGCCCGGAAGGATGTGCGGGCCCTCGCCGTCGCGGCCCTGGTCCTGCTCAGCCTCTCGGCCGCCGCCATGTACGCCATCGAGACCCAGCCGGCGCCCGCCCTGGTCGCGGCCGGGGTCGACGCCTCGGCCAATATGGAAGGCAAGGAAGTCCGCTTCGGGGTTCCGGCCTCGGTCGCCTGGGCGACCATGACCACCGGCGCCTCAAACGGCTCGGTCAACTCCATGCACGCCAGCTACATGCCGCTGGGCGGGGGACTGCAGATCTTCCTCATGCAACTCGGCGAAATCCTGCCGGGCGGGATCGGCTCCGGGATCGCCGTCATGGTGATCATGGCCCTGCTGGCGGTCTTCATCGCCGGGCTGATGGTCGGCCGCACGCCCGAATATCTCGGCAAGAAGATCGAGGCGCGGGAGGTCCAGTACGCCATGGTGGCCGTTCTGGTCCTGCCGCTGGCCATCCTCGGCTTCTCGGCCGTGGCGGCGGTGCTTCCGACCGCGCTGGAAGGTTTGTTGAACGACGGCCCGCACGGCCTGTCGGAGATCCTCTACGGCTACACCTCTGCGGCCGCCAACAACGGCTCGGCCTTCGCCGGTCTGACCGCCAACTCGCCGTGGTGGAACACGACCCAGGGTCTCGGGATGTTGTTCGGCCGCTTCGTGCCCGCCGTCGCCGTCCTGGCCATCGCCGGCAGTCTGGTCGCCAAGCCCAGGCTGGCGCCGAGCCCCGGCACCCTGCCGACGCACGGGCCGCTGTTCATCGGCCTTCTGATTGGCGTGATCGTCATCCTCGGCGGGTTGCAGTTCTTCCCCGCCCTCGCCCTTGGCCCCCTCGTCGAGCATTTCCAGATGCTGGGCGTCGTCGCCGGGCTCTGATCCGGATACCCTGACATGACCTTCGCAAACCCCGAGCACCTGGGCGAAACCCGCCGGGCCGCTCCCCTGGCTGGCGGCCTGTCCGGCCCGATGCTGGGCCGGGCGGTCGGCGACGCCTTCGTCAAGCTGGACCCGCGTCGCTTGCTCCGAAACCCGGTGATCTTCACAACCTGGATCACAGCCCTGCTGGCGACGGCTTCAGCCATCGCCGTCGTCGTCGCCGGCGAGGCCGCCGGCTTCGCCTTCCAGCTGGCGGTCTGGCTGTGGGCCACCGTGCTGTTCGCCAATATCGCCGAGAGCGTCGCCGAGGGGCGCGGCAAGGCGGCGGCGGACTCCCTTCGCGCCACCCGCGTAACAACCAAGGCCAAGCTGATCGTTGATCCGAAGACCGGCCTGACGGTGCCGACACCCGCGCACGAACTGGAGATCGGTTCGATCGTCCTGGTCGAGGCGGGCGACGTCATCCCTTCGGACGGCGAGATCGTCGAGGGCATCGCCTCGGTCAACGAGGCCGCCATCACCGGCGAAAGCGCGCCGGTGATCCGCGAAAGCGGCGGCGACCGTTCGGCCGTCACCGGCGGCACCACCGTGGTGTCGGACTGGATCAAGGTGCGCATCACCTCCGCCCCGGGCTCGACCTTCCTCGACCGCATGATCTCCATGGTCGAAGGCGCCAACCGCCGGAAGACGCCGAACGAACTGGCCCTTTCCGTGCTGCTGGCGGGCCTGACCCTGGTGTTCCTGATCGCGGTCGTGACGCTGGTGGGGCTGGGCGCCTATTCCGGCGTCGATCTCGACCCCATCGTGCTGGGGGCGCTGTTCATCACACTGATCCCCACGACCATCGGGGGGCTGCTGTCGGCCGTCGGCATCGCCGGCATGGACCGGCTGCTCAAGGTCAATGTGCTGGCCACCTCGGGCCGCGCGGTTGAGGCGGCCGGCGACGTCGACACCCTGCTGCTCGACAAGACCGGCACCATCACCTTCGGCAACCGCATGGCTGTCGAGGTGATCCCCGTGCCCGGCGTGCGGCCCGAGGCCGCCCTGCGCGCCGCCGTCATGGCGTCCCTGGCCGACGAGACGCCCGAGGGCCGCTCGATCATCGAACTGGGCCGCAACGCCGGTCTGTCGGTCGATCTACCCGAAGGCGCCACGGCCATCCCCTTCTCGGCGACCACCCGGCAGTCGGGCGTGGATGCGGGGGGCAAGTCGTGGCGGAAGGGCGCGGTCGACGCTGTGCTGAAGTCGCTGGACCTGACCGAAGCCCAGGCCCCGGCCGAGTTCCGTCAGGCTGTGGATCGGATCGCCCGCTCGGGTGGCACGCCGCTGGCGGTGGTCGAGAACGGCGTCCTGGTCGGGATCATCCACCTGAAGGACGTGATCAAGCCCGGCATGAAGGAGCGGTTCGCCGACCTGCGCCGCATGGGCCTGCGCACCGTCATGATCACCGGCGACAACCCCGTGACCGCCGCCGCCATCGCTTCCGAGGCGGGGGTCGACGACTACCTCGCCGAGGCCACGCCCGAGGACAAGATGCACCTCATCAAGGCGGAGCAGGCCAGGGGCCGGCTGGTCGCGATGTGCGGCGACGGCGCCAACGACGCCCCGGCCCTGGCCCAGGCCGACGTCGGCGTGGCCATGCAGACCGGCGCCCAGGCCGCGCGCGAGGCCGGCAACATGGTCGATCTGGACAGCGACCCGACCAAGGTCATCGAGATCGTCGAGGTCGGCAAACAGCTGCTGATCACGCGCGGGGCCCTGACCACCTTCTCGATCGCCAACGACGTGGCCAAGTATTTCGCCATCATCCCGGCGATGTTCGTGGTCGCCCTGCCGGCGCTGGGCGCGCTCAACATCATGGGCCTGCACAGCCCCGAGAGCGCCATCCTGTCGGCGGTCATCTTCAACGCCCTGGTGATCGTCGCCCTGATCCCGCTGGCCCTGCGCGGCGTCAGATACCGCGCCATCGGGGCCGGGGCCCTGCTGTCCCGCAACCTGCTGATCTACGGCCTCGGCGGCCTCGTCGCCCCGTTCGTCGGCATCAAACTCATCGACGTCGTCATCTCCGGCCTCGGCCTGGCGTGACCAGAGAGATCTCCATGACCCGCAAATCCCCCTTCAAGGCCGGCGGCCGCAACGACCTCTGGTCCGCCGGCGCCTGTCTGGTCGCCCTCGCCGTCTGGGGAATCGCCTCACAGGCCGACGCCCAGACGGTCGCCGAGCCTTCCAGCCCTTCGATCGCCTGGAACGTCGCCATCGGCTCCGACTACGTCTTCCGGGGCGTCAGCCAGACCGGGGAGGACGCCGCGATCTCGGGCGGCGTCGATCTGACCCGCGGAACCTTCTACGCCGGCGCCTGGGCCTCCAACGTCGCCTTCCCCGGAGATCCGGCTGCCAGGGCCGAGATCGATGTCTATGCCGGCGTACGCCCCGAGTTCGCGGGCTGGGTCTGGGACCTCGGCGCGGTCGGCTATTTCTACACCGGCCAGCCGAACGGCGCGGACTATGACTATGTCGAGGCCAAGGTCGCGGCCTCACGCGCCATCGGCCCGGCCACCCTCGGCGCCGCCGTCTACTGGTCGCCCGACTTCTTCGGCGCAGCCGAGGACGAGGCCGCATACGTCGAGGCCAGCGCCGCCGTCTCGCCCGCCGACAGATGGACGGTCTCCGGCGCCGTCGGTCGCCAGGTCCTGTCCTCGGACTTCGACTACACGACCTGGAACCTGGGCGTGGCCCGGAAGCTGACCGACAACCTCGCTCTCGATGTCCGCTATCACGACACCGACGCGCACGACTTCGGCGACATCCACGGCAGCCGCGCCGTGGCCTCGCTGAAGGCCGCCTTCTAGAGGACGACGCCCATGCTCCGCCAACTCCGCCCCGCGATCGTCATGATCGCCCTGTTCACCCTCCTGCTTGGCGTCGCCTATCCGCTTGGGGTCACCGGAATCGCTCAGCTCGCCTTCCCGTCACAGGCGGACGGCAGCCTGATCCGCGACGCGGACGGCCAGGTCGTCGGCTCGGCCCTGATCGGCCAGCCGTTCGCTGGGGCGCGCTATCTGCACCCGCGTCCTTCAGCTGCCGGCGACGGCTATGACGCCTCCGCGTCTTCGGGCTCGAACCTCGGTCCGCTCAACGCCGATCTGGCCGAGCGCATACAGACGGACGCCGACGCCATCCGGGCCGACACGGGCGCGACGGTCCTCCCCGCCGACGCGGTGACCACCTCCGCCTCTGGCCTCGACCCCCACATTTCTCCGGCCTACGCTCGCCTGCAGGCGGCGCGCGTGGCGCGGGCGAGGAGGGTCGATGTGACGGCGGTGCAGCAGCTGATCGACCGCAACACCGAGGGCGCCTTCCTCGGCTTCATCGGCCAGCCGCGCGTCAATGTGCTGCTGACCAACCGGGCGCTCGACGCCCGCTTCCCCGCCGCGACCTGACTTGCCGGAGACGCCGCCCCCTCCCGATTCCTCGAAGGTCGCCGCGAAGCGACCGAAGCGCGGTCGGCTGAAGGTCTTCCTCGGCATGTCGCCGGGGGTCGGCAAGACCTATGAGATGCTGCGCGCCGCCCGACGCCGGAAGGCCGAGGGCGGCGACGTCGTTGTCGGGGTGGTCGAGACCCACGGCCGGCGCGAGACCGAGAGCCTGCTGCGCGGCATGGAGGTGATGCCGCGCCGACCCATCGACTACAAGGGCCGCGCCCTGATGGAGTTCGACATCGACGCGGCGCTGGAACGCAAGCCGGGCCTGCTGCTGGTCGACGAATACGCCCATTCCAACGTCCCGGGTTCGCGCCACCCGAAGCGCTGGCAGGATGTCGAGGAGATCCTGTCCGCCGGCATCGACGTCTGGACCACGCTGAACGTCCAGCATCTGGAAAGCCTGTCCGACGTGGTGCTGCGCATCACCGGGGTGCGCCAGCGCGAGGCCGTGCCTGACAGCGCCCTGAGCCGGGCCGACGACATCGAGGTCGTCGACATCACCCCCGACGAACTGCGCAAGCGGCTCGCGGAGGGGAAGGTCTATGTACCCGAGACAGCGCGCCTGGCCTCGGACAACTTCTTCAAGGTCGAGAACCTGACCGCCCTGCGCGAGATGGCGCTGCGGCGGGCGGCCCAGACCATCGACGACCAGCTTGTGGCGACCCTGCGCGAACGCGGGGTCGAGGGGCCGTGGGCGGCGGGCGAGCGCATTCTCGTTCTGGTCGGGGGCGACACCATGGCCGCGTCGCTGGTGCGCGCCGGTCGACGCCTGTCCGACATGATGATGGACGCGCCCTGGACCATCGCCCACGTCGAGCGCCCCAACCGGCCGGTCTCCGGTCCCGAAAGCGCCGCCCGATTGGGCCAGGCCTTCATGCTGGCCGAGCAGCTTGGGGGGCGCACCCTGGTTCTGACCGGCGACGACGTGGTCAAGGCGGTAATGGATCACGCCCATCGCAACAACGTCACCCAGATCGTCATCGGCAAGGGGCGGGACAGCCGGATCAACGAGCTGCTGGGTCGGTCGCTCGCCGCCGGACTGCTGCGTTCGGCCAGGGGGGTGGCGATCCATATCGTCACCGAGCCCGGCGGGGCGCCGGTCGGCCGCGCGGAAAAGGACCGGCCGGTCACGGCCCCGACGCTTCACTGGCGCGGCTATGCAGTGGGCGCAGGCTTCATCGCCGTCGCCACGGCCCTGGCCCTGTTCCTCGACCGCGCCTTCGAACGGGTCGATCTGGGCGTGGTCTATCTCTCCGCCGTTCTCGCGGCGGGCGTCCTCTTCGGCCTGCGCCCGGCGCTGGCCGCCGCCACGGTCGCCTTCCTGACGTACAACTTCCTCTTCCTCGAGCCGCGCTACACCTTCCTGATCGGCTCGCCGACCGACATCCTGACCCTGATCGTCTTCTGGGCGGTGGCGCTGGCGACCGGGAGTCTGGCGGGACGGGTGCGGGACCAGGCGCGCAACGCCCAGAGACGCGCGTCCGCGGTGTCAGCCCTGCTTGCCGCCAGCCAGGCCCTGTCGGCCGCCGAGGATCGCCTCGAGACAGCCAGGGTTCTGGCCGAGCAGACCGCCGCCGCCGCCGGGGCCAGGACGATCGTCCTGCTG
This sequence comes from Brevundimonas sp., assembly GCF_035627475.1. GTDB lineage: Bacteria > Pseudomonadota > Alphaproteobacteria > Caulobacterales > Caulobacteraceae > Brevundimonas. Next base: position 122,683 of record NZ_DASPLR010000004.1, on the reverse strand, counting down.
CCCGGTGACGGCGACATCACTCCCGTCGCGGGCGCTCCCGAACTGGAGACGCTGGGCGCCGCCGCCATGGCCGCCGCCCGGTGGGCATGGGAACGCGGCGAGCCCGCCGGTCACGGCACGGGGACGCTCCCGCAGACCAGTTGGACTTTCCGGCCGTTGCAGGGCGTCCGCTCCCGCTCCGGAGTAGCCGGGATCGAGGCGGACGCCCTCGCGCCCGGCTCGGACGAGGAGCGGCTGGCCTTGGCGCTGCTGGAACAGGGCGCGGTCGCCCTCGAACGCGCCCAACTGGCCGGCGATGCCGTCGAGACCGAGACCCTGCGGCGCACCGACCGCTTCCGCGGCGCCCTGATGAACTCGGTCAGCCACGATCTGCGCACGCCGCTGTCGACCGTGCTCGGGGCCGCGACGACCCTGATCGACTATGGCTCCACCCTGAAACCGGAGGTGCGCAAGGATCTGCTGCTCAGCATCCGCGAGGAGGCCGAACGCCTCAGCCGCTACGTCGGCGACCTGCTGGACATGACCCGGCTCGAAGGCGGGGCGCTCAACATCAAGGCCGACTGGACCGATGTGCGGGACGTCCTCAACGCGGCGGCCGGGCGTGTGTCGCGCCGCCTCGGCTCCCGCCGGCTAACCCGCGACTTTCCCGCCCAGCTCAGCATGGTCAGCCTGGACCAGGGGCTGCTGGAACAGGCGCTGGTCAACATCCTGGAGAACGCCATCGCCTACAGCCCCGACGGCTCGACCATCGAACTGGCGGCCTATGAGGACCGGGGCTCGGTGGTGATCAGCATCGAGGACGAGGGCAAGGGCATTCCCACAGCCGAACTGGAACGGGTGTTCGACAAATTCCGCCGTATGGAGGAACAGCCCGACCGCTCGAAGGGCGCCGGCCTCGGCCTCGCCATCGCCAAGGGGTTCGTCGAGGCCATGAACGGCCGCATCGCCGCCGCCAGCCCGATCCTGGACGACCACGGCACCCGCATCCTGATCAGCCTGCCCAAGTCAATCGCCACCCATCCGGACCTGCTATAGAGCCCCATGTCGGCCGCCAGACCCCGCATCCTCGTCATCGACGACGAGCCGCAGATTCACCGTTTCCTGTCGCCCGCGCTCGACGCCGCAGGCTACGAGCCGAAGCGCGCCGACAGCGGCCAGGAAGGCCTGCGCGGCATCGCCCTGTGGAGCCCCGACGCCGTGGTCCTCGACCTCGGCCTGCCCGACATGGACGGCAAGGTTGTGCTGGTCCGGGCCCGCGAGTTCTACACCGGCCCGATCATTATCCTGTCCGCCCGTGATCGCGAAGCCGAGAAGATCGAGGCGCTGGATCTGGGCGCCAACGATTATGTCGAAAAGCCCTTTGGCGTCGGCGAACTGCTGGCCCGCATACGCGCGGGCCTTCGCCAGACCGCCGATCCCGCCCCGCCCCGGGGGCCTGTCGTCGCCGGCGACGTGACCATCGACCTGGACCGCAGGCTGGTGACGCGTTCTGGCCAGCCGGTGCGCCTGACGCCCAAGGAATACGACCTGCTCGGCCACCTCGCGCGACATGCCGGCAAGCTGGTCGGTCATGCCGACCTGCTCACCGCCGTCTGGGGCGCGGCCCATGCCGCCGACACCCAGTATCTCCGCGTCGTCATCGGACAGCTTCGACACAAGCTGGAGACCGACCCGGCGCAGCCGACCCTGATCCTCACCGAACCCGGCGTGGGTTACCGACTCCAGGTATAAGGGCGCGCTGAACGTCCGCTTCACGCAGCGGCGGGAGTGACCGCATCTGGCGCGGAGCCGAATTCACAAAAGTCTCTAAGGCCGGCTGGGTGAGGATATCGAACCCCGTTGGTGTTTCCGGATTTTGGATTTGTGACTCGTCTACCCGGAATCTTGCGGGCCGACCCGGTTAACAGACAGCCTTGCATGGACCGCAATCCGTTACTGCTCCTTCTTGAACAGGTCCTGGAAGATCAACTGGCCCCAGGTGCGGTCGCGTGCGTGCACCAGCGCGCCACCCTCGTTGAGCCTTCCCAGCTCGACGGGTGCGAACCCGAGTTGTTTGGCCAGGGCCGCCACGGGAGCGATCGCGCCCTCGTCGTCGCTGGACAGGAAGACGACCCGGTGGCCGCCCTCGACGATCGGATTAGTCGCCAAGGTGGCCGCAAGCAGGTGATTGAACCCCTTGACGAACCTGGCGCCGGTGAACGCCTTCGCCACGACGGCGGAGGACGGGAGGCCGCCCAGCTCTTCAGGGACTGGAAACAGGTTCATCGCGTCGATGACTGTCTTGCCTTCCCAGCTCGGCAGCGCCCTCGCGACATCTTGGTGCGCGTCGAAACGCACCGCCAGAAAAATGGTGTCCGCCTTGACCGCTTCGCCCAGCGTCCTGGGAATGACCGTGGGTCCGATCGCGACCGCATCGGCTGCGAAGCTTTCCGGGTTGCGCGTGGTTGCGATGGATACTTCGATGCCGTTGCGGGCGAACGCCTTGGCGAGGGCTTGGCCGATCTTGCCGAAGCCGATGATTGCGTGGCTCATAGTCGTCTCCTCAGGTTTTCAGATTTGCGCCAGGCCGCCATCGACGGCGACCTCGCTGCCGGTCATGAAGCTGCTGTCCGACGAGGCGAGGAAGGCCGCCGCCGCCGCGACTTCCGACGGGTCGCCCATGCGCTGGAACGCCGTCATCGAGCCGTAGGCCGCCAAGCCCTCCGCACCGAGCGCTTCCCTCGCGAGTTCGGTCGCCGTCGCCCCGGGCGACAGCACGTTGACCCGGATGCCCGTGCCCTTCAGGTCCTCCGTCCAGGTCCGCGCGAGGTTGCGCACCGCCGCCTTGCTCGCGCTGTAGGCGGTGAACGCCGGGGCGCCTGTCGTGCCGGCGCTGGATCCCGTCAGGATGATCGAACCGCCTTGGCCCATCAGCGGCAGCGCCTTCTGGACCGTGAAGATCGTACCCTTCACATTGATGTCGAAGATTTCGTCGATGTGCTCGGCGGTGATCATGCCGAGCACAAGCTGGCTCCCCACGCCGGCATTGGCGAAAACAATGTCGAGGGTTCCGCGTTCGGCCTTCACCGCCGCGTAGAGCCGATCGAGGTCGGCCTCATTTGAGACGGAGCCCTGGACCGCGCGGGCATTGGGCCCGAGGCCGGCCACGGCGGCGTCGAGCGTTTCCTGCCGGCGGCCGAAGATGACGACGAAGGCGCCTTCGTCGATGAACCGCCTCGCCGCCGCGAGGCCGATGCCGGTCGCGCCGCCGGTGATCACGGCGGTCTTTCCATTCAGTCTGGTCATGGCTGCATCCTTCCTTGTCCGGGGGCGTCCCGAGAGGTGGAAGTGGGCCTGCAGGCACCGGGCGTTGAGTGCGGAAGCACGCATATCGGTGGTGCAAGAACGATCCAGCCAGCCATGAAGATCACGCGTCCGACTGCTGAACGTGCTAGCGACGGGATCTGGACTGAGCGCCCGTGCGGCGTGGAAATGCACCATGATCGACTGGGATGACGTTCGCTTCTTTCTCGCCATCGCGCGGGGAGGCTCGGTGCGGGCCGCCGCCGGGCGTCTCGCGGTGAACCACTCGACCGTGCTGCGCCGCATCGCCCAGCTCGAACGACGCCTGGGGGCACACCTGTTCGAAAAGCTACCTGCGGGCTACCGCCTGACCGAGGCGGGCGAGGAGGTTCTCGAGCTCGCGGAGCAGATGGAAGCGTCGTCACATCAGTTGGAGACACGCGTCTTCGGGCGCGACCAGAGTGTGCGCGGGCTTCTGCGGGTGACCTTGGCGCCGACCTTGGCGACCCACCTGCTTATGCCCGACCTCGCCGAGTTCGCGCGCCTGCACCCGGATATCGAGCTAGACATCCTGTCGTCCGGCGAGCTGGCGAATCTGACCAACCGGGAGGCCGATCTCGCGATCCGCGTGGTCTATGACCGCAAGACCCTGCCGCTCAATCTTCACGGCCTGAAGGGGCCGGAGCTGTTCGGAAGCGTCTACATGGCCCGCACTCGACTGGCCGCGTGGCGCGCGGGGGTGCCGGATCCCGTCCGGTGGATCGTCATTAGCTCTGACGGAATCCAGGACTGGGCCCGCGGTGGCGAGGTTCGCGCGACGGGGGCTCCTTTCAAGGTCACCGACGGCGAGGCGCAGATCATGGCGGTACGGCAAGGGCTCGGGATCACGACCTTGCCGTGCTTCGTCGGAGACGCCGACCCCCTGCTCGTGAGGGCGCCTGGCGCCGACCTACACCTGTACGGAACGCTCTGGCTTCTCACACAGGGGGAGACCCGCAAGACGAAGCGTGTGCGGCTCCTCACCGACTTCGTATCCAGCAGGCTAGCCACTTACGCTCCGCTTCTCGCGGGGCTGTCCAGAACGCGCGACTGACGTCTGGCAGGAAGACGGCGGACCTCGCCTTTCGCGGCGACGCTTTCCGCGGACGGGTGCCGTCGGGAGCCGTCGGGAGCCATGGTTGGCGGGCCTGTTCGAATGTCGCCTTTCCGCACCGGCGCTCAGGTCTGCTCTTGGCGCTTCGCTGCCCTTCGACCACCAAGGGCGACCCACCTGCAGGGTGCGCGCGACCGACGGGCGCCGACGTAACCTTTTCTGTAGCCTCAGGTCCCATGCTGCATGTGTTGGTTCTCGGGCGGATGGTCGTGCAGCTAGACCGGTTGATCTTACAGGTTCTCTCAGCGCTCCTGCTCGCTGCATTTGTCTGCTGCGCCGGAATGGCGATTTTGTCGTTCGGCGCGCTGGCTCTCAGTTTTGCGCCATTCTTCAGATTGTTCGGCCACCCGGATCCCTGGTTCAGTGCGGGCTGGATTGCGGCCGCCGCAGTCCTGTTCGGCGCCCATCGGGTTACACTCCGTCTCATCAGACAGACGAACAGCTATCCCGGCGCAGCGAGCCTTTCGCGACTGGCGACCAGCAAGACCCTCGAAAAACGGACGCCGCAACGGCTCTGGCTGCCCGTCGCCTGGGTGACCGCCATCCTGGCTGTCACACCGCTGCTGGCCTCTCATTCGGTCTGGCCCGGCGTGCTGGGCGGGGCGTTGTTCGTTGCGGCATTCGCCGCTCCGTTGGCCATCGGCGCCTCGCTGGCGATCTGCAGCCGACAAAGCCGGCTCGGGACGCTCAGCTTTGCGGATGTCTTGAAGACCTTTCTGACGGTCGCAGTCCTCTTCGCGTTCGCAACCCCGGCGGTCCTTTCGATCGCAATGGTCGCTTCGTCGTTCATCGCCGCGCCCGTGGCGTCGGACGACAGCCGCCGCCTGGCGGGCGCCGTGCTCGTGCCGATCGGCACGATACTCGTCGGCGCGCCGGTCGGGTTGCTCGTCGGACTTCCGTTGGCGGCGATAGCAGCCCTTGCGGGGAGTCTTGTGGCCTTTCGGCGGACGATCCCCCCGCTGGGAGCCGGCGAGTCGCTGGCGGAATAACCCGGCGATCGGCGCGGGAATCGGCGGACAGGTGATAGGCCGTCCGCTCCCTCCCGGCAGGTCCGCTTTCTGGCGAGGGCGCAAGTCCGCTGGGGGCGCATTAGGGCGGTCGACATCCTCAAACCCTGTGGTTTCATGAGGCGTTGACCCTTTCCGCTTAGGATCGGTCGATGGCCTGTCCCGTGCGAAGCAACTCTCCTGTGCTGTGGTTCGGTGCGGGGGTTCTAATGATCGCAGGCTGCTCTGAGCCGAGCGGCTCGCTCGACCACAACGGGTTGCGCGCATCCGCACAGCTGGTGGCCGACTCGCCGCTCGAGTTGGTCGCTATTCAGGACACAATCTCGCCGGCGCAGCTGGCCGGTTTCATCGGCTACTACGCCCCGGGCCAGAACACCCCCGATCATGAGCTGAGGTGGATCCGGACCGAGACCGGGCCGCTGCGAGAAATCCAGTCGACGATCAGCCGTCATGGAGCATGGGCCCGGAGAGATTGGACCGACAAGGGGTTCACAAACATTGAGGTCATTCACCTCTCGACCGGGATAACGGCTTCCGAGGCTCGAGACGCCGCCGGCGCGGTCGTTGTGTACTCGATCCGTGCGCCTCGACCGGACACGGGGGCCTCGGCCACGTTTGTCGGGCGACCGACAGGTGAACGGCAGGAGCGGCAGGGAGAGCCTTGCGCGGACCATGTCGTCTATTCGGCCGGGCAGGCTCGGCGCATCGCCTGCGTCACGGCCGATGGCATCTCGGTGAGTGAGCACACTGAAGGTGCGAACGGCGAGGCCTGGCCTACGTCAGTCGCTTTCGCGGCCCGATTGATCCGCCGCGCGCTCCCCTCGGACCTGATGCAGCCACCCGGGTTCGATCGGAACGCCTGGCTCGGAGCTCCGGTGGCGGACGCCGCCAGGGACGGGGAAAACTACACAGTTCTACTGGAGGCCCAACAAGGCGGTATTCAGTATCTGATGCGTCGCCGCGGGGGCTGGACTGGCGAAGAAATGCGGAGCCGCGACGGATCCGCGACGATCTGGGCTCAGAACCGCGCCCAGGGGCGCTGGGTGGTCGCTCGGCTCGGCGCCGGCGCGCGACCAGAGGAGGTGACCTATGGCTCACACCTCACCACCGGTCCGGGTGAAGGCGATCCCGTGAAGCTGGACCGGCCGGGCGACACTATCCTGGGGCTGTCCTGCGCCTGGTATGATGTGATGCCGAACGTCGCTGATGCCGGCCGCCTCGAGTGCCGAACATCAAACGGGATGCCTCTACGCATCCAGAAGATCGCACGCGGCTCAATCCGTATCGACGCCGTTGCGACCCGGGTTGATCGTCGGCAATCCGCGACAGCAGATGTGCTGCCGCCTCAGGCTTGGACCTCGCCTCAGCGCTGGGGAGTTCCCCCGCCGGATCGCTAGCGGCACACGGCGTTGTTGCCGCGCTCCGTAACCCTTACCCACCAGCACTCGAAGTCGAGATTCGGGGGCTCCGATTTCGGCCGAGGACTCTGACGTCCGCAACGCGTCGAAGGCGAACGTTCAGCCCCTCACGGCTTGAAGGTCCACTTTCCGGCGGCCAGCCAACGTCCGGTTCTGGCGCTGCTGAGACCTTAAGGGTCAACCGCCGTTCGTGACCAGAACGGTAGGTCGGGGAGTCCGCTTCTTGGCACCGTCGAGAATTCTCCGGCGGTGATCCGGTTGAACATCGGACGCACGTCGACTGGTCAGGCAGGACGAAGGTCAGCCCTTTCGTTCAAGCCAGCATGAATGGACGCAGGCACCCTGCGCGGACATCGCTAAATGATGACCGGGAGAGACTTTCTTGCCCAGTACAGCCTTGCAGTCCGCCCACCACGTCAGGGACGACGCGTGATGTGGCACGAACAGATCGATGGGGCCGAAACCGGCTCGTGGAAACGGTTGCGGACGATCGCGGCCGCGGCGTTTGGTCTGACCCTCGCGGGTGCGGCCGCCGCGGCCACGCAGGTCCGTGATCCCGCGCTGACCCGGACGAGCGAGCAGGGACAATTCCGGGTCCAGATCTCAAGCGACGCCAGTCCAATCCCGATGAGGCGCATCCATAGCTGGACGATCCGATTGGCGGATGACGGGGGGCACAGCGTAGAGCGCGCGACGATCAAGGTCGATGGGGGCATGCCGGAGCACCACCATGGCCTGCCGACCCAGCCGGAGGTCGCCGCAACAGAGACGCCCGGAGTCTACAAGATCAACGGGGTTCGTTTCTCAATGACCGGTTGGTGGGTCTTTAACCTTGACATCGCGACGCCCGACGGCCGGGCGGACACCGTCACCTTCAATGTCACGCTTTGATGCGCAGCCTGTTCTACGGCCTTGTGGCGCTGGGGCTGGTCGGCGCCGCCTCTGCCCCCATGCCTTGGTCGGCGGAGGAGTTGAGCGTTCTCCGAACGCTCTGGATCGGGGCGTTGGAAACGCCGGCGGACCCTTCCAACCGCTATGCAGACAACCCTCAGGCCGCTGAACTGGGTCGGGCGCTGTTTTTCGATCAGCGACTGAGCGCGAACGGCAAGGTCGCCTGCGCCAGTTGTCATGAACCAGATCATTCGTTCACCGACGCTCGGCCGGTGGGGCAGGGGATCGGACAAGGCGGGCGACGAACCATGCCGATCCAGCCCGCGACCTACGAGACCTGGCAGTTTTGGGACGGTCGGGCCGACAGTCTTTGGGCGCAGGCCTTGGGACCGATCGAAAATCCCGTGGAGCACGGCTTCACACGCATGCAGGTCGCGCACCTCATTCAGACTCACTACGGGAGCCGGTACGAGGCGTTGTTCGGGCCGCTACCTGACCTGGCCGACACCCGCCGATTTCCCGAACGCGCCAGCCCCGTTGGCGATACGGGGGCCCGCTCGGCCTGGGCCGCGATGAGTGAAGCGGATCAGGCGCTGGTCAACCGCGTGTTTGCCAATTTCGGCAAGGCGATCGCCGCCTATGAACGCACGCTGGACCTCAAACCGACGCGGTTCGACGATTATGTGGCCGGCCTTTTCGGCGAGGGCCAACCTGTGGAATTGACGACGGACGAAATGGAGGGCCTTCAGCTCTTCATGGGCAAGGGACAATGCCTGCAGTGCCACAATGGCCCCCTGCTGACCAACGGCGGTTTTGCCAATACGGGCGTTCCGCTTGGTGGCGCCGGGGAAGACACCGGCCGGGCCGCGGGGGTGCGCGCAGCGCTCGCGGATCCTTTCAACTGCGACGGCGCCTTCAGCGACGCCAAGGCGGGCGAGTGCGAAGAGTTGGACTATGCGGTCCGGGATGAACTCACCCAGATGCGGGCTTTCAAGGTGCCGTCCCTGCGCGGGGTCGCTCAGCGCGCGCCCTATATGCACGCTGGCCAGTTTGCCTCGCTCGAGGAGGTGCTGGACCACTACGAGCGCGCGCCCCTGGCGCCGATGGGGCGATCGGAAATTCACCCAGTATCGTTCAACCGGATAGAGCGCCGCCAGTTGATCGCGTTTCTCCATACCCTTGACGAACGCTAGCTGCTCGGAGGCCAGTTCACGCGATCAGCAAGCGGGTGTCGCGACGGCAGGCGCCCGTCAGCCTGTCCGCAAGGTTGCGCTCATCGGCTATCCGGGGGTCCAGTCGCTCGATCTGGTGGGCCCGTGGGAAGTGTTCGCCATGGCGAACCGGTTCGCCGGCGCAAAGTGCTACGATACTATGCTGGCCTCGCAGGATCAGGGCGACCTCGTTTCAAACTCTGGCCTGCGAATGAGCTCAATGGCGGCGGTCTCGGAGCTCCCGCTGGGTCTGGACACCATTCTCGTTGGCGGCGGTGATCAGGCGGGTATCGAGGCTGTCTGCAAAACGGGTCTTCCAGGGTGGCTGGCCGACAGACAGGCAGACACGCGACGCATCGGCAGCGTTTGTTCAGGGGCGTTCGTCCTGGCGGCGGCCGGTCTGTTGGCCGGGCGACGGGCGACGACGCACTGGGAAGTCTGCGGCGATCTCCAGGTTCAATGTTCCGACGCCCAGGTCGAACCGGACGCTATCTTCGTCGCCGATCCGCCGATCTACACCTCGGCGGGGGTGACGGCCGGGATCGATCTCTGCCTGTCGTTTGTCGAGGCCGACTGTGGGCCCGAGGTCGCCTTGGCGGTGGCGCGCAACCTCGTCCTGTTCATGCGCCGGCCCGGAGGACAAACCCAGTTCAGCGCGGGCTTGAATGTGCAGTTGGCGGCAAGCCCTCGACTAAAGAAGTTGATTGCCGACGTGATTGCGGAGCCCGCAGGCGATCTGACTCTCCCGGGACTCGCCGACCGGGCCGGCATGTCTGAGCGCACCTTCTCGCGCGTCTTCCAGAAGGAAATCGGCATGACACCGGCCACCTTCGTCGAGGCAGCCCGGGTCGACAGGGCCAAGGCTCTGCTGGAAGCTTCCGACTGGCCTCTCGCACGGATCGCTGAACGATCGGGTTTCGGTAGTCTGAACGCCTTGCATAGGGCCTTCCTGTGCCGCGTGAAGGCGACGCCGGGGGACTATCGGCGGCGCTTCGGTCGACGCGCCTCGGGCGCGGACCTCATGTCCTGAACGGATTGATATCTGGCCTGTCCACGCCGCGTTCGCGCCAGTCGTACTGGATGTAGCGAGCGGTCTCGATCGCGACCCCTTCGCCGGCAAACCGTGAAACCAGATGGAGGGATGCGTCGATCCCGGCGCTTACCCCCGCCGAAGTCAGCAGTCGGCCATTGTCGACCACGCGGGCGCCCGGACGATCGTCGATGCCGGGATCGAGCGCCCGCAAATCGTCCATCGCGTCGACATGAGTGGTCGCGGCCATTCCTCGCAGAAGGCCGTAGGCAGCCAGCATCAGCGAACCGGTGCAGACCGAAAGGGTCGCTTCCGCCGCCTGACTGGCGCTGGTGACGAGCGCTCTCGCATCCGGATCGGACAGCAGTCGTCGCGTGCCGTAGCCGCCGGGCACGACGAGGATATCGGCCGCAGCCAGGTCCTCAGGCGCAGAATGAGGCTGTACGCCCAGGCCGTTGCGCGCCCGGACCGGCTTGCCGTCCAGGGAGACGACAGAGACATCAAACGCGGGGTCGCCGCTGGCGAACCGCGAGACGCCGAACACCTCGAAGGGGCCCGCGAAGTCCAGAACCTCGACGTCGTCGAAGATCAGGATGGCGACCCGTCGCTTTCGTTGAATCATCACAGACCAGCCGACCGCGCATCAGGCTGAACGGCGGGGGCGACGTATTCCATGCCTGTGACGGCGAAGCGACGCGCGGCGGGTCCATAGCGCGCACCCATGTCGTCGATGGCCTGGTCAAGCTGTCCAGCTGCGGGGCCGTCGTCGGCCGGAATGACGAAGCGTCCGCGCCGGTGGGCGCAGTCAGGAATGATACGCAGTCCCCGCGCGGAGGTGACGGCTTCCGGAGCATCTGACGTCGTGGCCACTCGCGCACGATAGCTACAGCTCCACGCACGCTTCAGAGCGCGAGCGCGACCTCGTCGACGCCGTCTGCGACCGGCAACTCAATCGTCTCATGAGTCCAGAAGGCAAGAAGGGAGCCAACGGTGCGAAGGAAGTCGGCGCGGCTGAGATCGTAGTCATCGGTCTGGTGGGCAGGGCCCCAATCGCCCACGCCGAGCCGCAAGGCCGTTTGGCGCGCGGCGTCACGCCCGCCGATCGCCTCGACCAGCGCGAGTGAGGCTGGAATCGATGCGGTCACGCCGGTGGTGGAGATGACGGGGCCATCCTGAACGTAGCGGAGGTCGCGCACCCAGACGGGTTCGGGATCGGCGCGCTCCAGGTCTTTCAATGCACTCCAGTGGGTGGTCGCCCGGCGGCCGTCGAGCAGTCCGGCATGCGCCAGGACCCGAGCGCCCTCGCAAATGGAGACAATGACGGCCCCTTGCGCCGCCTGGGTGAGAAGCCAGGTGATGAGCGCCGCATCGTCGGGCTTCATCTGCGCAGGCACGATGACGATATCGGCCCCCGCAGGTTCGGAGGCGTCAAACTCGGCCAGCGTCTGATCGGCTTCGATGCGGAGAGCCCGAACCAGGCGGACCGGCCCCTCCCGGGTCGAAAGGCTACGAACGTCAGCGACGCCAGAGTCTTTCAGCACGCCGTTGGGCACGATGAAGTCGGTGGTTCCGGCGCCCTGGTTCTCTCCCACCACCACCACCACCAGCGGCCGGGAGCGGCCAGCCCTGGGCGACGGCAGGGTGATCAGGGCCGCAACCGGCGTCGCCAAGGCGGAGGCGGAGGTCAGGGCGCAGGCCGGGCCGACAGGGGAGACGACGAAGGCGGCGACGCACACGGCCGCAAGCAGAACAGGTCGCATGACGTAACCTCGCAACGTTTGGCGGCGCCTATCGCCGCTCATTCACGGGGGAACGTCTAGGTCCGGAAGGTCGGGCGCTGAATGTCATAGGTGTCGCGATTCCCGCCAAAACCGCTCGGGGCGCTTTCGACCCTTGCGTTCAAGATCACGGCTCGTGCCGTGCGTAGGGGAAGGCCTGCAAAGGGAGAGATGACATGCATTACGTAATCGGTGTGGGGCTGGCGCTCGCGGCCGGCCTGTTCATCTGGTGGTCGGGGCTGGAAAAGGATCGGGCGGTGTACCCCGTGATCCTGATCGTTATCGCCATCCTCTACGAGCTGTTCGCGGTTCTGGGCGGCTCGAACGCGGCCCTGCTGTCGGAGCTTGCGCCGACCGCCATCTTCATCGGGGTGTCGGTCCTGGGCTTTCGCACAAGTCTCTGGTGGGTGGTCGCCGGCCTTATCGGGCACGGCCTTTATGACATCTTCCATCCCGCGATCTTCATGAACCCCGGCGTGCCCGTTTGGTGGCCGATGTTCTGCATGGCCTATGACGTCGCGGCCGGCGCCTTCCTCGCCAGGCGTCTGTTGCGCGGTCGCGGGCCGCAGGTTCGGTTCGCCTGATCGGGCAGGGCCGCAGGCGGAACGCGTCTGCGGCGTCCCGTCGCGCACGGACCTTTCAAACAGGCGTCACCAAAGCTAAGCTTTCCGTATGGATGTCTTGGCGCAAACACGTGTTGTGCTGTGGGAAGGCGGCAGCCTGTGGCTGGTCGACGCCGCCCGCTTTGAGGGCGAAACCAGAACCACGGATTTCCACGCCCACCACGCCATTCAGGTGACCCTCAGCCTTGGCGGTTGCTTCCGCCTGGTTGCGGAGGATGATACCAGCTCCACCAGCGATACGGTGGTGGCCGCTGACGCACTGCACCGGTTCGAAGCGGAGGGACGTTTCGCCCTGGTGTTCGTAGAGCCCGAAAGCCGGCTGGGTCGAGCGGTCGCCGCCCGCCATATCGCAGGAACCCTGACCGAGCTTGCGCCATCGCCGGTGCTTTCGGCGGAGCTGGATGCGTTCAGGACATCCGACTGGCGGGCTCCGGACAGCGAGCTCTTGGCGTGGGGGCGCAGGCTGCTGGGAGTGTTGGCGGCGGACGAACGCGCCGAGATTCCCGATTACCGGATCCGCAAGGTGATCGGCTGGGCCAGTGAACGGCTCGATGGGACGCTTAGCCTGGCGGACGCCGTTCCGGTGGCGGGCCTGTCGTCGAGCCGGCTGCGACACCTGTTCGTCGAGCAGACGGGATTGCCCTTCAAGACCTATCTGTTGTGGTTGAGGTTAAGTCGAGCGCTGGCGATCGTGGCGGCAGGATCGCCGCTGACCGCCGCTGCCCATGAGGCGGGGTTTTCGGACTCTGCGCATCTCAGCCGCACTTTCCGGCGGATGTTCGGGGTGGCGCCCACCGCGCTTCAGATGCTGACGTAGGCCTTGTTGCCTCAAGCGAGTAGCCGCGGAACCGCGCCCGTCAGCAATACCAGGAACCCCGCAATCTCGCCCATTATCAGGGCGTAGATGTAAAGGCTGATGACGCGCGAGTGGACCACACGTTGTCCCAGCTGGTGAGGCCGGCGAAGTTGATTGTCCGTGTCGCGCAATATGCCGTGGACGGCATAGGTCCCCACAGCGGAAACGAAGAAGGCCAAGGCACGGCGACTCCGATCAGGTTCACCGGCTCGGGCCACACGCTCAGCCCGGCGAACTGCGCCAGCACCAGACAGGTGAACGCGTACATCAGCGCTGCCCGGTGGCAGATGTCGACATAGGCCGGCGCTTCTCCAGCCTCGCTGGTGATCATCGCCCTGTATTTCCAGACGCCTGTTCCCAAGCCGACCAGAAAAAGGCTGGCGCAACCGATTTGCGCGAGTTGAACAGCAGTGATGTCGGCCCGATCACTCGGATGGGTGAAGGCGTGATAGCCCGGATAAAGAGGGTCGGCCCGTTGGACCGACCCTCATTGGGGCGTTACTCGGACGCGCAGTTCGCGTCGGTCGTGCAGCGGCAGTCGTCGCCGCACTGGCAGTTCGGTCCGCAGGCGCAAGCGCCATCAGCGGCACAGGATCCGCGGACGGACGCCATATCGGCGGCCTGGGCGGCGGCTTGTTTGGGGTCAGGCATCGAAGTCTCCTCAGTTGTGGTTGTCGATGCTCAGGTTCTAGTTCCGGCCTTGCGCCAGTTCTTGAATGCAAGGGCTGATATCCGGAGCGGAGCGGTCGCCACCTGTCGGAGGTCGATCCATCGGACCGAACCGCCGTCCGGGGTCAGCCGCTTCGTTCAAGCCTGCCCGTCGCGCGGCTGATCTTGTGTGAGCCTCAGGCAAGCAGATCTATGCGGCCGTGCAAGGGAAGCGTGAGGTCGCCGGAGCGGCGGCGCGACGAAGCAATGAAGAAACCCCCGCCTGTCCCCATTCTCGAAACTCGCCGCCTGATTCTGCGGCCCCCGATCCTAGCGGACTTTTCCCGTTGGGCGGAGATGATGACGGATGCGGACGCCGCGCGCTTCCTGGGCGGAGTCCAGCCGCCGGAAGCGACCTGGCGCGTATTCATGACCATGGGCGGCGCCTGGAGCCTCACCGGGGTCGGAATGTTTTCGGTCCTGGAACGTGAAACCGGCCTGTGGCTGGGCCGTGTCGGGCCATGGCGTCCCCTGGGATGGCCCGGCAACGAGATCGGATGGGGGCTGCATCCGGGTGCGCAGGGACGAGGGGTGGGCCTAGAGGCAGCGGTCGCCACGATGGACTATGCGTTCGACGTGCTCGACTGGTCGTATGTGATTCACTGCATCGCTCCGGATAATGGTCCCTCCCAGCGCCTTGCCCATCGCCTCGGGTCCACAAGGCTTGGTCCGGCTCAGCTTCCGCCGCCGGGTCGGGAGGTCAGGGTTGATCGCTGGGGCCAGAGCCGGGCTCAGTGGCGCGCGACCTTGAGACGCTGAAGCGAAGCTGGTGGTCGGTGGACGGCCGCTATTGGCGCTGAGGCGTTCCAAAAGGCGTATTGTGGATATCGGGGTGCCTCCACAGTGGGAGGTGGCCATGGGCCAGCCCGATCTGTTCCGCATACCACGCAAACCCTGAAACGCCGGACGGATGACTGGAGCGAAAGCTCCTCTCAAGCCAAGCATATCTGGGCGATCCGCCAGCATTTGAAGTCACTTGGATCGGTCCGGGATCTGGCGATGCTCAACACAGCGCTCGACGCAAAACGCAGGGGCTGCAACCTCGTCAAATTGCGCAGGCCACGACCCTCGCTCTCCTGCGAATAGCCCTTTCGTTCAAGCGCGCTCGGCTGTCCCGGCCCAAACACCTGGCTCCCAGGGTGCGACAACCGACCTCCGGGTGATCTCGCCGCCCAGATCGCGGCGGCGCGCATCACCGGAGCGATGAAGACCCGGACCGCCCCGTCCCCCGGGGCGTCTCCCACGGAGCTTTCCATGAGCACGAAACGAACCTTCCGCGCGGCCGCGACGCGCTTGCTGACCGCCGGTCAAGGGCTTCGGCCTCCTGAACTGGGCGAGCGACGTTTCCTGCATCCAGGACCGGTACGCTGGCTGAGAGCGCTGGCATGGGCCATCGTCCTGTTCTTCTTGATTGCCCTCGCCGCCCTGCCAGTGATCGAGGCGTTGAGCCCTCGCCAGGAGCATGGCGGGCCGGCGGGCCTCATGGCCAATCTCGTCGGGGCGGTCATGGCGGTCGGCGCCTACGCCTTGGCCGTATGGATGGCCGAGGGGCGCAAGCCGTCGGAACTCGCGTTGAAGCCGCTGCTGCCCGAACTGGCCGCCGGCATGCTGATCGGAGCCATGATGTTCGCGGCCGTGATGAGCATCATGGGTGGTTTCGGCCTCTATGAGATTCGCAGTCCGGACGCTGCTCCGGTCTGGACTGCCGCAGGGCGCGCGGTTCAATCGGGCGTGATCGAGGAAGTCATGATCCGCGCCATACTCCTGCGGCTGATCTGGCGCGCATTCGGCCCCTGGATCGCCTTCGCCATCTCCTCCGCGTTGTTCGGATTCGGTCACATCGCCAATCCTGATGCAACCGTGTTTGCGTCGGTCTGTATCGCTTTGGAGGCCGGCGTCATGCTGGGGGCCTTCTACGCCCTGACCGGTCGGATCTGGCTGTCCATTGGAACCCACGCGGCCTGGAACTTCACCCAAGGCTATCTGTTTGGTGCGGCGGTCAGTGGAGGCGACTTCGGGCCGGCGCTGGCCAGCAGCACGGCGCGGCCGGGCCTTCCTGAATGGCTGACCGGCGGCGCCTTCGGCCCCGAGGCTTCGCTGCCTGCCCTGGTCGTCTGCTGTGCAGTCGGAGCGGCGGTAATGGTTCTGGCCTGGCGCATGGGACACTTCGCCCGGGCTGTGACCCGCTGCGAACCAAGTCTCCGGCTGTCGCGTTCGCGGGAACCCGGGAGTCGCACTCCGGGAGTGGGCGAAGGTCCGCTGCCGCCGCCTTGACGACCGGGTCGCTATCGAGGCCGACATTCGAGAGATCCGCGCCTGGGGCGGTGGAGCCGGCCGGACATCCTGTCTGGCGACCCCTTGCGCGACCCACCCCGTCCATCGGCGGGTGTGTTTTTCCGACCGTCCATAGTCGCCGCCGCCGTGAGGAAGAGCAGCGCGCCCCGCAGAGCCATTGTGGTGGGGACGACTGCCGGGCTGAAATGCCTGCTCATGCGAGCCGCAGCACCGCACCCGGCAATGCTCATCGAGCGGCGAAGAGCCGCCGGAACCGGTGGGCTACCGCTCCGGCCCGGAAGTCCCGACCACGACGTTCAGGCCGGATGTGAAAGTCACCCCGGTCAGGTCGGTCGTGACGCCCGGATCGACCGTGTTCAGCCGATAGCCGATCACCTGGCCGTCAGGCAGCCGGATCTCGCCGGTCCTGTCGAACAGCAGGTCGATCTCACCGTCAGCCAAGGCATTCGCCAGGCCTTCCACCGGCACGGTGAAGCCGATCCGGAAACGCGGAAAATGGGCCCGCATCTCGATGCCGATACTGCTCGGGGAGACCAGGGCGAGCCGGTAGCGGAGGGAGCCATCCTCGGTGCCGGCGAGCGTCAGATTGAAGATCGCCGTCGGTGAAGCCTCGCCGGTGACGCCGATGTTCGCCGACGGCAGCCAGCCCGCGCAGGCCGGGCGGTAACTGCCTTCGACCTGGGTGCGGAAATCGAGCCTCAGCGGAGCTGACACGCGAAGACCATCCGCGAGCGGCGCGACGGCGAGACGGTCGATCAGCACGCTGGCGCGGGTCGAATCCTCCTCGTGAATCCGGGCCTCCCAGCCGTCATGATAGGGGCCGAACGGCACTCTGCACTGGTGCCTCCGCTGATCAATGTTCCCGGTCTTGGACGTCTGGCGGAAGGTTATCGTCCTGTTGTCGGTCGGTCCCGATGAGAAGCCCTCAGCCCAGGCGATGATCGGCCGGTAGCGAACGCTGGCGCGGATCGATTCCTCCGTGGCCGAGATCTCGGCCGTGGCCTGCTCGATGCCATTTTCCTGGGCCTCGACGCGACCTGATATCTCGGCGATCTCGCGCTGGAGCCGCTCGTTCGTCCCCGGCAGGGGGAGGGTCTGGCAGGCCGATACGCCGAAGGCTGCAACGGCCGCGGGGATGGCGATCGAGAGCTTCATCAGAGTCCCTCCACATTGGCGAAGATGTGAACACCGTTTCTGAGGAAGACGACGTGCTTGATGCTGATCTGACCGTCGCTCAGCGTGGATGGCGTGGTCAGGTTTCCGGTGATGCTCCCGCGTCCGACGGGAAGCGTAATCGCCCGGGTGGTCCGGGGCGCGCCGATCGAGAAATCATGAGCCAGCGGCAGGGAGATCGCCGGCAACCGATCCGTCACCCGCGCCGCCTCCAGCGTCAGGAGCCGCTGGGCGAACTGGTGGCGGGACAGATCGAAGAAGCCCCACCGCAGGTTCGGAACAAGGCGGGTGGCCACGATCCTCAGGGCGAGTTCGTCAGGCCGCGACAGGTCGCCCTCAAGAAGGAGGCGCGTATCCATCTTCAAGTCAGCCTCGATGCCCGTGCCGAGGTCGCGGGCGGTCGCATCGATACTGACTTCCGGACTTCCCGGCCGAAACGCCATCTGAATGGTCGTCAGGGTGATTTCGATCGGGCGGCCGCCCGCATCGATCTGCACAGTGGCGCCGTTGAAGCCCTCGAGCAGTGACTCGAACGTCGACCGGTGCAGGGAGAGGTACAGGTCGTAATCTTCCGGTCGGAAGAGCGATTGTTGTGCCGCCAGGTTCACCGTGGTCGCGTTCTGCTCGATACGCAGCAGCCGGTCCCGGTCCAGCTCCAGGAGTTGGGTCCGGGTGCTGCAGCCGGCGAGCGAGGCGGCGCAGGCCGCCGCCAGAAGCAGACCGCCCGTCATGGAGCGCCTGCGGCTGACTCCGGCGACGGGTGGACTGCGGCGCACCGTCCGCCGAAATCCGACAATCTCGAGATCCGTGCCCACTATTGCGCTCCTGACAGTCTGACGTGCGCCCAGGCGCACCTCCATCGATCAGGCGAGTATGAGGCGCTGCGTCCCTCGCTGTCCGTGACGGCCGTCACGCCCCTCGGTTGTGCCTGACGCCGGTCTCTGGCAGCGTGGCTGTGGGGGAGAGGGACGATGGACGAGGGGGATGGCGCGCCCGCGCGGTACCGGGCCTTCATCAGCTACAGCCATCGGGACGCGGCGGCGGGCAGACGCCTCCACCGGCGGTTGGAGCGGTATGTTCTGCCCCGGCGGCTGGTGGGGCGCACCACGCCGAGGGGCGCCGTGCCCCGGCGGCTCAGCCCCATCTTTCGCGATCGCGAGGATCTGCCTGCCGCCGACAGCCTGAGCAAGGAGGTGCGGGCGGCGCTGGCCGACTCGGCCAGCCTGATCGTGGTCTGCTCGCCGGCCGCCCGGCGATCGCCGTGGGTGGCGCGCGAGGTCGAACTGTTCCGTTCGCTGCATCCGGACCGCCCCGTTCTGGCCGCCCTGATCGCGGGGACGCCGGCGGACTCCTTTCCGGACGCGCTCCTGCACGACGATGGCGCCCAAGGCGCCCGCGAACCGCTGGCCGCCGATCTCCAGCCAGCGGGAGACGGACCGCGGCTTGGCTTCCTCAAGCTTGTCGCGGGGGTGGTCGGCCTCGGGCTGGACGAGCTGGTGCAACGCGACGCCCAGCGCCGGTTGCGGGCCGTGACCGCCGTCACGGCGGCGGCCGTGGCGGGGATGCTAGCCATGACCTTGCTGACCGCCATGGCCATCGGGGCGCGGCGTGAGGCGGAACGGCAACGCGCCGAAGCCGAGGGAATGGTCGAGTTCATGCTCACCGATCTGCGAGACACGCTCGAAGGCGTCGGCCGGCTCGATGCGCTGGACGCGGTCAATGCGCGGGCCATCCGGTACTACGAGGCCCAGGACATCGGCCGGCTCCCGCCCGACTCGCTGGAGCGCCGCGCCCGGGTGATGCTGGCCATCGGGACGGAGCTGCAGACGCGCGGCGATCTCGACGGAGCCATGCAGCGGTTCGAGGAGGCGCGGCGCACCACCGCCGCCCTGCTCGCCGCCGACCCCGACAATCCGGACCGCATCTGGGCCCACGGGCAGAGCGAGTTCGCCCTCGGCTCCCTCGCCTTCGACCGTCAGCAGTACGGACCGGCGCGGACCGCCTTCGAAGCCTATCGCGACCTGTCCGAGCGGCTGGTGGCGCGCGAGCCGAAGAACGCCCGCTACCTTCGCGAGGCCGGATTCGCCCAGGGGAACCTGTGCAGCCTGGGCGTGGCGCAGCGTTCGCAACCCGGGGCGACGCTGGTCGCCTGCCGCGCGGCCCTGGCTCGTATGGAGGCGGCCGCCGCCGCCGCCCCGCAGCCGGCCGGATACGCGCTCGACCTCGCCAACCGGCACGCCTGGCTGGCCGACGCCTGGCGGCTCAACGGCGACGACGGCGAGGCCCGCGAACACCGCCTCGCCGAGGAGACGATCCTGCGCCGCCTGACGGCCGCGGACCCGGCCAACATGGAGGTCCGGTTGCGCTGGGTCGGTCTGCACCGGGCCGTGGCAGGCCTCGAGTTCACCGGCGGACGCGCCGACCTGGCGCGCCAGAGGCTGCAATCCGCGCTGGAGACGGCGGACGCCATGGTCGCCCACGAACCGGCCAACGAACGCTGGGCGGCGCTGCGCCGCAAGACCGCCGACGACCTCGTCGCGCTGGAACGACTGCAGAAGGAGAGACTGCAATGACCGCTACAGAACCCGAGGCCTTCCCGATCGGCGGCGTTCCGTTGCCGAGCACCCAACAGCAGTGGAACCTGGGGGAAGTCGTCTATACCCAGTATGGCTATGACGAGACGCTGCCGGAGGGGCACAGGGTATTCGTCAAGATTCGCAGCTATGCCCTGCCCGAAACCGACATTGGCCGGTTCGTCGACGAGCGGATCGCTCGTGCGCCCCTGACCGACAAGGGCAAGCTCCGCCGCTGGACGCGGAAGCATCAAAAGGACGATCGGGACTCCAACATCTATGTCGGCCAGCCATGTTGGGTGGTCATCGAACTCGATCCCGACGTCGACTGGCAGTTCGCACCGGACGAGCCGGGCATCACCACCAAGGCCGACTACAAGCAGGACAACTGCGACCTCGTCCACGTCACGACGACCGGGACCCGGGCGGAGTCACGGGCACCCGCCAATGGCACGTGCAAGCTCATCTACTTCGTCGTGCAGAGCCGTCCGAATGACATGGATCACCAGGGATTCATCTGCAACGTCATCTACGGAGGCAAGCGCCGTGACGACATGATCGATCCCGACATCCCGAACGACGGCGGCCGGTTTCCCAGAAAGTGACGTCTGTCTGCAGAACATCTCGACGAGGCCGACGCGTGAGACCCGCATCTTGAACCAGTCCCCGCCCGCGTCCCTGCTGACGATCATCGCCCTCGCCCGGTCCGGAGCCCTGGAGCGGGCGAGACGGCTGTTCGACGAGGCCGGGCTCGCCGCCGTAACCGACGATCCGGCCACGCTCAGCGTGCGCGGGCGGCTGCTCAAGGACGAGGCGCGGCAGGCGGCGGCGGCGGATCGCCCCCGCCTGTGGCGCGAGGCGGGCGACGCCTACGCCCGGGCCGCCGATCTGAGCGGGACCAGCTACCACTTGGTCAACGCCGCCACCCTCGCCCTGCTTGCGGACGACCGGCCCGCCGCCGAAGAGCGGGCGCGCAGGGTTCTGGGCAAGCTGGACGCCGGGGACACCGGACCCGAGACCCCCTACTATCTGGGCGCGACGCGGGCCGAGGCGCTGCTGCTGCTTGGCCGGATCGACGAGGCGAAGGCCGCGCTGGAGGACGCCCGCCGCCTCGCGCCGGAGGCGTGGGAGGACCACGCCACGACGCTGCGCCAGTTCACCCTGATCCTGGAGGTGCTTGGCGAGGACGACGCCTGGCTGGCGCCGCTGCAGCCGCCGCGCACCCTGCATTTCGCCGGGCCTCTCGCCGTCGCCGACGACGCGGACCTGCGCCGGCGCATCGACGCGGCCCTGGACGAGGCGCGCATCGGCTTCGCCTGGGGCGCCCTGGCCGGCGGGGCCGACCTGATCATCTCCGAAGCGGTTCTGGCGCGCGGAGCCGAACTCCATCTGGTGCTGCCCGCCCCTGCGGCCGTGTTCAGGGCCGAGTCGGCCGCGCCCCTGGGCGGGGACTGGGCGCAGCGGTTCGACGCGGTTCTGGCGCAGGCGGCGAGCGTATCCGTGGTCGAGGCGGAGCTCGCCGCGACGACCATGCTCCACATCCGGCTCGCGGCCGAGGCGGCGATGGGCCGGGCCGTGATGAAAGCGGCCTCGCTGGCCACCCAGGCGGTGCAGTTGCTGCTTGTCGATCCGGACGCCTCGACCGGCGCGACGGCGCGGATCGGCGAGCACTGGCGGCGGAGCGGCCGCCGCCAGACGCAGCTGGATGTCGCCCGGCCGCCGAACCTCGCCGGGGGCGTGAAGTCGCTGGCCGACGGCCCCCCGGACGGTGTCCTCGCGGCCATGCTGGCGGTCGCCCTCGACGACGACGCCAGCGGCCTCGCCCGCATCGGCGGGGCTCTGGCCGATGCGGCGAACCCGCTGACGGCTCCGGTGGTCGCCGGGCAGGCGCTCCACCTGGCCTTCCCGAATCCCGCCCAGGCCGCCGACGCCGCGGACCGGATCATCGCCGCCCTCGGGCCGGACACCGGGCGGATCGCCGCCCACTACGGCGTGGCGCGGCGGGTGGACAGCCCGTTCGCGGGTCCGCCCGCACTGATCGGCGCCGCCACCGGCGTCGCGCCCGACATGCTGGCCTCGACCCCCGACGGCGCGATCCATCTGAGCGAGACCTTCGCCGCGGCCCTGCACGGCTGGACCCCCGTCGCGGCCGGCGAGACCCCCTACGTCGGCGAGCTGTCGAGAGGCGGCGAAACGATCGCCCTGTACGCCCTGAGCCGTGCGGGCGGCTAGACGACCAGTTCCTCGAGGCGCTGGGCCGCCACGATGACCAGGGCGTCGCCCTCGCGGCGCACGATGCCTCGCCGCTCGAGGGCGCTGACGGCGCGGGATACGGTCTCCCGGGTGCTCTGGACCCGGACGGCCAGGGCCGCGTGCACAGGCGCGGGGCGGATCGCCTTTCCGTCGCCGAGCCGCGCCAGCCGCAGCAGCTCCGCATAGACGCGGCCGGGAGCAGAGAGGGTCGTCCGGTCCACCATCCTGGCGCTGGTGGCGCGCAACTGCCCGAGCAGGGAACGGACCAGCAGCAGGCCGAGCGAGCCATGGCGGTCGACCAGCATCACGAAGTCGCCCGCGGGAACGCAGGCGGCGCGCGTCGGGTCCGCGGCGACGACGTCCGCCTCGACCGGCCAGGCGTCCGCCGCGCCGATCGCGCCGAACAGGTCGCCCGTCCGGTATTCGTGGACCAGCACCATCTGGCCGTCGAGGCCGTAGACCAGCGCCTGGGCCCGTCCGCCCACGACGAGGTAGGCGTGGCCCCACCGGTCGCCATGGCGCAGGATCACCGCGCGGGCCGCATACTCCCGCGCCGTGGCGTGCGCCGCCAGGGCGTCCGCCACCTCTGGCGAGCCCCCCAGGGCGTTCCGGATATCGTCCCGCAGCTCGGTCGCCTCGACAGCCATGCGGCGCCCCCCGGATAGCGCCGGCCTCGCGGCCGGCGAGGCAGGGTCGCCAAAATCGCGGCCATCCGCAATCGTCACGCCCGCCCTTCGGTATTGCGCCAGCTGACCGGGGCGGAAACCCGCCCGGTCGGAACCCTGCCCCAC
This sequence comes from Brevundimonas sp., assembly GCF_035627475.1. GTDB lineage: Bacteria > Pseudomonadota > Alphaproteobacteria > Caulobacterales > Caulobacteraceae > Brevundimonas. The sequence goes on along the minus strand of NZ_DASPLR010000004.1, from coordinate 99,641 downwards.
CGCCGATATCCACCCGCACGCGCGAATCGTGCCAATCAGGGACGTGGTTCAACCACCGGCTTGTGCAGGGAAACTTGCCCCGGCGCGGTTCCGGACCAGGTCCTCGACCACCGCCGGGTCGGCCAGGGTGGAGGTGTCGCCCAGGGCGTGGATCTCGTTCTCGGCGATCTTCCTCAGGATACGGCGCATGATCTTTCCCGACCGGGTCTTGGGCAGACCCGGGGCCCACTGGATCACGTCGGGCGCGGCGATCGGCCCGATCTCGGTCCGCACCTGGGCGATCAGGTCCTTGCGCAACGCCTCGCTCGGCTCGACACCGGCGTTCAGCGTCACATAGGCGTAGATGCCCTGGCCCTTTATGTCGTGCGGAAAGCCGACCACCGCCGCCTCGGCCACCGCCTCGTGCAGCACCAGGGCGCTCTCGACCTCCGCCGTTCCCATCCGGTGGCCCGAGACGTTGATGACGTCGTCCACCCGGCCGGTGATCCAGTAGTAGCCGTCCTCGTCCCTGCGGCAGCCGTCGCCGGTGAAATACTTGCCCGGATAGGCGCTGAAATAGGTGTCGAAGAAGCGGGCGTGGTCTCCCCAGACGGTGCGCATCTGCCCCGGCCAGCTATCGGTGATGCACAGATTGCCCGAAGCGGCGCCCTCCAGCACAGCGCCATCGGCGTCGACCAGCTGCAGCTCGACGCCGGGCAGCGGTTTCGTCGCCGAGCCCGGCTTCAGATCCGTCGCCCCCGGCAGGGGCGAAACCAGCACGCCGCCCGTCTCGGTCTGCCACCAGGTGTCCACGATCGGGCAGCGCCCTTCTCCCACCACCTCGTGATACCAGCGCCAGGCCTCCGGATTGATCGGCTCGCCGACCGTGCCGAGCAGGCGCAGCGAGGCGCGGCTCGTCGCCTTCACCGGCCCGTCGCCTTCCCGCATCAGCGCCCGCAGCGCCGTCGGGGCGGTGTAGAAGATCTCGACCCTGTGCTTGTCCACGACCTGCCAGAAGCGGCTGTGGTCCGGGTAGTTGGGCACCCCCTCGAACATCAGGGTCGTCGCGCCATTGGCCAGCGGACCATAGACGCAATAGCTGTGGCCGGTGACCCAGCCCACATCGGCGGTGCACCAGAACACCTCTCCGGGGCGGTAGTCGAACACCAGTTCGTGCGTCCACGCCGCCCAGAACAGATAGCCGCCCGTGGTGTGCAGCACCCCCTTCGGCTTGCCTGTCGAGCCCGAGGTGTAGAGGATGAACAGCGGATCCTCGGCCTTCATCGGCTCGCACGGGCAGTCGTCGCCGACCCCGTGCCTGGCCTCGCCGTAGCGCACGTCGCGGCCCTCGACGATCGGGATGTCGGCGTTGGTGTGCGAGACGATCAGCACCTTTTCGACGATGGCGCCGGCCTCCTTCTTCAGCGCCGCGTCGACATTGGCCTTCAGCGGCACCCGCTTGCCGCCGCGCAGCCCCTCGTCGGCGGTGATCACCACCCTGGACCCGCAGTCCTCGATCCGGCCGGACAGGCTGTCGGGGGAGAAGCCGCCGAACACCACGGAATGCACCGCCCCGATCCGGGCGCAGGCCAGCATGGCCACCGCCGCCGCCGGGATCATCGGCAAATAGATCGTGACCCGGTCGCCCTTCGCCACGCCCAGCCCCTTGAGGACATTGGCCATGCGGCAGACTTCGCGGTGCAGTTCGCGATAGCTCAGCCTGCCCGACTGCGCCGGGTCGTCGCCTTCCCAGAGGATCGCCGTCTCGTCGCCCCGCGTCTCCAGATGGCGGTCGAGGCAATTCCAGGCGACGTTCAGCACCCCGTCCTCGAACCAGCGGATGCGAAAGTCGGCCCGGTCGAACGAGACGTCCTTGATCCGGGTCGGCGGCGTCATCCAGTCCAGCCGCCGCGCCTGCTCGCGCCAGAAGGCGGCGGGATTCGTCCGCGCGGCGGTCCTCGCGGTCTCGTAGCCGGCGGCGTTCATGCGGGCCCGCTGCGCCCATTCGGAAGGAACGGGATAGACGTCTGGCTGATCGGTCATGGATGTCTCGGGCGGTTCAACGGCTGACCGGCCATCCGCAGGGCCGGTCGAAGGTCCTCGGTCGCCCGGCGGACCCCCCGAGCGATGCTGCCCCCTGCGAAAGACGGGGTCAACGCCCGCCAAAGTCTCGACTTCTCAACCCACAGTCGGCATCGTGGGCCGGCATGGGGCGATCTTCGGTTGTCAGTACAGCGTCGGCGGGGGCCGGGCGCGCAGCCTCCGACGGCGGCGGCGGCTTCGAGGCCGCGCACGCCGCCGTGGCGGGCGACCCCTCCCTGCAATTCGAGGTCGCGGCGATGCCGCCGCCCCCGTCCATGCCCGACTGGCTGATGGCGGTGTTCCGTTTCCTCGGCGAGCTCGCGCCGCTGTTCAGGGTCATCTTCTGGATCGGCCTCGCCGCCATCGTCCTGACGATCCTCTGGTTCATCGGGCGCGAACTGCTCCGCATACGCTTTCCGGAGCGCCATCGGCCCTCCGCCCCGTCGGGCGAAGGCGACTGGCGGCCGGCCGCGGGCGTCGCGCTCGCCCTCCTGTCCGACGCCGACGCCCTGGCCGAGCAGGGCCGCTACGACGAGGCCGTCCATCTCATCCTGTTGCGCAGTATCGGCGACATCGACGGCAGGCTTCCGAATACGGTCCGACCGGCGCTCACGGCCCGGGACATCGCCGGTCTGCAGCGCCTGCCCGCCGCCGCACGACCCGCCTTCTCGCGCATCGCCCGGGCCGTAGAGGCCAGCCTGTTCGGCGGGCGGCCCGTGGACCGGGCCGCCTTCACCGAATGCCGGCAGGCCTATGAGGCGTTCGCCTTTCCCGGCGCGTGGACCGCATGACCGGCGTCGCCCCCCCGCCAACGGCCGCGCGCGGCTTCCGGCCCGGAGTGGTGCTGGCCCTGGTCCTGGCGGCGGTCTTCGCCCTGTCCGCCATCGGCGTCCTGGGGGCCTATGCGCCCGAACTCGACCGGGGAGACGACGGCCGGGACCACGCCCTGTCGCGCTCGGCGATCGGCTATGCCGGCCTCGTCAGCCTGCTCCGCAACATGGACCGCCCCGTATTGCTCAGCCGGGGAAGCCTCGGGAGCGGCGCCGCCGGGAGCCTCGTCATTCTGACCCCGCCCGAAGGCCGCGACGAGGAGGCGCTGGATCGGCTCTTCGACAGCTCCGCCGAGGTCCTCGTGGTCTTGCCGAAATGGACCGCCCTGAACGATCCCGCACGCCGCGGCTGGGTTCGTGGCCTCCATGAGCTCGGCGCCCCGCAGAGCCTGTCCGTGCTGCCGCCGCATCTGCGCGACACCCTGACGCTTGCCCGCCGCAACGGTCCTTCGGAGGTGCGGCTGACCGCCGCCGGCGACCGCCGCCTTGCCGGCGGGGTTCGGGTCGAGGGACTACGCACCCTGTCCGGCCACGGCTGGACTCCGGTCATCCTCGATGGCGCGGGCCAGGCCGTCGTCGTCGTGCACCGCGATACGGGCGTTTACGTGCTTTCCGACCCCGACCTGCTCAACACCCGCGGCATGGACGATCCGCGCAAGGCGCGCGCCGCCCTGGCCCTGATCGACGAGTTGCAGGCCGGAAAGGGCGGGGTCGTGTTCGACCTGACCTTGCACGGGTTCGCCCGGCCGCGAAGCGTGCCGCGCCTGATGCTGGAGCCGCCGCTTCTGGGCTTCACCCTGTGCCTGGCCTTCGCCGTCGCCCTCGTGGGCTGGCAGGCGATGATCCGCTTCGCGCCGCATCGCCATGCCCGGCGGGCGGTCGCGCTGGGCAAGAAGGCGCTCGCCGACAATACCGCCGCCCTCGTGCGCCTGGCCCGGCGCGAACACCGGATGGCGGGGCCCTACGCCAGGCTGGTCCACGCCCAGGCCGCCCGGGCGGTCGCCGCGCCGTCGCGGCTGTCCGAGGAGGCCCTCACAGCCCTGCTTGACCGGCTCGCCTCGCGCCAGGGCCCGGCGACGCCCTATGCCGCCCTGGCCGCCCGGGCGGACACGGCCCGAAACGCGAGCGACCTGATGGCCGTCGCCCGAGCCCTGAACCGCTGGAAACTGGAGATGACGCGTGGACATGACTGAAGTCGGGACGCTGGCCGCCCGCATACGCGCGGAGGTCGGCAAGGCGGTGATCGGCCAGACCGACACCGTCGATCTGATGCTGACGGCGCTGTTCTGCGGCGGGCACATTCTGCTGGAAGGGCCTCCGGGCACCGCCAAGACGCTCCTGGCCCAGAGTTTCGCCCGGTCGCTCAGCCTCGATTTCGGCCGCATCCAGTTCACGCCCGACCTGATGCCGGGCGACATCCTCGGCTCCAACATCTTCAACTTCCAGACCTCGACCTTCACCCTGACGCGCGGGCCGGTGTTCTGCGACATCCTGCTCGCCGACGAGATCAACCGCACCCCGCCCAAGACCCAGGCGGCCCTGCTCGAGGCCATGCAGGAGCGGTCGGTCACCGTCGACGGCGACACCCATGTGCTGAGCGACCGGTTCACCGTCATCGCCACCCAGAACCCGATCGAGCAGCAGGGCGTCTATCCGCTGCCGGAGGCCCAGCTGGACCGTTTCCTGTTCAAGCAGACGCTCGACTATCCGTCCCGGGACGACGAGCTGAAGGTGGTCGAGGCGCATGGCTCACGCGGCGGAATGCCCGATCCGGTGGCCCTGGGCGTCCAGCCGGTGGCCGACGCGGCGGCCGTCGCCGCGGCCATCGCCATGGTGGGCCGGGTCCGGCTCGCCCCGGAGATTACCGCCTATGTGGTCGATCTGGTCCGGGCGACGCGAGAAAGCGCTGACCTCGAGACCGGCGCCTCCCCGCGCGCCGCGGCCATGCTGGCCCTCGCCTCGCGGGCGCGCGCCGCGCTGGATGGACGCGACTACGTCATTCCCGACGACGTCAAGACGCTGGCCCTGCCGGCCCTGCGCCACAAGGTCGTGCTGTCTCCGGCGGCCGAGATCGAGGGCCGCCGGGTCAACCAGGTGATCGGCAGCCTGATCGAACAGGCCGCCGCTCCGCGATGATCTATCCGACGCGCCTCAGCGTCCTGGCGGCCCTCGCGGGAGCGCCGCTCGCCCTGCTCGTGGGCCTGCTTCAGCCCGGCCTGTGGATCGTCGCGCCGGCGTGGCTGCTCGGCGTGGGCCTGCTGATGCTGATCGACGCCCTGATGGCCGCCTCTCCCGCGGCGGCGCGGATCGAACTGGAGGCGCCGGACTATCTCGCCGTCGCCGCGCCGGCCGAGGCCCGGCTGACGGTCGGCTTCGGCCGCTGGGGCGCCCGCCGCTCGGTGCAGGCGGCGCTCGACGCGGAGCCGCGGCTGGGCCTTGTGGAGGTGCGGGGCGTCGGCGATGCGGGAGGCGGCTTCCGCTTTCCGTTGCGTCCCGTGCGGCGCGGCCAGGCCGCCTTCCTGCAGGCGGTGGTGCGCTGGCGCGGCCCGCTGGGCCTCGTCTGGCGCCAGGCCCGCCGCAAGCTGGATGTGACCGTCGACATCGGCGCCGACATCCGCCGCATCGAGGACGAGGCGGTGCGGATGTTTTCCCGCGACGCCCAGCACGGCGCCAAGGTGCAACTCGACATCGGCGAAGGCGCGGAGTTCCACGCCCTGAGCGACTTCCACTCCGGCATGGACCGCCGCACCGTCGACTGGAAGCAGTCGGCGCGGCACCAGACCCTGCTGGCCAAGGAGTTCCGCACCGAGCGCAATCACCAGGTGGTCATGGCCCTCGACTGCGGCCGGGTGATGAGCGAGCCGATCGCCGGCGCCCCGCGCATCGACCGCGCCATCCACGGCGCCCTGATCCTCGCCTATGCCTCGCTGCGCGGCGGCGACCGCGCCGGCCTGTTCGCCTTCGACGACCGTCCGAGACTGTCCACGGGCGTGGTCGCGGGCGTCGGGGCCTTCCCCCTGCTGGCCCGCCAGGCCGCCCGCATCGACTATGGCGCGGAAGAGCCCAACTATGCGCTCGGTCTGACCAGCCTGTCGTCCAGCCTCAAGCGGCGCTCGCTGGTGGTCATCTTCACCGAGTTCGCGGACTCCACCGCCGCAGAGCTGATGATCGAGAGCGCCGGCCGGCTGGTGAAGCGGCACCTCGTGCTGTTCGTGGTCATGCGCGACGATGAGCTCGAGGCGCTGGTCACCGCCCCGCCCGAGACGCCGGAGGACGTCGCCCGCGCCGTCGTCGCCGCCAGCCTGCTCCAGCAAAGGGATCTGGTGCTGGCCCGCCTGCGCAGGCTGGGGGCCCATATCGTCGAGACCCCGGCGGAGCGGGTCGGGCCCGAGATCCTGAACGTCTATCTCGACCTCAAGCGGCGGGACCTGCTGTGAGCGAAAACCAACTCAAGAGCCAGCGCTTCCGGCGCGAACGCGAGGCGGACTGGCGGCGGCTGGAGGCCATCGTCGACAAGGCCGAGAAGCGCTCGGCCTCGGCGCTGTCGGACGCCGAGATCCTCGCTATGCCGGTGCTCTACAGATCGGCCCTGTCGTCGCTGTCGGTGGCTCGCGCCACCTCCCTGGACCAGGGCCTGATCGGCTATCTGGAGAGCCTCGCCACCCGGGCCTATTTCTTCGTCTACGGCGCCCGCTCCACGCCGCAGGAACAGCTGGCGTCCTTCTTCAGCCGGGACTGGCCCGGCAGCGTGCGCGGACTGTGGCGCGAGACCCTGATCGCGCTGGCCATCACACTGCTGGGGGCGGTCGTGGCCTGGTGGCTGATCGGATCGGACAGCGACTGGTTCTTCGGCTTCGTCGACCAGGCGCTCGCCGACGGCCGGGACCCGACCGCGTCGCGCGAGGCGCTGCGCGCGACCCTCTACCACGACGAGGGGGCCGAGGGACTGTCGGCCTTCTCGACCTATCTGTTCACCCACAACGCCCAGGTGGCGCTCGTCGCCTTCGCCCTGGGCTTCGCCTTCGGCGCGCCGACGATCGTGCTGCTGCTGATGAACGGGGCGATGCTGGGCGCGGTGGTCCATGTCTTCGTCGAGAAGGGGCTGGGCTTCGAATTCGGAGGCTGGCTGCTGATTCACGGCGTGACGGAGCTGTTCGCCATCATCCTGGCGGGCGCGGCTGGGCTGAAGATCGGCTGGGCGGTGGCCTTTCCGGGCCAGGACAGCCGGCTCGAGGCGCTCTCGGGGGCCGGCCGCTCGACCGGGGCGGCCATGGTCGGGGTCGTGCTGATGCTGCTGTGCGCCGGCCTGCTCGAAGGCTTCGGCCGCCAGCTGATCGTCAACGACCTGGCCCGCTACGGCGTCGCCGCGGCCACCGCGCTGATCTGGGGCCTCTATTTCTACGGTCCACGCCCCCGGAAGGCCGGCGCATGACCGCCGTCGACCTCACTCCCGCGGAACGAAAGCGCCAGCGGGCCCTGGTCACGCCGGAGGGGCTGGAACTCCGGCTCGAACTGGCGTCGGTCGGCCAGCGGCTCGGCGCCCTGATCATCGACATGCTGATCATCGGCGGGATCACCCTGACCACGATCATCGTCCTCCTGCTGGTGGCCTCGGCGGTCGGCGAGAGCGCCGCCGAACTGGTGGCGGTCGTGTTCTTCCTCGGCATGTTCCTGCTCAGGAACGGCTATTTCCTCGCCTATGAGATGTCGGCCAAGGCGGCGACGCCGGGCAAGCGGGTCCTGGGTCTCCGCGTCGCCGCGCGTGACGGCGGGCGGTTGAGGTTCGACGCTGTCTTCACCCGCAACGCCCTGCGCGAACTGGAGCTGTTCCTGCCGCTGTCGTTGATGATCGCCGGCCCCTTCAGCGGCGGCGGCGTGGACGGCTGGATCTACCTCCTGGGTTTGATCTGGTGCGGCGTCTTCGTCTTCCTGCCGGTGTTCAACGCCGACCGGCTGCGCGCCGGAGATCTCGTCGCGGGCACCTGGGTGCTGCGCGCGCCGCGCCAGAAGATGCTCCGCGACATGGCCGACGAGGGCGCCCTGCACCGGCCGGCCTTCGACTTCACCCCGGCCCAGCTGGACGTCTACGGGGTCAAGGAGCTGCAGGTGCTGGAGCAGGTGCTCCGCACCGGGGACCGGGCGACGGTCCGCGCCGTCGCCGACCGCATCGCCACCAAGATCGGCTATGTCCGCGGCGACGCGCCCGACGGCGAGTTCCTGCGCGCCTACTACCACGGCATCCGCGGGCGGCTGGAATCGCGCCTGCTGATGGGCCGGCGCCGCAAGGACAAGTTCGACGCCGCCTAGACCGGCCTCTAGTCGAAGATGGCGGCGACGCTCTCCTTGCCGCCGCCTTCCTTGACGGAGCGGAGCTCGACGTAGGCGGCCGCGACCATGGCGCCCCAGATCAGCGTCGACAGCGCCTGGACGGCGGGGCCGATGATCAGGCTCGCAACGTTCAGGGTGGAGTCTGGATCGAAACCTCCCAGGGCCACGCTCACCATCCCCGCGATCAGGCCCAGAACCCAGCTGACCGCGAAATAGATCACGGCGATCAGCAGCAGCCACCAGCGGTGATCGCGGGTCAGGATGCGGCTGCGGCTCAGGGCCCGCCCGACGCCCGTCCGCTCGGCGATGGCGACCGGGCCGGCCACCATCCAGATGAGGAAGATCAGGATCCCGGGGACGACCAGCAGGATCAGGCCGAGCATCATGGCCAGGCCGCTGACGATGCCGATCCCCAGAAGCACCCAGAACGACCGCAGGGCCACGCCGAGGCTCTCTCCAAGCGATGTCTTGCGGCCTTGCAGGTCCGCCACGACGGTGTGGGTGACGACACCCTGCATCAGCACACTGCAGACCATGCTGAGGAAGAGGCCTCCCAGCCAGACGAGGGCGGCCAGTCCCAGGAAGGTGTCGGTCCCCGTCCGGCCGAGCATCGTCGACTGGCCCCAGGCGAGGGCGGCCTGCGGGATCCCCACGAACAGGAAGGCGATCAGCAACAGCGGCAGGCCGTTGGCCCCGATCGCGCCGAATGTGAGCTCGAATACGCGGCCCACGTCGAACCGGCGCCGTTCCCTGAAAGTGCTGGACATCATCCCCTCCGTTTGAAGGGGAACAGAGCATCGGCCCGCTCCGCGCGCAACCGGAGTTTGCAGTAACCCTAGGCGCCCGCCTTCGCCGCGGGCCGGTTCCGGCAGGCCTCCAGCCAGCGCGCCAGATGCCCGAACTCCTCCGGCGGGCGGTAGCGGACCAGCCGCGCGAAATCGAGGCCGACCACGGCGACGATGTCGGCGATGGTGAACCGGTCCAGGGCCATGAACTCGCGGTCGGCGAGGTGCCGGTCCAGCGTTTTCATGAAGCGCTCGGCCGCCGCCCGGTTGTATTCCGCCACCTGCGGCAGCTGGGTCGCCTCCAGCGCCGCCAGCGCCGGATGCGAATGGCGCACGCTCAGCATGATCGGATTGGCCAGATAGAACTCCGCCCTGCGGGTCCACATCTCGACCACCGCCTGTTCGCGCGCGTCATGGCCGAACAGGTTCGGCTCGGGATACAGCGACTCCAGATAGCGGCCGATGGCGATCGATTCCGAGATCGTCGTGCCATCGTCCAGCGTCAGCGAGGGCAGATGCGGCACGCCGACCCGCTTGCGGTACTCCGGCGTCCTGTGCTCGCCGGCCAGGATGTCGACCTCGACGACCTCGACATCCTCGATGCCCTTCTCGGCCATGACCCAGCGCACGCGGCGGGGATTGGGCGCGCGGTGCGAGGTGTACAGCTTCATCGATCAGGCCTCCGGCGTCAGCGGAATATGGAGGCCGGCATCGCGCCCACAACCGCCGCGGTCATGAGCGTGGCCAGGAAACCGGCGAACAGCGCCTTCCAGACCATCCCCAGCACCTCCTCGCGCCGCTCGGGCATCAGCACGCTGAGGCCGGTCACGGTGATCCCCACCGAGCCGATGTTGGCGAAACCGCACAGGGCATAGGTCATCAGCATCCGCGTCCGCTCGCTCATCTCCGCGACGGGAACCTTGCCCAGCTCGATGAAGGCGACGAACTCGGTAAGGGTCAGCTTGACCCCCAGCAGCCACCCCGCGCGCCCGGCCTCCGACCATTCCACCCCGGTCAGCCACGCCACCGGCATGAACAGCCAGCCCAGCACCCGCTCGACCGTCACCGGCCCGTCGAACAGCCAGAGGCCGCCGATCATGATGTTGGCCAGGGCGACGAGCGCCACGAACACGATCAGCACCGCCGAGATGTTCAGCACCACCATCAGCCCGTCCGCCGTGCCCTTGACGATGGCGTCGATGGCGCTGTCGTACTTCAGGGCCGAGTCGTAGTCGGCGTGCGCCCCGCCCTCGCCCGGCCGCTCCGGGATCATGATCCGCGCCAGCAATATGCCCGCCGGCGCCGAGACGATCGAGGCGACCAGCACATGGCCCGCGGCGTTCGACATCACCGGCGCGAGGATCGCGGCATACGCCACCATGGTCGAGCCGGCGACCGTCGCCAGTCCCACCACCATCAGCAGGAACAGCTCCGACCGCGTCAGCTTGTCGAGATAGGCGCGGATCACGATCGGGCTCTCGATCATGCCGAGGAAGATGTTCGCCGCCACCGCCAGCGCCGAGGCCCCGCCCAGGCCCATGGTGCGCTGGAACAGGATGCCGAAGCCGTGGGTGATCCACTTCAGCACCTTCCAGTGCCACAGCAGGGCGGAAAGCGCCGAAATCACCAGGATCAGCGGCAGAACCTGGAAGGCGAAGGTGAACAGGGCCGGCTGGTTGGTCACGGCGTAGGGCTGGTCGCCTCCGGCCAGGTAGCCGAACACGAACTGCGTGCCCCGCTGGGTCGCCGCGTTCAGCCCGTCGACCGCCCCCGTGATCGCCGCCAGCACGTTCTGGGAGCCCGGAATGGCGAACAGCGCCAGCACCAGCCCGGCCTGAACCGCGATCGCGCCCAGCGCCAGTTTCCATGGGAAGGCGCGCCGGTTCTCTGACAGACCCCAGCAGGCGGCGACGACGACGACCAGGCCCAGAAGGCTTTGCAGATTCAGGACGCTGAACATGGACGCATTTCCCCGTCGGGCTCCCCGCCGGCCCTGCCCCGTTGAACGCCACGCGCGCGCTTCTGGCAAGCCGCCGTCGCCCGCCGCGCGTCCGCGGGTGACCACGACCTGAATTCGACGCGGCCCGGCCAAGGTTCCGCTCCACCCCGGCCCACAGTTCGCCGCGATCCCGGCGCGCCATCACGGAACCGTGATCAGCACGGCGACAGGGAGAATGACGATGCGAAAGGCTCTGATGCTGGCAGCCGCCAGCGCACTGGTTCTGTCCGCTTGCCAGCCAGCCGACAAGGCGAGGGAATCCTCCGACTACGCCGCCGCCGGGGCGGACGTGCAGGCGAACCTCGCTCCGGCGGCTCCTGACGCCGCCGCAAGGATCACGCGCGCCGAGGCGGCGGCTCCTTCGGATGGCCGTCCGCTGCCCGCCGCCGCCGAAACGCCGGAGCCCCTGCCCGCCCCGCTCGCCCCGGTCGCGCAGATCGCCTATGCCTTCAGCTATGTGATGTCAGTGCCCACCGAGCGCGGCGCCGAGCTGATGAGCCGTCACGAGTTCGCCTGCGTCACCGCCGGTCCCGGCCTCTGCCAGGTGGTGTCAGCCAACGCCGACTGGGCCTCGCGCCGACCCGGCGGTCGGCTGGAGTTGCGCGGCCAACCCGAGTGGATCAACCGCTTCCGCGCCGGACTGGCCCTCGACGCCCAAAACGCCGGCGGCCGTCTGGAGGAAGCCCTGACCGAGGGCGAGGACGTCACCGGCGGGATCGACGCCGCCGCCACCGGGGCGAAAACCTCGGCCTCGCTCGCCGAGCGCATCCGCGAACTGCAGCGCCGCCCGGGCGGCACGCTCGAACAGCGGCTGCAGATCGAACGCCAGCTCGCGGACCTGCAGCGCCAGTACGACGCCCGGCAGCTGGAGCTGAAGGCCCTGAACGACCGCGTCCAGAGCGCCCGGCTGACGCTGGAATACCGTCAGGGCGGCCTCATGGCCGCCGACAGCCCGACCCGCCCCGTCGCCCGCGCCCTCGGCGACGCCTTCGGCCTGTCGATGGGCATGCTGGCCGTGCTGATCACGATCGGATCGGTGCTGCTGCCCGTCGCCGTCATCGGCGGCGCGGTGTGGTGGGCCGTGGTGCGGCGGCGCAAGCCGGTTGTGGCGGCCTAGCCGCCCCGCACCAGCCGGCCGTAGTCTTCCATCAGGCCGAGGCTGAGGGCGCCGGGGGTGAATCGGTATTCGCCGATCTCGCTCACCGGCGTCACCTCGGCGGCCGTTCCGGTCAGGAAGCATTCGCTGAAGGTGGCCAGTTCCTCGGGGCGGATGTGGCGGACCACCACCTCGATGCCCTTGGCCGCGGCCATCTCGATCACGGTCTGGCGGGTGATGCCGTCCAGGATGGCGTCGACCGGCGGTGTGTGCAGCACGCCATCCTGGACGAAGAAGACGTTGGCGCCGGTCGCCTCGGCGACATAGCCGCGCCAGTCCAGCATCATGGCGTCGGCGTAGCCGCGCCGCTCCGCCGCCGTCTTCGACATGGTGCAGATCATGTACAGGCCCGCCGCCTTGGCCGCCGACGGCGCCGTGGCCGGGTCGGGGCGGCGCCATTTCGACCACTCCAGCCGGATGCCGCGCGCCTTGGTCTCCGGGTCGAAATAGCTGGGCCACTCCCACACCGCGATGGCGACCCGGACCTTGTTGCGGATCGCCGAGACGCTGACCGCCTCCGGGCCGAGGAAGGCCACCGGCCGCACATAGCAGTCGGCCAGCCCCATCTTCTCGCAGGTCGCCTTGCAGGCCGCGTCGATCTCGGCCACGCTGTACGGAAGGTCGAAATCCAGCAGGTTTGCAGAGCGCTTCAGGCGTTCGCTATGCGGGGTCAGCTTGAAGATTTCGCCGCCATACATACGCTCACCCTCGAAAACCGACGAGCCGTAGTGAAGGGCATGGGTCAGAACGTGCGTTTTCGCGTCCCTCCAGGGCACGAAATCCCCGTCCATCCAGATCCAGCCGTCACGATCGTCGAAAGGAACGAAGGCCATTGAATAACGTCTCCCGCGTCTGCCCCCGGGTTAGAGCCGTCCGAACCCGCGAGGTCAACGCCTCCACAGCGCACGGGGTCGCATCCGCATGACCGACGTCCGCCCCCATGGCCGCTCGGGTCCGGTCGCCGGTCCCGGCGCCGGCCGCCATTTGCTGGTGGTCGACGACGACGACCGGATTCGCGAACTGCTCAAGGAATTCCTCGCCCGCGAGGGCTATCGCGTCACCGGCGCGGCGCACGCCGCGGCGGCGAAGCGGCTGATGGAGCTGATCGAGTTCGACCTTGTCGTGCTCGACGTGATGATGCCGGGCGAGAGCGGCTTCGACCTGACCACCTGGGTCCGCTCCAAGGCCGAGACCTCGAAGACGCCGGTGCTGCTGCTGACCGCCAGGGGCGACCCCGACGACCGCATTGAGGGCCTGTCGCGCGGCGCTGACGACTATATGTCCAAGCCGTTCGACCCGCGCGAGCTGGCGTTGCGCGTCGACGCCATCCTGCGCCGCACCGGCGGCAAGCCCCTGACGCCGCGCGAGATCAAGCTCGGCCCGGCCGTGTTCGACATGGAGCGGCTGGAGCTGTCGAAGGACGGCAAGCCCCAGCGCCTGACCGAGGCCGAGGCCCAGTTGCTCAAGACGCTCGCCATCCACGCCCACGCGCCGGTCGAGCGGATGAGCCTGTCGCCCGACACCGCCGACATCACCGGCCGCGCCGTCGACGTGCAGGTCACCCGGCTGCGCCGCAAGCTGGAGGCCGATCCCAAGAACCCGCGCTACCTGCAGACGGTGCGCGGCGTCGGCTACATGCTGGCCCCGGACTGAGCCGCCGGTGCGCTGGCTCCCCGCAAACGTCTGGGCGCGGGTGCTGAAGCGGCGCCTGCCGACCTCGCTGTGGGGCCGGTCGCTGCTGATCATCGTCCTGCCGGTGCTGGTCATGCAGGTCGCCGTGACCTGGGCCTTCTTCGACATGCACTGGCAGACCGTGACGGCCCGCCTGTCCGAGGGCCTCGCCGGCGACATCGCCTGGGCCTCCGAGAGCTACGCCGACGATCCGACGCCGCGGAATCTCGCCATCATCGCCGACCGGGCCCAGCGGTCGATGTCGCTGTCGGTCGACCTGCGCGAGGGCGATGTGCTGCCGCGCGAACAGGAGCGCGGTCCGATCGGCGTCGTCGACCGCACCCTCGAGGAAGCCCTGTCGTCCCGCCTTGACCGGCCCTTCTGGTTCTCGACCACCCAATATCCCGCCTATGTCGACATCCGGGTGCAGCAGCCCGACGGGGTGCTGCGCATCATCGCGCCGCGCGAACGGGCCGTGGCCACCCAGGCCCACATCTTCGTGGTCTGGCTGTTCATCGCCACAGTCCTGCTGATGGGCGTCGCCATCCTGTTCATCCGCAACCAGGTCCGCGCCATCGAGCGGCTGGCCGAGGCGGCCGAGGCCTTCGGACGCGGCGAGGCCCGCGAGCGCTTCAAGCCCCACGGGGCAAAGGAGGTCCGGGCGGCGGCGCAGGCCTTCATGGACATGCGCGACCGCATCCAGCGCCATATCGACCAGCGCACCGCCCTGCTCGCCTCTGTCAGCCACGACCTGCGCACCCCGCTGACCCGGCTGCGGCTCGAACTGGCCCTCGCCCCGCCGTTCAAGCGCGCCTCGGCCATGCGGGGCGACCTCGACGAAATGGAGCACATGATCGACGAATACCTCGCCTTCGCCCGCGGCGAGGCCGGCGAGGCGGCGCAGATGGTGGACATCGGGGATCTGCTGGCTGTCGCCGCCGAGGACGCCCGCCGCGCCGGGGCCGAGGTCGTGGTTCAGGTGCCGGCGGGCCTGACCGCCAGCCTGCGCCCGCTCGCCATCAAGCGCGCCCTGGCCAATCTGGCCGGCAACGCCGCGGCCCACGGCGATCACGTCAGGCTGGGCGCCCGTGGCCTGCCGTCCGGCGGCCTCGAGATCACCGTCGAGGACGACGGCCCCGGCATTCCCGACGACATGCACGAGGAGGCGTTCCGTCCGTTCTCGCGCCTCGACGCCTCGCGCAACCAGAACCGGAAGGGCGTCGGCCTCGGCCTCGCCATCGCGCGGGACGTGGCGCGCAGCCACGGCGGCGACATCACGCTGGCGCGGAGCGACCTGGGCGGTCTGCGGGCCGTCATCCGCCTGCCCGGCTGAGACGGATCACAATTCGCTACTTCCACTGGCGAAGCGGGGCCGCAGGGCGCATCTTTCCGTTCGACAGGGCAATTGGAGGATACACGATGCGCAAACTCGCCTTTCTTGCTCCCCTCGGCGCCGTGCTGGCCGTAGCCGCCGGCCCCGCCTTGGCCGATCCCGCCTCGATCAACGTCACCCTCGGCGCCGACCTTCAGCAGAAGGCCGACGAACTGGGCGAACGCGAGGTGCGCGAGCAGGCCGACCGGCTGGCCGAAGTCGTCCGCCGCGCCCTTGCCCGCAGCGGCCGTCTGGACGGGGCCAGGATCGATCTGGTGCTGACGGACCTCAAGCCAAACCGCCCGACCTTCGAGCAGCTGTCCCACAGCCCGGGCCTCGATGGCCACCGCAGCATCTCCATCGGCGGGGCCGCCATAGAGGGCAACGTCACCACGGCCGATGGCCAGGTTCTGCCGGTCAGCTACGACTGGTACTCCACCAGCCTGGCCGAGGTGCATGGCAACACCACCTGGCAGGACGCCGACCGCGCCTACCAGCGCCTCGCCAGCCGGCTGGCCGACGGACGTTACGTCAGCCGCTGATCGTTTTCGCCCGCTGAACGGCGGCCTCGACGGCGGCTTCGGCCGCGCGGTCGAGGTCGCCAGTCGCCTGCATGGCGTCGAGCCCGGCCCGGGTCGTGCCCCCGGGGGAGGCGATACGCGCGATCAGGGCGTCCAGCGGCTCGCCCGTGTCGGCTCCGGCGCCCGCTGACCGCAGCGCTCCCCGCGCCAGTCGCCCCGCCGCTTCCGGCGAAAGCCCCTGCCCCTCCCCCGCCCGGGCCAGCGCCTGGACGAAGGCGTGAATGAAGGCCGGCGCCGACCCGGCCACCGCGGTGGCGGCGTCCATCAGCGCCTCCCTGTCCAGATCGACGACATCGGCGATCGCGCCGAACAGCCGGCGGGCCGTCTCGCGGGCCGCGGCGTCGGCGGACCACAGGGCGGCCACGCCCCGTGCCTGGGCCACGCCGGTGGTCGGCATCACCCGGGCGACCGGCCGAGCGGCCAGGGCGGCGATCCCGTCGGCGCTCACCCCGGCCATGACGGAGACGATCACGGCTTCCGGCGGCAGGCCCCCGAGCACAGGCTCCAGGGCGTCGCGCCATTTCGCCGGCTTGACCGCCAGCACGACGGCGCGGGCCCTCCCGAGCGCTCCGTGAGGAGGGTTGATCGCCGCGCCCACGGCTCGCGCCGCCTCGGCGGCCGGCTTCTCCGACGGCGTCAGAACGATCAGATCGGCCGGCGCGACCGTCTCCGTCGCCAGCCAGCCCTCGAGAATGGCCGATCCCAGCCGGCCGCAACCCACCAGGACCACGGCGCCGCTCGATCGCTTGTCTGTCATGGCCTCAGGCCGTGCCGATGGTCTCGAACAGGCAGGAGTCGATCGCCTCCTGCGGCTTCTTGTTGCCGCGGATCATGAAGTCGAAGGCGGGGTAGTAGCGATCCGCCGCCTCCACCGCCGCATCGATCATCGACGCCGCCTGGCCCAGCGTAGGCCGCTCGCCCATGGGCAGGGCCAGCGAATGGCGGAAGACGATCTCGCCATCCTCGGCCCAGACCTCGAAATGCCCCATCCAGGTGCGCTGGTTGATCAGGCCGACCAGTTCGTAGGCCGCCGCCCGGCGCGCCTTCGAGGCCTGCAGGTCGAGGGCGCAGCACAGCTGCAGGCAGTCGCCCTCGGGCCGCCAGGCGAACCACAGCTCATAGTCCTTCCAGTCGCCGGCCAGGGCGAAGGCGAGGTCGCCCTCGTCGGTGCGGTCGAACGGCAGGTTCTCGGCCACCAAAACGTGCTCCACCACGTCCAGCGGATCGTAGGGAACCTCGACTTCTTCGGGCCGGGCAGTGTCCATCAAGGCGTCTCCAGGCGCGACTCACGCCCTGTCAGGGAACGGTAGGCGGGTTCGCAGATTCGGCTCAACCGGCTGCGTCCTGCGCGGGAGAAGCCGCTGTGGACGTTCCCTTTTGAGGCTTCTTCGCCGCCTTCAGGGTGGCGATTTCGGCCCGCAGCGCCGCAATCTCGGCCTTCAGGGCGTCGAACTCGTCGCGCCGGACCAGATCCATGTCGGCGGCGAACCGGTCGGCCTGGGCGCGGAAGGCGGTCTTCGCCTCCTCCCCGGCGGCCTGGGCCAGCCCCATGGCGCCGGTGGTCAGCTTGGCGAACTCGTCGAGGATGGGATTGCGCGTCTGCATGGAAACTCTCCGACTCGGGCCTACGAGCGTCGTTAACCGATGGTTGCCCGATATGGTGAACGAAACCTTGCTGTCGATGCCGGGTATGGCTTCATTGGGGCGACGCCACAGTGGAAAAATCAGGGACGCGCCCGGCGACGCTTGCTAAACCCCTCGCAGGAACCGCCTGCAGGAGCGCCCGTGCAATTTCCCGAGTTCGATCCCGTCCTGTTCAGCATCGGCCCGCTGGACATCCGCTGGTACGCCCTCGCCTACGTCGCCGGCATCGTCCTGGGTTGGTGGTACGCCAACCGGCTGGCCCGCGACAACGCCGTCTGGCAGCCCGGCAAGCCGCCGGTCACGACGGTCCAGCTCGACGATCTGGTGCTGTGGATCACCCTCGGCATCATCCTCGGCGGGCGCTTCGGTTACGCCCTGTTCTACAAGCCCGAGCTTTACGCCCAGTTGTTCACCGGCGCCGACTGGGGCGACCGGCTGGCCCTGTTCCGGCTGTGGGACGGCGGCATGTCGTTCCACGGCGGCCTGATCGGCGTCAGCCTGGCCATCGTGTGGTTCGCCTGGAAGAACAAGGTCCGCCTGCTCAGCCTGGGCGATCTTGTCGCCCCGGTCGTGCCGCTCGGCCTGTTCTTCGGCCGCATCGCCAACTTCATCAACGGCGAGCTGTGGGGCCGTCCCACCGACGCGCCGTGGGGCATGGTCTTCTGCAACCGAACCATCGAGACGATGTACGGCTTCTGCCCCGCCGGCCTCGAGCCGCGCCACCCCAGCCAGCTCTACGAGGCGGGGCTTGAAGGCATCGCCCTGGCGGCGATCCTGTGGCTGGCCGTCTACAAGGGCCGGCTGCTGGCCAAGCCCGGCTACGTCACCGGCATCTTCCTGTTCGGCTACGGCCTGGTGCGGGCTTCGCTGGAGAACGTCCGCCAACCGGACTTCGGCATGGAGAACCTGCCGCTCGGCCTGACCATGGGCATGATGCTGTCCATCCCGATGATGCTGGTCGGCGCCTGGCTGATCTGGCGCGCCTGGAGCCGCCCCCCGGTCGCCGCGGAGGCCTGAGTGACGCTGAAGGCCAATCCGCTCAAGGAAAGGCTGGCGCGCGAGATCGCCCTGACCGGGCCGCTGACCGTCGCCGACTTCGTGACGCGGTGCCTGCACGATCCGCAGGACGGCTACTACGCCACCCGCCCGGCCATCGGCGCGACGGGCGACTTCATCACCGCGCCGATGATCAGCCAGATGTTCGGCGAGCTGATCGGACTGTGGGCGATCGAGCTGTGGGAGCGGCTCGGCGCGCCCGAGCGGGTCCGGCTGGTCGAGGTCGGCCCCGGCGACGGCACCCTGATGGCCGATGCCCTCCGCGCCGCCCGCCTGGCCCCCGACTTCCTGCGCGCCGTCGACCTGATCCTGATCGAGCCCAGCCCGCCGCTGCGCGAAGCCCAGGCGCGCATGCTCGCCGACAGCGACGTCCACCCGCGCTGGGTCGCCTCGCTGGACCGGATCGAGACCGACGCCCCGGTGATCCTGATCGCCAACGAGGTGCTCGACTGCCTGCCCGCCCGTCAGTTCGTGAAGACGGAAGACGGCTGGGCCGAGCGCTGCGTCGGCGTCACCGACGACGGGGAACTCACTTTCGGGCTGAAGGCGATCACCGCCGGCTTCAAACGCCCCGCCTTCGCCGTCGAGCCGGGGCAGACCGTCGAGATCTCCGAACAGCAAGCCGTGTTCGGGCGGGGGGTCGCGGCCCTGGTCAAGGCGGCCACCGGCGCCGCCCTGCTGATCGACTACGGCCGCGCCCGGCCCGAGGCCGGCGACACCCTGCAGGCGCTGCTGCGGCACCGGAAGGTCGATCCGCTGGAGGCCCCGGGCGAGGCGGACCTGACCCAGTGGGCCGATTTTCCGACCGTGCTGGAAGCCGCCGTCCACGCCGGCGCCGACGTCACCGGCTGCCTCGGCCAGGGCGAGTTCCTCCGCCTGCTGGGCATCGAGGCCCGCGCCGACCGGCTCAAGGACGGTCGCCCCGACGCCGCGCCGGTCATCGACCGCCAGCTGGCCCGCCTGACCGCCGACGACCAGATGGGCGCCCTGTTCAAGGCCTGCGCCATCTTCTCGCCGCGCAGCCTGGTCGTCCCCGGATTTGAATCCTGACGCCCTTCTCCCCCCGCCCGTCATCCTCGGGCTTGACCCGAGGATCAGATTGTCCGGTGCTGGGTGAACCCTTGATGTGGCTGCGTCAGCCGGGCCGTCCCGGACGCACAGTCCGGCCCAACCTCTGATCCTCGGGTCAAGCCCGAGGATGACGGAGAGAGAAGTGATTAGTCGTATGACCCTCCAGCCCATCACCCACCCCCTGCTGGACCGCGCCGGCCTCCGCCACGGCTTCTTCACGCGTCAGGGTGGCGTCTCCACCGGTCTGTACGAAGGCCTCAACACCGGCGTCGGCTCGAACGACGATCCCGCCGCCGTGGCCGAGAACCGCCGCCGCGTGGCGGCCCACCTCGGCGGAAGCCCCGACGACATCGCCGCCTGCTACCAGATCCATTCCGCCGTCGCCCGCGTCGCCGAGGCCGGCTGGAAGGGCGAGCGGCCCGAGGGCGACGCCACGGTCACCGCCGCGCCCGGCGTGATCTGCGCCGTCCTGACCGCCGACTGCGCCCCCGTGCTGTTGGCCGACCCCGAAGCGGGCGTGGTCGGCGCCGCCCACGCGGGCTGGAAGGGTGCGCTCGGCGGCATCGTCCACTCGACCGTGGCCGCCATGCAGGCGCTCGGCGCCCGCCCCGCCCGCATGGTCGCCGTCGTCGGCCCCTGCATCGCCCAGGCCAGCTACGAGGTCGGGGCGGATTATCGGGAGAGGTTCGAACACCACGACGCCGGCAGCGGCCGCTTCTTCGCCCCCGGCGCGTCGACCGACAAACGTCTGTTCGACCTGCCCGGCTACGTTCTGTGGCGTCTCGAACAGGCGGGCGTCGCCGACGCCGCCTGGACCGGTGACGACACCCGTACCGACGCAGCCCGCTTCTATTCGAACCGCCGGGCGTATCTGAACGGGGAACCGGACTTCGGCCGGCTGATGAGCGCGATCAGCCTGGGCTGATCCC
This sequence comes from Brevundimonas sp., assembly GCF_035627475.1. Lineage (GTDB taxonomy): Bacteria > Pseudomonadota > Alphaproteobacteria > Caulobacterales > Caulobacteraceae > Brevundimonas. Next base: position 79,158 of record NZ_DASPLR010000004.1, on the reverse strand, counting down.
GCGGCTGTTCAGCCCGCCATCGCCATTTCCGGCACCCGCACCACTTCGCGCCACGCCTGCGGCCTGGCCAGCAGTTCGCGGACCAGCAGGTTGTTGATGGCGTGCCCCGCCTTGACGCCCTCGTAGCGGCCCAGCAGCGGCACGCCCAGCACATACAGGTCGCCGATGGCGTCCAGCGCCTTGTGCTTCACGAACTCGCGTTCCATCCGCAGGCCGCCGGGATTGAGGATCTGGTCGCCGTCGATGACCACGGCGTTCTCGAGGCTGCCGCCTCGGGCCAGACCGGCCTTGCGCAGCGCCTCGACCTCATGGGCGAAGCCGAAGGTGCGGGCGGCCATGATCTCGTCGCGGAAGGTCTGCTCGTCGACGACGAAATCCACCACCTGGTTGCCGATCACCGGCGTCGGGAAGTCGATCTCGAAGCGCATTTCGTAGCGGTCGCACGGCAGCAGGGCGGCGCTCTTGTCGCCGTCCTGGACCCGGATCGGCTCGAGGATCTCGATATAGCGGACCGGCGCTTCCTGGCGGCGGAAGCCGGCGCGGTCCAGCAGCTGGACGAACTGCAGCGCCGACCCATCGAGGATCGGCAGCTCGGGCCCGTCCACCTCGACCACGGCGTTCGACACGCCCAGCGCCGAAAAGGCCGCCATCAGGTGCTCGATGGTCGACAGCCGCACGCCGGCGGCGTTCTCGATCATGGTGTTCAGCCGGGCGTCAACGACGGCCTCGCCCGAGACCGGGATGCGGTTGTCGCGATCGGTGATGTCGGTGCGCACGAAGACGATGCCCGTGCCGACCGGCGCCGGGCGCACGGCCAGGCGCACGCGGTCGCCCGTGTGCACGCCGACGCCGGCGATGATCGCGGGCGCGACGGTGGTCTTCTGGTGATGGTCGTTGCGGACCGGCAATCTCGAACTCTCTTCAACTTGCGCCCCGCCTCTGCGTGCGGAGTACGCCCCACGAACCGTCTACCGGCCGGGCGGCCAGCGGAAAATGAAAGTCGGGTTTCGGATTGTTTCGTTAACGGGAGACGGGAGGCGGCAGGCACCAGGGGTGTGGATCAGTCTCGCTGTCCCGGCAAAAGCGAAAGGGCGGCCCTGAGACCGCCCTCCCTGTTGCCTGTTGCCTGTGGCCTGAACCCTAGTTGGCCAGCCGCCGCAGGAACGACGGGATTTCCAGATCGTCCTCGGCCTGGCCCTGATCGGGCTCGGGCGTCGGCTGGACCTGGCTGGTCGAGCGCATTTCCGTGGTCCGGGTCTGCGGAGCGTAGGTCGGCTGGGCCGGCTGACGCTTGCCGCGGCCGAACAGGCTCCAGCCTGACTTGCGGTGGTCGCGGTCGTCGTGATCGTCATAGGCCGGCTCGTCGCGGCGCTGTTCCGGCTCCGGGCGGTCGGCGGCGCGTTCCCCCATGCGGTCCATGTACAGGTCGCCCTGCGCCACCGGCGCCGTCGCCTGCGCAGCGGTGCGCGGCGAGGATTCATACTCCTCGACCCACGGATCGACGATGGGCTCCAGCGTCCGCTCCTCGGCGACGTGGATCACCGGCTCGGGGCGCGGCTCCGGAGCCCGGGCCACGGCGCCGTAGGCCGGCTGGCTCGACTGAAAGGTCGGGACGATGGGCGCCGGCTCGGGCTGGCGCGGGGCCTCGGCGCGGCCGAAGTCACGGGCCGGCTCGCGAACCGCTTCCTGACGCACCGGCTCGGCGCGCGAGGCGGCGTACGACGGCGTCGGCCGACGGGTGTCGAACACGGAGGTCGAGGTGTTCGACGGCGTCTGGGCCGCGGCCAGATCTTCCATGCCGGTGGCCACGACCGAGACGCGGATCTTGCCATCCAGGGCCGGATCGAAGGCCGCGCCGAAGATGATGTTGGCGTCGGCGTCCACCTCGCCGGCGATGGCGTTGGCGGCCTCGTCGACTTCCAGCAGGGTCATGTCCATTCCGCCGGTGATGTTGACCAGCACGGCCTTGGCGCCCTTCAGCGAGGTCTCGTCCAGCAGCGGGTTGGCGATGGCGTTCTGGGCCGCCATCAGGGCGCGGTCGTCGCCCGACGCCTCGCCCGTGCCCATCATCGCCTTGCCCATCTCGGACATGACGGCGCGGACGTCGGCGAAGTCGAGGTTGATCAGGCCAGGCAGGATCATCAGGTCGGTGATCGAGCGCACGCCCGAGTGCAGCACCTGGTCGGCCATGCCGAAGGCGTCGGCGAAGGTGGTGCGCTCGTTGGCGACGCGGAACAGGTTCTGGTTCGGAATGACGATCAGGGTGTCGACGTAGCGCTGCAGCTCGGCGATGCCGGCGTCGGCCAGGCGCATGCGGTGGCGGCCCTCGAAGGTGAAGGGCTTGGTCACAACGCCGACGGTCAGGATGCCGCGGTCGCGCGCGCATTTGGCGATGACAGGAGCCGCGCCGGTGCCGGTGCCGCCGCCCATGCCGGCGGTGATGAACACCATGTGGGCGCCGTCCAGGTGTCCGTAGATCTCCTCGGCGGACTCCTCGGCGGCGTTCATGCCGACCTCGGGGTGAGCGCCCGCGCCGAGGCCCTGGGTGATCGTCTCGCCCAGCTGGACGCGGCGGTCGGTCTTGGCGAACGACAGGTGCTGCGCGTCGGTGTTGGCGACGACGAACTCGACCCCTTCGAGGCCGGCGTCGATCATGTTGTTGACGGCGTTGCCGCCGGCGCCGCCGACGCCGAAGACGACGATGCGGGGCTTCAGTTCCGTGTGTTGCGGACGCACCAGCGAGAGAGACATTCTAATTCCGACCTTAGGTTCCGACCCTGCCCTGCAGCCCCGATGCGAAAACCCCGCCGATTCGCATTGGTTATGAGCGCGTTAAGGAAACACCCCATCTGCTTAAGGGAGTGTTACCGGATAGGCTGAGTCGGGCCGCGAGCCACGGGAATCGTTAACCTTCGCCGCAGATTTCGCTCTGTGGACAACGAAAAGGGGCGGCTCTCGCGAGCCGCCCCTTCCGTCTTTGGTCGTCCGTCCGGTCTTAGAACGGGCGGTAGTTCAGACCGATGAAGTAGCGGGTGCCGTACGGGTCGAAGTTCGAGAACACAGTACGCTCCAGCCACGGCGCCTGCTCGGCGTCGAAGGCGTTGACCACACCGGCGCGCAGCGAGAGATCGTCGCGGACGTTCCAGCGGACCGTGAAGTCGTGGCGGGCGAAGTTGCCCGTCTCGATGTACTGGATCGGCCGGCTGTCCGAGTTGGTCACGTAGTTGCGCAGTTGGACGATGTCTTGCGACGTCTGCCAGTCCACCGTCCAGTTCACGCTCCAGGTGTCGTTGGGCGTGTAGGTCAGCGACGAGGAGAAGCGGACCCGCGGGTAGAAGGTGGTGCTGCCCAGCTCGGTGCCGTCTTCCGGATCCGAGGCGTTCAGGAACTGCTCCTGCTCGATCAGCCACAGGCCGCCGATCGAGTAGTCCAGACGACCCCAGTTGTGGCCGAAGGTCTCTTCGATATCCAGGCTGTAGCGCGCCGTGAAGTCCAGACCACGGGTGGTCAGGGCGGCGTAGTTGATCGAGCCTTCGATGAAGCCGCCGATCGGGTCGCCAACCGGACCACCGACCCAGAACTCCTCGCCGGCCGCACCGGTGTCGCGGAAGATGGTGTCGCAAGCGGCCTGGTTCAGCTGGTCGCCGCTGACGCAGTTGTTGGCGGCGGTCTGGGCCGAAACCGTCGAGATAACGTCTTCGATCTCGATCTCGTAATAGTCGAGGACCAGCGAGAAGTTCGGGATGAACCGCGGCTGGATGACCGTCGAGAAGGTGAAGGATTCAGACGTTTCCGGCTTCAGGAAGGGGTTGCCGCCCGACACGCCGGCGATGCCGGAGGTGTAGTTGGGCAGGAAGTCGTCGGTCGTCGTCACCGTCGCGCCGGCGAAGTCGAACGCGAAGCCTTGCGCCGCCGCCAGGGCGGAGCAGTTGGCGATGCGGTTCTGGCGGATTTCGTTGTCCGTCAGGTTGCCGATGACCGTGGTCGAGCAGGGATCGACGAAGCCGTTGGCGAAGGTCTGGCTGAAGGGCGAGAAGTTCTCACCCAGGTCCGGCACCCGCACCGAGGAGTTGAAGCTGGTCTTGAACGAGATGTCCTGGATCGGACGGTAGACCAGGTTGATCCCGTAGACGTCGACTTCGCCCACGGTCGAGTAGTCGGCGTAGCGGTACGAACCGCTGAGTTCGGCGTACTCGCCGAGCCAGCTGTCACGGAACAGCGGGATCGACAGTTCGGCGAAGACCTCGTCGCTTTCGTATTCGGCGCCCTGGAAGTCCGGGCCCGTGTTCATGAACAGGAGGCGACCGTTGGTATCGGCGTCACGGCCCACACCTTCGGTGAACTCGCGGCGGTGCTCAAGGCCGACGGCGATGCCGATCGGGCCGGCGCCCCACATGTCCCACAGCTCGCCGGCGGCCGAAGCGATCAGTTGCTCCTGCTCGTTGCGCTCGGTGATGCCGATCGTGGCGTCCACATAGGCGAGAGCCGCCGGGTCCTGGTTGCCGTCGCCGAAGATGTTCAGCGGCACGCACTGGTCGACGTCGGCCTGGCCGTAGCCCTGCAGGTTGCGGAGGTCTTCACCGCCGAAGACGTTGCCGTTGTTGGCGTACACCAGCGGCAGGCCCTGGGCGTCCAGCAGCTGGACGCGGCAGACGATCTCGCCCGGGTTGCCGTTGACCAGACCGGCCGTGTCGACGACCGAGTCGGCCGCCAGGCCGAAGCGCAGCGAGTCGACGCCCCGTTCGCGGTTCTCGACCTCGACTTCACCGTAGGTGTAGCCGATGTCCCAGTTGACGTTGTCGACGAAGGCGAGCCGGTCCATCGAACCGCGCAGGCCGGCGACGAAGCGGGTCAGGACGCGCTCGTTCTCCTGGGTGCGGTCGGGGCCGAACATGGTGTGACGGGCCAGCTGCAGCACGCCCAGCGGGACGCAGGTGCTGCCCGTGTTCTGGGTCGGCGCCGTGCAGCCCTGCAGGACGTTGGTGGCGATGGCGTTGCGCACCAGGGCCGGCAGGAAGGCGTTGTCGTCCCAGCGCAGGTCCATGGCCTGCACGCCCCACAGCGAGTTCAGCTGGGTCGGGGCGTAGGAGGTGTTGTCCAGATCGAAGTCGAAGAACGTCGGCTGGCTGACGTCGAAGGTGTCTTCGATGACGTGCTTGGCTTCGAAGAACGCCTGGATGTTGTCGGTGATGTCGAGGTTGGCGCCGGCCTGGAAGCGCGACGATTCCGATTGGGGAACGATCGACAGGGTGCCGAAGGCCGCCGCGTTGATGCCGTCGCCGCCGTAGTTGTACGGGCGGTTCACGCCGGTGTTGCCGATGCGGGTGCCGAAGTTGGCCGGACGGGCGGTCGTGCCGTCATACCAGTAGGTGTAGCCCGGAGCCACGGCGTAGCAGCCGGCGGCGTAGGTGAAGATACAGCTGCTGCCGGAGAAGTTGGCGACGTCCGGGTCGCCCGTCGGGCTGAGCGGCGTCACGTGCACGACGGTGGTCTGACCCCAGACCGGACGGTCCATCCGCAGCGGCGAGCGGAACAGGGCCAGGTCGGTGGTGCCGTCGACGTTGGGGCCGAGCGCCGGGTTGGTCGGATCGGCGTCCATGCCGATCAGGTAGTAGCCGTCGTTGATCCAGTCGATGTCGTAGGCGGTGACCTGATCCTGCTCTTCGTACTCCGCGTGGGCGTAGACGTTCAGGCGGTCGTCGAGGAAGTTGTGACCGATCAGGGCCGAGATGCGCTTCGCGGCTTCACCGTTCTCGTTGATCATGCCGTAGTTGGCGTCGATCTCGAGGCCTTCGAAGTCCTTGCGCAGGACAAAGTTCAGCACGCCCGAGACGGCGTCGGCGCCGTACACGGACGAGGCGCCGCCGGTGACGATCTCGATGTTCTCGATCAGCAGGCGGGGGATGGTGTCGACGTCGACCGCGAGCGAACCGCCGCCCGAACCGACGTGGCGACGGCCGTCAACCAGGGTCAGGGTGCGGTTCGAGCCCAGCGAGCGCAGGTTGGCCAGCGACAGGCCGCCGTCGCCCAGGCCCGAACCCGTGGTGTCGGACGGAACGACCGAGTTGGACAGGGCCGGGATGGTGGCCAGATAGTCGATCACCGTCGACTGACCAGTCGTCAGCAGGGTTTCACGCGAAACCGAGATCAGCGGGGTCGGCGAGTTGGTCGGGTCGCGACGGATACGCGAACCGGTGATCACCACCTCTTCGATCTGCGTCGCTTCCTGGCTCTGCTGGCCCTGGACGTTGACGCCGGGCAGCTGGTCTTGAGCCAGGGCCGGAGCCGCGGCGGCTACAACGCCTGCGAGGATCGTCGTGCCGAAAAGAAACTTGCGCTTGAGAAGCATGTGTTGGGCCCCAACCGGTTATGGAAAGCAAGATGCGTCCTCCGCCTGACGACGGACTCCGCTTCGAATTTGCACGCTAGCAGCAAAGGGTGTGTCGGCAAGGGAATGTGGCCGACAGGCGCCCAATCAAGGCACGGTCTGTTACAATCTGGACACAGTTGCGACAGCCGCCCAAAACGCCCGGACAGCCTCGCCCCGGCCTCCCGCCCCCTTGGCTTTATTAGAGATTTTCCCGCAGCCAGCCCGCCGCGCGGGCCACAATTCCGCCCCGGTGCATGCGGGGCGCGTCCGCTGCGGTAATCTGCCGCGACATCAGCTTCCGCGCCGATACGGCCTCGCGCGGCCCGTAGGCGGCGCGCAGCAGCACGCCCGCGGCCGAACAGAAGGCCGGCCCCGAGGCGGCGTCCGCCAGGTGCGGCGCCCGCTGCGGCTTGCCCAGCCGCACCGGCCGGTCGAACACCCGCACCGCCAGCTCGCGCACGCCGTTCAGCTGGCTGGCCCCGCCGGTCAGCACCAGCCCGGCCCCCGGCTCAAGCCCGACCCCGGCGCTGCGGAGGCGGTCGCGCAGCAGCTCGAGCGTCTCCTCGACCCTGGGCGCGATGACGGTCTTCAGCATCGCCCGCGGCACCACCACCGGCCCGGCCGACGGATCCTCGCCGCGCGGCGGGGCCTCCAGCATCTCGCGGTCCTCGTTGGCCGAGGCCATGGCCGAGCCATGCAGGGTCTTGAGCCGCTCGGCCCCGGCCCGCGAGGTCGACAGGCCGCGGGCGATATCCGCCGTCACATGGTCGCCGCCGACATTCAGGCTCTCGATATGCAGCAGCGAACGTCCGCCCCACACCGCGGCCGAGGTCGCGCCGCCGCCCATGTCGATGCAGACGCAGCCCAGATCCATCTCGTCGTCTTCCAGCGCCGCCAGCGACGAGGCCACCGGCGCCGCCACCACGCCCTGCAGGTCGAGGTGCGCCAGTTCGAGGCAGTGGCTCAGGGCGGTGAAGGCGCTCTCGGCCATCGACACCACCAGCAGGTCGAGGCCGAGCGAATGCCCGCGCATGGCCCGCGGGTCGTGCACCCCGCGCGCTCCGTCGACCGACCAGGCGATCGGCAGCACATGGATCGGCCGCCGGTTCGGCAGGCGGATCTGCGCCAGGGCCATGGCGATGGCCCGCGCCAGGTCGGCGTCCCCGACCGGATTGGCCCCCAGCGAGACGCGGGCCTGCACCCGGTGGCTGGCCATCTGGCCGATGGCCGTGGTCACCACCACGCCCGAGACCGGCGAGCCGGCGGCGCGCTCTGCCCGCTCGACCGCGTGGCCGATCGCCTGGGCCGCCTCGTCCATATTGACGATGCCGCCGCCGCGGATGCCGCGCGACTGGACGTGTCCGGCCCCGGCGACGCGAATGGTGCGGTCGGCGTGGCGCACGCCGTCGGGCTTCATGATGAAGCAGCCGACCTTGGACTGGCCGAGGTCCAGCGCGGCCACGACCGGCGCGCGACCCGCGGCGGTCTTGCCGCCATCCACAGACTTGTCCACAGACCGCCCAGCCATACTATGTTCCTGCCCTACGCGTCGCCGGCGGAGGGCCGGACGGCGACCTCCTCCGGTGTCCTCAGATCAATCCGGGCGAACCCGAGCTCCAGCAGCCGCTCGCGCTGGTCCAGCGCGTCCAGCTGGATCAGGGCTGCGTCCTGGTCCGTGGCCGGCAGCTGGATCAGGCTGCCGTCCTTCAGGCGCAGGTCCCAGCGCCGTTCGTCGACGCGCACCAGCGCCTCCAGCCGGGCCATCAGCCGGGGCCGCTGGGCGATCAGCGGCAGCACCTCGGCGGCGGCCTGTTCGGCGCCCTTGCCGACGACCAGCGGCAGGTTCGGATAGCGGCCGGCGTCGGCGCCGCGGATAACCTGTCCGTGGCTGTCGATGACCAGGTTGCGCCCGCCGGCCTGCCAGATGGCCAGCCGGTCGTGTTCGGTCACGTGGACGATCAGGGTGTTGGGCAGCAGGCGCACGACCCGCGCCTCCTTGACCCAGCCGACCTGCTCGACACGCTCGCGCACGGCGTCGAGGTCGATCGAGGTCATGGCCTGTCCGCCGTCCAGCTGCACCGCGCGCTGGATGGCCGCGGTCGCCTCGGCGGACTCGCCCTCGATGAACACCTTCTCGAGCTTCAGCCCCATGCCGACGGCCGCGCCGTCGACGCCCCGGCCGATCGAGGCGCCGATCCGGTCCGCGCGGGCGCCGGTGGCCAGTACGCCGCCCAGCACCACGACGCCGGCGGCTATGGAGATCATCACCGCGCGGGGCGACAGGTCGAGCCGCCCGATCGCCGCCACCTTGCCGGGAACAGCCGGCGCGTTGCGGGGCGCGCGGCCCCTGCCCCCCTTCGGAGCCCCGGGCCGCTTGGCGGGCTGTTTCGCACTCTGTCGCCGACCGCCGCGAACTACCGCGGGCATGAGGCGTCCTCCACCATCCACCGGACCAGGTCTTTGTATCCCATCCCCGCATGGGCGGCCTGCTCGGGGACGAGCGAGGTCGGCGTCATGCCGGGCTGGGTATTGACCTCCAGAAGAACGAGAACGTCGTTAAGATCGTCATAACGAAAGTCCGTCCGCGACACGCCGCGGCAGCCCATGGCGGCGTGCGCCAGCTCCGACTGGCGCAGCGCCGTCTCGAACACGTGGGGCGGGATGTCGGCGGGCAATTGGTGGATCGAGCCGCCCGGCGCATATTTGGCTTCGTAGTCGTAGAAGCCCTTCACCGGAGTGATGTCGGTCACCGTCAGGGCGCGCGGGCCCGAGGCCTCGCCCATGACCGCCACACACAGTTCCTTGCCGGCGATGAACGGCTCGACCATGACCTGCTCGCCATAGGCCCAGCCCGGCTCGCCCACCTCGGCCACCGGCCAATTGGCGCCCTCGCGCACCAGATAGACCCCGACCGATGATCCCTCGGCGTTGGGCTTGACCACATAGGGCGGTTCGAGAACGTGGCGGCTGGCCACCTCGTGCCGGTCGAACAGCCCGCCGCCGGGCACCATGATGCCGGCCGCCTTCAGCACCGCCTTGGACTTGTGCTTGTCCATGGCCAGGGCGGAGGCCAGCACGCCGGAATGGGTGTAGGGGATGGCCAGGGTCTCGAGCACGCCCTGGACGCAGCCGTCCTCGCCCCAGGCCCCGTGCAGGGCGTTGAGCACCACGTCCGGCTTCAGCGCCGTCAGCACCTCGGCCAGATCGCGCCCGGCGTCGACCCGGCTGACCTTGGCGACCTGCCCTTCCAGGGCGTCGGCGCAGCCCTTGCCCGAGCTCAGCGACACCTCGCGCTCCGCCGACAGTCCGCCCATCAGCACGGCGACGTGAAGGTCTGCGAAGGGGCGGGTCATGCGAAGCTCCGGAACAGTCTCCGCAATGCGGCAACCGTCCTTAACAGCCCGTCAACCAATCGGGTCCGTGAACAGAAAAGCCCTCCCCTCGAGGGGGAGGGTTGGGTGGGGTGGAGGCAGGATGGTTGTCGATTGAGAGCGGATGGGCTCCGTCAGGACGAAGATCGACGACGCCTCCCGCGCCACTGTCTGACACGGCCTGCCTCCACCCCATCCCCCGACCCCTTCCCCCTCGAGGGGAAGGGGAGACTCAGGCCCGTCCGATCCGCCTGATCTCCCAATCCAGCTGAACGCCGGTCTTCGCCAGCACGTCCGCCCGCACCGCCTCGCCCAGCCCCTCGATGTCGGCCGCCGTGGCCTCGCCGGGATTGATCATGAAGTTGGAGTGCAGCTCGCTGAACATGGCCCCGCCCCCGGTCGCCTTGAACAGCTTGCCGCGCCAGCCCGCCTCGTCGACCAGCTTCCACGACGAATGCCCCGGCGGGTTCTTGAAGGTCGAGCCGCCGGTCTTCTCCCGGATCGGCTGGGTCTGCTCGCGGCGGGAAGTGATCTCGGCGATGCGGGCCGCGACCGCCTCGGGATCGTCGGGCGTGCCGCGATAGATCGCCTCGATCCAGATGATGTCCGCCGGCGCCTCGGAATGCCGATAGGTGTAGCCGAAGTCGCCGAGCGCGTAGTCGACCCGCTCCCCCTTCCGGTTCAGCCCCCAGGCCGAGACGAGGATATCCTTGGTCTCCGCCCCGTAGCAGCCGGCGTTCATCGTCAGGGCCCCGCCGATGGTGCCCGGAATCCCGGCGTAGAACTCCAGCCCCGCCAGCCCCGCCTTGGCCGAAGCCCTCGCCACCATCGAGTCCAGCGCGCCCGCGCCGGCCGTGATGATGTCGCCGTCGGTCGCGATCCCCGCGAACGGCCGCCCGGCCAGCCGGATCACCACCCCCTCGACCCCGCCGTCGCGCACGATGACGTTCGAGCCGACGCCGAGCACCGTCACCGGCACGCGGGGGTCCAGCGCCTTCAAGAAATCCGCCAGATCGTCGGCGTCGGCCGGTATGAACAGCGCATCGGCCTTCCCGCCCACCCGGAACCAGGTGAACGGCCCGAGCGGCTCGTCACGCAGGAGCTTGCCGCGAACAGGAGGGAGGGAGTCAGTCCACATCGGCTACGTCCTGAGCCGGGCTTTGCGCCAACAGCCGGCGATGCTGTTCCGCTTTCAGCGCCGCCCAACCCGGGTTGATGGCCGCCAACAAGCGGTGTTGATCAGCGAACATTTGAGGGCGGAAATCGCTTCCCTCGATCGCGTCTAGGCCTTGTCGCGCAAGTTCGTGCGTGACGCTTGAAAACAGTTCGAACAGGAGGCGCTCTTCATTGCCGAGCGTCGCTTCGGACTGGACCGCATCCACACCGTCCTCTCGCCGAATGAGGCTGAACCACCAAGCCGGTCCGTCATCATCATCAGCGTCTTCAGCCGAGACCAACGTCAGGTCGAACCACCAACCATCTCGCGCTGTGGAGAGCGCTGACCGGCTCAGGACAGGGTTGGTGAGGTCGAGTTTTTGCGAGTACTCGGCGGCAAGACTGTGGAGTGCCACCATCCGCTCCTCGGGTGCTTCCTCGCTCAACCCAGCCCCTCCAGCTGCGCCGGCAGGGCGTAGGCCCACTGGGTGATGTCCCCCGCGCCCAGCAGCACTACCAGATCGCCGGCCTTCGCTTCCGCCGCCACCACGCCCGGCAGCGCCTCGACGCTCTCCAGCGGCTGCACGCTCCGGTGCCCGAAGCGGCGGATGCCCTCCACCAGCGCCTCCTTGTCGACCCCCTCGATCGGCGTCTCCCCGGCTGGATAGACGTCGGCCACGATCACCGCATCGGCGTCCGAGAAACAGGTCGAGAACTCCTCCATCAGGTCGCGCAGCCGGGTGTAGCGGTGCGGCTGAACCACGGCGATGACGCGGCCTTCCGCCACCTGCCGCGCGGCCTTCAGCACGGCGGCGATCTCGACCGGGTGGTGGCCGTAGTCGTCGACGATGCGCACCCCGCCGACCACGCCCGTGGTGGTGAAGCGCCGCCGCACCCCGCCGAACCCGGCCAGTCCGGCCTTGATCGCCTCGTCCGAGACGTCCAGCTCGCGCGCCACGGCGCTCGCCGCCAGGGCGTTGGAGACATTGTGCCAGCCGGCCATCGGCAGGTGCAGCCCCTCGATCCGCGTCGGCTCGTCCAGCGCCGCCATACCCCGCCCCTGGATGACCACGTCGAAGCGGCAGCCGTCCGCGCCCATGACGCAGTTGTCGGCCCGCACCATGGCTTGCGGATTGATCCCGTAGGTCACCAGCCGCCGGTTATCGATCGAGGCCACCAGCCGCTGCACCTCGGGATGGTCGAGGCAGACGGCGGCGAAGCCGTAGAAGGGGATGTTCTCGACGAAGTCCACGAACGCCTTCCGCACCCCGTCGAAGTCGCCGTAGTGGTCCAGGTGCTCCGGGTCGATGTTGGTGACGATGGCCACGGTCGACTTGAGGCGCAGGAAGCTGCCGTCGCTCTCGTCGGCCTCCACCACGATCCAGTCGCCGTCGCCGACCTTGGCGTTGGTGCCATAGGCGTTGATGATGCCGCCGTTGACCACCGTCGGGTCCAGCCCGCCGGCGTCGAGGATGGCCGCCACCATCGAGGTCGTGGTGGTCTTGCCGTGCGTCCCCCCGACCGCGATCGAGAACTGCAGCCGCATCAGCTCGGCCAGCATCTCTGCCCGCCGCACCAGCGGAATGCGCCGCTCGCGGGCGACCACCATCTCGGGATTGTCGGCCTTGACCGCGGTCGAATAGACCACCGCCGACACCGTATCGCCGACATGCGCCGCATCGTGGCCGATGAAGATCTTCGCGCCCAGCTTTTCCAGCCGTTCGGTATTGGCGCTGGCCTTCGCGTCCGAGCCCTGCACCGAATAGCCGATCTTGAGCATGATCTCGGCGATGCCGCTCATGCCGATGCCGCCTATGCCGACAAAATGGACGGGACCGAGGTCGAACGGAACGGGACGAAGGCGTGCGATCATCGCAGCGGATTAGCAAGGGTTCTGCGGGAATGCATCACCCCTCCACCGCTTCGCGGTCCCCCTCCCCACTTCGCGGGGAGGAGACGGAGCGAGGCGGCTGTCTCCTCCCTGTCGCGCAGCGATGGGGAGGGGGACCCCGAAGGGGTGGAGGGGTCCGGCCGGGAGCTCAGTCCTCCTTGACGAAATCCTGCGCGAACTCCGGGCTGTCCTCCTCGCCCGCCAGCAGGGGCGCATCGTCGTCATCCGAGGCCCGCGACGGGTCCGGCACCTCGAACCCGACCGGGATCGACAGGTCCAGCAGCCCCGCCGCCTTCATCTCGGCCACCCCCGGCAGGTCGTACAGGCTCGACAGGCTGAAATGCTCGAGGAACTTGTCGGCCGTGGCGTAGGTCACCGGCCGCCCCGGCGTCCGCCGCCGGCCCTTCAGCCGCACGAACCCCAGCTCCAGCAGCAGGTCCAGCGTCCCCTTGGACAGCGACACCCCCCGCACGCTCTCGATCTCGGCCCGGGTGCAGGGCTGGTGGTAGGCGATGATCGCCAGCGTCTCCAGCGCCGCCTTCGACAGCCGCCGCGGCTCCTCCCGCTCCTCGGTCATCATGAAGCTGAGATCCGGCGCCGTGCGGAACCGCCAGCGGTCGGCGACGCACTCCAGCTCCACTCCCCGCCCCTGGTAGCGCTCGCGCAGCGCCGAGATCGCCCCGCCGACGTCCGCCCCCTCGGGCAGCCGCCGCGCGATCTCCGCCGCCGACAACGGTCCGGCCGCCGCGAACAGCAGCGCCTCGACCCGGCGCTCGATCTCCAGATGGTCCGGCGCGAACTGGATCAAGGCACCAGCTCCAGCGGCTGACCCTTGCCCCGCCGCTTCAGATACAGCTCGGCGAAGGCCTCGGCCTGTTTCACGTCCATGGCCCCCTCCTTGACCAGCTCCAGGCTGGCCGACAGCGTCGAGGCGGTGAAGCTGGCCTGCGACGGCCCCGCCTCGCCATGCTTCTCCGGCGCCACCCGCTCCAGCGGCGTCCACTCCTCCAGCCTCGGCAAAATGTCCCTCAGCCAGTCCCGCGCGGCCTCCAGCCCGAAGGCCTCGACCCGCTGGCCGGGATTGTAGTGGCGCTGCTCCTCGCGCCGCCGCTGTGTCACATAGGCGGCCATCAGCTCGTACAGGCTGGCGTCGATCCGGTCGGACGGGATGATCACCAGCGCCTCCGGGTCGCCGCGCGTGAACACGTCGCGCTTCAGCCGCGGCCGGGCGGTGATCGCCTCCACCGCCTTCCTCATCGCCTCCAGCTTCTGCAGCCGGAAGGCCAGGGCCGCGGCCATCTCCTCGGCGGGCGCCTCCTCGCCCTTCCTGTCGGTGCGCGGCAGCAGCAGGCGCGACTTCAGATAGGCCAGCCATGAGGCCATCACGAGATAGTCCGCCGCCAGGGAGAAATTCCGCCGCCGCGCCTCGTGCACGAAGGCCAGATACTGCTCGGCCAGCCGGGTGATCGACAGCTTCAGCAGGTCGACCTTCTGCGTCCGCGCCAGCGCCAGCAGCACGTGCAGCGGCCCTTCGTAGCCCTCCAGATCGACCACGAACGCCTCGCGGTCGTCGGCCTGTTCGACGGCGGCGAAGTCCAGATTGGGCTGGAACGCGTCGGTCACGCCTGCGCCTCCCCCACGTCAGGGCCCCGCGCCGCTTCGACCTTGCCGGCCATCAGGGCGTCGAACCGGTCGCGCGCCGCGAACACGTCCAGCGGCTCCACCTCGCGCACGATCCGAGCCAGCGCCGCCGCCGCCCGCTTGCCGGCCTTGCCCTTCAGCCCGCCGACGCCCTCGGCCACCTGCCGCATCTCGCCGAGCTCGCCGTTGCAGTGCAGGACCACGTCGCAGCCCGCCTCCAGCGCCGCCTCCGCCCGCTCCCGCAGGCTTCCCGTCAGCGCCTTCATCGACAGGTCGTCGGTCATGATCAGCCCGCCGAAGCCGAGCCCCTCGCGCATCAGCTTCAGCGCCTTCCTCGAGGTGGTCGCCGGCCGCTTCGGGTCGACCGCGTCGAACACCACATGCGCCGTCATCGCCAGCGGCATGTCCGACAGCGCCCTGAACGGCGCGAAATCCCAGCCGTCCAGCGTCTTCAGGTCCGCATGCACCACCGGCAGGTCGTGGTGGCTGTCGGCGAAGGCCCGCCCGTGCCCCGGCATGTGCTTGATCACCGGCAGCACCCCGCCGGCCAGCAGTCCCTCGGCCGCCGCCCGGCCCAGCATCGCCACCGTCGCCGGATCCCGCGCATACGCCCGGTCGCCGATGATGTCGTGGGCCCCGGGCACCGGCACGTCCAGCACCGGCGCGCAGTCGACGTTCACCCCCGCCGACTTCAGGTCGTGCGCCATCAGCCGCGCGCCCAGCCTCGCCAGTTCGCGCGCCGCCAGCGGATCGTTCGTCGCCTTCAGATACGCCTCGGCCGGCGGATATTTGGCCCAGTGCGGCGGGCCCATCCGCTGCACCCGGCCGCCCTCCTGGTCGATCAGCACCGGCGCGTCGGGGTCGCCGACGCAGTCGCGCATCTCGTCGGTCAGGGCCCGCATCTGGTCCGGGCTGTCGACATTGCGGCGGAAGACGATGAAGCCCCACGGCCGGACCTCGGCGAAGAAGGCCTTCTCGTCCTCCGTCAGCCTGTGCCCGCTGCAACCGTAGATCGCCGCCGAACGCGTCACCGGACGATGCAGTCCCCGCCCGAGGCCTTGATGGCGTTGCATAGCCCGGTCGCCCGCTCGCGGCTCAGGCCGGTGATGGTGGTGCGATAGACGGTCGAACCGTTCGAGGCCGTCACCTCCTGCACCCGCCGGCTGCCGCCCTCGGTCAGGGCCGGATAGCGGCCGACCACGGCATTGTATTCGCGCTCGGCCAGGCTCGGGGTCGAGAAGGCGCCGATCTGCACGCCCGAGGTCCCGCCGGCCGGAGCCGGTTCGGCCTTCTTCGCGGGCGGCGGGGTCGTCGGCGCCGGCGCGGGCCGGGCCGGCTCCGGCGCGGTCTCGACGGGCGCGGGCGCGGGTCGCGGCTGCACCGCTTCCGGCGGCGGAATGAAGGTCGGGGCCGCCGGGACCGGCTCCTCGCCGGCGTAGACGTCGATGCCGGCGGTCGGATCGACCGGCTGGGCGTCGATCGGCGCGTCCGACCTGATCTCGCCCACCGGCGTGCCGACGGCCGGAGGCGCGTCGTCCGAGGACCGCGGCCCGGCCCGGTAATAGACCACCACGGCCACGATCAGCACCAGCAGCACCACCGCCGAGATGATCAGCGTCATCGGCGGGGCCTTGCCGCCGCCGCCTCCCCCGCCGCCGCGGCGCGGGTCGTAGCCCTGGCGGTTGAACGGCAGGTCGTCGTCCGTCGGCGGCGTATAGGCGCCGCGGTCGCGGCCCGGATTGGGACGATAGGGATCTTCGTGAGACATGGCCGCGCCTTCCGTCCTGCCGCGCGAATCGAGACGCGGGACCGACACTCTATCCCGGTCCGAGTCCTTTTTCAGGCGGGTTCTGGCGCCCTTGCCCGTCACCCTCGGGCTTGACCCGAGGGCCAGACCGTCCGGTGCTCCGTCGAAGGTCGCGCGGACGCCGTCCCCGGGCCGTCTCCACCGCACAGCCCGGCTTTGCCTCTGATCCTCGGATCAAGTCCGGGGATGACGGCGGTGGAGGGCGCTCTACAGATCCAGCGCCAGATCGAGGCTGAACAGCTTCCTGTGCTCCTCGATCGCATAGCGGTCGGTCATGCCGGCGATGTAGTCGCACACCGCCCGCGCCCGCCGCGCCTCGTCGCTGGTCCCCGCCTTGCCCGACCACTCGGGCGGCAGCGTCCCCGGGTCGGCCATGAACAGCTCGAACATCTCGCCCAGCAGCCGCCGCGCCTGGCTGCGCGTGCGGTTGACGCGATAGTGGCGGTACATCCGCTCGAACAGGAATTTCCGCAGCACGCCCAGGTCGGCCAGCATGCCGTGCGAGAAACCGACCAGCGGCCGCCCCGCCGTCCGCACGTCCTCGGTCGAGCGCACCGCGCCGTCCTCGATCCGCGCCTCCGTCTCGGCCAGCACGTCTTCGACCATGACGCCGATCATCCGGCGCACCGCCTCGATCCGCACCATCCGCTCGTCGATGTCCGGCCAGTCCCTGCGCACTCCGTGCAGCACCGGCCCGATCAGCGGCACGTCCGACAGGTCCTCCAGGGTGAACAGCCCCGCCTGCACCCCGTCGTCGACGTCGTGGTTGTTGTAGGCGATGTCGTCCGCGATCGCCGCCGCCTGCGCCTCCAGCGAGGCGAAACTGTCCAGCCTCAGGTCCCAACCGGGCGCATAGTCGGCGATGGCCCGCCACGCCGGCTCGTCCAGCCGGTGCGCCACCGGCCCGTTGTGCTTGACCACCCCCTCGACGGTCTCCCAGCTCAGGTTCAGCCCGTCGAACTGCGGATAGCGCTCCTCCAGTCGGGTCACCACCCGGAAGGTCTGGACGTTGTGGTCGAAGCCGCCCCAGCGCTCCATCCGCGCCTGCAGCTCGTCCTCGCCGGCGTGGCCGAACGGCGGATGGCCGAGGTCGTGGGCCAGCGCCACCGTCTCCGCCAGGTCGGTGTCCAGCCGCAGCGCATGGGCCAGCGACCGCGCGATCTGCGCCACCTCCAGGCTGTGCGTCAGCCGGGTCCGGTAGTGGTCGCCCTCGTGCGCCACGAAGACCTGGGTCTTCTCCTTCAGGCGGCGGAAGGCGGTGGCGTGGATGATCCGGTCGCGGTCCCGGGCATAGGCGTTGCGCGTGCGGCTGATCGGCTCCGGAGTCAGCCGGCCGCGGCTGTGCTCGGGGTATTCGGCGTACGGCGCACGCTCAGGGATCAACACGGCGGCTCATTCTCCGGCGGGCCTTTGCGATCGCCCGTCCGCGCCTCATATAGAGCCCCGTGAGCACCGTCCAATCCGCCCCGACCTTCCAGATTTCGCCCCACGCCGGCGGCCACGGCCTGACCCTGTCCGACAGCGCCGCCGCCCGCCTCGCGAAACTGGCCGGGGCCGAGGGCCGCCCGGTCATGCTGCGCGTCGCCGTCGACGGCGGCGGCTGCTCCGGCTTCCAGTACCGTTTCGAACTGGTTGAGGCCGCCGATCCCGACGACCTGCGCATCGAAACCGCCGGCCAGGCCGCCCTCGTCGACCCCGTCTCCCTGCCCTTCCTCAAGAACTCCGAGATCGCCTTCGTCGACGACCTCGCCGGCGCCCAGTTCGTCGTCCGCAACCCGAACGCGGCCTCCAGCTGCGGCTGCGGGGTCAGCTTCTCGATCTGAGGGCGACGTCCACCACCCCTTCCCCGTCATCCTCGGGCTCGACCCGAGGATCAGACCCCCCGGCGCCCGGTCGAACGATGCACGGTCACGCTCGCCGGGCCGCCACCGCCGCTCAGCCCGCCTCCCACCTCTGATCCTCGGGTCAAGCCCGAGGATGACGACGGGGTGAGCTGGGGGGGCAATGCGCCGCAAGCGGACACTGTGGAGGGCTGCAATGGGTGGGAAGCGGACGTTGCCGCCAGCAGTCTTCAATGCTTCTCGATGGCCTGCCGGACCAGCAGCGCGTTCTCCTCGCCATGCTTGGTCACGACAGTTAGGTGATCGCCTTCGGTCCAAAGCATCTCCCATCCGAAATGGTCTGCGAGTGTCTGCATAGACGTCCCTCTCGCGTCGTCGCGCCCGCTCCAGAGCAGCACCTGGCACCCACAGCCGAGAAGCACCTCAGCCGCGCCGTCGAGGTCGTCCATCGCCTCCCAGCAGGCGCGCAATCCTGACTCGTTCTCGGCAGTCACCCACGAGACGAGATCAGGGGCGGTCGCCCGGGCCATGCCAAGGACCCGGGCAAACGGGACTGGCCCTGTCACCCCGGCCGGAAGCCCTGCCGCGATGCCCTGCACGGGGTTCCATCCGCCCAGCGTTACCGAGAGCAGGCGGCCCGGTGTGGCCTGCGCCAATCCGACTGCCGTCCAACCGCCCATGGAATGACCCACGAGATGGAAGCTCCCGGCTCCGATGGCATCGAGAACGGCAATGACCTCGCCGGCACGACGCTCCCGCCGATAAGCGGAGGGGGCGTTCGGCTTGTCACTGAAGCCATGGCCCAAGGCGTCGATGAGAACGACCGTGTGGCCGTCTCCGAGAGCTTGAGCGAAACCGCCATCTCGCCAAGAGGCTGAACTCAGCAGGTGGCCATGCAGCAGAACCATGACTGGCCCACTGCCTTGAACCGTGTAGAAGATGCGGTGTCCATCGTGTTCGGCATAAGGCATAGCTTAATGTCGTGCGACCGAACAGAGTCCGCAACGGGTCGAAAGCGGACCGACGCCTGCGGGTGGATAGCGGACATCGCTCAGCGACCGCCAAGCTCCTTGGGAAAGCCGGTGTCAGTCGCGCCCGCGTTCTGGATCATCCGATACAACCCTGATCGCGTCAGCGTATCCGTTGTGTGCCGGCTGATGGTCACCAACTGGCTTCGAGCATTTCCGTCAGCGTCGAAAAGCTGGAATGCGACACGCGCTCCCGCCGCTGGATGGATATGCGGCTCGCAACTGGGGAAATCATTTTTGAGCGCCCGCAACAGTGCTGTGCGGAACTGCGGGGTCGCCACGCTCGGCTTGATCGCTGCTGTCATTCGCCGATGATCTGCCACCGTCCAAACGTCCGCAACGGGTCGCAAGCGGAAGCAGCCTCCCCGCTTTCGTCATCCTCCGGCGAGGCGCTTCAGCGCCGCGACCGGGGGACCCGGCGGCGCGCGTGAGCGCGACCCTGTCGGTGCGCCGCTGTTTCAGTCAGCCGGCGCGAACAAATCGCCTTCGGCGCCGCCGGGTCCCCCGGTCGCGCCTGCGGAGCGCCGGAGGCTGACGACAGGAAGGATTGCTGCGCTGCAAATCCGCCGCCAGCCGTCACACTTTCATCGGCTAACCCGCTGTTTTCCCTCCACTCCGCCACGACGTCAGCGTCATGAACCCGCCTGAGGGCGAGGCTCCCCTATGATGTGCGCCTTCGCCGAGACGTCGCCTCGCCCGGTCTTTGACAATCGAACTCCGCCCGGCCCGCCACAGGGTCCGGCAAACAACGAACGCTCCGGCGTTTGCCGACTCTGCCGACTCCGCCACCTCGAATTTTCGGACCCGCTGCCGACTCTGTCACACCGAATTTCCGACGTCGCCGGATTGCTATTAGGGACTTTCCTAATTAGCCTCTTTCCTATGAACGCCCTGTTCAAGGCCCTGTCCCACCCGGTACGGCGCCGCATCGTCGAGATGCTGCGCAAGGGGCCGCTGGCGTCCGGCGACATCGCCGCCGCCTTCGACATGAGCTGGCCGACCATCACCGGCCACCTCAACGCCCTCAAGGAGGCCGGCCTGGTCTCGCCCGAGCGCGACGGGGCCTCGATCCGCTACCGGCTGGAGATATCCGCCGTCGAGGAGGCCCTCGCCTTCCTGTTGCAGATGACCGGCGCCCGCGCCCCCGATCCCGAAGAGGAGCCCCGCCCATGACCCGCCTGACCGCCGCCGACCGCGCCACCGTCGCGGTCACCCTGCTGATCGTCGCCGCCGGCGTCTGGATCTTCCTCGCCGGCCCGCTGGAAGTGATGCCCTACCACTACGGCGCCGACGGCCAGGCCGACGCCTGGGCCGGGCGCGAGGCCATCGGCGGCGGCATCGTCGTCCTCGGCCTGCTGACCGGCGTGTTCGCCGGCGGCATGGGAGCCGCCGCCGCCCGGGCGGAGGACAGGGCCCGGGCCCGGGCCCTCCGCTCCGGCCAGGTGCTGATCCTGCTCACCTTCCTCGGCCTGACCCTGTTCTCCGGCGTGTCCAGCCTCACCGACCTGACCTCGCTGGGCTCGGCCGTCCCCATGGCGGGCCTCGCCGCCCTGTTCCTGCTTATCGGGGCCGTGCTGGGCCGCGTCGGCCCCAATCCGCTCGCCGGCGTCCGCACCCCGTGGAGCTACAAGAGCCGCCTCGCCTGGGACCGCTCCAACCGCCTCGCCGGCCGGCTCTTCTTCCTGATCGGCCTCGTCGGTCTCGCCGCCGCCCCCGTCGCGCCCCAGCCCCTTGGCTATCAGCTGCTCATCGGCGCCGTCGTCGCCGCCGCCCTGCTTTCGGTGATCGAGAGCTGGCGCGTCTGGCGCACCGACCCCGACCGGCAGCCCTTCTGACCACGGAGACCGCCATGCTCAGCCTGATCCTCGCCGCCGCCCTGCTGTCCGACCCGGTCTCCGCGCCCGTGACCCTGCCGTCGGAGCCGGCCCCCCTGCACGGAGCCCTGCTGGCGCCCGAGGGCGGCGCCCGCGCCGCGGCCCTGATCATCGCCGGTTCCGGGCCAACCGACCGGGACGGCAACAGCCCGCTCGGGGTCTCGGCCTCCAGCTACCGCCTGCTGGCCGAGGGGCTCGCCGGGCACGGCGTGGCCACGGTCCGCACCGACAAGCGGGGCATCGGCGAGAGCGCCTCCGCCCTGACCTCCGAGGCCGACCTGAAATTCACCGACTACGCCGACGACGCCCGCGCCTGGGCCGCCGAGACGGCCCGGCTGACCGGCCAGCCGTGCGCCTGGCTGATCGGCCACAGCGAGGGCGCCCTGGTCGCCCTCGTCGCCGCGGGCGAGGCCGACGACGCCGTCTGCGGCCTGGTGCTGCTGTCCGGCGCCGGCCGTCCGATCGGCGCCGTGCTGCGCGAACAGCTGGCCGGCGTCCCCGAGCCCCTGCTCGGTCAGGCCCTGGCCATCCTCGCCGAACTCGAAGCCGGCCGCCCGGTCGCCGAGATCCCGCCGCAGCTGGTCGCCCTGTTCCGCCCCTCGGTCCAGCCCTACATGATCTCATGGCTGCCGCTCGACCCCGCGGCGCTGGTCACGGCCTACGAGGGCCCGGTGATGATCGGCCAGGGAACCACCGACATCCAAGTGAGCGTCGCCGACGCCGAGGCGCTCGCCGCCGCCCGGCCGGACGCCGCTCTGAAGATCTGGGAGGGCGTCAACCACCTGCTCAAGGTCGCGCCCGCCGACCGCGCCGCCAACGCGGCGACCTACAGCAACCCCGACCTGCCGCTGGCCCCCGGCGTCGTCGACGACATCGCCGGCTTCATCCTCCAGCCGCGCTAGTTGCGCCGGTCGCCCCGGTCGCCCTGGCCCTTCGGCGCCTCGTGCTTCGCCTCGCGCCGCCGGTCCTGCGACAGCGACCGGCCAACGTCGACCATCTCGGTGAAGCGGCCCTCCTCGTCCCTGCGGGCATAGCGCTTGTCGCCGGGATTGGGTTCGATCAGTTCGCGTTTGCTCATGGCGTAACTCCTTCCACGACAAGGGAATCGTGGAGAGTCCGGGAAGTTCCCGTCAGGCCAGCGTCTCCTGGAACCGCACCGGCCGCCCGTGGGCGCTTCCGATCAGCTCGCCGTCGCGCATCACCACCCGGCCGCGCACGATCGTCGCCATCGGCCAGCCGGTCGCCTCGAAACCGTCGAACGGCGTCCAGCCGCAGCGGCTGGCCATGTCCTCATGCTTGATCACCCGCTTCGCCTTCAGGTCGACCAGCGTCAGGTCGGCGTCATAGCCCTCGGCCATCCGCCCCTTGCCGGCGATGCCGAACACCCGGTTGGTCCCGTGGCTGGTCAGGTCGATGAACCGGTCCAGGCTCAGCCGCCCGTTCGCCACATGGGTCAGCATCACCGGCACCAGCGTCTGCACCCCCGGCATCCCCGACGGCGAGGCCGGATAGGGCCGGGCCTTCTCCTCCAGCGTATGCGGCGCGTGGTCCGAGCCCAGCACGTCCGCCACGCCCTGCTCGATCCCCCGCCACAGGCCGGCGATGTGATAGTTGTTGCGGATCGGCGGGTTCATCTGCGCCAGACCCTTCAGCCGCTCATAGGCCTCGTCCCCATCCAGGGTCAGGTGCTGAGGCGTCAGCTCCATCGTCGCCACGTCCTTGTGGCCGGCCAGGAACTCGACCTCCTCGGCCGTGGTCACGTGCAGCACATGGATGCGGGCCCCCGTCTCCCGCGCCAGCCGCACCAGACGGCGCGTCGACATGATCGCGCTCTCGGGGTCGCGCACCTCCGGATGGCTGGTCCAGTCGCCGGCGCGGGCCAGCGGCCGCCGGTCGGCCAGCCGGTATTCGTCCTCGGAGTGGAAGGTCGCGCGCCGCTTCACATGGCGCAGCACCTCGCGCACGCCGTCGTCATCGGCGACCAGCAGGGTCCCGGTCGAGGCCCCCATGAACACCTTGACCCCGCAGCACCCCGGCAGCCGCTCCAGCTCCCCGAGGAACCGCGCATTTTCATGCGTGCCGCCGATATAGAAGGCGTGGTCGGTCCACATCCGGTCCCGCGCCCGCTCCAGCTTGTCGGCGAGGGTGTCGGGGTCGGTGGTGTTCGGCTCGGTGTTCGGCATTTCGAACACGGCGGTGACCCCGCCCAGCGCCGCCGCCCGCGACCCGGTCTCCAGATCTTCCTTCCACTCCAGCCCCGGTTCGCGGAAATGGACCTGGGTGTCGATGACGCCCGGCAGAACCGTCAGGCCCGCCGCATCCACCGTCTCGCCGGCCGTCGCCTGCGACAGGTCGCCGACGAAGGCGATCCGTCCGTCGATCACCCCGACGTCGGCCATGCCCCGCCCGGCGTGATTGGCCACCTCGCCGCCGCGGACGATCAGGTCGTATGTCTGGGTCATGGCCCGGCCCTATACCCGCTCGGCCAGAAGCTTGCGAGCCGCCTTCAGCACCCGATCGGCCGGCAGGTCGTTCATGTGTTCGATGGCCTGGTCCAGCCGCGGATCGATCTTGCGGTACTCGTCGACCGAGCGCGGCCCGCGCACGGCGATCCCGCCCCAGGGCCCCCGCTCGACCTCGTCCGACGGTCCATAGGCCGCCACCACCGGAACCCCCGACGCCACAGCCAGGTCGGTCCACAGCGAGTCTCCGCCGAGGTAGAGGGCGCAGCGTCCCACCGCCGCCACCGCCTGCAAGGGGCTCAGCCGGCCGTGAAGTTCGATCGTCCGGTGGCGCGGCAGGCTCAGCCGGATGGTGTGGGCGGCGTCCCGGTCGGCCTCCGTTCCCACGACCAGCACCCGGCCGCCCTCCAGCGGCCCGCCCTCGCCGACCAGGGCCGCGGCCACCTTGGCGAACCGCTCGGCGGGCCAGCGCCGGCCCATCCATTCGGCCCCCGGCCCGACAGCGAGGATCGGCCCGTCGCCCGGCGGGATCAGGGCGTCGGTCGCCGCCTGCGTCGCCTCGGACACGAACAGCCTAGGGGCCGGAACTTCATCAAGTTGCAGCACCCGAGCCGCCAGCTCCACGGCGTGCACGCCCGGCTCGCGCTCGCCGCGCACCGCCCGCTTCTGACGCTTCAGCTTCCCGGAGAGGGCCGAGCCGCGCATGTCGACGACCAGACCCCAGTTCGTCGCCCGCACCTGGTTCCACAGGCCGAACCAGTCGAGCCGCGTCTCCTTCTCCAGCACGATCAGCCGGTCCAGCCGCGGCGTGTCGGCGAACAGCGGCGCGCTGGCCGGCGATCCGACCACGGTGAACCGCGCCTGCGGCATGGCCCCGACCAGATAGGCCAGCACCCCGCACGACAGCACCGCGTCCTGCGCGCCCGCCTCGGCGATATAGAGGATGGGGAACCGGGCCGTCATGATTGGACCGTATACGGATTCTCGCCGTTCATCAGGGGCCAACAGGTGTGGTCCACAGGCACGCGACGCCCTATCTGGACCGTATGACGACCCGCATCGCCCGCCTCGACAGCCGCGCCCTGATCCGGGTTTCCGGTCCGGACGCCAAACCGTTCCTGCACAATCTCCTGACCCAGGACGTCGAGACGCTGGCGGACGGAGAGCTACGCTTCGGCGCCCTGCTCTCCCCGCCCGGCCGGCTGCTGTTCGACCTGTTCCTGCACGGCGAGACGGACGGGGTTCTGCTCGACGTCGCCGCCGACCGCCGCGAGGCGCTGCTGCAGCGGCTGTCGATGTACAAGCTCAGGGCCCAGATCGCGGTCGAGGCCGACGACCGCCCGGTCTTCGCCTCCTGGCCGGAGGTCGCCGACGGCTTCACCGTCGACCCCCGCGCGCCCGGCCTGGGCGGTCGGCGCTACGGCGGCCACGGCGACGGGAGCGCCACCGAAGCCGACTACCAGGTCCACCGCCTCGCCGTCGGAGTCCCCGACCCGGCCGCCGACGCGCCCTCCGACAGGACCTATCCGATCGAGGCCGATTTCGACCTGCTGAACGGCATCGACTTCCAGAAGGGCTGTTTCGTCGGCCAGGAGACCACGTCGCGGATGAAGCGGCGGGGCAGCATCAAGAACCGCATGCTCCCGATCGCCTTCGACGGCCCGCCGCCGCCCTACGGCGCCGAGGTGCTGAACGGCGACCTGCGCGCCGGCGAGGTGCTGACCGGCATGGACGGCGCCGCCATGGCCCTGCTGCGGCTGGACCGACTGGAGGGCGCGCTCACCGTCGAGGGCCGCGCCGTGTCCGTGCGGCGTCCGGACTGGCTGTCCGGAGGTTGATCAGGGCTGCCAGCGGTCCGGCAGGGCGGCGACCTGCTCGCGGGTCAGCTTGCGGGTGACCTGGAAGGCGCAGACGACGCCGGTGGTCCCCGCCCCGGACGGCATGAAGCGGCCCCTGTCGCCGACGCAGAGCTGGGTCGACACGCCATCGGGCCGAAGGTTCAGGCCGTTGGCGAAGTGGATGCCCGGACAACCCGCCGTGGTCAGTTCGAACACTTCCGAGACCCGGGCGCGGACATAGACGGGGCCGGCGTCGTCGCCGCGGAAATTATGCACCTCGGACGCGGCGAAACAGGGCCGGCCGACATCGGCCGAGTAGGTCGAGCCGGGCGGCGAGTAGAGCGCGCTGGCGGCGACGGCGGCGAAGCCGAAACCGGCGAGGGTGAAGCGGATCAGGGTGTTGGCCATGGCGATTCTCCATTTCCAGGTTCGACCGAAGGTTGGACCGGACACGAACTACACTCCCGAAAGCGGAAAAAGGCCAGCGACTTCTCGCCCCCTCCGGGAAGACGCCGGGCTGGCGATGGCCTAGGCTCAAGCTCTCGTCGCCGTGGAGACCGCCGTGCCGCTGATCGATCTCAGCCACACCATCGAAGACGGCATGGTCACCTATAAGGGCCTGCCGGCGCCGCTGATCTGCGACCACCTCAGCCGCGAGGCCTCGCGGGCCAACTACGATCCCGGCACCGAATTCCAGATCGGCCGCATCGAGATGGTCGGCAACACCGGCACCTATCTGGACAGCCCCTTCCACCGCTACGCCGACGGGGAGGACCTCAGCCAGGTCGGCCTCGACCGCGTCGCCGCCCTGCCGGGGCTGGTGGTGCGGGCCGGCGATGTGCAGGCCGTCGGCGCCGACCGGTTCGCGGGGCTCGACCTGCGAGACAGGGCGGTGCTGGTCCACACCGGCTGGGCCCGCCACTGGCGAACCGACGCCTATTTCGAGGACCACCCCTTCCTGACCGAGGCCGCCGCCGCCTTCCTCGTCGAGGCCGGCGCAGCCTTGGTCGGCATCGACTCCCACAACATCGACGACACCCGCGCCCGCTCACGCCCGGCCCACACCCTGCTGCTGGGGGCCGGCATCCCCATCTGCGAGCACATGCGCGGGCTGGAGCTCCTGCCCGACGCCGGCTTCCGCTTCACCGCCGCCCCGCCGAAGGTGAAGGCCTTCGGGACGTTTCCGGTCAGGGCCTTCGCCCAGGTGGAGTGATTTCGGCCTGGGGAGTCTCCGTGCCGGAGAATCTCGCGCCACCTTCTCGACGCAGTTCGCCCATCGGTGTTAGGTGGGCGATGCGCAAGGGGGCGCATCCGTTCAAGGATCCGTAAAATGTTGAAGAATTTCGCACGCCGCGCCGTACTGGCGGCCGCCATCTCGGCTGTCGCCTTCGGCACGATGGGCTTCCAGTCCAACGACGGCCAGGACCGCCGGGTCCTGATCATCAACGCCACCGGCGTGACCATGACCCACTTCTACGCCTCGAACTCCGGCCGGAGTAATTGGGAAGAAGACATCCTGGGCCAGGACGTGCTGCGGTCCGGCGCCTCGGTCCGGATCAACATCGACGACGGCACAGGCGCCTGCCTGTTCGACTTCAAGGCCCGTTTCGCCGACGGCGACGAGCTGGTGCGTAACCGCATCAACGTCTGCGAGATCACCGAATACCGCTACACCGCCGGCTGATCGGCCAGGCCGGACCGAACCTCGGGGCCGCGCCTTCCGGGCGCGGCCCTTTTTCGCGCCCGATCCGCTACCCTGAGCCCATGCCCGACTCACTCCATCGCTGCGCCTGGTGCGGGACTGATCCCCTCTATGTCGCCTATCACGACGGGGAATGGGGCGTGCCCGAGTACGACCCTCGCGCCCTGTGGGAGAAGCTGGTGCTGGACGGCTTCCAGGCGGGGCTGGCGTGGATCACCATCCTGCGGAAGCGCGAGGGGATGCGCGACGCCTTCGACGGTTTCGACCCCGAGATCGTCGCCCGCTATGGCGAGACCGATATCGAACGGCTGCTGGGCGACCCCCGCATCATCCGCTCCCGCGCCAAGATCAACGCGGCGATCAAGGGCGCGCGGATCTGGCTGGAGATGCGCGACAGCGGCGAGGATTTCTCGGAGTGGCTCTGGTCCTTCGCCGGCGGCGCGCCGATCCAGAACCACTGGCCCGACAGCGGCGCCCGCCCGGTCGCCACGCCTGAGTCCGAAGCCATGGCCAAGGCGCTGAAGAAGCGGGGCTTCACCTTCTGCGGCCCCGTGATTGTGTATGCCTTCATGCAGGCTGTGGGCATGGTCAACGATCACGGCGTCGAGTGCTTCCGTCACCGGCAGGTTCGTGCGATGGCGGCCCGGTGAAGACCCCCGCGAAAGCCTCCGCGAAAAAGAAGCCCGCCGCGAAGGCGCCGCCGAAGGTCGCGCGCGCCTTCCCGACGCTGGCGCTGGAAACCGTGCTGATCCAGTCGTGCGGCGGCCTCGTCTGCGGAGTCGACGAGGCCGGGCGCGGACCGTGGGCCGGGCCGGTGTCGGCGGGGGCGGTGA
Organism: Brevundimonas sp.; assembly: GCF_035627475.1. Taxonomy (GTDB): domain Bacteria; phylum Pseudomonadota; class Alphaproteobacteria; order Caulobacterales; family Caulobacteraceae; genus Brevundimonas. The sequence goes on along the minus strand of NZ_DASPLR010000004.1, from coordinate 51,345 downwards.
TCCTGAACCACGACGATCTGCCGGAGGGCATCGACGATTCCAAGGCCCTGACCGCCGAGCGCCGCGAAATCCTCGAGATCGAGATCAAGGCGCGCGCCGTGGCCTGGGGCGTCGGCTTCGCCTCGGTCGAGGAGATCGCCGAACTCAATATCCTGCACGCCACCGGCCTCGCCATGTGCCGGGCGATCGAGGCGATGGCGGTCCAACCCGCGGCGGCCCTCGTCGACGGAAACTATCGCTTCAACCTGCCCTGCGACGTGCAGACGGTGGTCGGCGGCGACGGCCTGTCGCTGTCGATCGCGGCGGCCTCTATCCTCGCCAAGACGGCGCGCGACCGGCTGATGATCGAAATGGACGCGGAATACCCGGGCTACGGCTTCGCCTCGCACAAGGGCTACAACGCACCGGTGCATCAGGAAGCCCTCAAGACCCTCGGCCCCTGCCCCGCCCACCGCCGCGGCTGGGCCCCGATCCGGGCCTTGCTCAAAGACGCCTAGATGTGCAGGGCGCCGCCCAGGAAGGCGCCCATCAGCGCGGCCACCACGCTGCCGAGCACCACGGTCAGCCAGGCCGGGACGCCGTCCGCCATGTGGGACAGGGTTGGCTCCGGCTCAGGCGTCGCGTCGTTGGCGACGCGGCTGTCGAAGCGCATCGGCGACGGCGGCCGCCAGGCCGCGGGTTCGAAGGCGTCCACCGACCGGCCGTAGGCGTGGCGGGCCTCGAGGCGGCGCGAGGGGGTGATCGTCAACTGTTCCATGGCCGACACAACGGCCCGGAGTCCGACACGTTCCGTACGCTCCCGCTCACGCCGCGTCGGCGAGATTCACGCGCCGGTCGCTGACCACGAACAGATATTCGACGTTCCTCAGCCGGCCGACCGCCCCGACCTTCTCGCCCTTGGGATTGTGGATGCCGATGCGCGCCCCGACGTAGCGGGGACGGGCGATCTCGATGACCTGCACCTCACCTCGTTCCGACAGCATCCCGACCAGCTGGTCGCGCGACAGATAGCCCTCGTCGTTGAAAGAGACGATCAGGTTCGGCGCCTTCAACCCCTCGATCACGGCCTGCAGCGCGGGGGCGATGCCGGGCCGGCTGTTGAAGGCGCTCTTCCTCGTCCGCACGTCGATCCGCTTGTTGGCGATCCCATAGGTCTCCGGCTTGTCCCACAGCACCAGGCTCTCCCAGCAGTGGTAATTGCCGAGGTAGGAATGCTGGTTGTAGGGCGGGTCCAGATAGACGAGGTCCGCCTCGACCGTCGGGGCCAATTCCACGGCGTCAGCATGGGTGGCCCTGCACTGTCCCGCCGGGACGCCCGGCAGCACATCCGGCATCCGCAGTTCCAGCGGCTTCAGCGCCCGGCTCGCCCACGACTTCATATAGGCCATCTGCAGCCCGGCCGTGGAATCGACCCGGTCGGCGGCCTCCATCAGGCTGACCAGGGCGATGGCCTCCAGCTCCGGCTCCAGAGCCATGGCGGCGATCCGGTCGCGCATCGCGTCGATCCGCGCCCCGTTCTCCGGCGTGAAGTAGCGGGCGTCCTCGCAGAAGGTCTTCGTGAACCAGCCGGCCTCGGGCGCTGCCGCCCGCAACTCCGCCAGCACGGCCTCCGCCTTCTCCTGCCAGCGCTCCCGGTCGGCCTGCACATAGGCCGTGGCCAGCACATGGGCATAGGCGTTGTGGTCGTTCGACCAGACCCGGAAGCCCTGCTTCTTCAGCGCGTGGCCCACCCGCGCCGACCCCGAGAACAGGTCGCACACCGTCCCGCCGTCCGGCAGCACGCCCGAGATCGCCCGGACGATCTCCGCCAGCAGCGCGCGCTTCGAGCCGATATATTTGATCATGCCGACCTTCGCGGAGTCAGCCCTTTTGGCCGCGCCCCTTCATCGGAACATGCGCCAGTCGCAGCAGATTCGCAGCCCCCGGGGCGCCGAACGGCGTCCCCGCGAGGATCAGCAGCCGCTGGCCCGGCTCGGCCAGCCCGAACTCGACCGCCTTCTCGACCGCGTCGTCGGTGACCTCCTCCAGCGAGGCGGGCTCCCGGCTCAGCCGCGGCTCAAGCCCCCAGACCAGCGCCAGGCGCCGGGCCGTCTCCGGCTTCGGCGTCAGGGCCAAGACCGTCTGCAGCGGCCGCTCGCGCGACATCCGGCGCGCCGTGCCGCCCAGGGTCGTGAACACCACCACGCAGGCCGTCGACTGCGCCTCGCCGGCCTTTCGCGCCGCGGCGACCAGGGCGTCCACGTCGTGCTCGTCCATGCCGGCGTGTTCGGCATCCATCAGCCCCGGCCACAGGGGGTCGCGTTCCACCCGCTCGATGATCCGGTTCATGATCCCGACCGACTCCAGCGGGTAGTCGCCGGACGCCGTCTCGGCCGACAGCATCAGGGCGTCGGCGCCCTCGTAGACCGCATTCGCCACATCGGAGGCTTCGGCCCGGGTCGGGGCGGGGGCGCTGGTCATCGACTCCAGCATCTGCGTGGCCACGATCACCGGCACGCCGCGCTGGCGGGCGGCGCGGATGATCCGCTTCTGCGCCACCGGCACCTCTTCCGGATCCAGTTCGACGCCGAGATCGCCGCGCGCCACCATCACCCCGTCGCAATAGTCGAGGATGGCCTCCAGCTCGTTCAGCGCCTGCGGCTTCTCGATCTTGGCCAGACAGGCGGCGCGGCCCTTCACGATCTGCTTCAGTTCGGCCATGTCCTCCGGCTTCTGCACGAAGCTCAGGGCCACCCAGTCGACGCCGATGCGCAGGGCGAAGGCCAGATCCTCGCGGTCCTTGGGCGTCAGGGCCGAGACCGGCACCACCGCCTCGGGCACGGCCACGCCCTTGCGGTCCGACAGCTTCGAGCCGCTCTCGACCGTGACATCGGCCCAGTCGTCGGCCCGCTCTCCGACGCGCAGCCGCACCCGCCCGTCGTCGAGCAGCAGCAGCATGCCCGTCCGCAGCGCCTTGAAGATCTCCGGATGCGGCATCTGCACCCGCGTCGCGTCGCCCGGCGTCGGGTCGAGGTCGAAGCGCATTTTGTGGCCCGGCCCGACCTCGATCTCGACGTCCTTGAACCGGCCCAGCCTCAGCTTCGGCCCCTGCAGGTCGGCCAGCACGCCCAGCGGCCGCTTCAGCGCCAGTTCCGCGCCACGCACGGCTTTCAGGGCGGCGGCGTGATCCTCGTGCGAGCCGTGGCTGAAGTTCAGCCGGAACACGTCGACCCCGGCCTGGGCCAAGGCCTTGACCGTGCCGGGCGCCCGGCTGGCGGGCCCCAGGGTCGCGACGATGCGGGCGCGCCGGGCTCTTTTCATCGAATATCCATACGGCCGGAAAGGGGAAGAGCTTCCTTGTGCCATGAAAGCGCGCCCGGTTAAGACCGGTTCGCCGCCGGAAACACGAAGTTATGCGCCTTGGCCCCGGCGCATGGTGCGGAAGGTCACCGAATAGCGCAGCTGCTCGCCCGGCGCGATGCTGTGCTGCCAGTCCTGGCGCGCCGCCCCGTCCAGCAGATAGGCGGAGCCCGGCGCCAGCGGCAGCGACGCCCGCTCCCAGCCCGCGCCGCTCCTGCGCCGGAACCGCATCGTCGCCTCCGACGCGAACGACAGACCGATCACCCGGTCGAACTCGGGGCGGTCGCGGTGCCAGCCGATGCCCGCCCCCGGCGCATATTCGGTGACCATGGCGTGGTGGATCGTGTCCGGCTCCAGCCCGGCGAATGCGGCGGCGGCCGCACGGGCCGGCAGGAGGAAGTCGGGGATCGGCTCCGCGGCTTCCAGTCGGCTGGCCGAAAAGTCATAGCGGCCGCCGTAGGACACGATCCGGCGGTGGCCCTTGAAACCGTGGAAATCGAACGCCTGGAAGGGGAGGCCCGCAAAGTCCGCAGCCAGCCGGTCGGCCTCATCCGCGGCGATCACGTCCTCCGCGTACCGCAGCCCCTCCGGCAGCGGCGACTGCGGCTTGCCGAACAGGTCGAACTGATCCGCGGCCGGCATCACGCCTCCAGTTGCTCCATCCGGCACTGCTCCGGCGCCTTGTCCGGCCGGAAGCGGATCAGCCGGGTTCCATGCCGGAAGCGTTGGTCCGAGACATGGTCGAAGGCGACCTCCACCACCAGCTCGTGCCGCAGCGGCTCCCATTCGCCCGACCGCTCGGTCGCCCACCGGCTCGGCCCGCCCGGCGCCCGGCCGGTGAACCCCGACCCGCCGCGCAACGCCTCCAGCCGCCGCGTCAGCCCGTCCTTGTCGACACCGGCGAAGCCCGAGGTGAAGCCGACGTGATTCAGACGGCCGTCATCGTCGTAGAGGCCCAGCAGCAGCGACCCGACCCGGCCGCCCTCGCTCGCATAGCGAAACCCTCCCACGACGCAGCCGGCCGAGCGAAGCCGCTTCACCTTCACCATCGCCCGCTCGCCCTCGAGATAGGGCCCGTCGCGGCGTTTGGCGACGACGCCCTCCAGCTTGCCGTCGTCCAGCCAGGATTGCGCCAGTCCGGGGTCGTCCGTCCCCGGCGACAGCGTCAGCCGCGGCCCCCCGAACCGCTCCACGAAGGCCTCCAGCCGGCGATGCCGCTCTCGATGCGGCTGCTCCCTCAGATCCGCTCCGCCCGCGTCGACCAGCATGTCGAACAGGGCGAAGGTGGCCGGCGTCTCCAGCGACAGCTTGCGGATCCGGGACTCCGCCGGATGCAGACGCTGCTGCAGCACTTCGAAGGCGAAACGGTCCCCGTCCTGGGCCAGCAGTTCGCCGTCCAGCCCGAACGTCTCCGCCTCGATCCGCTCCAGCCGCTTGACCACCTCCGGGAAGAACCGCCCCAGCGACTTGCCCGACTTGGCCAGAAGCTCGACCCGCCCCGCCCCCTTGAAGGCGAGGCAGCGGAAGCCGTCCCATTTGGGTTCGAACCACCAGCCCTCGCCGCCCGGCAGTTCACGCTCGCTTCGAGCCTCCATCGGCGTCGCCGTCATCCGCGTCATGCCGTCGCCGTCCGGGCCGAAAAGGGCCGGCTGAGGAAGCGCGAGCCCGCCAGGCCGAACCGCCAGGGCGTCTCCACCCCCTTGGTGATGCCGATCCGCACGCCCTGCACCAGCGCCGGAGGCTGGACGTGCAGCCTCAGGGCGAAGGGCTCCGCGTCCAGCGGCAGTCCGTTCAGACTCCCGTCGATGCCCAGCGCCTGGCACAGCTTGCCCGGTCCGGAGCACAGCGCCTCGGGCGCCAGCGGCCCGCGTCGCTCGCGCATCCGCTCCATCCCCGTGCGCGGCTCGAGGGCCCGCACCAGCACGGCGCTGCCCGCCTGCCCCGCGTCGCAGACCACGTTGAAGCACCAGTGCATGCCGTAGATGCGATAGACATAGGCTCGTCCCGGCGGACCGAACATCGGCGCGTTGCGCGCCGTCGGCCCGACGAAGCTGTGGGAGGCCGGGTCGAAGACGTCATAGGCCTCGGTCTCGACGATCACCCCGCCGACGCCGTCGACCTCCAGCTCGGCCCCGATCAGGGTCCGGGCCACCACCTCGGCGGGTTGCTGGAAGAGAGTCTGCGGCATCTCACGCCAACGCCGCAGCGCCGTCCCGGTTCGGCCTGGTGCGAGCGGCGGGGGTCGAACCCGCATGACCGAGGTCGAGGGATTTTAAGTCCCTTGCGTCTACCAGTTTCGCCACGCTCGCGGCCTTGGCTGTCTAGCAGGGGCCGATCCTCACGGCCATGCAGCCGACGCTCAGTGGGCCGCCGCCTCCGCTGGCCGCATGGCCCGGAAGTCGACGTCCGAATCCGCGATCAGCCAGACCAGCCCGGCCCAGGCGGCGACGTTCTGGTCCAGCTGCTCCGGGTCGATCTTGTCGAGGGTGTCGTCCGCCGTGTGGTGCAGGTCGAAATAGCGGCTGCCGTCCTGGTTCAGGCCGAACATCGGCACGCCGGCGCCGGCCAGCGGCCCGACATCGGCCCCGCCATGCAATTCGGGGTCGGGCGAGGGCAGCACGCCGATCGGGTACAGGACCCGCATCGCGGCCCGGGCGAAGTCAGAGTTCTGCGCGCCCGGCGGAAGTCCCAGGGCGTAGACCCGGTCGGCGCCGAAATCGCTCTCGCCGGCGATCACATGCTTCTCCACTCCTGCCCCGATGCCCCGCAGATAGGCGCCGCCGCCGTTGCCGGTGTCGGTCGGCTGGGCCACCTCCTCCGAGCCGTACAGCACGACACGGACGGTTCGGGCCGGACGGCGGCCGCTTTCGGCGATGGCCCTGGCCGCCGCCAGGGTGATGGCCCCGCCGGCGCCGTCGTCGATGGCCCCGGTGCCCAGATCCCAGCTGTCCATGTGAGAACCGAGGACGATGATCTCGTCCGGCCGCGACCGCCCGACGATGTCGCCGATGACGTTCTGGCTGACCGTCTCATAGGTGTGGGCGGTCGAGGACAGGCGCAGCCGCACCGTCTCGCCCATCCCGATCAGGCGCGAGACCTGGTCGGCGTCCGGCGCGCTGAGCGCGAAGCCCGGCAGCGGTACGCGGCCGTCGACGTAGCGCGTGGTGCCGGTGTGCGGCATGCGATGCTCGTCCGAACCGACCGAGCGCATGATGAAGGCCACGGCCCCCTTCGCCGCCGCCGCGCCCGGTCCCGCGCCCCGGATGCGGGTCAGCGGCCCGTAACCCGAGCCGTCCTGCATCCGCACCATCTGGCCCGCGTCGACATAGGCGATCTTGCCCGCCAGCGACCCGGCGGGCGCGGCGTTCAGGGCCTCCAGGCTGTCGAAGCGCACCACCTCGGCCTCGATCACGCCGTTCGTCCCGGGCGAATGGCCCAGCGCCGCCACGGCCAGCCGCTGGGGATGACCGCCGACGATCGAGGCGCTCTCCTCGCCGCGCTCCCAGCCCACCAGCGGGAATTCCTCGATCCGCACGTTCTGGAATCCCTGCGCGCGCATATAGTCGGCGGCCCAGGCGGCCGCGTCCTGCTCGGCCTTCGACCCGGCGGGCCGGGCGCCGAAGCGGGTGGTCAGCTGGGTGACATAGTCCAGGGCGATATTCCGCTCCAGCGCCGCGTCGCGGATCGCCTCGGCGCGCTGGATGGTGGCCGCGTCCTGCGCCATTGCAGGCGCGGCGGCGAGGGTCAGCGCGATCGCGCTGGCGGCCAGAAGGCGGGCGGACAGGGACATCGGCGGCTCCGGGACTCAGAAGGAGCCCGAACCTAGACCGCGCGTGCCGTGGAAAGAAGCGCTCCCGGCCGGAGTTTTCCACCCGGCCGCATAAGCAGGGCTATTCGCCCTTGACGTAGGGCTCGACCGGCCCCTGCAGCTTGACCGTCAGGGCCTTGCCGCGGCGGTCGACGCGGTTGCCGACGGCCAGGCGCACCCAGCCCTCGGAGACGCAGTATTCCTCGACATTGGTCTTGTCCTCGCCCTTGAAGCGGACGCCGATTCCCTTCGCCAGCAGGTCGGCGTCATGGAAGGGGCTGTCGGGATCGACGGACAGGCGGTCGGGAAGGTCGGTCATGGTCACGCGCTCGGCAAGGGACAGGCCGCGGGCTTTAGCCGAGGACGGGCGTCGCTCCAAGAGAGCTTGACCTGACGCGGCGTCAATCGGCTAGGTTCGTTGCGAATAGCTACGGACCTGCGATGAGCGACCTCGTCATCCGCGACTTCACCGTCCCTGCCGCCGACGGCTACCCGCTGTCGATGCGCCTGGTCTCGGCCGCGCAGGCTGAAGTCGCCGTGCTTGTCAGTTCCGGCACCGGCTTTCCGAAGGGATTCTATGACCGGTTCGCCCGCCATCTCGCCGGCCGGGGCGCGACGGTGCTGACCTACGATTTCCGCGGCATCGCCGGATCTCGCCCCGAAGACCTCGCCGCGATGGCGATGGACTATCCCGACTGGGGCCGGCTCGACATGCCCGCCGCGCTCGACGCCCTGATCGCGGCCGCGCCGGACCTGCCGGTCGTTCACGTCGGCCACAGCGTCGGCGGCCATTTCCTCGGCTTCATGCCCAACCAGCACCGCATCGCCCGCCACGCCTTCGTTTCGGTCGGCAGCGGTTACTGGGGCGGCCACCACCGATCCTACAATCCGCTCGAACTGTTCTTCTGGCTCGGCTACGGCCCATGGAGCCTGATGCGCCACGGCTACATCAAGGGCGGCGGGCTGTGGGCGGGAACGGACCTGCCGCGGGGCGTCTGGGAGACATGGCGGCGCTGGTGCCTGAAGGCGGACTATTTCCGGGACGAGCTGAACGACCGGCTGCGGCCGCACCATTTCGAGGCCGTGACCACCCCGATCCGCTCGTGGGTCTTCACCGACGATCCGATCGCCACGCCGGTCACCTCCCCGATCCTGCTGCAGGTCTATCCGAACGCCCCGCGCGAGGTGGTCGTGCGTGCGCCCGCGGACTACGGCGCCACCCGCATTGGCCACGAGGGCGCGTTTCGGCGGGGCATGGAGCCGCTCTGGGACGAGATGTTCGACTGGCTGGTTGAACCGGAGGGCGCGCCGCCTAGTTAAGCACTCCCCTCCCGGAGCCCGCCATGACCGACCAGCCCGCCATCACCGTCGACGGCCACGCCATTCCCCTGCTCGGCTTCGGCACCTGGATGCTCGAGCCCGACGACGCCCGGCGCATGGTCGCCGAGGCCCTGCGCATCGGCTACCGCCACATCGACACGGCGTGGATCTACCACAACGAGGCGGCCGTCGGCGACGGCATCCGCGACGCCGTCGAGGCGGGCCACGTGGCCCGCGAGGACATCTGGCTGACCACCAAGATCTGGGTCGATCACTTCCACCGCGACGCCCTGCTGAAGCAGGCGGAGGAATCCCGGGCCAGCCTGGGCTTCACCCCCGACCTGCTGCTGCTGCACTGGCCGAAGCCTACCCCGACGTTCGAGGAAACCCTCGGCGCTCTGAACGAGGCGAAGGAGCAGGGGCTGACCCGGACCATCGGCCTGTCCAACTTCCCCTCGGCCGAGTTCCGCAAGGCCCAGGCGCTGTCGCGGGCGCGGCTGGTCACCAACCAGGTCGAATACCATCCCTATCTGAAGCTTGCGAAGCTGCTGGCGACGGCCCGCGACCTCGGTTCCTCGATCACCGCCTGGTCGCCGTTGGCCCAGGGCAAGATCGCCGGCGACGCGACCCTGAACGAGATCGGCCGCGCCCACGGCAAGACTCCCGGCCAGGTCACCCTGCGCTGGCTGATCCAGCAGAACGTCATCGCCATCCCGCGCACGGCGAAGGAAAGCCGCGCCGCCGAGAATTTCGACATCTTCGATTTCGAGCTGACCGCGGAGCAGATGGACCGCATCCACGCCCTCGCCCGTCCCGACGGCCGTCTTGGCGACTGGATTGATCCGGCCTTCAAATGGGATGAAGAATGGGCCTGACGCTCCGGCGATGACCGGAGGTCACGGAGGACGCCCATGGGTTCCGTGCTGGGATTTCCCGGCGTCGATCCGTCGGATGCGGCGGTCGGCGCAAGACTGAAGCGATGGCGCGAACAGCGCGGCCTGAGCGTCGACGACCTCGCGGCCCTGCTGCACATGACGCCGGAAGAAGCCCGCCGTGCCGAGAGCGGCCGGGGCCACCTCAGCACCGCCCAGCTCGGCGCCGCCACCAGCGTCCTCCACCTCCCGCTCTGGGCCCTGGTGTCCGACACCCGCGCCTACTGAGCGCAGGTGACAGCCGCCGCGGCTCCGCCTAAGCCTCGCCGCATGGCCTACAAATCCCTGCGCGATTTCATCGCCCTGCTCGAAACCGAAGGCGAGCTGGTCCGCGTCTCCGAACCCGTCTCGACCCATCTCGAGATGACCGAGATCCAGACCCGGCTGCTGCGCAACGGCGGCCCGGCGGTGCTGTTCGAAAGGCCGGTCATGCCCGACGGCTCGATCAGCCCCATCCCCTGCCTCGCCAACCTGTTCGGCACGGTCAAACGCGTCGCCATGGGCGTGACGCTGGACAAGAAGGCCCGCACCACCGCCGCCGAACTGCGCGAGGTCGGCGAGCTGCTGGCCTTCCTGCGCAATCCGACGCCTCCGCGGGGGCTGTCGGACGCCATGGAGATGCTGCCGCTGGCGCAGACCGTCATGTCGATGCGGCCCAGGGTGGTGAAGAAGGCCCCTGTCCAGGACGTGGTGCTGACCGGCGACCGGATCGACCTGACCTCACTGCCTGTCCAGGGCTGCTGGCCAGGCGAGCCCGCCCCGCTGATCACCTGGGGCCTGGTGGTCACCAGGGGGCCGTCCGACGACCGCGAGGACGACTTCAACCTCGGCATCTACCGCATGCAGGTGCTTGGCAAGGACCGCGCCATCATGCGCTGGCTGGCCCATCGCGGCGGGGCCCAGCATTACGCCAGGCACAAGAAGGCCGGCCGGAAGGAGCCCCTGCCCTGCGCCGTCGTGCTCGGCGCCGACCCCGGGACGATCCTCGCCGCCGTCACCCCGGTGCCGGACACCCTGTCGGAATATCAGTTCGCCGGCCTGCTGCGTGGCGCCAAGGCCGAGCTCGTCCCCTGCAAGACCGTGCCGCTGATGGTCCCGGCCCAGGCCGAGATCGTGCTGGAGGGCCACGTCCTGCTCGACGAACACGCGCCCGAGGGCCCCTACGGCGACCACACCGGCTACTACAACTCCGTCGAGACCTTCCCCGTCTTTCAGGTCAGCGCCGTCACCATGCGCCGCGACCCGATCTATCTGACCACCTTCACCGGCCGCCCGCCGGACGAGCCCTCGGTGCTGGGCGAGGCGCTGAACGAGGTCTTCATCCCCCTGCTGCGCGCCCAGTTTCCAGAGATCGCCGACTTCTGGTTGCCGCCCGAGGGCTGCAGCTACCGCATCGCCGTCGTGTCGATGAAGAAGGCCTACCCCGGCCACGCCAAGCGGGTGATGCTCGGCGTCTGGAGCTATCTGCGCCAGTTCATGTACACCAAATGGGTCATCGTGGTGGACGACGACATCGACGCCCGCGACTGGAAGCAGGTGATGTGGGCCATCTCCACCAAGATGGACCCGGCGCGCGACATCACCCTGATCGAGAACACCCCGATCGACTACCTCGACTTCGCCAGTCCGGAGAGCGGTCTCGGCTCCAAGATCGGCCTCGACGCCACCGACAAATGGCCGCCCGAGACGAAGCGCGAATGGGGCGAGGAAATCCGCATGGACGCGGCCGTGGTCGAGCGCGTGTCGGACATGTGGGAGCGGCTGGGCCTGCCCGGCGACGGGACGCCGATCTGGAAGCGGCCCCTGTGATCTGCGCACATCACGCGAAGTTCGCTCCAATGTGTCCAAAAAGTGCTTTTCAGATGACGAAACTGTAATACAGATTGGGGTTCGTCCCTCCCGGAGCCCGCTCAATGAAACGCAGCCTCGTCGTCGCCTTGGCCCTGGCCACCGCCATGCCGGTCATCAGCATCCCCGTGGCGTCCGACGCCCAGGTCCTGGCCGGCCGCAACGCGGCCCGCAGGCCCGCGCCGCAGCGTCCCCGTTTCAGCGAAGCCGACGAGAACCGGCTGTTCGAAGCCGAGGATCAGATTATCGAGATCGATGGCCAGATCGCCGACATTCAGGCGGCGGCCGAGGCGAACGGCGGGCTGACCGAGGCCCAGCAGGCCGAGATCACCGCCCTGACACGTCGCCGCGAACAGGCCCAGCGGACGGTCGAGCGGCTCGAAGCCAAGCGGAACCGCTGATCCCCTATTCCGAATAGAGCGCCGCCAGCCGCTCGGCTGTGCGGCGCATCTCGGTTCGAAGCGCCGCCGGCGCCAGCACCTCGGCCTCGGCGCCGAGGCGCAGGAAGTCCACGGCGGCGTGCTCGACGGATTCGATCGGGACCACGGCCTCGGCCCAGCCCTCGCCCGCCGCGACTTCAAGCGCCGCCGCGATGCGGGCCTGCTCGGCCCCCAGCCGCGCCAGCCGCTTCCGCCCCTCCCGCGATAGCCGCAGGGTGGCCCGGCCAGTGAAGATCTCGGTCTCGAACCTTCGCGACGCCTCCGCCCACCAGACCGCCAGATCGAAGCCGGTCGGCCGCTCGAACCCGTCCTCGCCCACGGTCAGGTCCAGAATGTTGGCGACGCGGTAGGTGCGCGGCTCGCGCGTCCTTCCCTCGGCCGGTCGGGCGGCCAGGTACCACAGCCCCGCCTTGAGAATCAGGCCCAGCGGCTCAAGCTCGCGCCGGACCTCGCCTTTCCAGCTCTCATACCGCACCGAGACGCGGCGGCTGTTCCACACCGCCTGGGCCAGGGCGGGCAGGCGTTCGGCCGCGTCCTGGCCCTGGTGCCAGCCGACAGGATCGAGATGGAAGCGTCCCGCCAGCCGTTCCGCCGCCGCCTGCCGCTCAGGCGGCAGCGCCGCCAGCAGCTTCAGCTGCATGGTCGTGACCGCGCCTGAGAAGCCCATTTGCGCCGCCGGGCCCGACAGGCCGCCGAGAAACAGCGTCTCGGCCTCGGCGTCGGTCAGCCCCGTCAGCCGGGTGCGGTAGCCATCCAGCAGCTGGAACCCGCCTGCCCGGCCCCGGTCGGCGTAGACCGGCGCCCCCGCCGCGCTCAGTTGGTCGATGTCGCGGTAGATGGTCCGCACCGACACCTCGAACTCGGCTGCGAGGGCCTCGGCCGTCATCCGCCCCCGGGTCTGGAGCAGCAGCAGGATCGAGAGCAGTCGGCTGGCGCGCATTTTTTGATGATAGCCGAGAAATCCTGACGGTAGGTGTCAGTTTATCGGGCGTATCCCTCTTGCACCGCCCTGACGAGAGGAACCGCCATGTCCGCCCAGCCCATCGGCACCCCGCCCCCGCAGCTTCACGACTTCGACTTCCTGTTTGGCCACTGGGCGGTCCGGCACCAGCGCCTGAAGACCCGGGGCGTCGGCGCCGACGACTGGGACGTCTTCGCCGGTACGGCCTTCACCGAGCCGCGCATGGGCGGGCTGGTCAACATCGAGGAACACGACTGCCCCGAACGGGGCTGGATGGGCGTGGCCCTGCGCGCCTTCGACCTCGTGACCGGCGCTTGGTCGATCTGGTGGATCGGCGACCGCGACGGCCAGTTGCAGCCCGCCGTCGTCGGCCGCTTCCACGAGGACGGCTGCCGGCTCGAGGGGCCTGACGCCGACGGTGGCCGGCCCATCATCGCCCGTTACGAGTGGTCGCGCGTCCATTCGGGATCGCCGCGCTGGGTGCAGGCCTTCTCTTACGACGGGGGCGTCACCTGGGAGACCAACTGGGTCATGGATTTCACGCGGACCGCGTCGTGATCGTCGAGCTGCGCCAGTACGCCCTGCATCCCGGCAAGCGGGATGTCCTGATCGACCTCTTCGAGCGCGAGTTCGTCGAGAGCCAGGAAGCGGTGGGCATGACGCTGATCGGCCAGTTCCGCGACCTCGACGATCCCGACCGCTTCGCCTGGCTGCGGAGCTTCCCGGACATGGAGGCCCGCCGCCGCTCGCTGGAGGCCTTCTACGGCGGCCCGGTCTGGCAGGCGCATCGCGGCGCGGCCAACGCCACCATGATCGATTCCGACGACGTCCTGCTGCTCAGGCCGCTGGGCGGGGACCCCGGCCTCATCCTGGGCGAGCGGGGGCCGCGCGGGTCCGCCGGTCCGGGTCCGGGGCGGGTCATTGGCGGCGTCCAGGACCTGACCGGGGCGGACGATCCCCTGCCGGAGAGGTTCATCCATGAGGAGGCTGCGGCCTTGCGGGCCGCCGGAGCCGTCTCGGTCAGCGCCCTGGTCACGGCGCCGGTTCCGAACAGCTTTCCGCGCCTTCCGGTGCGCGAGGGCGAGCAGGTGCTGGTCTGGTTCGCCGTCTTCGCCGATCCGGCGGCAGCCGACGCGGTCCACGCGCTTGTCCCGGAGCCGGCGCTGCAGCGCCTGCGCCTCGAACCGACCGCCCGCTCGCGCCTGCATGGATAAGACCCGCCTATGGATAAGCCTCGCCTTACGGGGTTGCCTCAAATGGACGGACGGCGGATGAGGGGAGCCATGCGCTCCGCCCTGATCCTCGCCGCCCTCGCGGCCCTCGTGTCGAGTCCCGTCATGTCCCAGTCCGCGTCCCCGTCCCTTCCCAACGCCGCGCCGTGGGATCAGGCCTTCCTCCCGCCCGCGCCGGAATGGAACGGCGCCAGCCGCGCCCTCCTGCGCGACGCCTCCGACCCGTGGGTGACCCCGTTCGAGGCCGATCCGGCCCATGACTTCAGCCCGACCTACGCCGACACGCGCGCCTGGTTCGACCGGCTCGACGCCGCCTCCGATCTGATCCGCATCGAGCAGTTCGGCGTCTCGCCCGAGGGCCGCCCGATCTACGCCGTCATCGCCTCGAAGGACGGCGCCGCCTTCGATCCGGCCAAGCCCGTGCTGCTGGCCCAGGCCGGCATCCACCCGGGCGAGATCGACGGCAAGGACGCGGGCATGATGCTGCTCCGCGACATCGCCTTCAACGGCAAGGACGGGCTGCTGGACCGGGTGAACCTGATCCTCATCCCCATCCTCTCGGTCGACGGCCACGAGCGGGCCTCGGCCTGGAGCCGCCCCAACCAGCGCGGCCCCCGCATCCAGGGATGGCGCAACACGGCGACCAACCAGAACCTCAACCGCGACTATCTGAAACTGGACCAGCCCGAGATGCGGGCCGTGCGGGGCCTGATCCTGAAGTACCGCCCGGACCTCTACGTCGACATCCACGTCACCGACGGCATGGATTATCAGTACGATGTAACCTACGGATACAACGGCGAAAACGGCATCTATTCCCGCTCGCCCGCGACGGCCGCCTGGCTGGACGCCGCCTTCAAGCCGGCGGTGAACGCGGCGCTCGAAGCCCAGGGCCACATCCCCGGCGAACTCGTCTTCGGCATGGGCGATGATCCGAAGGCCGGTCTGTCCGACGGCGGCCTCGGCGAACGCTTCTCCAACGGCTGGGGCTCGGCCGCCCACGTGCCGACCATCCTGATCGAGAACCATAGCCTGAAGCCGCACGAACAGCGCGTGCTCGGAACCTATGTCTTCCTGGAACAGGCGTTGCGAACCCTGGCCGCCGACGGCCGCGACCTCCGCGCCGCCATCGCCGCCGACAGCGCACTGCGCCCCGCCGAAATCCCGGCCAACTTCGTCCAGGACGACCAGCCGTCCGCCATCCGAGCCTTCAAGGGCATCCGCTACGAGATGTATGACAGCCCGGCTTCCGGCCGCCGGGAGATCCGCTGGCTGGGAGAGCCGGACCCGACGCTGTGGCAGTTGCCGTTCTACTCGTCCCACCCGAGCCTGACCCTGCGCCGCCCCGCCGCCTATTGGGTGCCGTCCTACCGGTCGGACATCATCGAGCGGCTGCGCATCCACGGCGTCGCCATGGAGACGCTGGACGCTCCGCGCACGGTCGCGGTCGAGATGCTGCGTCTCGACGACCCGAAGCTGGCCACGCGCGCCAACGAGGGTCACGTCCCCGTCACCGTCACCTCGGTCACGCCCGAGCGCCGGGACTGGACCTTCCCCACGGGCTCGGTCCGTGTGCCTGCGGACCAGCCGCTCGGCGACATCGTGGTCCTGCTGCTCGAGCCGCAATCGTCCGAGAGCTTCTTCGCCTGGGGCCTGTTCCCCGAGGTGCTCAGCCGCGTCGAATACATCGAGGGCTACGCCATAGCCCCCCTGGCCGAGCGCATGCTGGCCGCCGATCCCGCCCTCAAGGCTGAATTTGAGGCGAAGCTCGCCGCCGACCCGGCCTTCGCCGCCGACGGCGACGCGCGTTTGCAGTGGTTCTACGAGCGAACCCCGTTCTATGATGACCGCTACCGCCTCTATCCGGTGGCGCGCGAGAACTGACCATGCCCGGGATGACCGCCCTGCACGCCGCCGGCTTCTGGAGCGGTCTTCTCATTCTCGTTCTGATCGTGCTGTCGGTCCGCGTGGTCATGACGCGGCGGCGCCAGCGGGTCATCCTCGGCGACGGCGGCGACGAGGTGATGATCGTCGCCGCGCGACGCTTCGGCAACGCCGCCGAGTACACGCCTGTCGCCATCGCCGCCCTCATCCTGCTGGCGCTCATCGGCTGGCAGGCGTGGATCATCCACCTGATCGGAGCCGCCTTCTTCGTCGGCCGGGTGGTTCATCCGCTGGGCCTGGCGTTCGGAAAGGGTCCGCCGCCCGCCCGCGTCATCGGCATGACCCTGACCTGGCTGCCCCTGCTTGCGGCCGCGGTGCTGCTGGTCATCGGGCCCTTCCTCGCCTGAGCCCGGTTGCGTCCCATCGGCCGTCCCGCCATATCGGGGCATGTCCGACAGCCTGCCGTCCTCCGCCTCTCCCGACATTCTCAACGATCTGGTCGCCGCCGCGCTGAAGGCCGGCGCCGACGCCGCCGAGGCCGTCTCCGCCGAGCGCGCCGCCCTGTCCGTCGGGGTCCGCAACGGCGCGTTGGAGGACGTTGAGCGGGAAGAGAGCCGCGACCTCGGCCTGCGGGTCTTCATCGGCCGGCGCCAGGCCACCGTCTCCGCCTCCGACCTTTCAGACGCCACCCGCGCCCGCCTGGTCGAGCGCGCCGTCGCCATGGCGAAACTGGCCCCCGAAGACCCCTGGGCCGGCCTCGCGCCCCAGGACCGGCTCGCCCGCGGCCCCTTCCGCGATCTCGACCTGTTCGATCCGTCCCAACGCAGCGCGGCCCAGCTGGAGGCGGTCGCCGCCGAGGCCGAGTCGGCGGCCCTCGCCGTGCCCGGCGTTGCGCGCTCCGAAGGCGGCCACGCCTCGGCCTCGTCCAGCCGCTGGCGGCTGGTCACCTCGCACGGCTTCGACGGCGCCTATCACGGCTCTGCCTTCTCGCTCGGCGTCGGCGTCATCGCCGAAAAGGACGGAGCCATGGAGCGCGGCGGCGAGCATCGTGCGACCCGCCACCTGTCCGACCTGCCCTCCGCCGTCAGCATCGGCGCCGAGGCCGGCCGCCGCGCCGTCGCCCGCACTGGCCCCCGCAAGATCGCCTCGACCACCGCGCCGGTGATCTTCGAAAACCGGCTCGCCATGCAGATTCTGTCGCCGCTGCTGGGGGCGATCTCCGGTCCCTCCGTCGCTCGCGGCGCCTCCTTCCTCAAGGACCGGCTCGGCCAGGCCGTGCTGCCCAAGGGCGCCAGTCTGATCGACGATCCCTTCCGGCCCCGCGGCATGGGCTCGACACCGTTCGACGACGAAGGTGTCGCGGTGAGCCGCCAATCAATCATTGACGACGGCGTCCTGACCACCTGGCTGCTCAACAGCGCCGCCGCCGCCCAACTGGGCCTCGCCTCGACCGGCCACGCCTCGCGCGGCCTCGCGGGCCCGCCCGGGGTTTCGACCCACAGCCTGCATCTGGAACCCGGCGACCGCGACCTCGACGGCCTCATGGCGGACGCCGGCAAGGGCCTGCTGGTCACCTCGATGTTCGGGCCCTCGCTGAACGCCAACACCGGCGACTGGTCGGCCGGGGTGTCCGGCTTCTGGTTCGAGAACGGCGCCGTCGCCTACCCGGTCAGCGAAATCACCGTCGCAGGCAAGCTGACCGATCTCTACGCCCGCCTGCAGCGCGGCTCTGATCTGGAATTCCGCGGCGCCAACAACAGCCCGTCCCTGATGTTCGACGCGGTCGCCATCGCCGGCAAATGAGCGCCCCCGTCCACGATCTCTCCGCCGACCTCGACCTGATCCGCGCCGCCGCCCTGGCCGCCGGCGAGCTGGCGCTTGCCGAGCGCGAGGCCGGGCTGAAGATCTGGTCCAAGTCTGGCGGTTCCCCGGTCACCTCCGCCGACATGGCTGTCGACGCCCTGCTCCGCGACGCCCTGCTCACTGCCCGCCCCGACCATGGCTGGCTGTCGGAAGAGACCGCCGACACCCCGGACCGCCTGTCGGCCCGCCGCATCTTCGTGGTCGACCCCATCGACGGCACGGTCGCCTATATGAAGGGCAAGCCGTGGTGGTGCATCCCGATCGCGGTCGTCGAGGACGGCCGCCCGGTCGCCGCCGTCATCCACGCCCCGGCCCTGGGCGAGACCTTCACCGCCACCCTCGGCGGCGGTGCCCTTCTGAACGGCCGCCCGGTCGCCGCCTCCGACACCGCCGACCTCGACGACGCCTCGGTGCTCGCCGACGCCCGCCTGATGGAGGGGCCGCACTGGCCCGAGCCGTGGCCGGCCATGCGCTACGAGAAGCGCAACGCCATCGCCTACCGCATGGCCCTGGTCGCCGCCGGCGCCTTCGACGCCGCCATCGCCCTGACGCCAAAATGGGACTGGGACGTCTGCGCCGGCGCCCTGATCGTCGAGGAAGCCGGCGGCAAGGTCAGCGATCACCACGGCGGCGCCTGGCGCTTCAACCAGCCCGACCCGCGCCAGGGCAGCCTCGTGTGCAGCGCCCCGGCCCTTCACCCGTTGATCGTTCGGCGCACAGCGCCTATTCCGCTCGCGCCGCGCTAGCTCTCCCCGAACGGACGCCCCATGACCAAGCCCGCCGACGCCGAAGCCCCCCAGTTGCTGCACCTCGTCATCGGCGGCGAGCTGCGCCACCTCGACGCCCCGGTGTTCCGCGACCTGTCCAAGGTCGAGTTCGTCGGCGCCTATCCGAACTACGAGGAAGCGCGCAAGGCGTGGAAAGCCCGCGCTCAGGCCACCGTCGACAACGCCCACATGCGCTACTTCATCCTGCACGCCCACCGGCTGATCGATCCGCGTGGGGACGCGCACGAACACTGACGGGAACTCGCCCCCCGACTGGCGCGCTTTTCAGCTAGACTGTCACGCCTGACCGGGAGAGACCCATGCTGACCCCCGCCCTCATCGTCCTGGCCCTGATCGTGCTGGGCGTCGGCATCGTCGTCTGGGCCACGCGCCGCAAGCCGGCCGCGCCGCCCACGGGCCCCCGCGAGACCGACACCGCGTGGAACGATCCGGTCACCCCGGCTGAACGCCCGACCCCGCGCGAAACCTTCACCCACGAGGACGCCCCTTCGGCGTCGTCGCAGGAACCCCGCCCTTGACCCTGTTCGGCCGCACGCTCGGCGGCGAGGAGATCGCCAGCCTCGTCTTCATGCTCATGGCCCTGGTCATCTGGATCGGGGCCTGGCGGGGCGAGCGCGACTGGGCGCGCTGGTTCCGGCGCTGGGAATCGGATCGCAAGACGCGGCGCGAGGCCGAGTTGTCGGTCGAGCGCACGGGCGATCGGCCGCCGCCCTCGTCCGATGGCCCGCGCGGGCCGTGGGGCTGAGCGAAGGACCGGTCCCTATTCGCGCCGCAGCAGCTTCTCGGTGACCAGGGTTCCCCACCACTGCGCCTTGAACTCGGCCCTGATCGCCTTCGGGTCGTAGGCGTCGCTGTCGATCCAGTCGATGAAACTGACGCCGGTCGGCTCCACCTCCTTCAGGTATTTCTCCAGCGTGTAGTCCAGCACCCCGGTCAGCCCTTCACGGTGGTGCAGGAATTTCTTGTCCAGCTGGCGGATGGCCTCCGAGATCGGCTCGCCCAGATGGAAATGCCGGTACAGCACCGCCATCATCCCGGCCCGGTCCGCCCCCGACTTGCAGTGGATCAGCACCGGATATTCGATGGTCCGGAACAGCTCCCGCGCCCGGTGGATGCGGTCACGCTGGGGCGGATCGCGGCTGTCCAGCGGCGCGTCGATCAGTGTCAGCCCCAGCCGCTCGCAGGCCGCCCTTTCCAGCGCATAATAGGCCTCGTCCCGCGCCCCGCGCAGGTTGATGACCGTCCTGATTCCCTGCGACTTCCAGTACGCCAGCTGACGTGGCGACGGCTGATTGGTCCGCACCAGGTCCGGCCCCAGCCAGTGTGCGTTCATGAACCACCGCCTGAGGAAGGCGTGGTCCTTCCAGACATAGTCCCACCGGGCCCTGAACCGGCCGGCGCGGGTGGTGAGGTCGTAGCGGGACATGGGAGGGAGATAGCGGCTGAATGCGCCTCGCACCATCCGCCCGCTTGACTTGCCGCGCCAGCCGTCCGACCTCGGACCGATGACGACGCCCGCGCCCGCCGCCGACGAGAAGGAAGCTCTGCGCCCGCTGCTGGCCCGCGTCTGGCGCGACTACCTCTCGCACCACCGGACTCCGCTCTTCCTGTCGATCGCCTGCGCCGCCGTGGTCGGCGTCATGGCCGCCACCGTGCTGCAGCTGCTCGAGCCGGCCATTGACGGCCTGTTCCTCGGCAAGCCGGTGACCATCTGGAACATCTTCACCGTGCCCCCCGGCCAGGCCCTGACCGGCATCCCCCTGATCATCGTCGGCGCCGGGGTGATCTGGACCGCCGCCGCCCTCGGCCAGGCGGCCCTCGTCAACCGGCTGGGCCACGGCATCGTCGGCGACATCCAGGTGCGGCTGTTCGGTTCGATGATCCGCGCCGACCTGGCCCGGCTGCGCAGCCAGCACTCCGGCGGCTTCGTCTCTTCGGTCCTGTTCGACGCCAACCTCGTGCGCGAGGCCTTCACCAACGGCGTCGTCAACTACACCCAGCACGCCCTGACCCTGATCGCCGTTCTGGCCTACATGGCCTGGACCGACTGGCGGCTGACCGCCATCGTCCTGCTGGGCGCGCCCCTGATCGCCCTCGTCATCCGCCGCTTCGGCAAGCGGATGCGCAAGGCCACCACCGGGGCCATGGTCGAGACCTCCAATCTCTCCACCGCCCTGATGGAGAACCTCGACGGCGTCCGCCTGATCAAGATCGAGAACCGCGAGGCCGCGGAAGAGGCCCGCGTCGGCGAGGTCGTCGCCCGCCGCCAGCGCCACGTCATCAAGTCCGCCGACAGCCGCGCCTTCGCCGGCCCCTTCTCCAACCTGGTGGCCATGATCATCGTCGCCGCCGTCATGGCCTACGCCGGCTGGCGCGCGCGCGAGGGCGGCATGACCGTCGGGGCCTTCGCCGCCTATATCGGCCTGCTGATGGCCGCCGGCCAGTCGCTGCGCCAGGTGACCAACCTGCAGA
Organism: Brevundimonas sp.; assembly: GCF_035627475.1. Taxonomy (GTDB): domain Bacteria; phylum Pseudomonadota; class Alphaproteobacteria; order Caulobacterales; family Caulobacteraceae; genus Brevundimonas. The sequence goes on along the minus strand of NZ_DASPLR010000004.1, from coordinate 30,458 downwards.
CCGTGATGTCCGAGGGCCTGACCGCCGCCCGCCGCCTGTTCGGCGCCCTCGACATCCAGCCCGAGATCCGCGAGGCCCCCGACGCCGCGCCCGTGCCCGACGGCCCGGTCACCGTCGCGCTCGACCACGTCAGCTTCGCCTACGCCCCGGCGGCCGATGGCGGCGCCCCCACCCTGTCCGATGTCTCCCTGACCGTGGCGCCGGGCGAGACCGTCGCCCTCGTCGGCCCGTCGGGCGGCGGCAAGTCGACCATCCTCAGCCTGCTGCCGCGCTTCTACGACGTCACCGCCGGCGCCGTGACCCTCAATGGCCGTGACATCCGCGAACTCAGGCTGCACGACCTGCGCTCGAAGATCGCCCTCGTCACCCAGGAACCCTTCCTGTTCGACGACACCCTCGCCGCCAACATCGCCTATGGCCGCCCCGGCGCAACCCAGGCCGAGATCGAGGCCGCCGCCGCCGCCGCCGCCGCCCACGACTTCATCGCCGCCCTGCCCGAGGGCTATCAAACCCGCGCCGGCGAGGCCGGCCTGCGTCTGTCAGGCGGCCAGCGCCAGCGTGTCGCCATCGCCCGCGCCTTCCTGAAGGACGCCCCCATCCTGCTGCTCGACGAGGCCACCTCGGCCCTCGACACCGAGAGCGAGGCCCTGGTCCAGGGGGCCCTCGAACGACTGATGAAGGGTCGCGCCACACTGATGATCGCCCACCGCCTGTCGACCGTTCGCAACGCCGACCGCATCTATGTCGTCGAGGCCGGCCGCATCGTCGAGACCGGCTCCCACGCCGCCCTGGTCAGGAAGGGCGGCCTCTACGCCCGCCTGGCCCGCCAGCAGTCCCTCGACGGCGAGGCGGCGACGGTCACGGCTGTCTCATGAGGCCGCTCCGCAATCCGGCGGTCCAGAGCGTCCTCGCCTGGATTCTCGCCCAGTGGCTGCGCTTCTGCTACGCGACGATCCGCTGGACGCGCCACAACGAGGAGCTCGCCGAAGCGGTCTGGGACCAGGGCGGCGGCGTCCTGTGCGTCTTCTGGCACTCCCGCACGGCCCTTGCGCCCTACAGCTGGCGGTTCGACCGCGGCCAGCCGGTCAAGGCGGTGATCTCGCGCAGCGCCGACGGGGAGTTCATCGCCAAGGCCGTCGCCCGGCTCGGCATCCCGGCCGTACGCGGCTCCTCGTCCAACAAGGACAAGATCGAAAGCGCCAAGGGCGGCTCCCAGGCCCTGCGCGACGGCCTGCGCCAGCTCAAGGTCGGCGGCCTCGCCATCACGCCGGACGGTCCCCGCGGGCCGGTGCGCTCCATGGCCGAGGGCCTGCCCCTGCTCGCCCGGCTGTCGAAGGCTCCGGTCCTCTTCATCGGCCTTTCGTGCAACCCGGCCATCCGCCTGAACAGCTGGGACCGGTCCCTGATCCCCCTGCCCTTCGGCAGGGGCGCCATCGTCTGGGACCGCGCCGACTTCCCCGACAATGCCGGGATCCCCGACATTATCGCCGACTGGACGGCGCGCTGCACCGCCGTGGAGGCGCGGGCCGACGCCATCACCGGTCTGGAGCGCGTCTGACGTGAGCCCCGCCCTCACCGCTTACCGGCTCCTCACCCGCTTGCTCGAACCCCTCGTCCCGCGCCTGCTCGACGCCCGCGCCAAACAGGGCAAGGAGGATCCGGCCCGGGTCGACGAGCGCCTCGGCCTCGCCTCCGCCCCCCGACCCGCCGGCGAGCTCGTCTGGCTGCACGGCGTCAGCGTCGGCGAGACCCTGTCCCTGCTGCCGGTGGTCGAGCGTCTGCGCGAACGCCGCCCCGACCTCGCGGTGCTGGTCACCTCGGGCACCCTGACCTCCGCCACCCTGCTGGCGAGACGGCTGCCCGGGGGCGTCCTCCACCAGTTCGCGCCCGTGGACACGCCCGGCGCGGTCGCGGCCTTCCTCGACCACTGGCGCCCCCGCGCCGCCGTCTTCGTCGAGAGCGAACTGTGGCCCAACCTGATCCTCGAGGCCCGTCGCCGCGGCGTGAAACTGGTCCTCGCCAGCGCGCGCATCACCGAAAGGACCGCCGACGGCTGGCGCCGCTTCCCGGGCGCTGCGCGGCGGGTCCTGTCCGCCTTCGACCGCGTCCTGCCGCAGGACGAGACCTCCGCCGCCCGGCTGCAGGGCCTCGGCGCCCACATCGACGGCCATGTGAACCTGAAGCTGGCCGGGGCCGCCCCGCCGCATGATCCGGCCGCCTTCACCCGCCTCAGCGCCGCCATCGGCGACCGCCCCGTCGTCGTCGCCGCCAGCACCCACGACGGCGAGGAGATCGCCCTGGTCCGCGCCCTCGACAAGCTGGCCGACCGCCTGTGCCTGATCCTCGTGCCCCGCCATCCGGAACGCAGCGCCGCCATCGCCGCGGCCCTGACCCGCGACGGCTACCGTTTCGCCCTGCGCTCCGATGGCCGCGAGCCCGACCGCGACACCGACCTCTATGTCGCCGACACCCTCGGCGAGATGGGGCTGTTCCTTCGCCTCGCCGACGTCGTGGTGATGGGCGGCAGCTTCTCGGCCGCGCTGGAGAAGCCCCCGGTCGGCGGCCACAATCCGCTGGAGCCCGCGCGGCTGGGCAAGCCCGCCGTCACCGGTCCCGACATGACCAACTGGGCCGCGGTCACCGAGGCGCTGGTGCAGGCCGGCGGCCTGGCGGTTGTCGAGGCCCCGTGGGATCTTCCGGCGGTCCTCGCCCCCCTGCTCGCCGACGACAAGGCGGCCAAGGCCATGGGCGAGCGCGGCCGGCGCGCCGCCGCCGAGGCCGGCTCCGGCCTCGACCGGCTGTGGGACAGCCTGACTCCGCTGCTCCCGCCGCGGCCCGCGCGAGGCGGCCGATGAAGCTCAACACACCCCGCTGGTGGTACGACCGCGAGCGCCGCCATGCGCCGATGACGCGAATGCTGCTCAAGCCCCTGTCGTGGATCTGGGCCGCCGCCACCGCGCGCCGCATCGCCCGCGCCACGCCCGTCGACCCGGGCGTACCGGTGATCTCGGTCGGCAACCTGACTGTCGGGGGCTCGGGCAAGACGCCCGTGGCGCGCGAGGCCCTGCGCCTGCTGCACGAGGCGGGGGTCGAGGCCCACTCCCTGTCACGCGGCTACGGCGGCCGTCTGAAGGGGCCGGTCCGGGTCGACCCCGCCGTTCACGCCGCGGCCGACGTCGGCGACGAGCCCCTGATGCTGGCGCTCGGCGGCCCCGCCTGGATCGCCCGCGATCGCGTCGCCGGCGCCCGCGCGGCCGCCGAATCCGGCGCCCGGGCCGTGGTCCTGGACGACGCCCACCAGAACCCGGCGCTGAAGAAGGCGCTCAGCCTCGTGGTGGTCGACGGCGAGACCCGCGACGGCGAATGGCCCTTCGGCGACGGCGGAGTCTTCCCCTCGGGCCCGATGCGCGAGCCGCTCAGGGCCGGCCTCGCCCGCGCCGACGCCGTGGTCCTGCTGATGCCGGCCGACGCGCCCGGGGTCGCTGCGGAACTCCTCGCCGCCTTCGGCGCCCTCCCGGTCTTCGTCGCCCGGCTGATGCCCGCCATGCCGCCGCCTGTCGGGCCGCTGGTCGGCTTTGCCGGCATCGCCAAGCCATGGAAGGTGGAGCGCGCCCTCGACGCGGCCGGGGCCGAGCTGGTCGACTTCGCACCCTTCCCCGATCACGCCGCCTTCCGCGACGCCGACCTGCGGTTTCTCGCCGACCGCGCGGCGGGCGCCCACGCCCGCCTGATCACCACCGAAAAGGACTGGTTCCGCCTGCCGCCCGAGTGGCGGGCGCGGGTCGTCTCGTGGCCGGTCAAGGCGACGTTCGACGACGAGGGCGGCTTCCAGGCCCTGCTGCTGCGCGCCGTTCACTCCGCCCGGTAGACCACCCCGCCCTTCATCACGAACCGGACCCGCTCCAGCTCTGTGACGTCCGTCAGCGGATCGCCCGACACCGCGATCAGGTCGGCCGGCAGCCCCGGTGCGATCCGGCCGGCCTCGCCGTCGATCTTCAGATGCGCCGCCGCACCGACCGTCGCGGCCTGGATCGCTTCCAGCGGCGTCAGCCCGGCCCGCACCAGCAGGGCGAACTCGCCGGCGTTGTCGCCATGCGCCGAGACCCCGCTGTCCGTTCCAAACGCGATCCGCACCCCGCCCTCATGGGCTCGCCGGGCCATTTCCAGCATCAACGGCCCGGCCTGCATCGCCTTGGCCGTCTGCGCCGGGGTGAAGAAATTATCGGGGCCGGAGGCGATGCGCATGACAAAGTCTCCCGCCATCAGCGTCGGCACCAGATACACCCCCTCGCGCCGCATCAGCCGGATCGACTCGGCGTCGAGATAGGTTCCGTGCTCGATCGAGTCGCCGCCCGCGCGCAGGAAGCTGTTGATCCCGTCCGCCCCATGCGCGTGCGCCGTCACCTGTCGCCCCATCCGGTGCGCCGCCGCGACGATGGCCGCCAGCTCCTCATCCGAGAACTGCTGCCCCAGCCCCGCCGCCGTGTTCGACAGCACCCCGCCCGTGGCGGTGATCTTGATGATGTCCGCGCCCGACCGCACCTGCAGCCGCACCGCCCGCATGCAGTCCTCGGCCCCCGAGCAGATGCTCTCGGTCGTGAACAGGTGCATGACGTCGTCGCGATAGCCGTTGATGTCGCCGTGGCCGCCGTGGATCGACACCGCGCCGCCCGCGGCGATGATCCGCGGACCCGGCACGTCGCCACGCCGGACTGCCTCGCGCAGGGCGAAGATCGCCTCATTGTCCGCACCCAGATCGGCGACGGTCGTGAAGCCGGCCAGGAGGGTGCGCCGGGCATGGCGGGCGCCGACCATGGCCTCGTCCGCGCTCGACAGCGTCACCGTCTCGAGCCGCGCGTTCGGGTTCTGCTGGTGGGTCAGGTGCACATGGCTGTCGATCAGGCCCGGCAGCACGAACGAGTCGCGCAGATCGACAATCCGGCCCTCGCCGACAAAGCCGTCGCGCATTTCGACGACCTGGTTCCCTCTGATCACGAGAGTTTTATCGCGCTGCACAATGCCGCTCGCCGGATCGGCCAAAAGCCGCCCCACCTGCACGAACGTGGTTCCCTCAGCGGGAGAAACCGGCGCGGCTGCGGGCGTTTGCGCCGCGGCGCCGGCGCCCAGCAAGGCGGCGGCGGCCGCCAACAGCAATGTGATCGACTTCACGAAACCCTCCCGAGACAGCCGCTTCACCTTAGCCTGACCGTGCTCCGCGCCAAGGCTCAGGTTGCCCCGCGCGTCATCATTTGAAACAACCCGTGACTTCTTGAACGTGCGAGGGGCGTCGCATGCAGTTGGCGAGACGTGGATTCATCTTGGGCGGCGCGGCTCTGATGTCGGGCTGCGCCACCGCGGCGACCCGGCCGGTCGCCCCCCTGGCGCAGGTCCAGGTCCCGCCGACGCCGACGATCCAGGTCGCGCGGGCGCCGGAAGCCATCACCTCCCAGCTGAACTCCACCCGTCCGCTCGATCCGCGCGGCTCGGTGCGCAAGGAGCTGCTGGAGCGGGCGACGGCGGCCCTCGACATCCACGCGGGCAAGATCACCAACCGCGACCGCATGTACCTGGTCGACTTCACGAAATTCTCCGGCGACGAGCGCCTCTACGAGGTCGACCTGCACGGCGGCGCCGTGACCCTGATGCGCACCAGCCACGGCCGCGGTTCCGATCCGTCCCACACCGGCTTCGCGCGGCAGTTCTCCAACACCCCTGACAGCTACATGTCGTCGGTCGGCGCCTACGCCACCGCCGGCGCCAGCCACGGTGCGCAGCAGGGCCCCAACGTCCTGCTCGACGGGCTGGAGTACACCAACAACCTGGCCCGCGAGCGCGCCATCATCGTCCACGGCGCCGACTACGCCGATCCGGACTTCCTCGCCCGCGAGGGCAAGCTGGGCCGCAGCTACGGCTGCTTCTCGGTCGCCCACCACGACCTGCCGACGCTCCGCGAGCGCATGGGCGAGGGCCGCCTGCTGTTCGCCTGGGCCTGAATTCCGCCTCGCCCGGAAGGGTTTCGTCAGGCCGGCCCCTTTGACAGCGCCCGCCTGTCGGCCCCCAATGCGCACAGACAGCCATGGAGCCATCGTGCGCGCCCTTCCCCTCGTCACCGCCCTGGTCCTCGCCGCCGCCCCTGTCGCGGCCCAGACGGGAGAGCCCGATCACCGCGAGCGGCCCGCCGCGCCCATACCGGCGGCCGAGCCGGGCGAATGGATGCTGCTCCAGTATTTCTATCCGGGTCCGACGCTCGGACGAGGCGTCGACTACTGGATTTCGGCCCGGGATTACGGCTCCGGGCCGGATGCGAACGGCGTCGTCCGCGTCCGCGTCATCCAGCCCCGCGCGTACAATGCCGCGGCCCAGCCGTCGGAGATTTTCGAAGACTACCGCGACGTCGACTGCCTCAATCGTCGTGAACGCCCGGTGGAAAATGGCGCGGCGGGCGAATGGCAGACCCTGCCCGACTTCGTTCCGGGCTCACAAACCATCTTCGAGCTCTGCTACCCCGACGGGATGTCCCGCCACCCGCACGAGCCCGATCTTGCCGCCGCCATCGCCCGCAGCGTGGAGTTGGAACGGCTGCATCGTGCGAAACAGGCCGCGGGCCACTACTGAGCGCCGTTCGCTTCCCGCTCCATCGCCCGCCAGCCGATGTCCGTGCGGTGGAATCCCCCCGGCCAGTCGATCTTCTTCACCGCCGCATAGGCCCGCTGGCGAGCCTCGGCGATGTCCTTGCCGCGGGCGCAGACGTTCAGCACCCGCCCGCCCGCCGCGACCAGTTGGCCGTCGTCGCGCCGCCGCGTGCCGGCGTGGAACACCTGCACATGCGGGCCGAAATTCTGCTCGGCCCCGCGGATGATCGACCCCTCCAGCGGACTGTCCGGATAGCCGCTGGCCGCCAGCACCACGCAGATCACCGTCTCCGGCCTGAACTCCGGCGGCGCCACCCGGGTCAGGTCGCCCCGCGCGCAGGCCAGCAGCAGGGGCACGATGTCCCCGTCCAGCCGCATCATCAGCACCTGGCATTCCGGATCGCCGAACCGGGCGTTGAACTCGACCACCTTCGGACCGGCCTCGGTCGCCATCAGCCCGGCGTAAAGCACGCCGCGGTAGGGCATGCCCTCGCGCGCCATGCCGGCGATCACCGGCGCCACGATCTCGCGTTCCGCCGCCTCGACCAGCTCCGGCGTGAACACCGGGGCCGGCGAATAGCTGCCCATGCCGCCGGTGTTCGGCCCCAGGTCGCCGTCATAGGCCCGCTTGTGGTCCTGGGCGCCGCCCAGCAGCAGCGCCCGCTGCCCGTCGCAGACCGCGAACAGCGAGCCCTCCTCGCCGTCCATGAACTCCTCGATCACCACCCGCGCCCCGGCCGTGCCGAAGCGCCCGCCCAGCATCCGCTCTATCTCGGCCTCGGCCTCGCGCTTGCTCGGGCAGATGGCCACGCCCTTGCCCGCCGCCAGCCCGTCGGCCTTGATCACATAGGGCGGCTTGAACACCGACAGCGCCTGCCGCGCCTCGTGCAGCCGCTCATAGACGCCGTAGCCCGCCGTCGGGATCTCATGCCGCTCCATGAACGCCTTGGAGAAGGCCTTGGACGTCTCCAGCTGGGCCGCCTTCTTCGTCGGCCCGAAACAGGGGATGCCCGCCGTGGCCAGCCGGTCGGCCAGCCCCGCCTCCAGCGCCGTCTCGGGCCCGACCACCACCAGATCGGCCTTTATCTCCCGCGCGAGGGCGCACAGGCCGTCGGCGTCGGTGACCTTCAGCGCGACCCGTTCGCCCAGCCTGTCCATGCCCGGATTGCCGGGCGCGATGACCAGCCGCCGCACGAGGGGCGACTGGGCGATCTTCCACGCCAGGGCGTGCTCGCGTCCGCCCGATCCCACCAGCAGGATGTTCATCCCCGCGCAATGACCGCCCCCGCGAGGACGGTCAAGCGCCGGACGCCATCAACCGGCTGTAACGGCCGAAATCGCATAGGCCAGCGCACCCAGGATCAGGATCAGGCCGATCACCACCCAGGGACTGACCGCCGGGCCTCCGCTTCGCCGTCTCAGCCCCTGTTCGCGGGGATGCTGGTCTGCGGGGTCGGTGTCGGGCGGATCGACGGCCATGCCTCGCCAACTCCGGCGGCGGCGGCGGGTTCCGCCGGCCCGGCCCGCCGCGAATACTCCAGCTGCATCGCCACCACATCGGCGGTGCGTCGCCCGTAGCGGCTCTCGATCTCCGCCAGCGTCGTGTCCAGCGCCCCGGCCGGCCGCCGCGCTCCGACATCCTCGAGCCGCCGGGCCTCGGGCCAGTCCGTGGTCGCCTCGTCCGGCAGGATGCGGACGCCCGACCGCGTCGTCACCGGACCCTCCGCGAAGGTCGCCGCCCGCGACCGGTAGGTCCGCGACCAGGCGTCCGCCACCAGCGCCAGCGACACCTCGTCCATGCCCGGCGTCAGCGCGAGACCGAGCGTCTCCCGGTTCCAGAAGGCCAGCTTGTTGCCCATCACGGTCAGGGCGAACGGGCGGTTGAGGCGGAAGGCGCCGCTGTCGTGCCGGGCGTCCCAGCTCGCCAGCCCCAGCTCCCGGGCCACGGCCTCCGCCTTGCCGCGCCCGGCGATCGCCTCGATCAGGGTCAGGGCCATCGGCATCGAGGCGCTGATCCCGGTCGTCGTGGCCACACGTCCGTCGACCACCAGCCGCCGGTCCGGCGCGTAGCGCACCTCCGGGCGGCCCTTGCGCAGCCGCTTGAGGAAATACCAGTGCGTCGTCGCCCGCCGGCCGTCCAGCAGCCCGGTCTCGCCGACCACCACCGCCCCGGCGCAGACGCCGATGATGGTCGCCCCGCCGGCCGCCTGCTTGCGGATCCACGCCAGCGCCGCCGGGTCGTCGTCGCGGCTCATCGCCGGCACGATGACATAGTCGGCCCCCTGCGGATGGGCCGCATCGAACGCCGCCGTCGTCGAATCGGCCTCGACCGTCAACGCCGGATACAGCTTCACCGGCCCCGGCTCCGTGGCCAGCAGCACCACCTCGGCCACGTCGGCGCGCTTCAGTATGCCGTAGGGCATCAGATAGTCGGTGGTCTCGGTGGCGTCGTTTATGCCGATGATCGCGATCACCGGCCGGTCGCGCTTCGGCGGCTTCAGGGCCGCCAGGGCGGCCGCCGCCTCCCCGGCCGGCACAGGGGCCGGGGAGGCGGCCGCCGGGGCCGGAGGCAGGGACAGGATCAGGCCGGCGCCGATCGCCGCCGCCAGCACCACTGCGCCCAGTCCGCCCCACAGGATGATCCGCCGCCTCATCACGCCGCTCCTTGGTCTGCTTGACTTCAGGATACGCCCGCCCCCTTCTGTCCTGAATGACATAAATCGCGCAAATTCTGCCATGCCCGCCCCGCCCGTCCCCCGCGATCCCGCACGCGCCGTCGCCGTCGTGATCTTCCCGGGTTTCCAGCTGCTCGACGCCGCCGGCCCCACCACGGCCTTTGAACTGGCCGAGCGCTTCCGCCCCGGCAGCTACGACCTCTGCACCCTGGCCCCCGAGCCCGGCCCGGTGCCCAGCTCGTCAGGCCTCGTCCTCACGGCCGGACGGCTCGCTGAGGGTCGGGCCTTCGACACCGTGGTGGTCTCCGGCGGCGACATCGGCCGATCGATGCCCCAGGCCCGCCGCATCGTCGCCTGGCTGAAGCGGCGCCCCGCCCGCCGCCTCGCCAGCGTCTGCTCCGGGGCCTGGCTGCTGGCCGAGGCCGGCCTGCTCGACGGCCGCCGCGCCACCACCCACTGGGATTCCAGCGACGATTTCGCCCGCCGTTACCCCCGCGTGACCCTCGACGCCGACCGCATCTTCATCCGCGACGGCGAGGTCTGGACCTCGGCCGGCATCACCGCCGGCATCGACCTGGCGCTGGCCCTGATCGAGGACGACCACGGCCCCGACCTCGCCCGCCGCGTGGCCCAGCAGCTCGTCGTCCACCAGCGCCGGCCGGGCGGCCAGTCGCAGTTCTCGGCCTTCGTCGAGCTCGGCGGCCGCACCGGCCGGTTCAGCGGCCTGATCGACTGGATGCGCGCCCACCTCGCCGAACCGCTGCCGGTCGAGCGTCTCGCCGGCGAGGCCGCCATGAGTCCGCGCAATTTCGCCCGCGCCTTCACCGCCGAGACCGGGATCACCCCCGCCAAGGCCGTCGAGCGCCTGCGCCTCGAGACCGCCCGCACCGCGGTCGAGGCCGGCCGCGCCCCGCTGGACCGCATCGCCGAGGCGACCGGCTTCGGCGACCCCGGCCGCATGCGTCGCGCCTTCCTCCGCGCCTTCGGCCATCCGCCCCAGGCCCTGCGCCGGGCCGGGCGGCGGTGAAGCACACGCCTGTTGCAGAGACCTGCGAAGCTTGCTCCATGGAGCAATGACCGCCGCCTTCCGGATCGCGCCTGTCCGCACCCCCGACGACCTCGCCGCCGCGGCCGGACTGTTCGCCGGCTACGCGGCCTCCCTGCCCGTCGACCTCGGCTATCAGGACTTCGAGGGCGAGCTGTCCGCCCTGCCCGGCAAATACGCCCCGCCCGCCGGCGAGCTGTTCCTCGCCCGCGACGCCGCCGGCGCCCCGCTCGGCTGCGTCGGCCTGCGCCCGCTCGCCGACGACGGCTGCTGCGAGATGAAGCGCCTGTTCCTCCTCCCCGCCGCCCGCGGCCTCGGTCTGGGCCGCGCCCTGACGGAAGCCGTCGTCGATCAGGCCCGCCGCGCCGGCTATCGCGAGCTCCGCCTCGACACCCTGGCCAGCATGACGGCCGCCCAGGCGCTGTACGGAAAAATGGGCTTCGAGCGGGCCGAGCCCTACTATGCGCCGACGCCGGAGGGGACGGTGTTCATGGCGCTGTGGCTGTAGGCGAGTTCGGGCGTACCGGACCGTCACGCCTTCCAAGGACTCTCTGCGATCTTCGGCGCGAGGACTTGGCGAACAGTCCTGGCGAGAGCATATTCCTGCGCATGAAAGTGAACTCGCCTGAATCGCTTGAAACCGGCCAACGCTTGGTTCGGGAGCACGGCAGTTGGTCCGCTGTACGGGCGAAGTCGCACGTTACGAAGGATGGCGTGTTCGTCGTGAAGACGGATCCGAAAGCTATCGATGAAGCGCTCAGGCGTATTCAGGCGATGAAGGCGGCTTGAACGCCGGCCTGAACCTTCTTACGGCGCTCTTCTTGCTGGCGCCCGGCTTCGGCGTTTTCGCGGGTGTCTATTTCACCGGGTTGAGACGTCCCTTTCGACCGGCGCCCGCCGCGCCTGGTTCGTTTCTCGCGCTGGCGCTCGTAACGATCGGCGCCCTCACCGCTCACGTGATTTCCGCCGCTCCCTACGCCGTGCAGGAACTTCTGTGCACGGCTCTCCCCTGTCGGGCGGTTGCGTTTCAGCCAAACCCCTACGTGACCCTGATCGACCCCGACGCAGCGATCACCATGCCGGGCGTATCGCTGACGATCGCCTTGGCGCACCTTCTTTTTGTCGCACTGGTCGGTCTGATTATCGGCCGGCTCGGCATGTGGCTGGCGGCGAAGTCGTCGCGGATCCAAAGCCTGTTCTATGGGTGGACAACCGAGCTGATCGACCTTGCGTCAACGCGATTCCACGTAATCAACGCGTTCGCCCTGACAGACGTAACCAAGGACGAATTGTCACTGGGCTACGAAGGGACGCTGCTCGACCTGCGGCAGGACGCGGACGGCAAGCTGTTGTCGGCCACACTGCGGGACGTGCAGGCCTTCGTCATCGAGCTCAAGTCGGACGCGGTCTCGCGCCGCCGGGTTCCGCGCGCCCAACCAATTCCCTTCATGGTGCTCGAAGCCGAGAACGTGAAGAACCTCGCACTGTCGATCTACTTCGACACCGCTTCGGCCACCGCACTCACGGAAGCGGATATCCGGCAGATGTCCAAGGCCGAGCGGGCCGGGGTGACCAAGGCTCTTCGGGAAGCGCAGGCCGCCGCCAAGGCGCCGGCCGCCGCACCTCCGGCCGAAGATTCTCCGGCTAGGCCGATCGAGGCTGCGACTGCCTCAACTCCTGCACCAAGAGCCCCGCCTGCAAAAAGGACGAGGCGTGGGTCCTCTGGCGCGGGACGCTAGTATTGCCAGTCCGGCGCCCCGGCCCCCTCGCCCCCGCTCCCCTCCCCCGCTAATCTCCCCCGATGAGCGACGACTCCTATGTCTTCGAGGGCCCGGCCGACGAGCCGGCGGCGCCGCGCGACAACAATCCGCCCCTGTCGATCTCCGAGCTGTCGTTCGCGCTCAAGCGCACGCTCGAGGACCGTTTCGGCCATGTCCGGCTGCGCGGCGAGATCTCGAAGGTCAACCGCCACGCCTCCGGCCACGTCTATCTGACGCTCAAGGACGACAAGGCCTGTATCGACGGCGTGGTCTGGAAGGGCCAGGCCCGCGGTCTCGGCGTCCAGCCCGAGACGGGGCTCGAGGTCATCGTCACCGGCAAGATCACCTCCTATCCGGCCCGCTCGTCCTACCAGATCGTCATCGAGACCATGGAGGCCGCCGGGGCCGGGGCCCTGCTGGCCCAGCTGGAGCGGCTCAAGGTCAAACTGCAGGGCGAGGGCCTGTTCGACCCGGTCCGCAAACAGCCGATCCCGACCTTCCCCGCCGTCATCGGCGTCATCACCAGCCCGACCGGGGCGGTGATCCGCGACATCCTGCACCGGATCTCCGAGCGCTGGCCCTGCCGCGTTGTCGTCTGGCCCGTCGTGGTCCAGGGCGAGGCCGCCTGCGGCCAGGTTTCGAACGCCATCCGCGGCTTCGACGCGCTCCAGCCCGGCGGCCCGGTCCCACGCCCCGACCTGCTGATCGTCGCCCGCGGCGGCGGCTCGGTCGAGGACCTGTGGTGCTTCAATGACGAGGGGCTGGCCCGCACCGTCGCCGCCGCCCGCATCCCGATCATCTCGGCCGTCGGGCACGAGACCGACACCACCCTGATCGACTTCGTCTCCGACCGCCGCGCCCCCACCCCCACCGGCGCGGCCGAGATCGCCACCCCCGTGCTGTCCGATCTGCGCGCCGCCGTGCTCGACCTCGATCGCCGCCTTGTGCGCGCCGGCGGCCGCTTGATCGAGGAGCGCCGCACCCGGCTGCGCGCCGTCGAGCGCGGCCTGCCCGTCCGCCCCGAGGACCTGCTGGCCCTGCCCCGCCAGCGTCTCGACCACGCCGGCAGCCGGCTCGGCTCGGCCCTGCACCGCAATGTCGCGGTGCATGAGCGCCAGCTGATCACCGTCGCCGGCCGCCTGTCGCCCGCCGTGCTCGACCGGGCGCTGGAGCGCCGCCGCGACCGCCTCGCAGCCCTGGGCGGGCGCCTGCCGTCGGCGCTGAACCAGAACATCGCCGAACACCGCGCCATGCTCCTCCGCGTCGGGGGGCGGCTGACGCCGGCGCCGCTGCACCGCCGGCTCGATCAGCGCGCCGCCCGCCTGGGCGCGCTCGGCGATCGCCTCGCCCCCGTCCTGCCCCGGCGGCTGGAAGCAGCGACGGCGGCGCTGTCCGCCCTGTCCCGCGCACTCAACTCGCTCGATCCGGGCCGGCCCAAGCCGGGCTTCGCCAGGGTCGAGGACGCGGACCGCAACTGGCTCACCTCCGCGGCGGCCCTGCAGTCCGGGGCCTTCGTTCGCCTCGTCTTCCCCGACGGGGCGCGGGGCGCGGTCGTCGACGGCGAGGCCGCTCCGCCGCCGCGTTCCAGGCCCGCCGCGCCGCCCCGTCCCAAGGCGCCGCCTCCCGGCCAGGGCGACCTGTTCTGACAGGCGAAAGCCTTGGCGCCGCCGCCGCCGCCGGGCTAGCCTCGCCCCATGACCGAGCCTGACGCCGAACCCGCCACCGTCCACTTCGCCGATGGCGAGTTCGCCGTGCTCAAGCGCGGCCGTTTCGTGACCTGCGCCGTCAGCGGCAAGCCGATCCCGCTGGAAATCCTCCGCTACTGGTCGGCCGGGCGTCAGGAAGCCTACGCCGGCCCCCAGGAGGCGCTGCAGCGGATGACCACCGCCCGATGACCCCCGACCGCCGCACCCTCCTCGCCGGAGCCGCGGCGCTGGCGGCCGGCCCCGCCCTGGCTCTGCAGACCGAGGGCCTCGCCCTGACCGGCCGCTTCGTCCAGGGCGGCCACGCCCTCGGCCGCACCTGGCCCCGGGCCCTGGTCTTCGTCGACGGCGAGGCCCTGACGGCGGCCTCCGCCGGCGGCGCCTTCTTCATCGGCTTCGACCGCGACGCCCCCGCCAGCGTCGAGATCGAGGTCCGCGCCGACGGCCGCTCGGCCCGCCGCATGCTCCAGATCGCCGCGGGCGACTTCCCGAGCACCCGCATCGACGGCCTGCCCCCCGCCACGGTCGAGCCCTCCGACCCCGCCCTGCTGGCCCGCATCGCCCGCGAGGTCGAGATCAAGACCGAGGGCTTCGCCAGCCGCCTCGACGCCGATCATTTCCGCGACGGCTTCGTCTGGCCGCTGGAGGCCTTTCGCGTCACCAGCCGCTGGGGCGCCCAGCGGATCCTGAACGGCACGCCCGCCCGGCCGCACTACGGCATAGACCTCGCCGCGCCGGCGGGAACCGTGATCCGCGCCCCCGCCGCCGGCCGGGTCACCCTCGCCGAGCCCGACCTGCATTTCGAGGGCGGCCTGGTGCTGATCGATCATGGCCAGGGTCTGATCACCGCCTATCTGCACCAGTCGCGTCTCGACGTCCGGGCGGGGCAGGACGTGCGGCGGGGCGATTCGGTCGGGCGGGTCGGCATGACCGGCCGCGCCACCGGTCCGCACCTGTGCTGGCGCATGAAATGGCGCAACCGGAACATGGACCCCTCCCTCCTGGTCACAACCTGACGAAGAGTAAGCGGTTACCCTCTTTCCTGATCAGCGGTCAGTCATGGACGGGCAAGCAATCGGGTCCTAGGTTCCGCATCCGCGCGCCGCCCGGCGCTTGTTGGCCGACCGTCATGACTTCCCTCGCCGCGATCCAGGTCCTGCTCATCGACGACAATCCGCACATGCTGACCATCGCGTCGGCGGTGCTGAAGTCCGCCGGCATCAAGAAGGTGCTGGAGGCGCGGGACGGGGCGACCGGACTGCAGATGCTGCGCGAACACGCCGTCGACCTGGTCATCGTCGATTACAACATGTTCCCGCTGGACGGCGTCGAATTCACCCGCCTGGTCCGCAACAGTCCCGACAGCGCCAATCCCTACCTGCCGATCATCATGATGACCGGCCACTCGGGCAAACAGCGGGTCTACGCCGCCCGCGACGCCGGCGTCACCGAATTCCTCGTCAAGCCGATCACCGCCAAGGCCGTGCTCGACCGCATCCAGTCGGTGATCTGGAAGCCCCGGCCCTTCGTCAGGACAGACGGCTATTTCGGTCCCGACCGCCGCCGCGTCGCCCAGCCGGGCTATCGCGGCCCGTTCCGCCGCGCCGTGGACCAGGCCGCCAATGTCGAGGACGTCCCGGACGCCGCGGCCCTCTAGGGCTCGTCCGCCTTCAGCGCCGCATAGACCCGGTCGGGCCAGCGCTTGTGGACCCAGAACCAGTCGACCGGGTTCTCCCGCACCCGCGCCTCGACGAAGCTCGTGATGGCCTGCACCCCGCGCGCGATGTCGGCCTGCCGGTCGCCGGTCTTCTCCAGCGTGATCGGCTCGTAGAGGGTCACGCGGAACCGCACCCCCGGCAGCCGCACCACCGACATCGGCTGCAGCACCGTGCCGAAGCGCAGCGCCAGCCGGCTCGGCCCCGGCGCCGCATTGACCGGCTGGCCGAAGAACATGACCTCCGGCCCCTCCGAGAATTTCTGGTCGTTCATCAGCGCCACGGACTCGCCGCGCGCCATGCCCTCCAGCAGTTCGCGCGCGCCCTCGCCGCCCTTCGGCGCGAACAGCCTGACGCCGTAGCGCGCCCGCGCTGCGATGATCTGGGCGTCGACATAGGGGTTGTTGGCCGCGCGATAGGTGATCTGGCACGGCACGCCCGCCCCGACGATGGTCGCCGCCAGAGTCTCGATATTGGCGAAATGGCCGCCGACGAAGACCACCGGCCGCCCGGAGTCCCGGATCGCCTCCAGCCGCTCGCGCCCGACCACCTCGATGCGGTTCTCGGCCACCAGCCGGTCCATCACCGCCGTCTCGGCGAAGGCGCGGCCGGTCTGCTCCCACTGCGCCAGCGCCAACGCCTCGCGCTCCGCCTCCGTCATCTCCGGAAAGGCGATGCGCAGATTGCGCATAACCGTCCTCTGCGTCCCCGTCCTCGGCCCCAGGGTGCGCAGCAGCCAGCCGCCCAGCCCCGACGCCCGCTCCACGCCCAGCAGCCGCATGAAGCCGACGAAGGCGGCGAAGCCCACGCCCTCCAGCCGCCAGATCAGATCCTGTCTGACGCTCGGCCCGCTACCGCCCTTCGGGCTACTTGAGCGCGGGTCGGTATGGGTCTCACCAGGCAATGGTGATCCCGCCGTCCACCACCAGCGTCTGGCCGGTCATGTAGCTGGACGCCTTCGAGGCGAGATAGACCGCCGCCCCGGCGATCTCGTCCGGCTGGCCGATGCGCTTCAGCGGCGCGGGGTCCGTCACCTGCTTCAGCAGATCCGGGTTCTCCCACAGGTATTTGGCGAAGTCGGTCTGCACCAGGCCCGGCGCTATGGTGTTGACCCGCACGTTCGACGGCCCCCACTCCACCGCCAGGTTGCGCGCCAGCTGCATGTCCGCCGCCTTGGAGATGTTGTAGGCCCCGATCAGGGCGTTGCCCCTCAGGCCCCCGATCGACGAGACGATGATCACCGATCCCGCCTTCCGCTCCAGCATCTGCGGCGCGACCATCTGGATCAGCCAGTGGTTCGAGACCACGTTGTTCTGCAGGATCTTGCCGAACTGATCGTCCGAAATCCCGGCCATCGGCCCCGCATAGGGATTGGTCGCCGCATTGCAGACCAGGATGTCGATCCGCCCGAAGGCGCCGTTGGTCTCGTCGACCAGCCGCTGCAGCTCCTCCTTCGAGGCGATGTTGGCCGGGACCGCGATGGCGCGGCCCTCCCCGTGCCTTGCATTGATGGCGCTGGCCACCTCGTCGCACGGGCCGGGCTTGCGCGACGAGATCACCACCCTGGCCCCGTGCTCGGCCAGCCGTTCGGCGATGGCCTTGCCGATTCCGCGCGAAGAGCCTGTGACGACCGCGACCTGGCCGGTCAGATCGAACAATTCCATCGTTAACCTCGAAGCTTGGGGAGAATCCGTGCACCAACCCTAGGCGAACTGCCGTGATACCCCGATACTCGGGCGATTCCATCCGGGAAGGCGGAACAACCGTTTCCATGCGCGCCCTGACTCAAGGCTTCCTCTTCTTCGGCTACCTGTTCCTGTCGCTGACGGTGGGCGCCTTCGTGTGGCGCGCGGGTCTCGGGGCCGGCGCGGGCGCGGCCGCCGGCATCGCCAGTCTGGGCCTGCTCGCCGCCATCCACACCCTGATCTCCGGCAAGGCCGAGCGCGCCTCGCTGAAAAAGGAGATCGACCAGGTCCGCGACGCCCACCGCCTGCTCGCCGACGCCATGGAGTCGACCCAGGGGGCCCTGACCGAGCTGGCCCAGGCCATCGAGAGCGGCGCACTGTCCTCGACCGAACAGCTGTCCGGCGAGGTCCGCATGCTGGAATCCCTGATCCAGCAGATGAGCGAGTCGATCGACCAGCGCATCTCCCAGCCGGCCGCGGCCAACCCCTTCGAGGCCCGCCACCAGCAGCAGTCCAACGCCCTGCTCCAGACCATCCACGAGGCCCTCGCCGAGAACCGCGTCGACCTCTATCTCCAGCCGATCGTCTCCCTGCCCCAGCGCCGGACCATCTTCTACGAGAGCTTCACCCGCCTGCGCGCCGCCGACGACCGGGTGATGATGCCGGCCGAATACCTTTCGGTCGCCGAGGGCGAGGGCCTGGTCCCGGCCATCGACAACCTGCTGCTGTTCCGCTGCGCCCAGATCGTCCGCCGCCTCGCCCGTCAGGACCGCAAGGTCGGCGTCTTCTGCAACGTCGCCCTGTCCTCGCTCGGCGACGAGACCTTCTTCCCGCAGTTCCTCGACTTCCTCAGCGAGAACCGCGACCTCAACCAGGCCCTGATCTTCGAACTCGGCCAGGCGGTCTTCGACGCCCGCGGCGCCGTCGAGGCCCGCAACATGGCCAAGCTGGCCGACCTCGGCTTCCGCTTCTCGATCGACAAGGTCCAGACCCTCGACCTCGACTTCGCCGACCTCCAGCGTTCCGACGTCAAGTTCATGAAGGTCGCCGCCGACCTGCTGATCGAGACCCTGCTCGACACCGACGCGGCTTCCGCCCTGCCCAGCCTGCGCGACATCTCGGCCGCCGACTTCGCCGGCCTGACCCGCCGCTACGGCATCGAGCTGATCGCCGAGAAATGCGAGACCGAGCGCCAGATCGTCGACATCCTCGAGCTCGACATCTCCGTCGGCCAGGGCCACCTGTTCGGCGAGCCCCGCGCCATCAAGGAAGCCGTCCTCGCCGAGACTGACCCCCCGGCCGACTTCATCCGCTCCACCCTGCGCAGCGCCGACCACCGCCGCCGGTTCGGCTAGGGATCGGCTCCCGACTCGTCCGCCGGTTACGCCGGATGCGGGGCTGAATCTCGACCTGCCTGAACCTGCGCCCGGACCCCATTGGCTCCCGATACGTTGACTCATCCGCAACCGCCCGGCCGCTCCGCCGTCGGGCGCCGGAGGAGAACCGATGGCCGACATGGAAGCCCAGGTCGCGGAGGCGCTGCGCACCGAACTGGAGCGTCAGGCCGAGGCCACGAAGACCCTGATCGTCACCCCGACCGGGGATCGCCTGACCGTCAATGGCATCGTCGACCTCGAGGCCCTGGCGATGGCCGCCGTCGGCGCCGTGGCCGGCGGGCCCTGACCTCTTCCCCGGCCGTGCCGGGGAGCCCTCACTGCGGCGAGGCCAGCCGGTGCGCCCCGCACAGGTCGCAGAACTCGGCGCCCTCGCGGCGACGGTCGGGCCGCCAGCGGTGGCGTTTGCATCTCAGCCGTTTGACGAGCTTCCGGATCCAGCGCAACTCGCGTCCCCCCCTCCGGCGGTCTGTCGGCCGGAAGGCCCTGACTGCCACGGCCGGGTAAACGAGTCGCTACCCCGAATAGCCGCCCGATTGCTCGGCCCGGGGCTCGGGCTGCTGGCCGGCGGCGGCGTCGGCCGCGGCGGGCGCCTCGCCGGGGGCCGCGGCCGTGGCTCCCGCGGCCGCCTCGTCGGCGGCGGTTTCGCTGAGGTCCGGCGTCGCCGGCATGGCCTCGGCCGTGGCCTCATTCTCCGGCTCGGGCGCCGACTGGGGATTGCCGCAGGCGGCGAGGCCGGCCGCCACGGCGGCGGCGGCGAGCAGGGTTGTCGATCGTCTCATGGTTTCCTCCGGTCCGGCCCGACCAACCGCCGGGCGCCCGGTCCGTTCCCTCACCAGCGCCGGTCGCCGTCGCGCCAGTAGATGCGCTCGCGGCCATAGCGATAGTCGCGGTTGTAGCCGCCGAAGCCGTAGCCGCAGGGGTCGTCCTCCTCGGTCAGTTCGCGCCCGATCAGATAGCCGGCCGCGGCGCCGATGGCCGCGCCGGTCTCGCGGTCCTCGCTCCCGGCCACGGCCGCGCCTATGGCGCCGCCCAGCACCGCGCCGGCCGCCATGGCCCGGTTCCGGTTCTCGGCATAGTCCCGCTCGCAGGCCGAGGCGTAGTTGTCGGTGGTGGCGCAACCGGCCATCACAAGGCCGCAGGCGCCGAGCGCCGACATGGTCAACAGGCTTCGCATCGCGTCTCTCCCTCTGACCCCGACCCGGAGAGAACACCCGGCGAGGCGGCGGCGTTCCGCCGGTCGGACCAGCCGGGCTCGCATCACCTCCCCATCGGCGTCGCGGATGGGGAGGACAGAGCGCGAAGCGATCAGCAGGGGGCGGCGCAGGTCCCCTTTCCTTTCGACGGGAAAGGGGGCGCGGCGGCCGATTGCTGCGCTGCAAATCCCGCCTCTGTCTCCACAATCCTGACAGCCAACCCGCTGTTTCCCCTACACATCGCTTCCCCGCCAGCGTCACGAACCCGCCTGAGGAGTGAACGGGCCCATACTGCTCCTTTGCGTCCGCCGGTCTTTGACAATTCAATCCCCCCGACCGCCGTTGCAGGCGTGTCCCTTCAGATGGCGACTCTGCCGACTCCGCCCCCCCGTTGTTCCAGTTTTCGTCCGGGTAAGACCCGGGCCGGGGCATGCCCGTCAGACGCTGCCGACTCTGCCGACTCCGCCACCGCGCATTTTTGATTTTCATCCGGGTAAAATCCAGGGGCGGCCGCCACCCTTCACCCCCAACCCCGAACCGGCTATCAGCCCTGGATGACCCTCCCCCACGCCCTCTCAGGCCTCGGCGATATCGCCGGCGACTACGACATCCTGCTTTGCGACGTCTGGGGCGTGATTCACAACGGCCGCGAGAGCTGGCCGGAAGCCTGCGCCGCCCTGACGCGCTTCAACCGGCAGGGCGGCCATGTCGTCCTGATCTCCAACTCGCCGCGGCCCTCGTCCGACGTCGTGGCCCAGCTCGACCGTCTGGGCGTGCCGCGCGACAGCTGGAAGGCCTTCGTCACCTCCGGCGACGCCACCCGCGCCGAACTGGCCCGGCGCGCGCCCGGTCCCGCCTGGATCATCGGCCCCGACCGCGACTGGCCGCTGTATGAGGGCCTCGGCCTCGCGACCGCCCGGGGCGCCGCCGACGCCGCCTTCATTTCGGTCACCGGCCCGGTCGACGACGAGACCGAGACGCCCGAGGACTACCGCGACCGCCTCGCCGCCGGCGTCGCCCGCGATCTCGAACTGATCTGCGCCAACCCCGACCGGGTGGTGCAGCGCGGCGACCGGCTGATCTATTGCGGCGGCTCGCTCGCCGACCTCTACGAAAGCCTCGGCGGCCGGGTCGTCATGGCCGGCAAGCCCTGGGGCCCGATCTACGAACTGGCGATCGACGAGGGCGAAAAACTGCTCGGCGGCCCCGTCAACCGCGCCCGCGTCCTGTGCATCGGCGACGGCGTGGTCACCGACGTGCTCGGGGCCAACCGCCAGGCGCTGGACTGCCTGTTCATCGCCCAGGGCATCCACGGCGACGCCGCCCGTGGCGCCGACGGCCGCCTCGATCCGGCCCGCGCGGGCGCCCTGCTGCAGGCGGAAACCACCTGGGCCCGCTACGCCATGCTCGATCTGGCGTGGTGACCACCGCCATTTTTGCTTCAGATCGCTCCGACCTGAATCCAAAAAATGGCCCACCCGGAGGCAAATCAGGCTAAGGCCCCGGGCATGGAACTGGTCACGACACATCCCTCGGGCGGCTACATCCTCGAGGAGCTCCACCCCGGCATGGCCGCCGAGAAGGTCATCCAGGTCTCTGACGAGCGCATCCGCCTGTTCGCCGAGGCCTCGGACGACTTCAACCCGGTCCACCTCGACGACGCCTTCGCCTCGAAGACCGCCTATCGCGGCCGTATCGCCCACGGCCTGCTTTCGGCCTCCTTCGGTTCGGCCGTGGTCGGCACCATCCTGCCTGGCGCCGGGGCCATCTACATTTCCCAGACCCTCGGCTTCCACCTGCCGGTGCGCCCGGGCGACGACGTGGTCGTCCGCATCAGCGTCATCTCCGTCGACCAGGAGAGCGCCCGGGTCGAGCTGAACTGCGAGGGCTTCGTCGACGGCAAGCTGATCATGGACGGCGTCGCCGTGGTCCGGGTGCCCCGCCGCCGGCGCCCCGCGAAGGACTGACTTGGTCGAGGTCGTCACCGACTGGCGCGGCCTGCCCGACCGGCTCACCGGCGCCGCCGTCGCCATCGGCGCGTTCGATGGCGTCCACCGCGGGCACCAGGCGGTCATCGCCACGGCGCGCGAGGCCGCCCGCTCGCTGGGCGCGCCGCTGGGCGTCGTCAGCTTCGACCCTCACCCCCGCCGCTGGTTCCAGCCCGACGCCGCCCCCTTCCGCCTGATGAGCCCGGCCCAGATGGTCCGGGCGCTGGGCCCCCTTGGCGTCGACCGCCTCTACCTCCTGCCCTTCGATGCCGACATGGCGGCGATGTCCGACGAGGATTTCGCCCGCGAGGTTCTGGCCCGGGGCCTGCGGATCCGCCACGCCGCCGTCGGTTTCGACTTCACCTACGGCAAGGGCCGCACCGGTTCCCCCGAAGGCCTGCGCCGCCAGGGCGAGACGCTCGGCTTCGGCGTCGCCGTCTGCGACCGCGTCGACGACCCAGACGGGCTGAAACTGTCCTCCTCCGCCGTCCGCGAGGCGCTCAAGGCGGGAGACATGACGCGCGCCGCCGCCATCCTCGGCCGCCCCTTCGCCATCGAGGGCGAGGTCGTCCACGGCGACAAGCGCGGCCGCACCATCGGCGTGCCCACCGCCAATGTCCGCCTCGGCGACTACATGCGCCCCGCCTTCGGCATCTATGCGACGCGCACCCGCCTGCCCGACGGCCGCGTCCTCGACGGCGTCGCCAGCCTCGGCGTCCGCCCGATGTACGCCCTCGACGAGCCGCTGCTTGAGGTCTGGCTGTTCGATTTCGACGGCGACCTCTACGGCCAGACCGTCGAGACCGACCTGATCGCCTTCCTGCGCGGTGAGGAGACCTTCGCCGACCTCGACGCCCTCAAGCGCCAGATCGACGCCGACGCCGCGGCCGCCCGCGCCGCGCTGGCGCCGGGCTGAACCGCCTGCTAGACCGCATCCACCATGACCGTCCGCGTGTTTCGCCCGATTTCGATTAGCCGCCCGGCGTAGCGCCGCAGGGGCTCTCCCCGCGCTCGCCGGGTTCTTCTCGACCTTCACGCGAACGATCACACACGACGAGACAGACTTCATGGCTGACGCCAGCGACACGCCTTCCGGACGCGACTATCGCGAGACCGTCTTCCTGCCGGAGACGCCCTTCCCCATGCGCGGCGGCCTGCCCCAGAAAGAGCCGGCCATCCTCGAACAGTGGGGCGACCTCTACGCCGCCCTGCGCAAACAGCGTCAGGCCGAGGGCGCGCCTCTCTACGTCCTCCACGACGGCCCGCCCTACGCCAACGGCGACATCCACATCGGCCACGCCCTGAACAAGACGCTGAAGGATTTCGTCGTCCGCAGCCGCTTCCTGCTCGGCCACGACGTCGACTACGTCCCCGGCTGGGACTGCCACGGCCTGCCGATCGAGTGGAAGATCGAGGAGCGCTACCGCAGCCAGGGCAAGCGCAAGGACGAGGTCTCCAAGGCCGAGTTCCGCCAGGCCTGCCGCGAATACGCCGCCGGCTGGATCGACGTGCAGCGCGACCAGTTCAAACGCCTCGGCATCCTCGGCGACTGGGACAATCGCTACGCTACAATGGACTTCTCCACTGAGGCCGCCATCGTCGCCGAGTTCCACAGGTTCAAGAACTCGGGCCAGCTCTACCGCGGCTCCAAGCCGGTCATGTGGTCGCCGGTCGAACGCACCGCCCTCGCCGACGCCGAGATCGAATACCACGACCACGTCAGCCCGACCGTCTGGGTCAAATTCCCCGTCGTCGCCGCGACCGACGACCATCCCGACGACCTGCTGGCCTTCCGCCACGCCAACCCGTCCGTGGTGATCTGGACCACCACGCCCTGGACGATCCCGGCCAACCGCGCCATCAGCTATGGCCCCGAGATCGCCTACGGCCTCTACGAGGTCACCGCCATGGAGAGCGGGCTGGAGTTCGAACCGTGGGCCAGGCCGGGCGACCGGCTGATCCTCGCCGACAAGCTGGCCGAAGATGTCTTCAAGGCCGCGAAGATCGCAGCCTGGACCCGCATCGACGACCTGAACCCGTCAGGCCTCGAATGCGCCCATCCGCTGGCGGCCCTGTCGTCCGGCTACGGCTTCTCCGTGCCCCTGCTCGCCGGCGACCACGTCACCGACGACGCCGGCACCGGCTTCGTCCACACCGCCCCCGGCCACGGCGCCGACGACTTCGAGGTCTGGAAGGCCCACGGCCATCACGAGGTGCCCGACACCGTCGATCCCGATGGCGCTTACTACGAGCATGTGCCCCTGTTCGGCGGCCTCAAGGTGCTGGAAACGGAGGGCAAGAAGACCGGCAAATTCGGCCCTGCCAACGGCGCGGTGATGGAGAAGCTGATCGAGGCGGGCAATCTGCTGGCCCGCGGCCGGCTGGAACATTCCTACCCCCACAGCTGGCGCTCCAAGGCCCCCGTCATCTTCCGCAACACGCCGCAGTGGTTCATCAAGATGGACGCGCCGCTGGATGACGACGGCACCCTGCGCGAGCGGGCGCTGCAGGCCATCGACGCCACCGCCTTCCACCCGGCCGCCGGCAAGAACCGCATCCGCACCATGGTCGAGAGCCGGCCCGACTGGCTGATCAGCCGCCAGCGCGCCTGGGGCACGCCGCTCGCCATGTTCGTCGACAAGGAAACCGGCCAGCCGCTGCACGACCCAGAGGTCGACGCCCGCATCCTCGCCGCCATCCGCGAGGGCGGCGCCGATGCCTGGTTCGACCGGCCCGACGCCGACTTCCTCGGCGCCCACGACCCGCAGCGCTACGAGAAGATCCAGGACATCCTCGATGTCTGGTTCGACTCCGGCTGCACCCACGCCTTCACCCTCGAGCCCCGCGACCCGGCGCACGGCTACACCGGCGACCGGCCGTCGCACTGGCCCGCCGACCTCTATCTCGAGGGCTCGGACCAGCACCGCGGCTGGTTCCAGTCAAACCTGCTCGAAGGCTCCGGCACCCGCGGCCGCGCCCCCTACGACGCCGTCCTCACCCATGGGTTCACCCAGGACGAGAACGGGGAAAAGATGTCCAAGTCGAAGGGCAACACGACCGACCCCGCCGTCGTGATCAAGGAATCGGGCGCTGACATCCTCCGCCTCTGGGTGGCCCTGGTCGACTACGCCGAGGACCAGCGGATCGGAAAGCAGATCCTGCAGACGACGGTCGACGCCTATCGCAAGCTGCGCAACACCGTCCGCTACCTGCTCGGCGCCCTGGCCGGCTTCGACGAGGCCGAGCGCCTGCCGCTGGACCAGATGCCGCCGCTGGAGCGGTTCGTCCTGCACCGTCTGTGGGAACTGGACGGCGCTGTTCGCGCCGCCTACCGCGACTATCGCTTCCAGGACGTCGTCCGCCCGGTGCTGGAGTTCTGCTCCAACGACCTGTCGGCCCTCTATTTCGACATCCGCAAAGACAGCCTCTACTGCGACCGGCCTGACGCAATTCGCCGCCGCGCCGCTCGCACGGTCATGCATGAGGTCTTCATGCGCCTGACCGCCTGGCTGGCGCCCCTCACCCCCTTCACCATGGAAGAGGCCTGGACGACGCGGTTCCCCGAGGGAGGCTCCAACTGCGCCCGGGTGATCCCGGAGACGCCGGACGCCTGGCGCGATCCGGCGGAGGCCGATCGCTGGGCCGGCGTCCAGACCGTGCTGGAGATCGTCAACGAAGCCCTCGAAGGCGCCCGCCGCGACAAGATCATCGGCGGCGCCCTCGACGCCTGGCCCGTGGTCACCGGCCCGGCCGGCGCCTTCGCCCCGTTCGACGGCCTCGACGCCGCCGAGGTGTTCCGCACCTCGGGCGCCGAACTGGTGACGGGGGGCGACGCCGTGGTGGTCGACGTCAGGCTCGCGGAACATCCGAAATGCGCCCGCTCATGGCGACGTGTGCCGGACGTTGGCTCGGACCCGGATTATCCCGACCTCAGCGCCCGCGACGCCGACGCCGTCCGGGCCTGGGACGCGGCCAGGGCATAGGAAAAGGCCCCGCCGAAGCGGGGCCTGATCGGCTTCAGATGCGGTCTGCGGCCTGCTCTCGCAGTTCCTGCGCCTGCCGCTCCAGCTCGGCCGCCTGCTCCGGCAGGCGGCGGGACAGGGCGACCAGTTCGGCGTCGGTGACGGTGGAGCCACGCGCCCGGTTCTCCTCGATCTGCCGGGCCCGGTAGACAGGATCGCGCAGGCGGGCAGCCTCCTCGCGCATCTCCTGGGCCCCCCGATCCATCTCATCTGCGCCATTGCGCATCTCGACGCGGGCCCGGGCCATGGCGTGCCGGGCCTCCTCCCGGGCGGCGCCGGCGTGCGCCCGGGCCTCGGCTGCGGCGGCGCGCGCCTCGGTGGTCGCGGCCCGCGCCTGTTCCATGGCCGCTGCGTGGTGGACGCGAGCCTCGGCGCGCACGCGGGCGGCTTCGGCCCGGGCAGCCCGCGCCTGTTCCCGCGCCTCGGCTGCCTGACCGCGCGCATCCGCCGCCTCCCTCATCGTCTGCTCATAGGCTCGGCGGGTCTCCGGATCCATCTCCTCCACCGAGCGGTAGACGCGGGTCTGGCCTCCATCGGTGATGGTGATGCGCGATCCGTCCTGATGCCGCGGCGGTGCAGGCGGTGCAGGCGGCGCAGGGGGCGCCGGGGGCGCCGGCATGGCCAGCAGCGAAGGCAGGGCCGGCGGCGCGGGCGGAGCGGGGACCGCGGCCGGGGCTTGCGGGGGCGCTGGCGGAGCCGGCGGACGCTGGGTGATCTCCAGCGCGGCGATCGGCGTGGCGATGGCCACCAGGGCTCCGATGGCCAGGGCCATGGCCATGGGACGGGGGCGGGCGGTGCGGGAACTGTTCATGATGCGGGTGATCCTTCTGGTCAGGGATTTGGCCTCTCCCGCCATGCCAGTGGCGGCGGGCTGTCGGAAATCGGCGGCGAGGCCGACGAGGGCGCGGGCATAGGTCCGGCGATCCACGGCGGTGAGCGCAGCGGCGTCGGCGGCGTCTTCGGTCCGATTCACCAGTGTGGCGTGCAGCAGCCAGACCAGCGGATTGAACCAGAAGAGGGCGAGAGCGAAGCGGGACAGGGCAAGGAACAGCCAGTCGCGACGGCAGATGTGCGCGAGTTCGTGCGCGAGGACGGCGCCGGCGTTCTCTGGGCGGGCCAGGCATGACTCGCCGATGAGCACGACCCCCGGCGGCAGGCCCCAGCTGAGCGGCGCCCCGACCTCTGGAGACGTCAGCAGTCGCGGCGGGCGACCGCCCCCGAACCGGCCGAGAGGAGCGGTCCAGGCCGGATCGGTGACCGGCGCGGCCGACCGGGTCCAGCGCCGCAGGGTCAGGATCCCCACGGCGAAGCGTCCGAACACGACCAGCGCGCCGAGAAACCAGACGCCGCCCGCGATCTGCATCGGCGACGGCCAGGGGATCGACCCATGGAGCGACAGCCCCTCAACCGGCGTGACGGAGCCCTCCCAGACGACAGGCGGCAGGCCGGTCGGCTCGACAGGGTTCGCCGGCAGCAGGGCGACTTCCAGGCCGGGCGCCAGCGCCATGACCAGCGGCAGGCCGAGCAGCATGCAGACTGCGGCGCGCAGGATGTCGACGCGATCCGTCGGGAGGCGAGCCCCAAGCAATGCCGACAACAGCAGGCCCGCGCCGGCGATTGCGCTGGATTTGCCAAGGAGTTCGAGCAGCAGTGCGGCGATCATGAACCGCGCTCCCGGGCCTCGTCGATGGCCCGCTCCAGCGCCTCGAGCTCCTCCGGCCTGAGCCGTTGGGTCAACCCCAGCAGCGCGGTGGCGGCCATGGCGGCCGAACCGGCGAAGAAGGTGTCCACGGTCCGGCGCAGGGCGCTCGCCGCGATGGTCTCGGGCCGCGGCAGCGGACGGTAGACGAAGCCATCCTCGTCGGCGGTCCGTCCGACCAGGCCCTTGGCCTCAAGCCGGGCCAGCAGGGTCCGGACGGCCGAGTCGCTCAGATCGCCGGTCATGGCCACGCGAACGGCGCTGGTCGTGCCCTTCTCCAGGCGACAGAGGGTTTCGAAGACCTCTCTCTCGCGACGCGGCAGGGACTCGATCATTCCGGGCTCCGGCAAAGAGTGGCGCTACATGCGTAGCGCTACATTTGTAGCGGATAAAGTCGGGATTGTGGCGGCCGGATGAACTCGCGGTAAGGCGGATTGCCCGGTG
>NZ_DASPLR010000003.1:0-14051 GCF_035627475.1 Brevundimonas sp. | reverse complement strand
GGCCAAGTTGTCGCCGAACCCAAGAAAAACGAACCCGATCAACCCCGCGCCAAACAGGGCAAGTGGCAGAGCCAACCAGACGGCGCGTCTCGTCTTCATGGCCTCTTTTCGATATTTTTGATCACGACAGCAACGGGTCGTAGTGTCCGCAATGGGTCGGAAGCGGCTATTGGCTTCCACCTGACGACCGGACTTGCCCGCCCCTCCCCGTCATCCTCGGGCTTGACCCGAGGATCAGACCGTCCGGCGCTCCGTCGAGGATCGCACGGCCCGGTCGCGGGGCCGTCTCCGCCGCACAGCCCGTCTCTCGCCTCTGATCCCCGGATCAAGTCCGAGGATGACGGCGGTGAGAGATCGGGGCGAGGCGCTAGCCTCCTCAGTCGGCGTCCGGCTGGCGGTCCGGATGGGCGGCCACGAAGGCCGGATGACCGGCCGCCGCCACATCGATGGCCAGCAGGCGGGGGAAGGCCTCGAGCGGGACGTTGAAGCGGCGGGCCGAATAGATCTGGGGGATCAGGTAGCAGTCGGCCAGGGTCGGGGCGGCGCCGAAGCACCAGCCGTCGCCGTGAACCGCGACCAGCCGTTCCAGCGCTTCGAAACCGGGGACGATCCAGCGGGCGGCCCAGGCGTCGACCGCGGCCTGGTCGGCGCCGAAGGTCTCGCGCAGGGCCTTGCCGACGCGGAGATTGTTGAGCGGATGGATGTCGCAGCCAATCAGGGCCGCCATGGCCCGGACATGGGCCCGGTCGACGGCATCGGAGGGCAGCAGGGGCGGAACGGGATGGGCTTCCTCCAGCCATTCGAGGATGGCCGGGCTCTGCGTCAGGACGGCGCCGTCGACTTCCAGCGCCGGGACCATGCCTTGCGGGTTGAGGGCGACGAAGGCCTCCGACCGCTGCGCGCCGGTGCGCAGGTCGACGCCTCGCTGGTCGTAGGCGAGGCCCTTCAGGTTCAGGGCGATGCGGGTGCGGTAGGCGGCGCCCGAGCGCCAGTAGCCGTGCAGGATCATCGCGGCCTCAGGGTGAAGGACAGGGGTTCGAGGCCGCCGATCGACGCCTCGACCCGATCGCCGGGCTGGAGCGGGCCCACGCCCTCGGGCGTGCCGGTGAAGATCAGGTCGCCGGGGCGGATGTCCCACAGGGTGCGGGCCTTGGCGAGGATTTCATCGGGGGCCCAGACCATGTCGTCCAGCCGCCCGGACTGGCGGGTCTCGCCATTGACCGACAGGGTGATCGGCGCGGCCGGGTCGGGCAGCGGGCCGAGGGTCAGGGCGCCGCAGGGGGCGGACTGGTCGAAGCCCTTGGCGGCGTCCCACGGCCGGCCCTTCGCCTTGGCCGCCGCCTGCAGGTCGCGGCGGGTCAGGTCGCAGCCGACCGCCCAGCCGGCGACGCCGCCGTCCGCGCCGACGGCGCAGACCAGTTCGACCTCGTGATGCAGGTCGGCCGTCGCGGTCGGGAACAGGGGATCGGCGCCGTCGGTCACCAGGGCGTCGGCGGGCTTGGAGAAGAAGAAGGGCTCGGCGCGCTCATGGCCCATCTCGCGGGCGTGGGCGGCGTAGTTCTGGCCGACGCACAGGATGCGCCGGACGGGCAGCCTCTCGCTCCGGCCGGCGATGGGCAGGGAGGGTGTCGGGGCGGGCGGGAACAGCCAGTCGGTCATGCGGATTGTCTAGAGGGGGATGCGGCATTTCGCCAGCGGGCCTCATGCTGCGCTGCGGAACCCGTACGTCGCAGTGGCGTTCCGGCTCAGGGTTCTCTATCTAACCGTCAAGCTTGCAGAGCGGAGCGCGCACATGGCCACGACCAAGGCGGCACGGACAGCCGTGAAGAACGACATCAACACCCTCAAGGACGACCTCAAGACGCTCGGCGCCGAGGAGAAGGCCGCCCTGCGCGAGAAGGCGACGGCGGCCGAGACCCGGCTGCGCGCCAAGGCGGCCGAGACCGAGGCTCGCCTGCGCGAACAGTCGGAGGTCCTGCGCGAACGGGCCCGCGGCTATTACGACACCGCCCGGGTGCGCGGCCGCGAATACTATGACGAAGCCTCCGAACGGATCGACGAAGCCCAGCGCTATCTGACCGAGCGGGTGCAGGAACGGCCGATGCAGTCGACCGCCATCGCGCTCGGCGTCGGCGTCGTTCTCGGCCTTCTGCTCGCCGGCCGTCGCCGCTGATGCTGGGCGGAGGGCTGGCCCGTAAGCTGGCGAGGAAGGCCGTCGCGGCCGCCGTGGCCGCGGGTGCGGCCCTGGTCGCCGTGATCGCCTTCGGGGCGACGATCTTCTACGCCCTGTGCCTGGTGGTCGTGCCGCTCGCGGCCGCCGCCCTGACCATGCTGCTGTTCGCCCTGGTCGCGCTGGCGGTGGTGGTGGTCTTCCTTCGGCGCGAGGCGCAGGAGGAAGAGATCGAGGACGAAGAGCCCATGGGCCTCGGCGAGCGCGCCTATACGCTGTTCCGCCAGCGGCCGATCCTCGGCACCGTGGCGGCGCTGGCGGGGGGCTGGATCTTCCTGCGCAACCCGGCGCTGGCGACCATGGTCGCGGCGGCCTTCACCGAGAAGTCGCACGGCCGCAGTCGCCGCTGAGGCGGAACGGGCACGGCCCGGAAGAGTTGATCTGACAGGCGCGGCGGTCTTGAGCCGCTCCTTTGGATCAACAGTTCCGGGAGTCCGCTCATGCTTCGTTGGGCCCTGATTTTCCTCGTCCTCGCGCTCATCGCCGGCGCCCTTGGCGCAGGCGGCGTCGCAGGCCTGTCGATGAACATCGCCTATGTGTTGTTCGTCGTCTTCCTCATCCTGCTGGTCGTGCACTTCTTCCAGGGCCGCCGCGGGACAAGAATCTAGACTGGACGCATGAAACAGTGAGGGCCGTGGTCGTCGACCGCGGCCCTTTCTCGTGGGCGGTTCCGGAGGATCAGGTGGCGGTCCGCTCGCGCTCGCCGGCCACATTCGGATTCGGGGCCGTCGACCTCCGGCGGGTGTCCTGCCGGCGCGGCAGCCGCCAGACCTGGCCGGGCTCGAAACGGTCTCCGGTCCAGGCGATGGCGGTGACGACGATCTCCTTCGCGTCCCATTCGATCTGGTTGAAGCTGGGCGGCGCCCCCCGCTCGCGCTGCGACAGCGTCCCGCAACCGACCGCGTAGGAGCAATGGTCGCCGAGATGAATGGGCAGGGCGAACGGGACGTGGACGTGGCCGGTGGCGACCAGGTCGACGCCCGCCTCGGCGAAGATCATCGCCGCGGCGTCGCCGCGCTTGACGTCGCCGGTCATCGGCGCGCCGATCATCTCGATCAGCGGATGGTGGCAGGCGAGGATGCGCAGCGCCCCCGTCGGCGCCTGGCGGAGCGCCTCGGCGGCCTTGCGGGTCTGGGCCAGGTCGATGACGCCCTTCGACCAGTTCAGCCGCGCCTGCCAGCCGCGCGCCGTGACCACGCCGCGCACCATCACCGTCTCGCTGAGGAACTGGTGGTCGTGCGCGGGATGGCCGATGGCCCGCTCGAACGCCCGCCAAGGATGGAAAAGGCGTGAGGTCAGGCTCCAGTAGGGCACGTCGTGATTGCCGACGATGACGAAGGTCGGCTCCGGCATGCGCCGGATCCAGTCGCCGGCGGCGGCGAATTCGTCGGGCAGCCCCTGCTGGGTCACGTCGCCGGTGATCAGCACCAGATCGGCCGGATTGGCGTGGGCGAAATCGAGCGCCGCGGCGCAGGCGTCACGGTGCTCGCGGCCAAAATGCACGTCCGAGAACTGAAGCACGCGACCCACTAGACGCTGTCCTCCGCCGCCGCCGGAATCGGGGCCAGGGCCTGGAAGGCCTTGCGGATGAAGCGGACCCTGGCTTCGTGGCGGAGCAGGATGGGCTCGCCGTCGATCACCGCGGGTATCCGCGAGCGGGCGCGCATCGTCACCCGCTGCGTGGCCCGGGTCGTCACCGCCGGATCCTGACGCCAGTCGTCGAGCACGGCGTGGGCGGCCAGCCGGAAGGCCTGTCCGGCGTCGGCCGGGTTCATGGCCGCCGCCTCGAGCCCGGTGTCCTCGTCCATCGCGCGCGAGATCATCGGGCTGATCAGCACCAGGGCCTCGGCGCGGCGGGGCGGCCGGGCATCCAGCGAGAACCGCATCTGGCCGGAGAAGGCCCGCCTCAGGGCGCGGCGCGCATAGGCCCAGGCGAGGCCCAGCTTGCCGACGCGGATCGCCTCGCGCGCCGGCGCCCACAAGGCGGGCGAGCCGAAGATGGCCGCGCAATAGAAGGCCCGGGTGGTCTGGCCGTCCGAGACCTCGCCCCCGGCGACGCCCTGGGGCGCGCCCTGTTCCAGCGCGACCTTCAGGGCGGCCTTCCAGTCCGCCGTGCCGTAGAGGGCGCGCGGCAGCATGTTCATGGTGCCGCCCGGAAGCGGGGCGATCAGCGGTCCGTCAGGACCGGCCCGCGAGGCGATGCTGCCGGCCGTGCCGTCGCCGGCGAGGACGATCAGCAGGTCGGGACGGGCGTCGAGCGCCGACTGGATCTGGTCGTCGAACAGGCCCGGCTCCAGGGTCACGACCGAGGTCTCGCAGGCGTAGCCTTCCAGCAGGGCCCCGGCCTCCTCGGCGGCCCGCGGCCCGACGCTGCCCGAGAGCGGATTGACCAGCATGATGACGCGCTTCAGCGGGACGTGGCTCGTCAGGACGCAGGGCTCAGCGGCCCTGTCCTCCCCGCCCCCGGGCGCGGCTTCAGGGGCGGTCGCTGGATCGGCCGCCGGAGTCAGGGTTGCGCTCATGCCGCCCGAACGCCCCGCCGGAAGCGATGTTCCGGACGGGGCGGCGGCAGCGTGACTATTGTTTCTTCAGTTCGTCGGAGGCCGCGGCCGCGCCCGCCTGGGCCGCGTCGCCCGCCCTGGTCGCGGCCGCGCCGGCGGCTTCGCCAGCCTGGTCGGCCACCTTGGGGGCTTCGCCCTTCACCTTCGAGACGGCGCTGGAAATCCAGCCGTCCATCATGGCTCCGCCCTCGGCCAGGGATTTCTCCTTGATGCCGAGCACGGCGGTGAGCACCCCGAACAGCGCCAGAAGGGTGACCAGCAGGCTGATGAACGGATTGCCCCGCCGCCGCTTGCTGCGCGCCCACACGGGACTGTGATCGCCGTCCTCGGACATGCGCACCGGTTCAGAAAAACGCATACGAAACCCCCAGTCTCTCGCCCCACGCGGGGCCCGCCACGCCCCCTGCGCGGCTTACCAAAAGCCTAATACAGGCTTAACCATGAGCATAGGGTGGGAACCGTCACGGTAATCCAGCATTATCACCCGTGGGGCGAACCCGAGGGATGAAGGACATACCCATGAAAAAGGCAATCATCGCGATCGCCGGCGCGGGCCTGCTGGCTTCCGCCTGCGCCAGCGACGGCTACGGCACCAATGAGACCGTGCGTCAGGGCGCCATCGGCGCAGGCATCGGCGCGGTCGCCGGCGCCATCATCGGCAACAACGTCGGCGACGGCAACGCCGGCACCGGCGCGGCCATCGGCGCCGTGGTGGGCGGCGCGGCCGGTGCGATCCGCGGATCGCAGCAGGACCGGGCCAACCAGCAACGCTACCGCGACAGCCAGGGCCGGTACTACTACTGCTACGATAACCGGCAGACCGAGTGCTATTGGGAGAATGGCCAGCGCCGCTACTAGGCGGGCGCCGGGTATTCGTGAGTGATCAGGGCGGTTCGTCACATGGCGGACCGCCCTTTCCATGGAGGGCGGGATGAGGGCCTTGATGGCTGTTCTGGGGCTGGCCCTGGCCGGCTGCTCGATGACGCCGGACGTGCGCGAGCGCAGCGAACTGGTGACCGAGCCGGAGCTCTGCACGCCGCAGCGGTTCGACGTCTATTTTCGCGACAGCGAGGCAGGGCTGACCGACGCCGCCCGGCACGCCATCGCCATGACCGCGACCCAGCTGCAGGGCTGCGAGATCCGCAAGGTCGACGTCATCGGCCTGGCGGACGCCCGCGGCGGCCCGACCGCCAACCTGGACCTGTCGGAGCGCCGGGCCCTGGCCGTGGCCGAGGCGCTGGAGGCGGCCGGCTGGCCCTCGCCGGTGTTCGGCATGGTGGTGGCCGGCGAGTCCGGCTCCGTGACCGCGGACGGCGCCAGCGAACCGATGCGGCGGCGCACCGAGGTGCTGGTCGACGCCGCGCCTCGCTGAGCGGGGCTTACCTGGGACAGCAGGACGCGTGACGCGGCGGGGTCGGCGCGGCTAAGGTCACGACCGTGACCCGCCTCCTCAAACTGATCGTCCTGACGGGACTGTTGCTCGCCGCATCCCTCGCCCCGTCGCTGGCGGCGGCGCAGGACGGGCGCGTGCAGCGGACGGAGCGGATCGCCGCCGAACTGGTCCCCATGTCGCAATGGGCCGCGCCCGGCTCGACCGCCATCGTGGCGGTTCGGCAGGACATCGAGCCCGGCTGGCACACCTACTGGCGCAATCCCGGCGACTCCGGCGGCCCGACGACCCTGGACTGGACCCTGCCCGCGGGCGTCACGGCGGGCGACATCGTCTGGCCGCTGCCCCAGCGCCAGCGGCTCAGGTCGCTGATGAACTACGGCTATTCCGGAGAGGTCTATCTGCCGGTCACCGTGACCGTTCCGGCCGACGCGGCCCCCGGATCCAGCCTGCCGCTGAAGGTCAAGGCGCAGTTCTTCGTGTGCAGCGCCGAGATGTGCGTGCCGGACGATCTGAGCCTGTCGCTCGACCTGCCGATCCGCGAGGGCGCGGCCCCGCTGGACCAGCGGCACGGGGCGGCGATCCAGCGCATCGTCGGGACCGCGCCACGACCGGCCGGGGTCACGGCCCGGATCACCCTGCAGGACGGGGTGGCGATGCTGAGCGCCACGGGCGCGCCCCTGGCCGGGCGCGATCCGGGGCCGAGCTATTTCTTCCCGTTCGAGCCGGGCGTGATCGACCACGCCGCGCTGCAGTCCGGACGCTACGGGCCGCAGGGCCTGACGCTGGCGCTGACGCCGGGCGCGGACTTCGCCGGGGCGCAGCAGCCGATCCGCGGCGTACTGGCGACGGCCCTGGGCGCCTTCGAGGTCGTCGCCGAGGCCGGGGCGCCCCTGCCCGGCGCCGGCGGCTCCGGCGACCTGGCTCCGGCTCCGGAGGGGGGCGCGAACGCCGCCACGGAGACCGGATCCGGCGCCGGATTCGTCCAGGCGGCCCTGTTCGCCCTGCTGGGCGGTCTGATCCTCAATCTGATGCCGTGCGTCTTTCCTGTCCTGGCGATGAAGGCGGCGGCGCTGGCCGGGGCCGCCCATGACGCGCCCCGCGCGCGCCGGGACGGGCTCGCCTTCCTCGCGGGCGTACTGGCGGCCTTCCTGCTGCTGGCGGGCGTCCTGCTGGCCTTGCGGGCGGCAGGACAGGCCGCGGGCTGGGGCTTCCAGCTGCAGTCGCCCGCGGTGATCGCGGGTCTGGCCCTGCTGATGCTGGCGGTCGGGCTGAACCTGTCCGGCGTGTTTCATGTCGGCGCCGGGCTGCAGGGCGTCGGCTCGGGTCCGCTGGCGCGGCTGGGCGGCGCCGCCGCGGCCTTCCTGACCGGCGTCCTGGCGGTGGTCGTCGCCGCGCCCTGCACGGCCCCGTTCATGGCCGTGGCCTTGGGCTCGGCCCTGCTGATGCCGTGGCCCATGGCCCTGACCGTCTTCCTGATGCTGGGCCTCGGCCTGGCCCTGCCCTATGTGCTGGTCAGCCTCACGCCGGGCCTGCTGTCGCGCCTGCCCCGGCCGGGCCCGTGGATGGAGCGGCTCAAGGGGCTGCTGGCCTTCCCCATGTACGGGGCGGCGGCCTGGCTGGTCTGGGTTTTCGCCCGTCAGAGCGGCGCCGAGGCCCTGGGGTTGCTGCTGACCGCCGCCGTGCTGGCGGCGTTCGGCCTGTGGCTGGCCGGGATCAATCAGGCCCGGCGGGCGGAGGGCGGGACCGCCGTGGTCAGCGCCGTCGCCGCCGCCCTTGCCCTGATCTCGGCTTTCGCCCTCGTCGGCGTCGGGGCGCGGATGCCGCCGGAGACGCGGGAACGGGCCGCCGGGAATTCGGCCCTGCCCTCGCGCCCCTGGTCCGCGGCGGCGGTTCAGGCCGCGCTTTCGGAAGGGCGGCCGGTGCTGGTCAACTTCACCGCCGACTGGTGCGTGACCTGCAAGATCAACGAGGCGGGGGCCCTGACCTCGGCCCGTACGGCGGAGGCGTTCCGGGCGGCGAACGCCGTCTATCTGGTCGGCGACTGGACCCGGCGCGACGACGCCATCACCGCCGAACTGCAGAGGCACGGCCGCTCGGGCGTGCCGCTGTATCTGCTGTATGCACCGGGCGAGGCGGAGCCGCGCATCCTGCCGCAACTGCTGACCGAAGGCGTGGTGATCGAGGCGCTGGAGGGAGCCACACCGTGAATCCCTCTCCCATCGGGAGAGGGATCAGACCTCCGGCTGCGGCGGGGCGGTGATGACCTCGACATTGTCGTTCAGGAGGTAGGCCAGTTCATCGAGGGCCACACCGCGTTCCGCGGGCGTCGTCGCCGCCTCGACGGCCGCGACCTTGACCGGAATGTCCTCGGAAATGCCCCGAAGGATGCATTTCAGGTCGCCGTCCACGCCCCGCTCCTTGAGGATCAGGTGGCCCTGCATGTCGAGACCGGCCAGCTCGGCCGCGCGAGCCTTGAAGCCGAGAAAGTCGGCGCCGCTGAAGAAGTCGGCCCGGTCCGCGAAACCGGCGGCCATCCAGCCCTGCACCTCGCCGCGCAGCAGACCGGAGCGGGCCACGATGTCGGCGAACAGGGGCTCGCCGGCCACGGACACCGGCGCGTCGGCGGCCGCCGGCGGCTGGGCCGCGGCGATCGCCACGTTCGGGTCCGAGAGCAGGAGGGAGACAGCGAGGGCGACGCCGCAGGACATGGGAAACCTCTTGGGCGAACTCATTTGTACGCCGAATCACCAATTCGGCGTTGAACCGGCTTACGCCCCACCCGTAAACGAGGGTTTACCCTCCAGCTCCCGAGCCCGCCCCATGACCGCGCGAAACCAGGCCCTCGACATGCTTCGCGCCCTCGCGCGCAAGGACGAGGGAACCCGGATCGTCCACCACTTCGCCACCGACCGGCGCCGGATCGAGCGCATGGGGGTGGAGGCGGCCGGCCTGTATCTGGACCTGTCGAAACAGTCCTGGAGCGCCGAGGGCTTCGAGGCGGCCATCGATCTGGCGCGAAGCTGCGACGTCGAGGGCCGGCGGAACGCGCTGTTCGGGGGCGAGGCGGTCAACAACACCGAGGGCCGGGCGGTGCTGCATCCCGCGCTGCGGGCGGCCGACGACGCCGACTTCCGGGCCCTGGGCGAGCCGGTGTCGAAGGAGGTGGCGGCGACCCGGGGCGAAATGGCGAAATTCGCCACGGACGTCGGCTCCGGCGCCGAAACCGGCGGGACCAAACAGCCGTTCACCGCCATCGTCCACATCGGCATCGGCGGTTCGGATCTGGGGCCGCGTCTGCTGTGGGACGCGCTGAGGCCTCTGGAGCCGACCATCGACCTGCGCTTCGTGGCCAATATCGATCCGCGAGACATGGGCGAGGCGCTGGCCGGGCTGGACCCCGAGACCACGCTGGTGGTGGTGGTGTCCAAGACCTTCACCACCCAGGAGACCTTGGCCAACGCCGATCTCGCCAAGGCGTGGCTGGCCGAGAGCCTGTCGCCGCGGCGAATGGTCAGACATCTGGTCGGGGTCACCGCGGCGCCGGAGAAGGCCGAGGCCTGGGGATGCGGGCGCACGTTCGGGTTCCGCGACTGGGTCGGGGGCCGCTATTCCCTGTGGTCGGCGGTCAGCCTGTCGGTCGCCGTGGCGTTGGGCTGGGACGTGTTCGAGCGGGTTCTGGCCGGGGCCCGGGCTATGGACGAGCATTTCCGGGACGCGGATCTGGAGAAGAACGCGCCGGTGCTGCTGGCGCTGGCGCAGGTGTTCAACGTCGAGGGGCTGGGCCGCCACGCCCGCACCGTGGCTCCCTACGCCCACGGCCTGCGCCGCTTGCCGGCCTTCCTGCAGCAGCTGGAGATGGAGTCGAACGGCAAGCGGGTGAAGCGGGACGGCTCGCCCGTCGACACCGCCACCGGGCCGATCGTGTTCGGCGAGCCCGGCACCAACGGCCAGCACGCCTTCTTCCAGCAGATTCATCAGGGTCCGCAGGTGGTTCCGGCCGAATTCATCGTGGTCGGCCACACCTCGGACGCCGCCAGGGACGCCCGCGAGGGCGACGCCCCCCTGTGGTCGAACGCCCTGGCCCAGGCCCAGGCGCTGATGGTCGGCAAGAGCGAGGCCGAGGCGCGGGCGGAACTGCTGTCGGCGGGTGCGGACGAGGCCGAAGCCGCCCGGCTGGCGCCGCACAAGACCTTCCCGGGCGACCGGCCCTCGACCACGATCCTGATGGACGCCCTGGCGCCCGAGGCGGTCGGCGCCCTGATCGCCCTCTATGAGCACAAGACCTTCGTCGAGGGGGTGATCTGGGACATCAACAGCTTCGACCAGTGGGGCGTCGAACTGGGCAAGGTGCTGGCGAAGGCGATCCTGAAGGACGTGGAGGCGGGCGAGCCGTCGGCGGGGCTGGATGCGTCGACGGCGGAACTGATGAAGCGGCTGATGGTCTAGAGACGGTGATCGGCTTGTGACCGGGTTCCGGCTCAATCTCCCCGATCGAGCCAATGCGATCTGAACGACAACTCGGCCCTGAACAGCCGCGTGCCGTGCTCGTCGCGCACTTCCACGGAGAAATCGTGGCTTGAGCCGTTGGGAAGGGCGTCGACGGCCATTTCAGGCAGCGCCGCGACGGCCTGTCTACGAACGGCATCGCGGTCCGCGAGCGTCAGACCGATGTCGTCCGTCGTCCGCACCCCGTCCTTGACGGTGTCGAAGAAATATCTGGCCGTGGAGGCGCTCACGCGATCATCCGGGCTTCGCCCACGCCGCGTCCGTGCCCCTTGCCGTCCTGCAGGTGAAGGTAGTTCGGATCGAATCCGCCCACCTCGCGCAGGCGCTCCACGTCGCGGAGCAAAAGCCGGCGACCGGCGATCTCGATCAGTCCCTTTTCGCGCAATACGGCGAGCGTCCGGTTCACGTGAACCGGCGTTATCCCCATCAGATCGGCCAGATCCTCCTGGGTGCCGGGCAGGTCGAAGCTGTCGTCCCCGGCCAGGCCGACCGCCTGGAGGCGAAGGTGCAGTTCGCAGAAGATGTGCGCCATCTGCTCGGCCGCGCCGCGCTGACCCATGCTGACGAGCCACTCGCGCAGGGTGCCTTCATCCACCAGAGTCATCCACCACAGGCCGCGATTGATGCGCGGATTGGCGATCAGTTCACCGATCACGGCGGGCGGAATGTCGACCACCGTCGCGTCGGAGAGCGTGCCGATGCTGTGGTCCATGTGACCCAGAATCTGGACGTGAAGATCGCAGACGTCGCCGGGAACGAAGATCGCCATGATCTGCCGGCGTCCATCCGGGAGGATCTTGTAGCGGCAGGCGTAGCCGGACATGACCAGGTGGACGTCTTCCGGCTTGTCGCCCTCGCTGATCAGATCGGTGCGCGACGGAGCCGGACGGGCCCCGGACGACACCTTGAGAAGGAACGCGCGATCTCCCTCGGTCAGGTCGGTCCCATAGGCCAGCTTGCGAAGAAAGGGATTGTCCATCCCGGTTCAACGCGGGAGCCGGGGCGATGCTCCGCGGCGGCGGCTCGGGGCCAGGCGCGTGGACGGCATCTGCAATCCACGCCCCGCCCATGAAAAAGGCGGACGCCGTCACCGGCGCCCGCCTTCCTCGCCCACGTCCGGCCAGACTCACGCGGCCGGACGAAAGGGAGCTGACCTACCAGCGGCGATCGTAGCGGTAGTCGCGGTCGTAACGGCGGTCGTCGCGCCGGCTGTAGTCGCGGTCGTAGCTGTAGCGCGAGTTGTAGTCGCGGCTGTTGATGCCGTGCTCGCGCTCCCAGTGGCCGCGGTTCCGGTAGCAGCGGCCGCCGCGGTAGTAGCCGCAGTCGTCGTTGTTCGCGGTCGCGCCCACCGCGGCCCCGGCAAGGGCCCCGCCGGCGATATAGGTCCCGTCGCCATTGCCGATCAGGGCGCCGGCCAGGGCGCCGACGGCGGCCCCGATCAGCACGTCTTCGGTGCGGTCGTTGTTGTCCCGGTCGCGGTCGCGATAGCGGCTCTGGGCGTCGGCCGGCGTGGCGGCGGCCAGGGTGAGGCCGATGGCGCCGACCACGGCGGGGGCGGCGACGGCGAATTTCGAAAGCGTCTTCATGGTCGGTCCTTTCACGAGTCTGCGCGCGATGACGACCTGTATGCGCCTGTCCGCCTGAACAGGCCTGGCGGCGGCGGTTCATCGGACGTTCATCGGCCCGGCGATCCGGGCGAAAATTCGGCGGCCGGGTCCTTGACGGTGATGGGGCCGGGCCCTACCTGCCGCTCGCGTTAGCACTCGGGGGCAGTGGCTGCCAAAGCCACGCCCGAGGGCTCGATCGAAACTGTTTTGGGAGATGTTACAGATGGCGTTTCGTCCGCTCGGCGACCGCGTGCTCGTGAAGCGCGTGGAAGAGGAATCGAAGACCAAGGGCGGGATCATCATCCCCGACACCGCCAAGGAGAAGCCGCAGGAAGGCGAAGTCATCGCCGTCGGACCGGGCCTCCGCGACGAAAGCGGCAAGGTCAACGCCCTGGAGCTCAAGGCCGGCGACCGCATCCTGTTCGGCAAGTGGTCGGGCACCGAGGTCAAGCTGGAAGGCGAGGACCTGATCATCATGAAGGAATCGGACGTGCTGGGCGTGCTCTCGTAAGCACCGCCGCCTTCGATCCCTTTCCCCTGACAATCCAGAATTAGGAGCAGCCTCACATGGCCGCGAAACAAGTTCAGTTCTCCACCGAAGCCCGCGAGAAGATGCTGCGGGGCGTCAACGTCCTGGCCAATGCGGTCAAGGTCACGCTCGGCCCGAAAGGCCGCAACGTCATCATCCAGAAGTCCTTCGGCGCCCCGCGCT
Organism: Brevundimonas sp.; assembly: GCF_035627475.1. Taxonomy (GTDB): domain Bacteria; phylum Pseudomonadota; class Alphaproteobacteria; order Caulobacterales; family Caulobacteraceae; genus Brevundimonas. The sequence continues at coordinate 1,042 of NZ_DASPLR010000003.1, read as the reverse complement.
CGACCAAGGACGGCGTCTCGGTCGCGAAAGAGATCGAGCTGGAGGACGCCTTCGAGAACATGGGCGCCCAGCTGATCCGCGAGGTCGCCTCCAAGACCAATGACAAGGCCGGCGACGGCACCACCACCGCCACCGTCCTGGCCCAGTCGATCGTGCAGGAAGGCCTCAAGTCCGTCGCCGCCGGCATGAACCCGATGGATCTGAAGCGCGGCATCGACAAGGCCGTCCACGCCGTCATCGAGGACATCAAGGCCTCGTCCAGGAAGGTCAGCGCCAACTCCGAGATCGCCCAGGTCGGCACCATCTCGGCCAACGGCGACCTGGAGGTCGGCGAGATGATCGCCAAGGCGATGGAAAAGGTCGGCAACGAGGGCGTCATCACGGTTGAAGAGGCCAAGACCGCCGAGACCGAGCTCGACGTCGTCGAGGGCATGCAGTTCGACCGCGGCTACCTGTCGCCCTACTTCATCACCAATGCCGACAAGATGGAGGCCCAGCTCGAGGAGCCGCTGATCCTGCTGTTCGAGAAGAAGCTCTCGTCGCTGCAGGCCATGCTGCCGATCCTCGAGGCCGTCGTCCAATCGGGCCGTCCGCTGGTCATCGTCGCCGAGGACATCGAGGGCGAGGCCCTGGCCACCCTGGTGGTCAACAAGCTGCGCGGCGGCCTGCGCGTCGCCGCCGTCAAGGCCCCGGGCTTCGGCGACCGCCGCAAGGCCATGCTGGAGGACATCGCCGTCCTGACCGGCGGCCAGGTGATCTCGGAAGACCTCGGCATCAAGCTCGAGAACGTCACCCTCGACATGCTCGGCAAGGCCAAGAAGGTCACCATCACCAAGGACGACACCACCATCGTGGATGGGATCGGCGAGAAGGCCGCCATCGAGGCCCGCATCTCCCAGATCAAGAAGCAGATCGAGGACACCACCTCGGACTACGACAAGGAGAAGCTGCAGGAGCGTCTGGCCAAGCTGGCCGGCGGCGTCGCGGTCATCCGCGTCGGCGGCTCGACCGAGGTCGAGGTCAAGGAGAAGAAGGACCGCGT
>NZ_DASPLR010000002.1:0-56660 GCF_035627475.1 Brevundimonas sp. | reverse complement strand
CGCCGCTCCTTCATTCGCGCCAGCCTCGGCTTCTGCTTCCTCATGGCCCTGGCGACCTGGCTCGGCGTCGTCCTGCTGGCCGCCATCGCCACGAGCAACGGCATCGAGCCCGGTTCGGACGCGTTCGGCCTGATGCTCGGCCTCGGCGGCGGGACCCTGGTGGCGCTCGCCGGCCTGTGTCTCTCGGCGCTGATCATCAAGCGCAGCCGCGACGCCGGCCTGCCGCCTGCGCCCTTCATGGCGGCGATCCTGCTCACCCCCCTGGCCGACCCGCTGCTGCTGGCGCCGCTGCTCGACCAGCGCCTGCCCTGGCCGCTGGACGGCGCGACCCCCGCCATGCCGCTGGTGGTGCTGACCGCCTACGCCGTCCTGGCCTTCAAGCCGTCCCTGGCGATCGAGCCGCTGCATGCGGGCGAGGAGCGGGACGTGGCGGGAGCGCTGCGGTAGGGGGGGCCGCCGGCGCACCATTCCACCAAGACGATCAGGGACCGGTGTGTTCAGGACCTGCCGCTGTTCCCCCCTCTCCCTTGGGAGCGCGAGAGGGTCTGGTGAAGGGCGCTGGCGTCGCGCACGCCCCTGAATCCTCTCCCGGGGTCCGCGACGTGCCCCGGGGGCCCTCCCAAGGGAAGGCCAACCTTCGCTTCGAACGAAAAACGCCCCCGAGGTCTCCCTCGGGGGCGTTTCGTATCGATCACCCGGCAACCGGAATCAGGCGGCCTTCTGGGCCTTCTCGACGGCGGTGCGGACAGCGGCGGCGACGGCCTTGAAGCCGGCTTCGTCGTTGCCGGCCATGTCGGCCAGGATCTTGCGGTCCATGTCGATGCCCGCGAGCGACAGCCCGTGGATGAACTGCGAGTAGGTGAAGCCCTCGGCGCGAGCCGCGGCGTTGATGCGCTGGATCCACAGGGCGCGGAAGGCGCGCTTCTTGTTGCGGCGGTCGCGGTAGGCGTACTGGCCCGCCTTGTCGACCGCGGCCTTGGCCGTACGGATGGTGTTCTTGCGGCGGCCGTAGAAGCCCTTGGCCTGCTTCAGGACCTTCTTGTGCTTGGCATGGGACGTAACGCCCCGGGTGACGCGAGCCATGTCGCTATCCTTTCAAATTCAGTGCGATGAGATCAGTCGAACAGCGCGCGCCGATCAGGCGTACGGCATGTAGGATTTGATCTTCTTGGCGTCGGCGTCGGCCATGACCGAGGTGCCGCGGTTCTGGCGGATGTATTTGCTGTTGTGGCTGATCAAGCGGTGCCGCTTGCCCGCCACGCCGGCCTTCACCTTGCCAGTCGCCGTGAATTTGAAGCGCTTCTTGGCGCCCGACTTCGTCTTCAGTTTCGGCATTTTCACTCTCTTTTTGAGTGGGCTACCGCCTATCGGCTACTTGAGCCCATGGGGGAGGCAGACCCTGATTATGAACCGCCCAGGCATGCCTGTTAGCCCGGCGGTTCGGTACGCGAAGGCGCGGCTTCTAGTCGAAGCGCGGCCCGATGGCAAGGTTTCTCCTACCGCGGCGGGTTGTGCGCCTCCAGGAAGGCGATGGTCTCGCGCAGCAGCCGGGTGCGTTCCGCCTGGTTCTCCAGCACCGAATGATCCTGGCCCGGGAGGGCTATCAGCCGCGCCCGCTCGCTCTCGCCGCCCAGGGCCTCCAGCATCATCTGGCTCTGGCGGAACGGGACCGTTAGATCGTCGCGGCCGTGGATGAGCAGGATCGGCCCCTGGGCGCGGCTGGCGATCCGCGCCGGGGACCGTTCGTCCAGGCTCGAATCTCCCGGGCCGCTGGCCCCCATGAACCGCTTCCAGTAGCGGACGGCCGGGTTGCGGTCGCCGTTGGCGCCCTGCCGCTCTTCCTCGCGCAGCATCTCGCGCAGGTCCGACACCCCGGCGATGGACACGCCGCAACGGTAGGCGCCCGCCTCCAGCGTCATCCCGGCCAGGGCCGCGTAGCCGCCGTAGCTCCAGCCGACGATGCAGGCCCGGTCGGCGTCGACCACATCCTGCTCGACCAGGTAGCGCAGCCCGTCCGACACGTCCGACTGCATCTTGCGGCCCCATTCGCCGTAGCCGGCCTCCAGCAGGTCGAGGCCGAAGCCGTCCGAGCCACGGAACTGGGGCTGGAACACCGCATAGCCGCGCGAGGCGAAGGCCTGGGCCATCCAGTCGTAGCCGGCGTAGTCCCGGCTGGCCGGACCTCCATGCGGCATCACCACGATGGGCAGGTCGCGGACCTCGCGGCCCGGCGGCAGGGTCAGATATCCCATCAGCTGGCGCCCGTCGGCGGCGGCGTAGCGGACCGCCCGCACCTCGGCCATGGCGTCTCCCGGCACCCCGGGATAGGACCGGCCGACCACCGACACCCTCTGCCGGGCCGCGTCGTACAGATAATAGCCGCCGGACTCGCCGGAGCCTTCGACGTAGAAGACCACGACCGAGTAGTCGTCACTGAACGAGGTCAGCTGCAGCTGGCGCCCCGGCAGGACCTGGCTCAGGGTGTCGAAGGCCGTCTGCAGCGCCGGCTCGAAGAAGCGGTACTGGCGATAGGTGTCGGTCCAGCCGACGGCGACCAGCTTGCCCGAGGCGTCGTGGAAGAATCCGTCCGGCTCGGCGGCGAAATCGAAAGTCTCGCGGACCGAACCGTCGGCCAGGGCGATCTCGGAATAGATGTAGCCGCGGTCACCCTCCTTGCGGGCCAGGACCAGGGTGTCCGGCGTCCGGCCGAGGCCGCCCAGGCCAGGCCCGTCCAGCAGCGCCGTCTCGGTGTAGATCTCGCGCCACCCGGTCCCCGTCCGCGTCGACAGCCGCCAGAAGCCGGAGTCGGACTGGTAGGCCGTTCGCGCCAACGCCTCGCCCGTGCTGCTCACCACATAGCGGCGCGTGTCGCTGTCGCCGCGGTGCATGCGGAAACCCCGGCCGGTATCCAGATCCACGCGGTAGACGTCATAGGTGAGATCGCCCCCCTCGAAGGTCGGAGCCGTGACGAACAGGGTCGGCTCGCCGCGGTAGGTCCCCGGCCGCCAGTCGAAGATGCTGGTATAGGCGTTGTGGTCCGCCCGCTTCAGCACCCTTTCATAGGTCTGCGTCCGGACGTTCAGCACGTCGAGGATCATGAAGCGGCCCTTGTTGCCGCCCAGCGGGAAATGTTCGTTGGTCAGCCAGCCGACCACCACATGGTCCGGCGAGGCCCAGTCGATCTCCGCGATCCGCAAGGCGCCGGTTTCCACCGCCGCCAGCAGTTCCCCGGTCCGCGTCTGCACCACCACCTTGGTCGAAGCCCCCTCGCGGCGCAGATAGGCCAGGGTCGAGCCATCAGGGGACACCTCGACCATGGCGATCGTCGGCAGGGCCGCATAGGCCTCGATCGGCGGCGTCTGCGCGCGGGCGGCGGCCGGGGCCAGCAAGGCGAGTGAGGCCATCACGGCCAGACAGATGCGCAACATGGTCCAGTGCCCCCGGCATCAGGCGGCGTCTGGCCGTAAAGCCGCATGGCCCCCGCTCCGGCCCCCGATCCCGCAGCGACCTTAGGCTGCCCGGAGCTCTTCAGGCAAGCAGCGCGGGAACCCCGGCCCGGCGGTCAGCTTGTCGGGCGGCGGCTGAAGGCCCGGCCGGCGTTGATCGCCATCACCGCGGCCGGGATGGTCAGGACGGCGCCGATCAGGAACGGCCAGTCGTGACCCAGGCCTGAGAAGATGGCGCCCGCCGCCATGGGGCCGAAGATCCGTGCGCTTGAACTCGCCGCCATGTTGAGGCCCAGCATCGCCCCCTGCCGGTCCGGATCGACGGAGCGGGAGATGAGGGCGGAAATATTGGGCATGGTGACGGCCATGCCGAAGGCTCCGAAGGCCATGATCACGGGCACGAGCATTTCGGCCTCCGGCAGCAGCCGGCTGGCCGCGACCTGGCCCGCCAGGCCGGCGCCGAAGATCAGGCAGCCCACCGCCAGCACGCGCGCCTCGCCGAAGCGGCGGGCCAGCCGACCCGCCAGAAACCCCTGGCAGATGACCGAGACGACCCCGACCGCCATGAAGCACAGTCCGACCTCGCGCGCGCCCCAGCCGTAGCGGGCCTCGGTCCAGAAGCCGAAGGTCGACTCCATGCCCGAGAAGCCGGCCATGTAGATCAGGGTGACCAGCAGCACCCGCGACACCACGGGATTGGCCACCGCGTCGTGCACGCCACCGAGGAAGGGCGGGCGCGGCGCCGCCGGGTCGGCCTTCGCCCGGCTCTCCTTCAGCAGGACCACGACGCCGAGCGCGGCCAGCAGGCACAGGCCGGCGGCCACGAAGATCGGCAACTGGTAGCCCAGGGCGCCGAGGTTCGGCCGGGTCAGCAGACCGCCCAGTCCCGGTCCGAAGATGAAGCCGAGACCGAAGGCGGCGCCGATCAGCCCCATCCGTCCGGCCCGGCGCTCCGGCGGCGTCACATCGGCCACATAGCCCTGCACGGTCGAGATATTGCCGGCGCCCAGACCGGTGAACAGCCGCACCGCGATGGCCAGCCAGATGTTGGGCACGAAGGCCAGCGCCAGATAGCCGGCGGCGTTGGCGAGGATGGTGATCAGCAGCACCGGCTTGCGGCCGATCCGGTCCGACAGCCGGCCCCAGAACGGCTCGCCGACGAACTGGCCCAGCGAATAGGCCGAGAACATCAGCGCCACCTGCCACGGCGGCGCATCCAGCGTCTGGCCGTAGAAGGGCAACAAGGGGATGACGATGCCGAAGCCGACCAGATTGATGAACACCACGCCGAACAGCACGGCCAGGGCGGAGCGCGAGGTCGGGGGAGCGGCAGGCGTCGGTGTCACGGCGAGGTCCGGGAGGAGCGGGGAAGCGATCTGTCCGCCACTCGACACAGCCGCGCAAGGGGCGACCGGCGTTCCAACGAAAAACGCCCCGGCTGCGGGAGCCGGGGCGTTCGAACGCGATTTCGATCAGGCGTCTATTTCGGCGCCAGGATCATGATCATCTGCCGGCCTTCCATGCGCGGCGCGTATTCGACCTTGGCGATCTCGTCGAAATCGGCCTGCACCTTGTTGAGCAGCTTCATGCCCAGTTCCGGGTGAGCCATCTCGCGGCCTCGGAAGCGCAGGGTCACCTTGACCTTGTCGCCCTCGTCGAAGAAGCGGTGCATGGCCTTGGCCTTCACCTCATAGTCGTGCGTGTCGATGTTCGGCCGGAGCTTGATTTCCTTCAGCTCGACGACCTTCTGGCGCTTGCGGGCCTCGGCCTTCTTCTTCTGCTCCTGGAAACGGAATTTGCCGTAGTCGAGGATCTTCGCCACCGGCGGTTCGGAAGTGGAGACGATCTGAACCAGGTCCATGCCGGCCTCTTCGGCGGCTTCCAGCGCGGCGGACGTGGGCATGACGCCCTGCTTTTCGCCGTTCTGGTCGATCAGCAGAACGCGCGGCGCGCGGATGTCTTGGTTCATGGGCGGCCCGTCCTTGACGGGCGGCTGGTTCATCGGACGGCGAATGGGCGTCGTTTCCTTGTGTGGACGGAGGTCGGCGAGACGAGGCGCGCGACGGATCGCGGTCCTCCCCTCAAGCGGCCTATATGACCGCGAATGCCCGTCTCTTCAAGGTTTGACCGGCGTTCCGGAGCCGATGAAGGCGTCGTGTAGCCCCAGAACCGCATCGAACACGTGATCGACGGTCAGCGCCTCGATCGGGGCGAACTCGCCGCGCGTCTCGTTGGACGCCACGGTGCGGGTCTTCGGACCCCATGGACCGTACAGCCACCACTCGGTCGGACCGAACAGGCCCAGCGTCGGCCGCCCGGCGGCGGCGGCCACGTGCATCAGGCCGGAGTCGTTGCCGACGAACAGCGCCGCCCGGTCGATGGCGGCGGCCGACGCGAGGATGTCGCCCTTGCCGACGAAGTCGATCCCGCGCCCTCCTGCGGCGGCCAGCGCCGGCGCGGCCGGCGGATGATCCCCCGGCCCGCCCACCAGCATGAAGCGCCAGCCGTCGAAGCGAGGCTCGGCCTTCAGCCGTTCCACAAGCGCGCCCCAGCGGTCGGCGGGCCAGCTCTTGCCGGGCTGGTGCGCGATCGGCGCGAGGGCCAGGATCGGCCCCGGCGCCGTGGCCAGCTGCGGATCGATCACCGCCGCCGCCTCCCCCCGGGCGCGGTCGTCGAGGAACAGTTCGGGGTCCAGCGTCCGCTCCGCCCCCATCATCCGCGAGACCATCTCGACCTTGGGCAGGCCGGTCTCCCAACCCCGGTGATAGACCTTGCGGCTCTTCGCCCGGAGCTGGAACGCCAGCGCCGAGCCGCGGATGTCGATGACCATGTCCCAGCGGGTGCGCCAGACCTGCTTCCACAGGTCGAACCAGTGGCCGGCGAACTTCTTCTTGTCGAGGATGATGACCCGCTCGACGCCCGGAGCGGAGCGGAACAGCGGCGCCGGAGGACGACCGCAGGCGACCGTGATGCGCGCGCCCGGCAGCTGGCGGCCGATCTCGCGGATCACCCCGGAGGAGATGACGCAGTCGCCGATGCGGTTGGAGGTGACGAACAGGACCCTGGGTTCGGACACGCGGATTGGCCTTCGCTTCGCTTTCGATGGTTCGCTATCAGTCCCGGAAGATTTGCGCGAGAGGACGACCATGGACGATCTGGAACGCCTGACCCGGCCGGACGGCGAAACCCTGGCCCTGCGGCGCGTCCGGGGCTCTGGTCCGACCGTGGTCTGGATCGGCGGCTTCCGCTCGGACATGGAGGGGACCAAGGCGATGGCCCTCGACGCCGCGGCCCGCGAGCGGGGCTGGAACTATCTCCGCTACGACCATTTCGCCCACGGACAATCCTCGGGCGACTGGCGTAAGGCCACCATCGGCCGCTGGCGCGAGGACGCCATCGCCGTGATCGACAGCCTCGAGGGGCCGGTCGTTCCGGTCGGCTCGTCGATGGGCGGCTGGGTCGCCCTGCTGCTGGCGCTGGCCCGGCCGGAGCGGCTGGCGGGTCTGGTCCTGGTCAATCCGGCCCCGGACTTCACCGAGGACCTGATGTGGCCCGGCCTGGCCGATCACGAGCGCCAGGCCGTCCTGCGCGAAGGCGAGACCCTGGTGGTCGAGGATGGCTTGGGCGAATACGTCCTGACCCGCCGGATGTTCGAGGAAGCCCGCGACTGGCTGCTGCTGCGCCAAGCGCTGCCGGTGACCGCCCCCGTCCACATCCTGCAGGGCCGCGACGACGACGTGGTGCCGTGGCGGCGCCAGGTCGCCCTGGTCGAGCGGCTCGCCGGGGCCGACGTGCGGCTGGACCTGATCGAGGGCGGCGATCACCGCCTGTCGACGCCCGCCGCTCTCGAGCGCCTGATCGAAGCCGTTGAACGGAACCGCCGCTCAAGCTCTATATTGCTCTGAGATCAACCCGGAGATCGCCATGCGTATCATCCTTCTGGCCGCTCCAGCGGCCCTCGCCCTGGCCCTGTCGGCCTGCGCCTCCGGCATGGGGGGCGACCGGTACGGAACCGAACTGCAGCGGCTCGCGGCGGACTGCGAGGCCCGCGGCGGCATCCTGTCGCCGACCGGTCAGCAGAGCGGCCGTCCGCAGCTGGACAACGTCTGCAAGATCACCGGCCAGCCCTCGGGCCGCACCGGCGGCTGACGGTAAGGGCAGGGCCGCGGTCGCGCCCCCCCGGCGCGCCTGCCCGCCGGACCTGTCTAAAGGAGCGCCGTGATGGCCGCGCGCGCCTGCTCGCCGAGGTCCGGCCGCGTCAGCGCCAGGGCGACATTGGCCCGCAGCAGGCCGATCTTGTCGCCGCAGTCGTAGGTGGCGCCCTCGTATTCGACGGCCGTGAAGGTCTGGTCCTTCATCAGCCGGGCCATGCCGTCGGTCAGCTGGATCTCGCCGCCTGCCCCGCGCGGCTGGTGTTCGAGGATGCCGAATATCTCCGGCTGCAGGATGTAGCGCCCCGAGATCGACAGGTTGGACGGCGCCTCGCCCCGGGCCGGCTTCTCGACCATTCCCTTCATGCGGATATGCCGGCCGTCGCGGTTATCCGGGTCGACGATGCCGTATTTGTGGGTCTCGCTCTCCGGAACGGCCTCGACGCCGATGACGTTGCCGCCGACCTCGGCATAGACGTCCGCCAGCTGTTTCAGCGCTCCCGGCGCCGCGTCCACGATCACGTCCGGCAGCAGCACGGCGAACGGCTCGTCGCCGACGATGTCGCGCGCGCACCATACCGCATGGCCGAGGCCCAGCGGCTGCATCTGGCGCGTGAAGCTCATCTCGCCGGCGCTGGCCAGCTCGGCGTTCATCATGTCGAGGATGTCGGTCTTGCCCTTGGCCAGCAGCTGGGCCTCGAGTTCGATCTGGTGATCGAAATAGTCCTCGATCGCGCCCTTCGAACGGCCGGTGACGAAGACGATATGCTCGATCCCCGCCTCGCGCGCCTCCTCCACGATGTAGCTCAGGATCGGCCGGTCGACGACGTTCAGCAGCTCCTTCGGCGTGGTCTTGGTGCCGGGCAGCACGCGGGTGCCGAGGCCGGCGACGGGCAGGACAGCCTTGCGAAGGCGGCGGGTAGTGGAGGTCATGGCGCTCTCAAACGACGACGGTCGCCATTGGTTCATAGCGGGCGCCGCGCGGCGGGCCAAACCCTCCGACGAGGGCCCCTCCCGCGAACGCCGGTCGGCGGAACCGAAGTGGCGAAGGCGCGCTCTCACGGAAGGTTGAACAAGGGAAACCAGCCATGAAACGCTCCATCCTGATCACCGCCGTGGCCGGCTCGGCCCTGCTGGCGCTCGCCGCCTGCAACCGGACCGACGAGGCCGCGGACTCCGCTGCCGACGCAGGCGCAGAAACCAGCGCCACCACCGACGCCGCCGGCGGCGCCATGTCCGCCGACGGTGCGATGGCCGGCGCCGAAAGCGGCGGCGGCTCGGCGGCCGCCGCGGGCGGAACCTCCGGCGGCTCGCGCGCCACCACGGGCGGCGGCGGGGGATCGACGAGCGGCGGCTCGACGAGCGGCGGCTCGATGACCGGCGGCTCGATGACCGGCGGCCCGACCAGCGGCGGCTCGGCCAGCGGGGCCACCGGCAGCGCCTCCTCGGCGACGACGGGCCCGGTCAACGACAGCGCCTCGCCGCGCCCCGGCGGCCCGGTGCCTCCCGGCACGGCCGTCCCGGTCTCCGGCGGCTACGCCACCCAGGGCCCCCGCGACCCGCGCGACCGCAACTAGAGCCGGTTGCCGATCCTGGCCGGGTCCGTCACTCGACCGTGACGGACTTGGCCAGATTGCGCGGCTGGTCGACGTCCGTGCCCTTCTGCACCGCCACATAGTAGGCCAGCAGCTGCACCGGCACGGCGTAGACCAGCGGCGCGATCAGCGAGTGGCACTCGGGCGCGTCGACCCGGCGGATGCCGGCGCCGTGCGGATCGGGGGCCGACTTCGGGGCGATCATGATCACCGGCCCGCCGCGCGCCGCCACCTCCTGCAGGTTGGAGGCGGTCTTCTCGAACACCTCGTCCATCGGGGCCAGGGCCACGATCGGGGTCAGCTCGTCGACCAGGGCGATGGGCCCGTGCTTCAGCTCGCCGGCGGCATAGCCCTCGGCGTGGATATAGCTGATCTCCTTCAGCTTCAGCGCCCCCTCCATGGCCAGCGGGAACATCGCCCCGCGGCCGAGGAACAGCACGTCCGTGGCCTTGGCCACATCGTGCGCCACCGCCTTCAGCGCGTCCTCCATCAGCATGGCCTCGGCGATCAGGCGCGGCGCCTCGAACAGGGCCTTGACCAGTTCGGCCTCCTTCGCCGCGTCGATCCTGCCGCGCTGCACTCCCGCCGACACCGCCAGCGCCAGCAGGGCCGCCACCTGGGCGGTGAAGGCCTTGGTCGAGGCCACGCCGATCTCGGGCCCGGCATGGGTGGGCCACAGCGTCTCCGCCTCCCGCGCCATCGACGAGGAATGCACATTGACCAGGGCCGCCGTCCTCAGCCCGTTCGCCTTGCACCACGACAGGCTGGCCAGGGTGTCGGCCGTCTCGCCCGACTGGCTGACCGCCACCGCCAGCGTGCCCGGCGTCAGCGCCGGCTGGCGGTAACGGAACTCCGAGGCGATCTCGACGTCGCACGGCAGGCCGGCCAGCTTCTCGAAAGCATAGCGCCCGATCTGGCCGGCGTAGAAGGCGGTGCCGCAGGCCACGATCTGGATGCGGTCGACGGCGGTGAAGTCCGTCCCGCCGGTCTTGGCCTTGCCGTTCACGAAGTCGAGATATTCCGACAGGGTGTGCTGCACGCTGTCCGGCTGCTCGTGGATCTCCTTCTCCATGAAGTGCCGGTACTCGCCCTTCTCGACCAGGGCCGAGGAGGCCGAGACCTGCACCACCGGGCGGTCGACGGGATTTCCGGCCACGTCGAACATGCGCGCCCCCGAGCGGTCGATGCCGACGTAGTCGCCCTCTTCCAGATACGAGATCTTCTGCGTGAACGGTCCGACCGCCAGGGCGTCGGAGCCGAGGTACATCTCCCCCTCGCCCCAGCCGACCACCAGCGGGCTGCCGCGGCGGGCGCCCATGATCAGCCCCTCCTCGCCCTCGACCAGCACCGCCAGCGCATAGGCCCCGGTCAGCCGGTCCAGCACGCTCTTGAACGCCACCAGCGGGTCGTTGGCCTTGCCCAGCTCGCGGTCCAGCAGGTGGGCCACCACCTCGGTGTCCGTCTGGCTTTCGAAGACATGGCCCTCGGCGCTCAGCTCGGCCTTCAGCTCGGCGAAATTCTCGATGATGCCGTTGTGGACCAGCGTCACCCGGCCCGACTTGTGTGGATGCGCGTTCTCCGTCGTCGGCGCGCCGTGGGTGGCCCAGCGGGTGTGGCCGATGCCGACCGTAGCGTTCAGCGGCTCCGCCGCCAGCACCGCCTCCAGCTCGCGGATCTTGCCCTTGGCCCGGCGCCGTTCGATCCGGCCGTCGACCAGCGCGGCCACGCCGGCCGAGTCATAGCCGCGGTATTCCAGCCGCTTCAGGCTGTCGATCAGGCGGGGAACCGCCGGGCCCGTACCGGTCACGCCGATGATGCCGCACATGAAAAGACCCTCGGAAATCTGAAATCCGGCGCTTTGCGCGCGGACGCATGAGGGTCTAAGCCGACCCTGACTGTTGGCGCCGATGTAGGCGACAGCGGTCCCGGTTTGCACCTAAAAAGCGGTTTCGCAAGATTTCTGCGATCCGCGCCCACAGGAAGACGACACTTGGCTGAGAGACGCTATTTCGGCACCGACGGCATCCGGGGCCGCGCCAATACCCACCCGATGACGCCCGAGGTCGCCCTTCGCGTCGGCCTCGCCGCGGGGCGGATGTTCATGTCCTCGGACGACCGCCGCCACCTCGTCGTCATCGGCAAGGACACCCGCCTCTCCGGCTATATGATCGAGCCCGCCCTGGTCGCCGGCTTCTCGGCCGCCGGCATGGACGTGCGCACCTTCGGCCCCCTGCCCACGCCCGGCGTGGCCATGATGACACGCTCGATGCGGGCCGACATCGGGGTGATGATCTCGGCCTCGCACAACGCCTACCTCGACAACGGCATCAAGCTGTTCGGCCCCGACGGCTACAAGCTGTCCGACGCCGTCGAGCTGAAGATCGAGTCGATGATGGACGAGGCGCTGGGCTCCGGCCTCGCCGCCGCCGACCGCCTTGGCCGGGTCAAGCGCATCGACGACTCCCAGGCCCGCTACGTCGAGATCGCCAAGGCCAGCTTCCCCAAGGGCCTCAGCCTGCAGGGCCTGCGCATCGCCGTCGATTGCGCCAACGGGGCCGGCTACAAGGTGGCCCCGACCACCCTCTATGAACTCGGCGCCGAGGTCTGCGCCGTGGGCGTGGAGCCGAACGGCCTCAACATCAACGCCGACTGCGGCTCGACCCACCCCCACGCCATCGCCGAGGCGGTGCGCACCTACCGGGCCGACATCGGCATTGCGCTGGACGGCGACGCCGACCGTGTCATCATCTGCGACGAGAACGGCCGCGTCGTCGACGGCGACCAGATCATGGCCATGATCGCCCTCGACTGGGCGAAGCGCGGCCAGCTCAAGGGCGGCGGCCTCGTCGCCACCGTCATGTCCAATCTCGGCCTCGAACGCCGCCTGCAGGCCGAGGGCCTGACGCTGGAGCGGACGAAGGTCGGCGACCGCTACGTCATGGAGCGGATGCGCGAGGGCGGCTTCAACCTCGGCGGCGAACAATCCGGCCACATCATCCTGCACGACCACGCCACCACCGGCGACGGCCTGATGTCGGCGCTGCAGGTGCTCGCCATCCTCGCCGAAAGCGGCAAGCCGATGAGCGAGCTGGCCCGCCAGTTCGAGCCGGTGCCGCAGAAGCTGGAGAATGTCCGCTTCACCGCCGGCAAGCCGCTCGAGACCGCCTCGGTCAAGGCCGCCATCGCCGACGCCGAGGCCCGCCTCGCCGGCCAGGGCCGTCTGCTGGTCCGCCCCTCCGGCACCGAGAAGCTGATCCGCGTCATGGCCGAGGGCGACGACGCGAAACTGGTCAAGGCGGTGGTCGCCGAGGTGGCCGCGGCGGTGAAGGCGGCGGGTTAGGCCGGAGCCGATACGCCCTCCCCGGTCATCTCCACGGCCGGCGCCCTCTCCACCAGGCGGAAGGACAGCACCGCGCACACGCCTTCCGGATCGTAGCGGACGCGCGCGCCGCCCTGCTGATGGCTCAGCGCGCTGGCCAGCAGCCGGGTGCCGAACCCGGCCCGCGTGGGCGGCGTGACCGGAGGACCGTCCCGCTCGCGCCACAGCAAGGTCAGGAAACGGTGCCCCTCTGAATCGTGGGACAGGTTCCAATTGATTTCGACATTGCCTTGCGGGACGGACAGGGCCCCGTACTTGGCCGCATTGGTGACCAGCTCGTGCAGCACCAGGGACAGGGTCACCGCCTGTGAGGGATGCAGCTGCACCAGCGGCCCCTCCAGCCGCAGCCGCGACTGCGGACCGTCGAAGGCCCGGGTCACATCCCGGACGATGGCCTCGAGCTCGGCCCCCGCCCAATTCTGGTCGACCAGCACATTGTGGGCGCTCGACAGGGCCATGATCCGCGCGGTGAGGTCATTCCGGACCCTGGCGTCCACGCCCGCCGACCTCAGCGTCTGGTCGACCACCGACTGGACGGTGGCCAGCGAGTTCTTCACCCGGTGATTCAGCTCGTTGAGCAGCAGGATGCGCTGGTCGTCCGCGCGCTTCAGCGGGGTTTCGTCGCGGAATACCTTCATGGCGACGGCGTCGCCGTCCAGCAGCGGCAGCGTCAGGCCATTGGCCCAGAAGCGTTCGCCATTCTTGCGCAGGTGCCAGCGGGAATCCTCGAAACGCCCCTCGTCGAGCGCCCTGCGGATCTCCGTCAGGTGGGCGCCCGCCGCCCGGTCCGCCTCGGTGAAGATGGCCCCGATGTTCATACCCACGGCCTCGTCGCGGGAATAGCCGGTCAGGGCCTCGGCGTCCGCCAGCCACCCGGTGACGGTTCCGTCCTCCGCCAGGGCCACGATGGCGTAGCCCCGCATGTTTTCGATGATCCGGGAGGCGAAGGCGGCGGGCACGCTGGACATCCAGGGTCAACGCGGCTGAGCCGTTTCCGTGCCCCCAAGGTCGGCCACGGATACCGCCTGGATCGCGTGGCGTCCGTAACCACGCCCGCCGTCATCCTCCGGCTCGACCCGAGATCAGAACCGTCCGGTGCTCCGCGGAAGAACGCAGGGGGGACTGTCGCGGGGCCGCACCCGGCGCACAGCCCGCCTCTTTCCTCCGATCCTCGGGGCAAGCCCGAGCATGACGGGTGGAAAGCGACCCCCGACCAGCGCAGTCTCTCCCGATGATTCCCGCCCGCGGCGCGCCCGTTCTGTCCCTGATCCCCGGCGTCGCCCTCTGCGGAGCCGTCACCCTCGCGGCCCTCGCCATCCAGGCGCTGGAGCTGCGGCTGTTCGGGCGCGGATGGATCGACGCCATCGTGCTGGCCATCCTGATCGGGGCCGCCGTCCGTTCGGTGTGGACGCCGCCCGCCACCCTGCGTCCCGGGGTCGAGTTCAGCGCCCGGACCCTGCTGGAGATCGCCGTCGTCCTGCTCGGCGCCTCGGTCAGCGCCGCGACCGTGATGGCCATCGGTCCCGGCCTGCTGGCGGGCACGGCCGTGATCGTCGCCCTCGCCATCGCCGTCAGTTACGGCCTCGGCCGGCTGCTGCGCCTGCCGCGGCGCATGGCGGTCCTGATCGCCTGCGGCAACGCCATCTGCGGCAACTCCGCCATCGCCGCGGTCGCCCCGGTCATCGACGCCGACGCCCGCGACGTCTCCGCCGCCATCGCCTTCACCGCCGTTCTCGGGGTCGTCGCCGTCCTCGCCCTGCCGCTGCTTGGCGCCGCCCTGGAGATGAACGGCGTGCGGTACGGGGTGCTGGCCGGCCTGACCGTCTACGCCGTGCCCCAGGTGCTGGCCGCCACCATGCCGGTCGGCGCCGTCGCCACCCAGGCCGGAACCCTGATCAAGCTGGTCCGGGTGCTGATGCTCGGCCCCGTCTGCCTGGCGCTGGCCCTGGCGGTGGCCCTCCGCCGCCGGTCGGCGCCCGGGGCCGCAGCGGGCGCGCCGGCTCCGCGCATCCCTCTGCGCCACCTGCTGCCGTGGTTCATCGTCGGCTTCCTGCTGATGATGGGCGCCCGCTCCCTCGATCTGATCCCCGCCGCCGTCCTGCCCGCCATCGACTGGCTGACCACCGCCCTGACCGTGATCGCCATGGCCGCCCTCGGCCTCAGCACCGACGCCCGCGCCGTGGCCCGTTCCGGGGCCCGCATCGCCGCCGTCGTCACCCTGTCGCTGCTGACCATCGTCGGCCTCGCCCTCGGCCTGATCTACCTGCTGGCCCTGGTCTGAGATCGCCGGCCGGACCCGGCCATCCGCGACCCTGCCAACCCGGCCAGACCCTGTCATCCCGGTCACCGCCGGTTGGGCGCACGTCCGCGTCTGACGTATCCCCGTGCTTGAATGTCCTGATCCCCACGGGGACGGTCTTTGACAGTCAACCGCCGCCGCTTCCGCTTCAGGAACCGGTCCTATCCGCCTCCAAGGGCGCCCGACCGTCCGATGTCAAAGTTCACCGGAGTGTCGGAATGGCAGGGCTTCGCGCTTTTTCGCCCACCCTGCCGCCCGACCGGTCAGTCCACGGCGCAGGCGTCACCTTCGTAGGCCTCGAGATACGAACGGCCGAAGCATTTCTGCAGACGCCGCAGCACCCGGCCGTTCATGATGTTGCGCTGCCCGCCTTGCGCGTTCAGCCGCTCGACCGCCTCGTCCAGCATCGCCCGGTCACGGACCAGAAAGGCGTAGCTGCCGATCAGATAGGTGTTCCAGTCGAACCCGTCCGGCGTCTCTTCCGGTTCCCGCCGCGTGGTGGCCATGACCCGCGCCGCCTCGGTCTCCCGTCCGGCGGACGCCAGATACTGGGCCAGATGCCAGCTCACGACATCGGCCTCCCGCCGGGTGAGATCCGGACCGAACAGCAGATAGTCCTCTGAGGCGGCGGCCGCCTCCGCATAGCATTTCCGTTCGCCGAGCTTGCGCGCCGTCTGCGGCGTCACGCCGCGCTGATCGAAATCCATGAAGGACAGCATCCGGTTGGCGGCCCGCTGTTCCCCGGTGACCTCGCACGCCGCCGCCGGTTCGGCCGCCTGGCCCCCGATCGTCAAGGCAGCCAGCATGATCAGGACGGACATTCGCGTTTCCCCGTTTCGCTCCCGCTGACGTTGGTGCCGGACCCGGGAGGTGTCAAATCTCCTGGTTGTAGGCGCCGATCTCGCCGTATTTCGCCAGCCGCGGCTTCACCTCGTCGCGGAACAGGGCGCGCATGTCGTCCTCCGACCGCATGCTCTCGACCACCACGACCAGCTCCGGCTTGTTGGACGAGGCCCGCACCAGCACCCAGCTGCCGTCCTCCAGATGCACCCGCACCCCGTTGACGGTGATCGCCTCGACGATCTTGCGGCCGAGGATTTCGCCGCCGCTGTCGGCCAGCGCCTGATACTCGGCGACGATCCGCTCAAGCACCTCGTACTTCAGCTCGTCGTCACAGTGCGGCGACATGGTCAGGCTGGTCCAGGCGTCCGGCAGGGCCGCCTTCAGTTCGCTGAGCGTCTTGCCCGGATTGCGGTCCAGCATCGCCAGCACCGCCCCCGCCGCGACGATGCCGTCGTCATAGCCGTGGCCCAGCGGGGCGTTGAAGAAGAAGTGGCCCGACTTCTCGAACCCGGCCAGCGCGCCCAGCTCGGCCGTCTTGCGCTTGATATAGCTGTGCCCGGTCTTCCAGTAGACCGTCTCGGCCCCGTTCGCCTTGAGGACCTCGTCCGTCTTGTACAGGCCGGTCGACTTCACATCGACGACGAAGGTGGCGTTCGGGTGCAGGGCCGACAGGTCGCGGCCCAGCATCAGGCCGATCTTGTCGGCGAAGATCTCCTCGCCGGTGTCGTCCACTACCCCGCAGCGGTCGCCGTCGCCGTCGAAGCCCAGCGCCAGGTCCGCCCCGGTGTCCCGCACCTTCTGCGCCATCTGCATCAGCATGGCGTGGTCCTCGGGGTTCGGATTGTATTTCGGGAAGGTGTAGTCGAGCTCCGTATCCATCTCGATCACCTCGGCCCCCATCCGGCGCAGGGCCTCCGGCGCGAACGCCCCCGCCGTTCCGTTGCCGCAGGCCGCGACCACCTTGATCGGCCGCGTCAGTTTCGTCTTCGAGACGATGTCGGCGATGTAGCGCTCGCGGAAGTCCTCGACCCGGATCAGCCTGCCGCCGTCCCGGCTCACGCCCTCCCCGTTCAGCACGATGTCCTTCAGCCGGCCGATCTCGTCGGGGCCGAAGGTCAGCGGGGGCTGGGCCCCCATCTTGACCCCGGTCCAGCCGTTCTCGTTGTGGCTGGCGGTGACCATGGCCACGCAGGGGCAGTCCAGCTCGAACTGGGCGAAATAGGCCATCGGCGACAGGGCAAGGCCGATGTCGACCACCTCCATCCCGCCCTCCAGCAACCCCAGGGTCAGGGCCTGTTTCACCGCCAGCGAATAGGAGCGGTAGTCGTGCCCGACCACGATCCGCGGCCGCTGCCCGACCTCGTGCACATAGGTCGCCAGGCCGAGGCCCAGCGCCTGGACGCCCAGCAGGTTGATCTCCTTCTCGAGGATCCACCGCGCGTCGTATTCGCGGAAGCCCGTCGGCCTCACCAGCGGCACGGTCTCGTAGTCGGCCGTGTTCGGGCGAAGGTCCTGGCGGGGCTTGATCATGATGGGTCCTGGAGCTGGGCGCGGCCCGGTATAGACAGGCCGCCGGAGGGTCACAACAACGCTGGAACGCCGCTATGGGTGCGGCGTTGGCGTGAAACCGGGCCAACCTTGACCGGTTCCCGGGGCGGGCCTACCCCGGTCCGACCTCAACGGAGACCTGAATGCCCCGCCTGATCCTGCTGCGCCACGGCCAGAGCCAGTGGAACCTCGAGAACCGCTTCACCGGCTGGGTCGACGTCGACCTGACCGCCGAGGGCGAGGCCCAGGCGCGCCGCGGCGGCGAGCTGATCGCGCAGGCCGGCTTCACTCCCGCCGTGATGTTCACCTCGGTCCTCAAACGGGCCAGACGCACCGGCGCCCTGGCCCTCGACTCCGCCGGGCTGAAGGACGTGCCGGTGGTCGAGGACTGGCGCCTGAACGAGCGCCACTACGGCGGCCTCACCGGCCTCGACAAGGCCGAGACCGCGGCGAAACACGGCGAGGACCAGGTGAAGATCTGGCGCCGCAGCTACGACGTCCCGCCCCCGCCGCTGGCGCCCGGCGGCGAGTTCGACTTCGCCTCGGACGCCCGCTACGCCGGTCAGGCCATCCCGGACACGGAAAGCCTCAAGACCACCCTGGACCGCGTCCTGCCCTACTGGAACGAGGCCATCGCCCCGCGCCTTCGCGCCGGCGAGGACGTGCTGATCGCCGCCCACGGCAACTCGCTGCGCGCCATCGTCAAACACCTGTTCGCCGTGCCGGACGACCGCATCGTCGGCGTCGAGATCCCCACCGGCAACCCGCTGGAGATCGACCTCGACGCCGAACTGAAACCCGTCGCCGCGCGCTATCTCGACGAGTCCCGGGCGACCGACCTGCCGCCCCTGCCGGGAGCCTGAACCCATGACCGACGCGCAGCAGGCCTCCGACGACATCCGCTTCATGGGCCGGGCCATCGCCCTGGCCAAGGCGCGGATGGGCCAGACCTGGCCCAACCCCGCGGTCGGCTGCGTCATCGTCCGGGACGGTGAGGTCGTCGCCGAGGCCGCCACCGCCCCCGGCGGCCGTCCCCACGCCGAGGAGCAGGCCGTGCCCGCCGCCGGCGAGAAGGCGAAGGGCGCGACCGCCTATGTCACCATGGAGCCCTGCGGAGCCCGGTCCTCGGGCCGCACCTCCTGCTCCAACTACCTGATCGAGGCGGGCGTCGCCCGGGTCGTCGTCGCCGCGGTCGATCCCTCGCCCTTCGCCTCGGGCCGCGGCGTCGAGCGGCTCCGGAAGGCCGGCATGGAGGTCGAGACCGGCCTCCTCGCCCCGGAGGCCGCCGTTCTCTACGAGGGCTATCTGCACCGCGTCGAGACCGGGCGGCCCATGGTCCGGGTCAGCGACGACGGCGAAGGCTTCGACGCCCGCTTCGCCGCCTCGCCCAAGGCCGACCTCGCCACCGAACTGAAGCGTCTCGGCGAGGCCGGCTACACCCGCGTCTGGGTCAGTCCGGGCGACCTCGCCGACGCCCTCGCCGCCCAGGGCCTTCTGACCCGATAACCCTCCTGATTCATCACGATTCCTTAAGCGGCGACGTGCCATTCTGGGTCAATGTCGGGAACCACCGCCCCCATCGCCGCCCGAAGGCGGATCGATCAGCAGGAACTGGACGCCATCTGCGCCCGGCACGACCGGCTGTGGCAGGCCAAGCCCGGCGGGGCCCGGGCGGTGTTCGCCTGGCTCGACCTCTCGGGCCTGTCCCTGGCCGGCCGCAACCTCGCCGACGCCGACTTCGCCGCCGCCAGCCTGATCGGCGCGGATCTGTCGGGCGCCAAGCTGGACAACGCCACCTTCTTCGGCGCGGACATGCAGGACGCCGTCTTCGTCGAGGCCAGCCTGCGCCGGGCCGACCTGCGCGGGGCCTGCCTGCGCGGCGCCGACCTGACCGGAGCCGACCTGTTCGAGGCCGACCTGCGCGAGGGCACCATCGCCGCCGCCGACTCCAGGCTGGGCTTCAGGGTCGTCGAGGCCAGGCCGCGCAACGACACCCAGGCCTCCGGCGCCTGCCTGGCCGGGGCCAACCTTGAACGCTCCAAACTGACCGGGATCGTCGCCGTCGCCGCCGACTTCTCCGACGCCATCATGAAGGACTGCAAGCTGGTCCGGGCCAATCTGAAGCAGGCCAGTTTCCGCGGCGCCGACATGGCCGGAGCGGACCTGTCCGGCGCCGACCTGTCGGGCGCGGACCTGCGCGACGCCGTGCTGGTCGGGGCCAGGATGGCCATGTGGCGCACCGACGGGGCCGACATGACCGGGGCCCTGACCGACGACCGCTCGGCCGGCAGTCCGATCGACAAGATGCCCGCCGCCGAGATGCTGGCCGAGCACGCCCGCTGGTGCGAGACCGGCGGCGCCGCGGGCCAGCCCTCCGTCTTCGACGGCGTCGACCTCAGGGCCCTGAAGTCGATCACCGGCTACAACCTGACCGCCCTGTCGGCCAAGGGGGCGGTCTTCTACGGCCTCGACATGGAGGGGGTGCAGCTTCAGGGCGCGCACCTCGAGGGCGCCGACCTGCGCTCGGTCAATCTCAAGGGGGCCGACCTGCGCGGCGCCCGGCTGGCCCGGGCGCGCCTCAACGGCGCCGACCTGCGCCAGGCCCAGCTCGGCCCGCTGATGATCGCCGCCGACCGCCTGCTGCCCGCCGACCTGACCGGCGCCTGCCTCAAGGGGGCCGACCTGTCCGGAGCCGACCTGAAGCGCGCCAACCTGACCGACGCGGACCTGACCCGCGCCACCCTTCGCGGCGCCTGCCTGCGTCAGGCCGAGCTGACCGGAACGATCACGGCCGGTGCGCGGGGCATGGAGATCGACGCCGCCGCCTGACGCGAAAAAGGGGCGACGCACGCGCCGCCCCTTCCGTGGTTCAGAACGGGTCCGGGCGGTTACGCCGCCTTGCCCTTCTTGCCTTCGATCAGCGCCTGGCCCGAACCGATCTCGATGCGGCGGGGCTTCAGGGCTTCCGGAAGCTCGCGCTCCAGATCGATCGACAGCAGGCCGTTGACCAGGTCGGCATTCTTCACGACCACATAGTCGGCCAGCTGGAAGCGGCGCTCGAAGTCGCGCTCGGCCAGGCCGCGGTGCAGGAAATTCCGCCCGGCGCCGTCGTCGTTGGCCGTCTTGCGGCCGGTGACGGTGAGCAGGTTCTCCTTCACCTCGATGTTCAGCTCGTCGGGCTTGAAGCCGGCGACGGCGATCTCGATGCGGTAGGCGTTCTCGCCCGTGGTCTCGATGTTGTAGGGCGGCCACCCGTTCTCCTGGCTGGTTCGCGCAGCGCTTTCCAGCAGGTTGGCGAGCCGGTCGAAGCCGACGGCCGAACGGTAGAGCGGGGTGAAATCATAGGTACGCATGTCATCCTCCTGAGGATCAGCAAGGTTGAGCCGCCCCTGCGTTTTCGGCCCGGGACGGCGGTGGGGGATCAGTCCGGGCGGCCCGTGCTCGGCCCCGTCCGGTCTGGAGGACCCGATGCCGGCGTCCTCGCCCGCAGATGTGGGATGCGCGGAAAATGCGTCAAGGGGCGCCTGCAGGCGCTTCATTCTGTCGCCCGTCCGGCATCGTGACTTGCCCGGCGCGCCCGAACCCAGCAGGGTCGGGCCTTCATTCCTCCTCCATTGGAGACGACCCATGCGCCTGTTCGCCCTCGTGGTCACCGCCGTGATCGCCCTGCCCGCGATGGCCGCCGCCCAGACGCTTCCGGACCTGCCGACGCTCGACGAAACCCCGGCCCAGCGGACGGCGCGCCGCGACGCCATGACTCCGCCGGTCCCTCAGGAGGACACGGCCTTGCAGGCGGCCGTGGGGTCCTCCGCCCGCCCCGCCGCGGACGTGGCGCGCGACGTCCATCGCCATCCGTTCGAGACCCTGACCTTCTGGGGCCTCACGCCCGGCTCGACCATCGTCGAGATCGAGCCCGGGCGCGCCGGATGGTGGCGCAACATCCTCGAGCCCTATGCGGCCGCGACGGGCGGAACCTACCACGCCGTCAACCGGCCGCTGGAAGGCATGGGCGTCTCCGATGGGACCGCCGACCTGGTCGTGGTGGCCCGGGCCTTCCATAACTGGCATCGCGCCGGGCGGACGGAGCCCTATATGACCGCCTTCTTCAAGGCCCTGAGGCCCGGCGGCGTGCTGGCGGTGGAGCAGCACCGCAGCGTCGACGGCCTGAACCCGGACGAGACCGCTCCGACGGGCTATGTGCCGGAAAGCTATGTGATCCGGGCGGCGCTGGCCGCCGGCTTCGTGCTCGATGCGCGCAGCGAGCTGAACGCCAATCCCAGGGACGACCACGATCATCCGTACGGCGTCTGGACCCTGCCCCCGACCCGCGTCAGCGCGCCTCGAGAGGGCGTCGCCACCGACCGTCCGACGCCCCTGACGGAGACCGAAAGGGCCGCCCTCGACGCTGTCGGGGAGAGCGACCGGATGACCCTCCGATTCCGCAAGCCGGCGTAATGCGAACTGACCACGCAACGGCTTTGACCGGCCACGGGAACAGGGTTAAGCCCGTGGCGAACGGGGACGAACCGTACGGCGCGAACGCGTCGCGGGGGACGTGAATGGGTAAATCAACCGAGGTCTGGCGACCGCTTGCGTCGCGTCGGAGCGTGCTTTCCGGCGCCATCGGTCTGCTCGCCCTGTCCGGGTGCAGCCGCGAGAAGACCGCCGAGCCGCCGCCGCAACCGGACGGCCCGCCCAAGGGATCGCTGGAGTGGGCCGTGGCCGGGCCATGGCGGGCCCAGGACCGCGTCCGGGACGCCTGGCGCCATCCGATGGAGACGCTGCGCTTCTTCGGTCTTCAGCCCAGCATGACGGTGGTCGAATTCTGGCCCGGCAGCGGCTGGTGGACGGAGATACTCGCCCCCTATCTGGCCGAGGGCGACGGTCGCTACATCGCCGCCGGCTTCCAGACCGGCCCCGGCGCCGATCCGGCCCAGACCGCGCTGGCGGCCGCCTTCCAGAAGCGGTTCACCAACGACCGGCGGCTGTACGGCGAAGTCGAACTGTCGGCGTTCGGTCCGACCTCCGGACCCGTCGCCCCGGCCGGCACGGTCGATCTGGCGCTGTTCATGCGCAACATTCATGCGTGGATGGCGGCGGGCATCGCCGAGAAGGCCTTCGCCGACGCCTATGCAGCCCTGCGGCCCGGCGGCGTGCTCGGCGTCGAGCAGCATCGGCTCGGACCGGACAAGGATCAGGACCCCACCGCCGCCGACGGCTATGTCCAGGAGGCCTTTGTCAGGCAGTTGGCCGCCGAGGCCGGCTTCGCCTATGTCGCGTCCTCGGAAATCAACGCGAATGAAAGGGATACCAAGGATCATCCGTTCGGCGTCGAGACCCTGCCTCCGATGGGTCTGACGGCGCCGCGAGGATCGCCGCCGGACCCGACCTTCGACCGGTCGAAATACGACGAGATCGGCGAGAGCGACCGAATGACCTTGAAGTTCAGGAAACCCGAGTGAGCCGAGCCGCCGCCTATGCCGCCAACGCCCCCCTGATGGGGGTTCCGGGCGCCTCCGCGCCTCCGGGCGGAACCGGCGAATGGTTCCGCGGCGCCGGCGGCCTGCGGCTGCGCGCCGCCTTCTGGACGCCTTCGACACTCGCCGCCCGCAAGCCCCGCGGCACCGTCATCGTCAGCCCGGGACGTACCGAACCGATCGAGAAATATTTCGAGGTCATCGGCAATTTCCTGGCCCGTGGCTGGTGCGTTCTGGCTCACGACTGGCGCGGCCAGGGGCTCTCGGCCCGGCTGTTGCCCGACCGGCTGAAGGGCCACGCCCGGGCGGTCGAGGAATTCCTCGACGACTACGCCCGCCTGCTGGATGCCTTTGAGGCCCGCGCGCCCAAGCCGTGGATCATGGTCGGCCATTCGATGGGCGCGGTGCTGAACCTGATGACGCTTCAGGCCGGCGAGGAGCGCTTCTCCGGCGCCCTGCTGACCAGCCCCATGCTGCGCATCAAGACCGGCAAACGCTCTATGTGGTCGGTCAAGCTGGCGGTGCGCTGGAACCTGCGCCACGGCAAGGCCGGCGACTATGTGCTCGACAATCCGGACGACCCCTTCGATCACACCTTCGAGAAGGACGCCCTGACCACCGACGAGAGCCGCTACGAACAGTGGCGCCAGCAGCTGTACGCCTGCCCGCATCTCGCCGTCGGCGGCCCCACCTGGGGCTGGCTGGCCTTCGCGCTCGACGCCGGAGAACGGGCGCTGAAGCCCAAGGCGCTGAAGTCGGTCCGCATCCCGGTGGCCATCGTCCAGGCCGGCGAGGACGACCGCGTCTGGAAGCAGACCAACAGATGGGCCGCCCGCCGACTGGGCCGCGGCCGCTATGTCGAGATTCCCGGGGCGAAGCACGAGGTCGTCATGGAAACCGACGAACTGCGCGGGGTCTTCCTCGACGAGTTCGACGCCATGGGCGCCTATGTCTCGCCGGTCGAGGACTTGTCGCCGATCCCCGGTCCCCCGGTGGCCGGCGAGCCGACCGAGGCCGCCTAGAGGGCGGCCCGGCGTAGCGCCACCAGCGCCTGTTCCCGCAGCCGGGCGTCGCCCACGGCGAGTACCTGGCCGGAGCCGTCCGGCGCCTCGCCCCGCCAGTTGGTGACCTCGCCGCCCGCGGCTTCGATCACCGGAACCAGGGCGGACCAGTCCCAGACCTTCAGCGCGCTCTCGGCGACCAGGTCGATGCGGCCCGAGGCGAGCATGGCGTAGGCGTAGGCGTCGCAACCCAGCCGCGCCAGCCGGGCCGCGGCGCGGACCTGCGTCCAGGCGCCCAGCTCGGCTCCCGTGAACAGGTCCGGGTCGGTGGTGGCGATCAGGGCCTCGTTGAGGCGGGCGCAGGCGCGCGCGCGCAGCGGCGTCTCGCCGCCGGCTTTCAGCAGGCGCGCGCCGGAGGGGCCGCCCACGAATATCTCGTCGAGGTAGGGCTGACCGATCACGCCGACGGTCGGCCGGCCCTCCGTCCTCAGGGCGATCAGATTGGTCCACAGCGGCAGGCCCGCGATGAAGGCGCGGGTGCCGTCGATGGGATCGAGGATCCAGACGTGCTCGGCCTCGGGCCGATCCTCTCCATACTCTTCGCCGATCACGCCGTGCGCGGGATAGCGTTCGGCGATCAGGCGCCGGATCGCCGCTTCGGCCTCGCGGTCGGCCTGGGTCACCGGATCGAAGCCGGCGGCCCCGCCCTTGTCGGTTTCCTCGCAGACCCCCCGGAAATACGGCAGGGACACGCGGGCGGCCTCCCGGGCCAGTTCAACGGCGAACGCTTCGTACTCGGTCATGCAGGCGGGATACTCACGCCCCGCCCTCATGTCACGGCGTCATTGCGCGACAGTCAGGCCGCCTCGCCCTCGGTGTGCAGCGACTTGGCGAGGTCCAGCAGGCGCCGGCGCGGCCGCTCGCCCAGCTGATAGTAGGCCTGGATCAGGTCGAGCGTTTCCTTGCGGGAAAACATCTCGCCGCCCTGGTTGGCGGCCTCCCGGCGCTCGATGGCCTCTTCCAGGCCGTCGTAGAAATAGCTGACCGGCGATTCCAGCGCCTCCGCCAGCTGCCACAGGCGCGCCGCCGAAATCCGGTTCGCGCCGCATTCGTATTTCTGGATCTGCTGAAAGCGGATGCCGACCTGGGTGGCCAGCTGCTGCTGGGTCAGGCCCAGCAGGCGCCGGCGGCGGCGCAGACGGCGTCCGAGATGAAGGTCGATGTCGGTGGCCATGGCCCCAATTCCCCTTGTTCCCGCCTGTCCCGATGCGGGACGGCTCGCCCTTCCGGGGGCAAGGGCCGTGCCGCCTTCCCGCGAGGGGCGAGAACCGGTGAACCGGGTTCTCGCAGGCTTGAGCAACCGTTGCGCTTCCGACGCATTAAACGGCCATCGATCATCCTTGGAAGGAGCGGACTATGAGCGGGTTTGGATGGGTTGCGTGGATCGTCATCGGCATTATCGCCGGCTGGCTGGCTGAACAGATCATGGGGCGCAATCACGGCCTCCTGACCAATCTGATCGTCGGCATCGTCGGCGCCCTGATCGGCGGCTTCCTCTACAACACCCTGCTGGGCGGGGACGCGGGCGGCAACTGGATCATCGGCATCATCGTCGCCACGCTCGGCGCGATCATCCTGCTGTTCCTGCTGGGGCTCGTTAAACGACGGGCCTGACGGTCACCGCTTCGGCGGCGCAAAAAAGGGCGGCTCCGCGAGGAGCCGCCCTTCTCTTTTGCCCGGTGCGGATCAGCCGTTCGGCTTGGCCGGGGGATTGCCCGGGGCGTTGCCCTGACCTTCACCCGCGGGCGGCGAGGCCGGGTTGTCCGGCGGCAGGGTCGGCGGGGTCTGTTCCGGCGGCGTCGCGGGTTCCGCGGGGGTGGCCGGAGCCGCCGGGGTCACGCCGGGCTGGGCCGGGGTCGCAGGGACAGCCGGCGTCGCCGGCGTGGCGGCGCGGTCTTCGTCCTGGTCGGCGTCGGACTCGTCGCCATCATCCCCGTCGTCCGTGGTCTGGTTGCCGGGAACGGCGGGCGTCGCCGGCGTCGCCGGGGTCGCGCCGGGTTCCGCCGGAGTGGCGGGCGTGGCCGGCTCGGTCACCGTATCGGCGGCGTTGAACTGTTCCATTGTGAAGTCGACGATGACGCCATCGCCTTCCTGCCGGATGCCGTCGATGGGCACCGCGCGAACCGTTCCATCAGCGCCCCGCACGGTCAGCTGCTGGCGACCGCCGTTCATCCGGGCGCCGACCAGCACGCCGAGTTCGCCGTCTCCGCCGCGCACCGTCATGCCGGGCTGAAGGGTCAGGGTGGGCGCCTGGGCCGCCTGACCGGGCGGCGTCGTCGCGGGCGGAGTCTGGGTCGCGGGCGGAGTCTGGACGGGAGGAGTCTGCGGGGCCGTGCCTTCCTGGGCGATCGCCGGAGCGGTCATGAGGAACAGGCCGGCGGCCCCTGTCAGGAGCGCGGTCTTTCGCATGATGGTCAGCCTTGCGTTAAGCGAGCGGAAGGGCTCGCACCGAAACGCAAACTCGGCGGCCGACGGGATTGTTGCGTCGGCCCCGAAATGGCCCCGCTATCGCCCGGATTGCCCGAATTCCGCGCGACCGGACGGCCGCCCTATTCCTCGCGGACGCGCTTCTTGCGGAACGAGGGGTTCAGCACCTGCTTGCGCAGACGGATCGACTTCGGCGTCACCTCGACCAGCTCGTCCTCCTCGATGTAGGCGATCGCCTGTTCGAGCGAGGGGCGGCGCGGCGGGGTGAGGCGGACGGCCTCGTCCTTGCCGGCGGCGCGGATGTTGTTCAGCTGCTTGGCCTTCATCGGGTTGACGTCGAGATCGTCCCAGCGGCTGTTCTCGCCGATGATCATGCCCTGGTAGGTCTTCTCGCCGGCGCCGACGAACATCACGCCGCGCTCCTCGAGGTTCCACAGGGCGAAGGCGGCGGTCTCGCCGTCGCCGTTCGAGACCAGCACGCCCTTCAGGCGACCCTCGATGGCGCCCTTGTGCGGCTCATAGTGGCTGAACACGCGGTTCAACACGCCCGAACCGCGGGTGTCGGTCAGGAACTCGCCCTGGTAGCCGATCAGCGACCGCGACGGCGACTTCAGCACCAGACGGGTCTTGCCGGCGCCCGACGGGCCCATGTCCTTCAGCTCGGCCTTGCGGGCCGACAGCTTCTCGATGACCACGCCGGTGTATTCGTCGTCGACGTCGATGACGACGTCCTCGATCGGCTCCAGCCGCTCGCCGTTCTCGCCGGTCTGATAGACCACCCGCGGACGGCTGATCGACAGTTCGAAACCCTCGCGGCGCATGTTCTCGATCAGCACGCCCAGCTGCAGTTCGCCGCGGCCGGCGACCTCGAAGGCGTCCTTGCCGCCGGTCTCGGTGACGCGGATGGCGACATTGGCCTCGGCCTCCTTGAGCAGGCGGTCGCGGATCACGCGCGACTGGACCTTGTCGCCCTCGCGCCCGGCCAGCGGGCTGTCGTTGACCGAGACCGTCATCGAGATGGTCGGCGGATCGATCGGCTGGGCGGGCAGGGCCTCGGTGACCTCAAGGGCGCACAGGGTGTCGGCTACGGTGGCCTTGGACATGCCGGCGATGGCGACGATGTCGCCGGCCTCGGCGTCGTCGACCGGCTGACGCTTCAGGCCGCGGAAGGCCAGCACCTTGGTGATCCGGCCCTGTTCAATGGTCTTGCCGTCGCGCGACAGGGCCTTGATGGCCATGCCCGGAACGGCCTTGCCGCTCTCGATCCGGCCGGTCAGCAGGCGGCCCAGGAAGGGGTCGCTCTCGATCAGCACGTTCAGGATCTGGAACGGCTTGTCCTTGTTCTCGACCTGTTTCGGCGCCGGCACGTGGTCGACGATCAGGTCGAACAGCGGGGCCAGGTTGTCGCTCGGCTGGTTCAGGTCCAGCGTCGCCCAGCCGGCCCGGCCCGAGGCGTAGATGTGCGGGAAGTCCAGCTGCTCGTCGGTCGCGCCGATGGCGGCGAACAGGTCGAAGGCGGCGTTGTGGACCCGGTCCGGATCGGCATGGGCGCGGTCGACCTTGTTGATGCACAGGATCGGGCGCAGGCCCATCTTCAGCGCCTTGGTCAGCACGAATTTGGTCTGCGGCATGACGCCTTCCTCGGCGTCGACCAGCAGCACGCAGCCGTCCACCATGCCGAGGATCCGCTCGACCTCGCCGCCGAAGTCGGCGTGGCCGGGGGTGTCGATGATGTTGATGCGGGTCTCGCCCGCCTTGCCGTTCCACAGCACCGAGGTGCATTTGGCCAGGATGGTGATGCCGCGCTCGCGCTCCTGGTCGTTGGAGTCCATGGCGCGCTCGGTCGTCGCCTCATTGGCTCGGAACACGCCGGACTGGGCGAGCAGCTGGTCCACCAGCGTGGTCTTGCCGTGGTCGACGTGGGCGATGATGGCGACGTTGCGCAGGTTCATTTCGGACTCGGGCGGACTGTGTTCGGCCCCGGAAGGTCCGGGCCGCTGCGAAGGAGCGTGATTGCGGGAAGGCGCGCGCCTCTTACAGGGGCGAACGGCGAAACGCCAGTGCGTGAGGACACGCACTGGCGCAACGGCGGCTCCTATCGCCGATAAAAGCGGCGGGCAGAGGGCGAAATCAGACCTTCGCCGACCGGCTCCGCACCCAGCCGTAGAGCAGCAAGGTCAGCACGGCGAAGGCCGCGATCCCCGCCATCATGGCCGGCCAGGTCGAGCCCTCGGGCAGCATGGCGAACGGGGCGTCGTCCCCGGTGGCCACGATCACCCCGGCGGTCATGACCAGGAACAGGCTCTCGCCGACGATCAGGCCGGACGCCAGCAGCACGCCCATCCGGCGGCCGACGTCGGCGAACCGGGTGGTCTTGATCGCCTTGTCGTAGACCCAGCCGCAGATCGCGCCGATGACCAGCATCGTGGTCACGGCGGCCGGCAGATAGAAGCCGATGCCGACAGCCAGCGGCGGCAGCTTCATCTTGCCCCTGGTCGCGCCGCTCAGGATCATGTCGATCACGATGATCACGACGCCGATGGCCGCGCCGAGCCCGATCAGGTCCCAGCGCAGGTCGCCGCCGATGACGCCGCGCGCGAGCGCCGAGATCAGCGTCGCCTGCGGGGCCGCCAGCGGCTCGTCGGCGATGCCGGCCGGTCCGCCCTCGAAGCCGAAGGCCTTGTTGAGCAGGTTGAGGATCAGCGGGATCACGATGGCGCCCGCGACGACGCCGACGATCAGGGCCGTCTGCTGCCGCCACGGCGTGGCCTGCACCAGTTGGCCCGTCTTCAGGTCCTGCAGGTTGTCGTTGGCGATCACCGCCACGGCGAATACGACGGCGGTGACGATCAGGGCGAAGGCCACCACCGAGGGATCGGCCGGCAGTCCGGCGAGCGCCAGTACGCCGAGCATCAGCACCGAGGCGATGACGATGGCCAGGATGCCGACCCCGGACACCGGGCTGTTCGACGATCCGATCAGCCCGGCCATGTAGCCGCAGATGGCGGCGACCGCGAAGCCGATGAAGACGACATAGATCAGGCCGCCGCCGACCAGCAGCGCCGTCGATCCGGCCAGCGTCGGATTGCCCTGGGCGAACCAGGCCAGGATCAGGCCGATGCCGATCAGGCAGGCGACCGACAGGCCGGCGACGATGTTGATCGGGATGTCCTGTTCGGTGCGGTCCAGCACCTCGCCGCTCTGGCGGCGGCGGTTGGCGGCCAGGGCCGAGGTCAGGCCGCCGATCAGCGGTCCGGCCAGTTTGATCAGGGTCCAGATGGCGGCCACGCCGATGACGCCGGCGCCCATGAACCGCACTTCGCGGCTCCACACCGTGCCGGCCAGCTCCTCCGCGCCGGCGCCGGCGGGCAGCGTGGTGGCGATCGAGGGGATGCCGTGGGCGGTCAGCCAGGCGATGGTGTCGGGCGACGTCAGGATCGGCACGGCGATGCACCAGGCCAGGATCAGGCCGACCAGTTGCGCCAGACCGACGCTCAGGCCGATCAGGTGTCCGGCGCCCAGCAGGGCGAACTGCATGCCGAAGCCGATGCCCGTGGCGCCGCCGCCCAGCGAGGCCGGCAATTTGACGAACCGGGCCGCCTCGGACGCGAATACGCGTCCGGCGACCAGCAGGGCATAGCCCGCCGAAACGACCGCCCCGGTGATCACGACCCACAGGCCCGAGGCGTTCTCGCGCACGGCGCTCTCGGTCTGTTCGGCCCCGCGCGAGCCGACGGTCAGCACCTCGGCCGCCGCGACGCCTTCGGGATAGGGCAGGTTGGCCTCGACCACGAGCGCGCGGCGCAGCGGGATCGAGAAGGTGACCCCCAGAATGCCGCCGAAGACGCAGATCAGCACCGATTCCCAGAACGGGAACTCCAGCCACCAGCCGACCATGACCAGGCCCGGCAGCACGAAGATGATCGAGCTCATCGCCCCGCCGACCGAGGCCACGGTCTGGACGGTCATGTTCTCCCAGATGGTCGAGGTCCGGAACATCCGCAGGATGGCCATGGAGATGACCGCCGCCGGGATGGCGGAGGCGAAGGTCAGGCCGACCTTCAGGCCAAGATAGGTGTTCGCGGCGGTGAAGATCACCGCCAGTATGCAGCCCAGAACCAGCGCCCGGAGCGTCAGTTCGATGCGCTTGCCGCCGCTGATGGGCGCGCTCGCGGGTGTGTCGGTCATTGAAGGCCCTCTCCCTTGATTGGCGGGAGGTAAGCCGGAAACGGCCCGGGCGTCGAGAGGCGGCGTGAAACCCGCCGCGCCCGATTGACTCGCGGGCCGGCCGGGCGGAGCTTCGCCGTAGCGGGGGAGAGACCATGATGCGCAGGATCCTGATCGCGGCCGTGCTGGGGCTGCTGTGCGTTGGCGG
Source organism: Brevundimonas sp. (assembly GCF_035627475.1). Classification (GTDB taxonomy): domain Bacteria; phylum Pseudomonadota; class Alphaproteobacteria; order Caulobacterales; family Caulobacteraceae; genus Brevundimonas. Next base: position 26,059 of record NZ_DASPLR010000002.1, on the reverse strand, counting down.
GGCCGCGAACGCGGAGGGCGAAGGACCCGCCGGGATCGTCAGGGGACGCCAGGCGGCGATGATGCTGTCCGGCGTGGCCATGGGCGCCATGAAGGCGGCGATCGACGCCGGTCAGCCCCCGGCGAGCCAGCGCTTCAACAGCCGCGCCCTGGCGCGTTGGGCCCACGCCGTCCCCGGCATGTTCCCGGCCGGGACGGGGGCCGAAGCTGGCGTCCAGACCAATGCGAAGCCCGAGGTCTGGAGCGACCGCGCCGGCTTCGAGGAGAAGGCCGCCGCCTACGCCGCCGCCGCCGACCGGCTGGCTGAACTCGCCGCCGGCGAGGACTCCGCCGCCTTCGCCGCCCAATGGGCGGCCGTGCGCCAGAGCTGCCAGTCGTGCCACGACGCCTACAAGGCCGGATGAGTCCTCCGGCAGGACGCTGTGCTGACAGTTCGCGGAATTATAGTCGGGTTGGCGAAAAATTCTCCAACATGAACAATCGACTGACTTTTTCTCGAACCTGTTTGTCCGCCTGAGGAGCGGCCTGGCGCATAATGACCCTCGCGTCTGTTTCCGACGCCGGGTCTTTGACAATCCATCCCCGCCGCTCCGCCGAGGAGCCGCGCCCCGTTTCCCGACAGCCGCCGCCATGTCCAGTCGGTCGACGCGCATTGCGGCGCTGAGCCGGATCCCGCCTATGTAGACTCTGCCGACTCTGACGGCTCGAATTTCGGCGGTGACCCCGAGCCGGGCGATGTAGACTCTGCCGACTCTGCCGACTCGTTTTTTTTCATCCGCTCCGGACCCGCCCATGCCCGAGCTTCCCGAGGTCGAGACCGTCCGCCGCGGCCTTGAACCCGTCCTGGCCGGCGCCCGTCTGACCCGTGTGCGCCAGAACCGACCTGACCTGCGCTTCCCGTTCCCCGACCGCTTTGCCGACCGGCTGGAAGGCGCGACCGTCGCGCGGATCGACCGGCGCGCCAAATACCTGCTGATGCCGCTCTCGACCGGCGAGACCTGGGTCACCCACCTGGGCATGACCGGCCGCTTCACCCTCGACGGTGAACAGCTCGGCGAGTTCGAGGAGGCCGCGCCCGTCGCCGGCAAGCATGAGCATGTCAGCCTGTGCGCGGTGAAGGGCGAGACGACCACCCGAGTGGGCTTCGCCGACGCCCGCCGCTTCGGCTTCATGGGCCTGATCCCGACCGACGCGGTCGACGGTCACCCGTGGTTCGCCGGCCTCGGACCCGAGCCGCTCGGCAACGCCTTCTCGGGGGCCCATCTGGCCGAGGCCTTCACGGGCAAGAAGCAGAACATCAAGGTCAGCCTGCTCGATCAGCGCATCGTCGCCGGCCTCGGCAACATCTACGTCTGCGAGGCCCTCTACCGCGCCCGCATCTCGCCGCTCGTCGAGGCGGGCAAGGTGTCGAGACCGCGCCTCGAGACCCTCGCCGCCGTCATCCGCGACGTGCTCGGGGACGCCATCGCGGCCGGCGGCTCGACCCTGCGCGACTTCGCCAACGCCGACGGCGGCCAGGGCTATTTCCAGCACCGCTTCGACGTCTACGGCCGCGAAGGCCAGCCGTGCCCGGGCGAAGGCTGCACGGGCGTGGTCAAGCGCACGGTCCAGGCCGGTCGCTCTACCTTCTGGTGCCCCTCCTGCCAGAAACGGTGACGCCATGACCCACCGCATCATCCTGTTCCGCGGCATGAACACCGGAGGCGTCCGCGCGCCCGTCGCCGAGCAGCGCGCCATGGCCGAGGCCATGGGGCTGAAGAACCCGCGCACCCTGGCGGCCAGCGGCAACCTCGTGGTCGAGAGCGGCAAGGCGACGGCCACGCTGGAGCGCGAGATCGAGGCGGAGATGGAGCGCCGTTTCGGCCTCAGGATCGCCGCCATGGCCCGCACGTCCGAACAATGGGCGGCCATGACCGCCGCCAATCCATTTCCGGAAGAGGCCGCCACCCAGCCCGCCAAGGTGCTGGCCATGGTCATGAAGGACGGCATCAAGCCGGGCGCGCTCGAGGCCTGCCGCGATCTGGCCGACGGCGGCGAACGCGTCGAGGCGATCGGCGACGTGCTGTATTTCTGGTTCCCGAACGGTCAGGGCGAGTCGGCGATCTTCAAGAAAGCCTCCCCACGCCTGCTGGGCATGGGCACCGGCCGGAACTGGAACACGGTGCTGAAGCTGGGCGAGATGGTGGGCCTTTCGCCGGCGTGACCGGATCGGTATGCAGGCCGCAGACGAGGAGACCCCCATGGCCGACCGCTATTCCACCCTGCTCATCGAGCGCCACGCCGACGGCTATGCGGTGGTGACCCTGAACCGCCCCGAGGCGCTCAACGCGCTCAACTCCGCTCTCTTCCGGGACCTGGCCGACTTCCTCGACGCGGTCGAACACGACGACAGCGTGCGCTGCCTGATCCTGACCGGCTCGGGCGACAAGGCCTTCGCCGCCGGCGCCGACATCAAGGAGATGTCCGACCAGTCCTACGCCGACATGTACAAGGCCAATTTCTTCTCGCTGGGCCACGACCGGATCACCCGCTTTCGCAAGCCGATCATCGCGGCGGTGAACGGCTTCGCCCTCGGCGGCGGCTGCGAACTGGCCATGCTGTGCGACTTCATCGTCGCCTCGGACAAGGCCAAATTCGGCCAGCCCGAGATCAATCTCGGCGTCGCCCCCGGCATCGGCGGCTCCCAGCGCCTGACGCGTCTGGTCGGCAAGTCCAAGGCCATGGACATGATGCTCACGGCCCGGATGATGGACGCCGCCGAGGCCGAGCGCGCCGGCCTCGCCGCCCGCGTCGTCCCGCACGACGCGCTGCTGGACGAGACCCGCAAGATCGCCGCCCGCATCGCCGCCCAGAGCCCGCTCGCCGTCATGGCCAACAAGGAGATGGTCAACGCCGCGCTCGAGACCACCCTGACCCAGGGCGTGCAGTTCGAGCGCCGCCTGTTCCACTCCCTGTTCGCCTTCGAGGACCAGAAGGAGGGCATGGCCGCCTTCGTCGAGAAGCGGAAGCCGAACTTCACCGGCCGCTAGCGACGGTCAGCTCCGCCCGTTCTGCCCCCTGCCGCGCCACGAGCCGGCAGGGCTGGCCGCGCACCCACAGGCGATCGCATTCGATCGCTTCCCAGCCCTCGGGCAGGACGACGGGTCTCCGGGGCCAGTCCTCGGGCGGCGCGGACGACACCTTCAGCCCCGGCAGGCCGAACAGCAGGCCGGTGATCAGCCCGCCCATGTTGGCGAAGAACGGGCCTGAGGCGATCGGGTTCGGAGCCTTGTCCAGCCGGTACTCCAGGGTCTGCTGGAAGCGGCCGTACTGGAATTTGCCGTAGCCCTCGTCGAACAGCTTCAGCGACAGCCCGCGGTCGCCCGCCCAGGCCGCCCAGACGCCGTAGAGGGCCGACAGCATCGGCGCCCCGACATAGTCCTCCCAGAGGCCCAGATAGAAGGCCAGCGTCCGCCGCATGGTCTCCTCGTCGGCCTCCGCCCAATAGGGAAAGAAGCCCATCAGGGGCGACGGGGTGGCGCCCTTCTCCTCGTCCTTCCGGTACCCGGCGTGCTGGGCGATCACGCCGTCGCCGCGCATCGGCGGATGCAGCCCCCGCGCAACGCGGATCCATGCCGGATCGGGCGGCAGGCCGACGCGGGCGGCCAGTTCGACGGCCTGCTCAAGCACGATACGGCCGGCCATCAGGGTCAGGGCGTCGTCGTCCTCGGGCTCCGGCCGTTCGGCCGGACCGCCGCCCTCGCGCACCGCATAGCCGTCCCGGGTCCGCTCCACCCGGTCGCACAGCCATTCAGCCACGCCTGACACGACCGGCCACGCCGCCTCGTGCATGAAGCGGGCGTCGCCGGTGGCGTCGACATGGTGGAGGAAGGCCCTCGCCACGTGCAGGTTGATGTGGTCCTCGCGCCCGGCCGCCGTGGCCCCGCCCGGCGTGGCCTCCTCGCCCCTGGCGGGCCCCGCCTCCCACGGAAACTGCGCGCCTCTCCGGCCCAGCATCCGCGCATTGTCCCGCGCCGCCCTCAGGCCCCGCCTGCGAAACTCCAGCATCGAATGCGCCGCGTCCGGCTGCAGCACGCTCAGCGGCGGAATCGCGAACGCATCGACATCCCACATGACGTGGCCGAAATAGTAGTGATAATTCCGCCATGTAGCCAGGCCGTAGATCGACGTAGAGGACGGCGACGCATGGTGGACCGAGCTGTTCAGATAGAAGAAGGCCGCGTCGGCCATGGCCTGCCAGCGCTCCTCCGCCCCGATCAGCCGGATGCGGCCTTTCCAGAGTTCGCGCCAGGCGTCGCGATTGCGGCGCCGCAGTTCGTCGAAGCCGAGCTGGCCGGCCATGGCGATCAGCCGGACCGCCTGCCGGTGCGGCTGACTGTGCATGACCGAAGGAACGAGGCTGGTGAGGGTCTGAAAGCGCAGCCGCCGACCCTTCACCGCCCGCTGCGTATAGGTGGTCGACAAGGGTCCCAGCGCGTCCCATGGCTCCTGGGTGCGCCGCGCCTCGTGGGCCACGGCGGTCAGGGTCGCGACCCCCAGCCGGCCCAGCCCGCCTTCCGACTCCCACAGGATCGAGCCGTCGCAGACCGGCTCCGGCTCGCCCGCCGTATCCACCCGGCGTTCCAGCATCCGCCCGCGAAGGTCGGTGGTGTCCACCCGCGAGCGGACCATCAGGTCACAGGCGCCGTCGACCTCGACCATCACCTGCTGGCAGACCACGGTCGGATGGGTCCGGCTGGCGAAGGTCACGATCTCGAGGTCGGCGCGCCGCTCGCCGATGCGGACCGCCAGCCGGCTGGTGAGTTCGCCGGTGGAGAAGTCGTAGGCCTGATCCACGGGCTCCACAGACTGCGGCTGGTCAGCCGCCCACAGGCCGTCGATCGCCACATCGCCGCCCAGAGGATAGGGCGCGGCCACAGCGGCCTCGACCCGCTTCTCGTGATGCTCGCCGACAAAGCCGGAGACGATGCACATCCCGGCCGCCAGCGCATTTTCGCGCACTCTCAGGCCGATCAGACCGTTTGCGACATAGGCCGGGAGGTCGGCTCCTCCGGGGCCGCGCTCGACCGGCGGGCTGATGGGCAGGTGGAGTTCCACGGCCTCAGACGACCCCGGCTATCAGGCTCCTCTGGAGCGCCTGTTCCGCCGTCAGGTACCAGTTCTCCGCCGCCTTCTCTTCCAGTTCGTCCAGGTCGATGTCGCTCCCGGCGATTAATTCCTCGAACCCCCAGGTCTGCACCTTGATGCCGAGATCGATCTCGGCCAGCAGGGCCTCGACCCGCGGCCGCTCGGCCTTGAGGAAGTTCGAAAGCTCGAGGGTCTTGGAGAGCTTGCGGCAATGGATCATCAGCACCCCGTGCCGGTCCATCCAGCGGTCGCCACGGCGGAAGGCCGCCATGATGGTCGCGCCGGCGGAGAACACCGTGGTCTTGCCGAAGAACAGCGGACTGCGACCAGTGTGCGCCCGGAACAGCCGGATATCAGCCGCTATGCGCCGCCCCACGTCGGCGTCCCCGCCCACGGTGGTCAGCTCCACCACGACCGGATCGGGCAGGTCGGCCGCCTCCTGGAACTGCTCCTGGAACGCCGAGAACATGGCGTCGTCGACATTGCCGTTGAGACGGACCTGGGGGGCGAAAAGGGCTTCGGGCGGCGTCGTCATTCTCGAACGGGATGAGGGGCGGAGCGGGGCTCCGCCCCACCCGATCCTATTGCCGTTGCTTCTGGCGCTGCTGGTCCTGGCGCTGGCGCTGCTCGTCCTGACGCTGGCGCTGTTCGTCCTGACGGTGCTGGCCGCCCGCCTGGCGTTGCTTCTGGTCCTGGTTCTGGCCTTGCTGATTGGGCATTTCCCTACTCCGTTGATTGGCGCGGATGCGCATCGGGGCAACCGGCTGGCAAGCCCGGGAGTTCCTGAGTCGGCGACCCGACTCCCGGCCGGGGAGCCGGGTCAGACGATCTGGTCCGGATGCGTCTGGGTGCCCGGCGGCGGGCCATCGACCTCCTGATAGGGATCGTCGGTCTCCTCGATCGAGAGGATCGCCTCGCCCTCCGACATCAGCGGCGCCGCGGCGTCGCCCGCCTGCACATCCGTCTTCGACGGCACCTTGATCACCCGGCTGGAGCCGCCCTCGACGCCGACTGTCACGCGATAGATGCGCATCTTCAGGTTCCGAAGCCGCCGGAACCGCCGGCGCCGGCCGCGCCCTCGGCGCCTGTGGCCGGCTCCGCCTGGTCGCGCCCGGGAGGGGCGCCGCCCTGGTCGGGACGACGGCCCGCGGCTGTCTTCGCCTGACTGGGATCGGGCGTGCGGTCATTTTGTGGATCGTCGTTCAGAGGCTTGCTGGTCATCACACTCTCCTGCTGCTGAAAGGACAACGGCTCCGCGTCAGTGGGGTTTCAGGACCACCTTGGTCCATTCGTCCGGATTGTCGTGGAAGTTCCTGTACCCCTCGGCGGCCTGCTCCAGCGGCAGCCGGTGGCTGATCAGGTCGGTGGTGTCGATCCTGCCGTCGAGGATCAGCTCCAGCAGTTGCGGCAGGTATTTCTGAACATGGGTCTGACCGGTCTTGATGGTCAGACCCTTCTGCATGAAGGCCCCGATCGGCAGCTTGTCGCCGATGCCGCCGTAGACGCCGGGCACCGAGACCCGCCCGCCCTTGCGGCAGGCCATGATCGTCTCGCGCAGAACGTGCTGGCGGTCGGTGCCCAGCTTCGTCTCCTGCTTGACCGCATCCAGAATGTTGTCGGGCGCGAAGCCGTGAGCCTCCATGCCGACGGCGTCGATACAGGCATCCGGGCCGATGCCGGCGGTCATCTCCATCAGCGCCTCGCGCACCTTGACCTCGTGGTAGTTCAGCACCTCGGCGCCGTTCGCCCTGGCAAGCTCCAGCCGGCGCGGCAGATGGTCGATGGCGATGATCCGCCCGGCGCCCATCAGCTTGGCGCTCTTGATGGCGAACAGCCCGACCGGGCCGCAGCCCCAGATGGCCACGGTGTCGCCGGGCTCGATCTCCGCGTTCTCGGCCGCCATCCAGCCGGTAGGAAAGATGTCCGAAAGAAAGAGCACCCGCTCGTCCTCGATGCCGTCCGGCACCACGATCGGGCCGATGTCGGAATAGGGCACCCGGGCGTACTCGGCCTGGCCGCCGGCGTAGCCGCCCGTCATGTGCGAGTAGCCGAACAGGCCCGACATCGGATAACCGTAGGCGATCTCCGAGGCGTCGGATTTGTCGGCTGGGTTGGAGTTGTCGCAGGCGGAATACTGCTGCTTGCCGCAGAAGAAACAGCTGCCGCAGGCGATGACGAACGGCACCACGACCTTCTGGCCGACCCTAAGGCTGGTGTTGCCGCGCCCGACCTCGACCACCTCGCCCATGAATTCGTGGCCGAGGATGTCGCCATTGGACATGCCGGGGATCATGCTGTCGTAGAGGTGCAGGTCCGAACCGCAGATGGCGGTGGCGGTGATCTTGATGATGGCGTCCCGCGGATTGACGATCTGCGGATCGGGGACGGTGTCCACCTGGACATTGTGCTTTCCGTGCCAGGTCAGGGCGCGCATGGAATTCTCTTTCGCTGAGGGCCGAATCAGAAGTGGCGGCTGGCGCGAGGCGCGGCGTCGGGCGCCTTCGAGGTCGGGATCTCGCCCGTCTCCATCAACTGCTTGAAGCGACGCAACTCGCGGCGGGCCTGGATGCGCGGCTCGCGCTGCATCACCTTGGCGACGACCTTGCCCAGCGGCCCGGCCGGCGGGTCGTAGCTGATGAAGACCCGGACCTCGGCGCCCCGGCCGAACGGATTGTCGCGGAACTCGATCCAGCCCTCGTGGTCGATGTCGCTCTCCTCCAGCGACCGCCATGCGATGTATTCGCCGGGACGCTCCTCGGTGATCTCGCTGACCAGTTCGAAGTCGGCTCCGGCCGGTCCGGCGATGATCCAGCTCGAGCGGCCGGACTCCATGATTTCGACCGACTTCACGTTCTCCATGAAGGCCGGGAGGTTCCGGAAGTCGCGCCAGAAATCGTACAGTTCCTGACGGGGGCGGTTGATCATGACGGCGCGAACGCTCGCGGCTTCGTGCTCGCCCTCGATCCGGTCCTTGTCGGTGAAGGCGGTGGATTCGACCTCGGCGTCGGTCGACATCGGCTGTTCGGACATGACGGCTCCTTTCGGCCAGCGAACCCGCCGGGATCGGGCTTCGTTCCCGGGAACACGCGCCGGACCGCGCGGTTGTCGCGCCGAACACCAGCCCGGAGCCCTCCATGACCGACCTGTCCGCCACCGCCGCCGAAGCCGTTCGCCCCCTCGCCGTCGTGACGGGAGCGTCGTCGGGGATCGGCTATGAGCTGGCCCGGCTGTTCGCCGAGGACGGCTATGACCTGGTGGTGGCCGCGGACACGCCCCTGGCCGAGGCGGTGCAGACCTTCGAGAGCCTCGGCGCGCGGGTCGACCCCCTGCAGGCCGATCTCGCCACCGCGGAGGGCGTGAAGGCCCTTTACGACCGGATCGGCGGCCGACCGGTCGACGCCTTGGTCGCCAACGCCGGCCATGGCCTCGGCCACGCCTTCCTCGACCAGAACTTCGAGGACATCCTGTCGGTCATCGACACCAACGTAACCGGCACGCTGCGGCTGGTCTGGCTGGTCGGCCGGGACATGCGCGAGCGGGGCCGCGGGCGTATCCTTTTCACCGGCTCGATCGCCGGCCTGATGCCGGGCGCCTTCCAGGCGGTCTACAACGGCTCCAAGGCCTTCGTGGACAGCTTCTCCTTCGCCCTGCGCAACGAGCTGAAGGACAGCGGCGTCAGCGTGACGGTGCTGATGCCCGGTCCGACGGACACCGAATTCTTCGAGCGAGCCGGGCTGGAGGACACCATGGTCGGCCAGGGCAGGAAGATGGACCCGGCGAAGGTGGCGAAGATCGGTTATGAGGCGATGAAGCGCGGCGACGGCGACGTGGTCGCCGGAATGGGCAACAAGCTGCAGGCCGCCATGGCCGCCATCACGCCGGAGTCGGCGCTGGCGGAGATGCACCGCAAACAGGCGGAGCCGGGCTCGGGCAAGAACTGAGCGGAACCGGGAGCGGGGCCCGATTCTTCGCCTTGAACCCCCCGCCCCTTTCGGCTATAGCCGCGCGCTCTTGAGATTTTCGCGCCGTGGACGTGTGCTCCGCGGCGTTTTCCGTTCGAAGGTTTGACTGATGGCCAACAACCCCGGCGCCAAGAAAGCGATCCGCAAGATCGCCGCCCGCACCGAAGTGAACAAGGCGCGCCGCACGCGCGTCCGCACCTTCCTGCGCAAATTCCAGGAAGCCGTGACGGGCGGCGACGCCGGCGCCGCCAAGGCCGCTTTCGTGGAGGCGCAATCGGAGCTGATGCGCGCCGTCACCAAGGGCGTGGTTCACAAGAACACGGGCTCGCGCAAGGTGTCGCGCCTGGCCGCCCAGCTGAAGAAAATGTCGGCTGCCTGACACAACGGCGCCGGACGGCCTTTCACAGGCCTGTCATGGTAAATTCGAGCGAATTCAACGGCGAGGGAGCAACCGCTCCCTCGCCGTTTGCACGTGCGCCGCTAACCTTCGCCAGACCAAATCGTGCTCGCCCCGGTGGCGAAATCGAGGATTTCGTTGACTGCGTTTGGCTTTAGCGGAGTCAAACAATTTAACTGCATTCGGCGAATCGAATCAGCGTTGACGGCCCCCACTCCCGGCGTAAGTTTGGGGCTCTAACGCACTTCCATCCCCACACGGATGAACACGGCGCGGGACCAGTTTCGCGTCGGCGTGAGATGTCTGATCGAGAGCATGACCCCACCCGGGCGGCGCCCAGCCGCACCGGACAGGAGAAGTCGTCCGCGATCCAGGCCGCTCGAAGGGCGTCAGGTGATGGATTCTATTGGCGGGTGGCTGAACATGGCGGGGGGCGCACAAATGGCGGAGATGACCGATCCGGATCGTATCTGGACCGAGGCGGCGGGTCGCCTGCGCAGCGAGATCGGCGAGGGCGCTTTCAGCTCCTACATCGCCCCCTCGGCGGTGCGGACCGACGGCGCCGGCCAGCTGATCCTCGTCACCCCGACCGCCTACGCCCGCGACTGGGTGCGCAAGAACGCCCTGCGGCGCATGAATGAACTGTGGCTGGGCCTCGACGGCCTGTCGCGCCGTCTCGAGGTGCGCTGCCGGGCCGAGATGGGCTCGACCCCGCCGGCCTCGCAGGTCGCCGCCGGCCGCGCCGAGGCTCCCGCTTCCGCCAACGTCGTGGCGATGCCGATGGCGACGGTCGGCCCCGTGGCCGACGGCGCCCGCGCCGTCCGCGCCGCCGGCCTGCAGGAGCGCCTCAACTTCGACAGCTTCGTGGAAGGCCAGGGCAACGCCTTCGCCCTCGCCATCGCCCGCCAGGCGGCCTGCTGGGCCGACGGCCACTTCAACCCGATCTTCTTCTGCGGCCCCTACGGCTACGGCAAGACCCACCTGCTCAACGCCATCGCCTGGGAGGCGCAGCGCCTGCGCCCCGACGCCAAGGTGGTCTATCTGACGGCCGAGCGCTTCCTGTCGACCTTCGTGCGGGCCATGCAGGACCGCTCGACCGCAGCCTTCAAGGAGAGCCTGCGCGGCGCCGACATGCTGCTGATCGACGACGTCCAGTTCGTCGGCGGCAAGGCCTCGACCCAGGACGAGCTGCTGGCCACGCTGACCAGCCTGATCGAGGACGGCAAGCGCATCGTCCTGTCGGCCGACCGCCCGCCCATGGCCCTGACCGAGGTCGAGCCGCGCCTGCGCAGCCACCTGGCCTCGGGCCTGACCTGCCCGGTCGAGCCGGCCGACCGCGCCCTCAAACTGGCCGTGGCGCGTAACCGCATACAGGCGCTGGCGACGCTCGGCGTGGTCTCGGGCGAGGCCCGGGTCGATGTGCTGGAACACCTCGTCGACCGCACCCCCGGCTCGATGCGCGAGCTGGAAGGCGCCGTGAACACCCTGGCCGCCGTCGCCGGCGCCCGGCTGTCGGCCCTGACCATCGACGAGGTCCAGTCCCTGCTCGGCTCGGCCCTGCGCGGCGGACCCGAGCGCCGCATCACCGTCGACGAGATCCAGAAGACGGTCGCCGAGCATTTCACCCTCAAGCAGGCCGACCTGCTGTCGGAGCGCCGCACGCGCTCCGTCGCCCGACCGCGACAGATCGCCATGTGGCTGTGCAAGCAGCACACGACGCGGTCCTATCCCGACATCGGCCGCCGCTTCGGCGGGCGCGACCACACCACGGTCCTGCACGGCGTGCGCAAGATCGAGGAGCTGATGGCCCAGGACGACCAGATCGCCCGGGACGTCGAGGCCCTGACGCGCAAGCTGCGGGGTTAGACCCCCGGCCCGGCCTCCTTCGGGTCCGCGAGGAAAAAACGGTGTGTCAGAGTCGGCAGAGTCGGCATCGGCTCCGTGAAATTCGCTGTGTCAGAGTCGGCAGAGTCGGCATCGGCGGCGGGGACTCCCGGCGACCTGGCGATTTCGCCGGGTCGACTGCAGCTCCTGTGGCGGAGCCGCGGGGTTCGGTTTTCAAAGACCCAATCAAATACCGGCCGCATTATGCGCCCCCTCTTCTCTCAGGCGGGAAGATCGCATCGAGAAAAGGCGATGTGTCTGGAAAGGCGGCCGGTTTTCCGCCCAATCCGACTATGGATCCGCGGATTGCCAACACAGCGTCACGGTCAAGCGGACGCCGGCGGCCGGTTGTCCACAGACAGACAGGGCCTCGTCCCTGATCACGCGGCCCGCCGCCCCCGCCCCTTCCTTGCCCCGCGCCGCCAATCCGCTAGTGTCCAAGGCCCTCTATTCGCGGTGACGCCTTGAGTCGCCGCACCCCGGGCGAGACGACATGCAGCTGACCATCGAACGATCCGCGCTCCTCAAGGCCCTCGGGCACGTGCAGAGCGTGGTGGAGCGGCGCAACACCATTCCGATCCTGTCGAACGTCCTGCTCAGCGCGGGCCGCGACAAGCTCAGCTTCGCCGCCACCGATCTCGACATGGAAATGGTCGACGAGGCCGAGGCCCAGGTGAACGTCGAGGGCCAGATCACCGCCCCGGCCCACACCCTGTACGAGATCGTCCGCAAACTGCCCGACGGGGCCGAGGTTTCGCTGTCCTATTCCGGCGACGACCCGCGGCTGGTGGTCCAGGCGGGCCGGTCGAAATTCAACCTGCCGGTGCTGCCGGCCGGCGACTTCCCGGTGATGTCGACCGACACCTCGGGCGCACGCTTCACCCTGCCCAAGGAAGACCTCGCCCGGCTGATCGACAAGACCCGGTTCGCGGTCTCGACGGAAGAGACCCGCTACTATCTGAACGGCCTTTATCTGCACACCGTGGCCGAGAACGGCATCCCGCTGCTGCGCGCCGTGGCCACCGACGGCCACCGCCTGGCCCTCGCCGAGACCCCGGCCCCCGAGGGCGCCGCCGGCGGCCCCGGCGTCATCGTGCCGCGCAAGACGGTGGATCAGGTCCGCCGCCTGCTCGACGACGGCTCCGGCCCGGTCGAGATCATGGTCAGCCCGCAGAAGATCCGCTTCGAGTTCGGCCAGGCCAGCCTGACGTCCAAGGTCATCGACGGCGCCTTCCCCGACTACATGCGCGTCATTCCCAAGGGCAACGACAAGCAGGCCGATATCGACAACACCCTGTTCGCCCAGGCCGTCGACCGCGTCGCCACCATCTCGGCCGAGAAGAGCCGGTCGGTGAAACTGGCCTTCGACCTCGACCGCGTCACCCTGACGGTGCGCAACATGGAGGCCGGCCAGGGCGTCGAGGAGGTCGAGATCGGCTATTCCGAAGAGCCGTTCGAGATCGGCTTCAACGCCCGTTATTTGCTGGACGTCGCCGGTCAGATCACCGGCGAGACCGCGCATTTCAAATTCGCCGACCCGGCCTCGCCGACGCTGGTGCTCGATCCGGGCGATCCCGGCGTGCAGTATGTGCTGATGCCGCTGCGTGTCTAAGAGCGGGTCTAGGGAGCCGGATTTACTGGTGATCCGTTCGGACCGCTGGAAAGCGTTTCGGATATTGCTCCTTTGCCCGCTTATGCTGGTCCCATCGGCAATTTTCCTGTTTGGGGTCCCCGATATCGTGGCCAAATTTGTTGGCCTCGTGGGCTTGGTGTTCTTCGGAGTCTGTACCGTCGGGTGGGCAATCAGCTTCGTCCGGCCAAATCGGCTGACTCTGACGCCTGAAGGCTTCACGCTCAGAGACTGGAAGCAGACGCAGCACGTTCGATGGCGCGATGTGGAAAGGTTCGTCACATGGTCAAGCTCGGGCCAACAAATGGCGTCGTGGATTCTGCATGAAGAAGCTCGTCAGAAGAGCTTGACCGCGAGGATCAACAGCACCTTTGGGGTTGATGGTTCAATCGGCATCGGTTGGCCCGATCCCCCGCACAAGATGCGGGACTTGCTGTCTCGCTGGAAGAAGCGATACGCGCCGGAGCCTCGCCCCGATCGGGGGTGAGCCAGACATTTGATCACCGCCCTCACCCTCACCGACTTCCGCTCCTATGCGGCCGCCACCCTGCCCGTCGCGGCGGGAACGGTGGTGCTGCATGGCCCCAACGGCGCCGGCAAGACCAATCTGCTGGAGGCGCTGAGCCTGTTCACCCCGGGCAGGGGGCTGCGCGGGGCGAGCGCGCCGGAGATGGGACGGCGCGAGCCGGGCGAGGCCGGGGGGCGGGCCTGGGCCGTGGCGGCGGTGCTGACCGACGGCGACGGGGAGATCCGGCTGGGCACCGGGGTGCAGTCGCCGGGCGCGGCGCGGCGGATCGTGCGCATCGACGGCGAGACGGCCCCGCCGGGGCGGCTGCTCGACCATCTGCGGCCGGTCTGGGCCACCCCTGAACAGGACCGGCTGTTCTCGGACGCCCGGGCAGAGCGGCTGAAATTCTTCGACCGGCTGGTGTTCGCGGCCGACCCCGACCACGCCGCCTCGGTGACGGCCTATGAGAAGGCGCTGCGCGAGCGGCTGCGGCTGCTGACCGACGGGGCGGAAGGGCGGCCCGCCGATCCCCTGTGGCTGGATGCGCTGGAGCTGCGCCTCGGCCAGGCCGGGGCCGCCGCCGCCCTCGCCCGCGCCGCCGCCCTGACCACGCTGCAGTCGGCCATCGACGCCCGCAACGACCGCCCCTTCCCGCAGGCCGACCTCGGCCTGGCCGGAGAGGCCGAGGCCATGGCCGCCGCCGGGGCCGGCGTCGAGGCCATCGCCGGGGCGATCCGCGAGGGCATGAGCCGCAGCCGCGCCCGCGACGCCGCCGCCGGGCGGTCGCTCTACGGCCCGCACCGCTCCGACCTGACCGCCCTGCACCGCGAGAAGAACCGCCCGGCCGCCGAGGGCTCGTCCGGCGAGCAGAAGGCGCTGGTGCTGAACCTGATCCTCGCCCAGATCGCCCGGCTGTCGGGTCAGGCCGCCGCGCCGATCCTGCTGCTGGACGAGGCCCCGGCCCACCTTGACACCCGCCGCCGCGCCGCCCTGTTCGACGAGATCGAGGCGCTGGGCCTGCAGGCCTTCATGACCGGGACGGAGGCGGAGCTGTTCGAGCCGCTGCGCGGCCGGGCCCAGTTCGTGCGGGTCGAGGGCGGGGGGCTGACGGCGGAGGGGTAGGGACTGCGGAACCCTCTCCCGATGGGAGAGGGCTTGAACGCCCAAGAGCCCGCAAGGGCGATTGGCGGCGTGAAAGGGTGAGGGTCGGATGGTGAAGGGCCACCTCGAACCGTAGCCCCTCACCCTTTCGCCTTGCCGGTCGCTTCGCTCCCGGAGGCTCAAGCCCTCTCCCGCCGGGAGAGGGACTCCGTTTACCCCAGCTCCGCTTCCAGATCGGCCAGGCGCGCGGCCTGGTCCTCGGCGATCAGGGCGTTGAGCATGGGGTCGAGGTCGCCCTCGAGGATCTGGGGCAGGCTGTGCAGGGTCAGGCCGATGCGGTGGTCGGTCACCCGACCCTGGGGGAAGTTGTAGGTGCGGATCCGCTCGGACCGGTCCCCCGAGCCGACCTGCGACTTGCGGGCGCTGGAGCGGGCGAGGTCCTTCTCCTGCCGCTGCATGTCGTAGAGGCGGACGCGGAGATTCTTCATCGCCTTGTCGCGGTTGACGTGCTGCGACTTCTCCGAGGACGTCACCACGATGCCGGACGGCAGGTGGGTGATGCGCACGGCCGAGTCGGTCTTGTTGACGTGCTGGCCGCCCGAGCCGGAGGCGCGGAAGGTGTCGATGCGGATGTCCTTGTCGTGGATCTCGATCTCGACGTCCTCGACCTCGGGCAGGACGGCGACGGTGGCGGCCGAGGTGTGGATGCGGCCGCCGGCCTCGGTGGTCGGCACGCGCTGGACGCGGTGCACGCCGCTCTCGAACTTGAGCCGGCCGAACACGCCCTCGCCGGTGACGGTGGCGATGATCTCCTTGTAGCCGCCGGCCTCGCCCTCGGTGGCGCTGTCGACCTCGACCCGCCAGCCGCGCGACTGGGCGTAGCGGGAGTACATGCGGAACAGGTCGCCGGCGAACAGGGCCGCCTCGTCGCCGCCGGTGCCGGCGCGGACCTCCAGCACGGCCGAGGCGTTCTCGTCGGCGTCGCGCGGGGCCAGCAGCAGGGCCACGTCACGCTCCATCTCCGGCAGGCGGGCCTTCAGCGTCTCGAGCTCGTCGGCGGCCATGTCGGCCATCTCGGGATCGGCGGCCATGGCTTCGAGATCGGCCATCTCGGACCGCATCCGGGCCAGGGCCATGACCGCGTCGGCGACCGGCTTGATCTCGGCGTGCTCCTTCGACAGGCGCACGATCTCCTGACCGTCCGTGGCCGCGCCCATGCGCGCCTCCACCTGGTGGAAACGGTCGAGCACCTGATCGAGCCGGGCCTGGGGCAGTCGCAAGGGAGCGATATCCTGTTTCGCGGGAGGCCTGCCTTAGCGCGATGGCCGGCGATCTGTCGATGGAGGGCGCAGCAACCAATTGCGCGGACCCGGCTTTCATCGGAGAAGCAAGGCTTCGGGCACGCCTTGGGGGCGCATGGACACCTTTCTGCTCTTTCTGATGGTCGGCTTTCTGGCCCAGGCCGTCGATGGCGCCCTGGGCATGGCCTATGGGGTCATATCCTCGTCGGTCCTGCTGGCCTTCGGGGTGCCGCCCGCGACGGCCTCGGCCAGCGTGCACGGCGCCGAGGTCTTCACCACCGCCGCCTCGGCCGGGAGCCACGTCTGGCACAGGAATGTGGACTGGCGGCTGCTGGCCCCGCTGGCGACGGCGGGCGTGATCGGCGGCTGCATCGGCGCCTATGTGCTGACCGGGATCGAGGGCGACGTCATCAAGCCGTTCGTCATCGCCTATCTGATGGCGATGGGCGTCTACATCCTGTGGCGGGCCGGGCACGACATCCGCATCCGGCGCATCCGCGCCTGGGTGATGGCGCCGCTGGGGCTGGTCGGCGGCTTTCTGGACTCGATCGGCGGAGGAGGCTGGGGCCCGACGGTGTCCTCCGCCATGGTCGGGGCCGGCCAGGAGCCGCGCCGCGCCATCGGCACCGTCAACACCGCCGAATTCTTCCTGGCCGTCGCCATCAGCGCCGCCTTCGTCTGGGCCCTGGTGTCCGGCCACTGGCGCGATGCCGACGCGCTGCAGAACCACGCCGCCGCCGTCGGCGGGCTGGTGGTCGGCGGCCTGGCGGCGGCGCCGTTCGCCGGGCTGATCGCCAAACGGGTGCCGCGAAGGGTGCTGACCTATGCGGTCGGCGGCCTGCTGCTGGCGCTGGCCGGCTTCCAGGCGCTCCAGCTGGCCGGCGTGCTGGCCTGACCCGCCTCAGGCGTCCGGACGGGTCTGCATGAAGCTGGGCCGGGCCTCCAGCGCCGCCTGCAGCGCGACCAGTCCCGGACGGCCGGTCTTCCAGTCGAAGTCCGGATGGCGGAAGCCGATCCAGGTCACCGCCACGCCGGCGGTGATCACGCCGACGTCGAGCCGGGCCGGGTCCGGGGCGGCCGCTTCCAGGCCATCGAGCGCCCGGCCCATGTTGACCGTCCAGCGCTCGATCCACGAGGCCGAGCGCTCGTGTTCGGGCCGCCGCCTCTCCAGCACCAGCTTGACGCCCATTTCGAGCGCGCCGTTGGCCAGGGTCTCCAGCCGCCGCACCCGCAGCCGCTCCGCGCCGCCCTCGGGCAGCAGGCGCGGGCCGTCGCCGAGGGCGTCGAGGTATTCGCAGATCACCGGGCTGTCGTTGAGCGGCAGGCCGTCCCCGGCGATCAGGGTCGGGACCTGGACCAGCGGGTTCGAGGCCAGCAGTTCGGGGGCGTTGGCGTAGGGATCGACCGCGATTTCCTCGATGCGGTCGGCGAGGCCCTTCTCGCGCGCGACGATCCGGCATTTGCGGGCGTAGGGCGACGGGATCGTGATGTAGAGTTTCATCCCGCCGGTCTATCGCGCCGCCGGTCGAACCGGAAGGCCCCGCCCCGGCAGCCCAAGGTTGCAGGGGCGGGAGCATCGCCTCTATCGTGTCCGCGGCGGAGCCGATTGTGGGTTCCGCACCACGGGGGTTTCACCATGAAATGGATTCTGGCCGCGTCGCTGGCGGCGCTGGGTCTGGCCGGCTGCGTCAGCTACAGCAGCGGCGACGTCATCCTGCCGTTGCCGCAGGCGCGGGCCGCGACGGCCTCGATCGGCGACATCGTTCTGACCGGGGCGCCGGCGACGGTGTCGGCCGACTTCCCGGCCATCTTCCAGCGCGAGGTGCGCGAGCAGATGGACAAATGCGCCCGCGGCGGCCAGCCACTGCGCATGGAGGTCCGGATCATCGAGCTGACGGGATCGAACGCCGCCATGGCCTATCTGGTCGGCGACTCCAATGTGATCCGGGCGCAGGTCGCGCTGGTCGAGCCCGGGACCGGCGAGAAGGTCGCCGACTATGACGTGTCGCGGTCGGTCGGCGGCGGCGGGCTGATCGCCGCCGTGGCCATGGCCGAGGCGGAGGAGCAGATGAGCGCCGCCCTGGCGACCGACGTCTGCGAGCGCGCCTTCGGCCAACGCCCCTAAACCGACGGGTCCGGCGCCGGGTCCTCGCGGCCCTGCGCCGGTTTCCATCAGCGGGCCAGCGCCGCCGTGAAGGCGGGATCGGCCATCAGCGTGCCCACCGCCTGGGACAGGGCCTGCGACAGCGTCGTCGCGGCGTTGCCGCCGTTGGCGATCTGGACGGTCCGCTCGGCCGAGCCGGTGACCCGGCGGCTGTAGACCTCGGCGCCACTGCGGCCGGTGACGGTCACGGTCATGGCCACGTTGGCGGTCGACTTGCCGGCCCACATGCCGGTCGAGAAGTCGTTGAAGAAGGTCTCGACCGAGGCGTTCACCCGGGCCCCGCTGTCGCCGACGCTGTAGCCGCGCTGGCTGAGTTCGGCGGCGATGGCGTTGCGGACGATGTCCGACACCTCTTCCGTGGCCCGGATGGCGGCCATGTCCATGCCGTAGCCGTTGATCTGCACGCCGATGCGGGCCCGGTTCTCAGTGCGGGCGTCGGCGCCGGCCACCGAGACATTGATCGACTCCGCCCCGGGCACGCGCGCGGCCTGGCTGACGGTGTAGGGCACCGGCACGATGTCTTCGGATGTGGCGCAGGCGGAAACAGCCAGGGCGGCCGCGAGCGCGGCGCCGGCGAGGTAACGAGACGACATGACCCCCCTCAGGGTTGAACGCAGCCCCGACGGCTGCAACCGATGCTTTATCAGGTCGGGGCGTCCGGGCGCCAGCGCGATCCGAGCCCGCGTCTATTCTGCGGCGACGAGGCGAGGGTCGGCGGCGCGGGCGGCGTCCAGTTCGGCGGCCTTGGCCTCGACCAGTTCGACGATGCGGTCGATCATGCCGTCATTGGCCAGCTTGTGGGCCATCTTGCCGTCCAGATAGACCATGCCGGAGCCCTTGCCGCCGCCGGTGAAACCGACGTCGGTGTAGAGCGCCTCGCCGGGGCCGTTGACCACGCAGCCGATGATCGACAGCGACATCGGCGTGGTGACGTGGGCCAGTTTCTCTTCCAGCACCCCGACGGTCTCGATGACGTTGAAGCCCTGCCGCGCGCACGACGGACAGGCGATGATGTTGACCCCCCGGTGGCGCAGGCCGAGCGACTTGAGGATGTCGAAGCCGACCTTGATCTCCTCGACCGGATCGGCCGCCAGAGAGACGCGGATGGTGTCGCCGATGCCGGCCCAGAGCATCGACCCCATGCCGATCGCCGACTTGATGGTGCCGGGACGCAGCGGGCCGGCCTCGGTGACGCCGAGGTGCAGCGGACAGTCGATGGCCTCGGCCAGCTGCTGGTAGGCGGCGACGGTCAGGAAGGGGTCGGAGGCCTTCACCGAGATCTTGAACTCGTGGAAGTCGTGGTCCTGCAGGATGCGGGCGTGGCTGAGGGCGCTCTCGACCATGGCCTCGGGGCAGGGCTCGCCGTACTTCTCCAGCAGGTCGCGCTCCAGAGAGCCGGCGTTGACGCCGATCCGCATCGAACAGCCGTGGTCGCGGGCGGCCTGGATGACCTCGCGCACGCGGTCAGGCGATCCGATGTTGCCGGGATTGATGCGCAGGCAGGCGGCGCCGGCCTCGGCCGCCTCGATGCCGCGCCGGTAGTGGAAATGGATGTCGGCCACCAGCGGCACGCGGGCCTCGCGGGCTATGGTCCGCAGGGCGGCGGTGGAGTCCTCGTCCGGGCAGGAGACGCGGACGATGTCCGCCCCGGCCTCCTCCAGCCGGCGAATCTGGTCGAGCGTGGCGGCCGCGTCCGAAGTCGGGGTGTTGGTCATCGACTGGACGGTGATCGGCGCGCCGCCGCCCACAGGCACGGCGCCGACCATGATCTGGCGGCTCTTGCGGCGCTCGATGTGGCGCCACGGGCGAACGTGCCCGAGTTCGGATGCGTGGTCGTGGCTCATGTCGGCGACAACATAGGCGCTGGATTGCGGCATGGCCACGACACAAGGCGTCGCGATCAGCCTCCGACGGTGGCCGGAACGGGAGTCCCGACCGCGCCCGTGGTCTGGCTGGCGGCCTCGAGCTGAGCCTGCGCCTGAGCCTGGACGGCGGCCGTGCGCGCCGCCTCGGTGCGGGCGGCGACGGCGGCGGCGGCCTGGCGGGCCAGAGCCTGGGCGCGCAGGTTCAGCTGGTTCAGCGGGGTCTGGGCGGCCACGAGGGCGCCGCCGTGCTCGCCGTTCAGATAGACGTCGAAGGCGGAGATGTCCTGCACCTCGACCGTCGCCGCCACACCCGCCGGCGCGCGCCAGGCGTCGCCGGCCGCCAGTTGCCGGGCGAACAGGACGCGCCCGTCGGCCATGCGCACGATCAGATAGGCGGACTTGCGGGCCTGCAGCACCACCTGGGACGCGTTGGCGGGGGCCCCGTAGATGGCCCCGCGCGGGTTGAACGCCTTCTGCACGGGCGGCGCGGCGGCGGCGGCGGCCGCGAGGCCTTCAGGCGAGGCCGGATCAATCCCGGTCAGCTCGGCCTCGAGTCCCGGCGTGATGTAGAGGGCGGGCACCGTCTGGTCCGGCGGGGCCGGGCGCGGGGCGGTCAGGCGCATGAACTGCTGCTGGCCGGGCACGGCGCCGAGGGTCCAGCTTTCCGGAACGGCGGCGATGTCGGACGGCTGCGGCGCGCGCATCAGGCTGACCCGCTGGAAGACGTTCCAGCCGACGACGGCCAGGACCAGCGCCAGGCCGACAGCGATCAGGCGGGGCGAATAGCGCTTCACCTCCTCGAAGGCGACGCCGACCGGCGGCTGCAGCGGCACCGACGGATCGGGCGCCTCGCGCTTGAAGCGCTCGACGGCCAGTTGCTCGTCCAGGCCGAGGGCGCCCGCGTAGGCGCGGACGTAGCCGATCGAGAAGACGCGGTTGGGCAGCACCGAGAAGTCGTTCTGCTCCAGCGCGGTCAGATAGCGCGCGGGCACCCGGGTGATGGTGGAAAGCTCGGCCAGCGAGCGGCCGGAGTGGGTTCTGGCGATGCGCAGTCCGTCACCGAGAGTCGGCGCGTCCGTGACGGAAGGAACCATGTCCTTCCAGTCGGGATGGTCCCGAGACTCGTCGGGGGTGTTCCCCGTATCCAGCGCCATCCGGCCTGACCCCATACTCGGCGCGAAGATGTCCTCACGCGCCGTACTCGAACCCCGGGGCTGTATCATATCGGGATGACAGTTCGGGTCTGCCCCCGCAGCCCACCCGGTTCCGGCTTGTGGATAACTCATTTGAGCTGACCGATCAACGATTTGTTAGCCGTACCAGCGTCTCTGGCCGGAACGTTTCAGATCGTGATGTTCAATTTCCGGGCCAGCGATTCCAGTTCGCCGCGGATGGAACCGGACGACGAGCCGAGCAGGTTGGCCATGCCGCGCCGGGCGGCGGGCAGGTCGGCCGACAGGACCATTCGCTTGACCGGCCCGACCCCGCCCGCAGGCGCCGACAGACGCGTGTAGCCCAGCGTCAGCAGGGCGAACGCCTCCAGCGGCCGGCCCGCCAGCTCGCCGCAGACCGAAACCGGCGTGCCGGTGTCGGCGCATTTCTTCTGGATTTCGGCCAGCGCCCTGAGCGCCGGCGGCGACAGCGCGTCGTAGCGATCCGAGACCAGCGGATTGGTCCGGTCGGCGGCGAACATGTACTGGAACAGGTCATTGGTGCCGATCGAGACGAAATCGGTCAGCGGCAGCAGGGCGTCGAGGTGCCACAGCAGCGACGGGCATTCGATCATCGCCCCGACCCGCAGCAGGGCCGGCAGGGCCCGCCCCCGCCGCCGCGCCCATGCGCACTCCACATCGACCAGTTCGCGGGCGGCGCGGAATTCGTCGACGGTGGCGATCATCGGGAACATCACCCGCAGCTCGCGCCCGGCGGCGGCGGTCAGCAGGGCCCGCAGCTGAAGCCGCAGCAGGCCCGGGCGGTCGAGGCCGAGACGGATGGCGCGGCGGCCCAGGGCGGGGTTCTCCTCCCGCTCCGTGACCAGATAGGGCAGGACCTTGTCGCCGCCGATGTCGAGGGTGCGGAAGGTGACCGGCCGGTCGCCGGCCGTGTCGAGCACGAGCTTGTAAAGCGCCGCCTGGCTGTCGAGGCGCGGCAGCTCCTCCGAGACCATGAACTGGAATTCGGTGCGGAACAGGCCGATCCCCTCGGCGCCGGTGGCGTCGAGGTTCTCAAGATCGACGGCGAGGCCGGCGTTGGTCAGCAGGGTGATCCGGGTGCCGTCGAGGGTGACCGAGGCGACGTCGCGCAGGCGGGTGAACTCGGCCTGCCGTTCGCTGCGCACCTCGATCCGCGACTGGACCGCCGAGAGCATGTCGGGTCGCGGGCGCAGATAGGCCTCGCCGGTCTCGCCATCGACGATGACCAGGTCGCCCTCGGACAGGCGGTCGCGCAGGCCCATCAGACGGCCGACGCAGGGGATCTGCAGCGCCCGGGCCACGATGGCCGCATGACTGGCGGCCGAACCCTCCTCGAGCAGCAGCCCCCTCAGCTTGTGGCGGGGATATTCGAGCAGGTCGGCGGGGCCGAGATTGCGGGCCACGAGGATGGCGTCGTCGGGCAGGTCACGCTCGCCGGGCCGGTCACCCGCCAGCAGCCGCAGCAGCCGGTTGGCGAGATCCTCGAAGTCGTGCAGCCGCTCGCGGATGTAGGGGTCGCGGGCCGTGGCGAAGCGGGCCCGGTGTTCGTTCCTGACCCGGTCGACGGCCGCCTCGGCGGTCAGGCCGGTGCGCACCGCCTCCTCCAGCGACCGGTTCCAGCCCCGGTCGTCGGCGAACATGCGGTAGGTTTCCAGCACCTCGAACGAGGTGCCCGCCAGCTTGCCCTGTCCGCCCTCCAGCAGGCCGTCGATATTGGCCTTCAGCGCGATCAGCGCCTCGCGCAGGCGGATCTCCTCGACCTGCGGGTTCTCGGCCAGGAGGTTCTCGGGCGGAATGGGCGCCTCGTGCAGCACCACATGGCCGTAGGCCAGGCCCTCGGCGAAGCGCTGGCCCTTGAGGCGCTCGGGCCGGTGGGGCGCCACCTCGATGTCGCGCAGTTCGTCCTGGGCCAGCAGTTCGCCCGAGGCCACGGTCTCGGCCAGGACCATGGCGATGGTCTGGATGTCCTCGACCTCTTCCTCGTCGTAGCGACGCTCGGAGCGGTTCTGGACGACGAGGACGCCGATGGCGCGGCCGCCGCGCAGCAGGGGGGCGCCGAGGAAGGCGTGGTAGGGATCCTCGCCCGTCTCCGGCCGGTAGGCGAAGCCGGGATGCGACGGGGCGTCGGACAGGCTGATCGGCTCGGCTGTCCGGGCCACCTCGCCGACGAGGCCCTCGCCGGGTCGCAGGCGGGTGCTGTGCACGGCCTCGGGCTTCAGGCCCTGGGTGGCGAACAGCTCCAGCTCGCCCGAGGCGCGGCGCAGATAGATGGAGCAGACCTCGGCGACCATCGACTGGGCGATGATTTTGACAACGGTGTCGAGACGCTCCTGCGCCGGCGCCGCCCCCGCCATAGCCTCGCGGATCTGGCGAAGGAGGTTCCGCGGCCCCCTCGTCGTCAATCCGCCAACCGGCATGGCCCCTCCAACAGATCGGCGCAGATAGGCGCCGCCAGGCTTCGTTTCTAGACCGCTTCCAGACCGTAGGCCGAATGAAGCGCACGAACGGCCAGCTCCGCATAGGCCGCATCGATCAGGACGCTGATCTTGATCTCCGAGGTCGAGATGGCCTGGAACTTGACGCCCTTGTCGGCGAGGGCCCGGAACATGGTCTGGGCGACGCCGGCGTGGCTGCGCATGCCGACCCCGACCACCGACACCTTGGCCACGTCCTCGTCGACGCGGATTTCCTCGAAGCCGATCTCGGCCTGGGCGGCGCGCATCAGCTCGGCGGCGCGGGGCGCGTCGCGGCGGCCGGTGGTGAAGGTCAGGTTGACCGCGCCCTCGGTGCGGGCCTGGCTCTGCACGATCATGTCGACGTTGACGTTGGCCTCGGCCAGGCGGGTGAAGACGTCGGCCGGCGCCTCGACCCGGTCGGACAGCCCCAGCAGGGTGATGCGGGCCTCGTCACGGCTCATGGTCACGCCGGATACGATGCGTTTCTCCACGATTTCCTCCTCGTCGCAGATCAGGGTGCCGGACTTGGCGGGCAGGACGCCATTCTCGTCGGGTTCGATGAAGCTGGACAGGACCCGGACCGGAACCTGTTTCGCCATGGCCAGCTCCACCGAGCGGGTCTGCAGCACCTTGGCCCCGAGCGAGGCCATCTCCAGCATCTCCTCGTAGGAGACCTTTTCGAGGCGGCGGGCGCGAGACTCGATGCGCGGGTCGGTGGTGTAGACGCCGTCGACGTCGGTATAGATCTGGCACTCGTCAGCCTTGAGCGCAGCAGCCAGCGCGACGCCGGTGGTATCCGAACCGCCGCGGCCCAGTGTGGTGATATCGCCGGCTTCGTCCACACCCTGGAAACCAGCGACTACAACGACGTGGCCTGCGTTGAGATCGCGGCGGATATTGTCTTCGTCAATCTGCAGGATACGCGCCTTGGTATGGGCGCCATCAGTCAATATGCGTACCTGCGCGCCGGTATAACTCTTGGCCTTGACACCCAGATCCATGAGGGCCAGCGACAGCAGCGCGATGGTGACCTGTTCACCGGTGGAGACAAGCACATCGAGTTCGCGCGGATCGGGATCCGGCATGATTTCCTTGGCGAGTGCGATGAGCTTGTTGGTCTCGCCTGACATGGCGGATACAACGACCACAACCTGGTGTCCCAGAGCCCGGAAGCGTGCCACACGGCGTGCCACATTGCGGATGCGCTCGGGGTTGGCGACCGAAGTGCCGCCGTATTTTTGTACGATCAATGCCATAAAAGGATTTCTAACCTAATTGTTGTTGAATGTAGCCCGGCACCGATGCCAGGGCTTGAGGCAATTGGCGGGCATCCGTACCGCCAGCCATGGCCATATCGGGGCGGCCCCCGCCTTTGCCGCCTACCTGCTGGGCGACGAAATTCACCAGCTCGCCAGACTTGATCTTGTCTGTCAGATCCTTGCTCACGGAAGCGACCAGACTGACCTTGCTGCCTTCGGTGACGGCCAATAGCAGTGCACAACGGCCCAGCTTGTCCTTGAGCTTGTCAGCCATATCACGCAGGCCTTTTGCATCCACGCCTTCCAGCTTTGCGGCCAGTACCTTGATGCCGGCAATATCCACCACCTGGCTGAGCAACTCATCGCCCTGGCTAGCGGCAGCTTTGGATTTGAGGCGTGCCAGCTCTTTTTCCAGGGTGCGGACGTTTTCCATGAGCTGGCTGATTTTGCCCGGCAGCTCCTGCGGCGGAGCCTTGAACATGGAAGCCGCTTTCGAGAGCAGGGCTTCTTCCTGTTGGATGTAGGCCAGTGCGATGTCACCAGTAGTCGCTTCGATACGGCGCACCCCTGCGGCGACACCAGACTCGCCGGTGATCTTGAAGAAGCCGATATCGCCCGTGCGCGTCACATGCGTACCGCCGCACAACTCGCGCGAGGAGCCGATGTCCAGCACGCGCACCTCATCACCGTACTTTTCACCGAACAGCATCATGGCGCCGGTTTTTTGGGCTTCGTCAATGGGCATCACGCGCGCCTGTGTGGCGTGATTATCGAGAATCTCGGCATTGACGAGCTGCTCCACCTTGCGGATTTCATCCGCCGTCATGGGCGCGTTATGCACGAAGTCGAAACGCGTCTTTTCACCGTCGACCAGCGAGCCTTTCTGCTGCACATGGCCGCCCAGCACTTCGCGCAAGGCCTTGTGCATGAGGTGAGTGGCGGAGTGATTACGCATGGTGCGGCCGCGCGCAACTAGGTCCACCTTGGCCGTGATCTGGCTACCGACCTTGAGGCTGCCTGTCTTGAGCGTGCCGTGATGGCCGAATACGGCAGCCTGGAGCTTTTGGGTATCTTCAACCGAGAATATGCCGTCAGCACCCTGCAGCATGCCCTGATCGCCCACCTGGCCGCCAGACTCGGCATAGAAGGGGGTGTGGTCCAGTACCACAATCCCCATATCGCCCTCGCTGAGCTCATTGACGACAGCGCCATC
>NZ_DASPLR010000001.1:0-88688 GCF_035627475.1 Brevundimonas sp. | reverse complement strand
GCAGCCGATGACCTTCCTCGAGTTCAACTACATGCTGATGCAGTCGGTGGACTTCCTCGAGCTGAACCGCGCCCGCAACGTCACCCTGCAGATGGGCGGCTCGGACCAGTGGGGGAACATCGTCTCGGGCGTCGACCTGGTCCGCCGCGTCGATCACAAGGCCGCCTTCGGCCTGACCACCCCCCTGCTGACCACGGCCTCGGGCGGCAAGATGGGCAAGACGGCCCAGGGCGCGGTGTGGCTGAACGCCGAGCAGCTGTCGCCGTACGACTACTGGCAATTCTGGCGCAACGTCGACGACGCCGACGTCGGCAAATTCCTGCGCCTGTTCACCGACCTGCCGCTGGACGAGATCGCCCGGCTGGAGACGCTGGAGGGCGCCGGCATCAATGACGCCAAGAAGGCGCTGGCCGACGCGGCCACGACCATGCTGCACGGGGCCGACGCCGCCGCCCACGCCCGCGGCGCCGCCGAGGCCGCCTTCGAACAGGGCCGGCTCTCCGCCGACCTCCCGACCGTCGAGATCCCGCGCGACGAGGTCGTCGGCGCCATGATCGCCGCCGTCGCCACGCGCGCCGGCCTGACCGCCTCCAACGGCGAGGCCCGCCGCCTCGCCCAGGGCGGCGGCCTGCGCCTCAATGACGAAGCCATCGCCGACGGCGCCCGCCCGATCGAGGCCGCCGACGTCAACGCCGACGGGGTCTTCAAACTGGCCGCCGGCAAGAAGAAGATCGTACTGGTGCGGCCGATCTGACCCGCCGTCATCCTCGGGCTTGACCCGAGGGCCAGACGGTCCGGTGCTGCGTCGAAGGTCGTTGGCCGACGATCCCAGGGCCCTCGCGGACACCGGGTCCGCCTCAACATCTGATCCTCGGGTCAAGCCCGAGGATGACGGGAGAAGAAGACGATGGACATCACCGAAGGCCAGCCGGCCCCCGCCTTCGACATGGCGACCAGCGACGGCGGCCGCGTCTCCTCCGCCGACCTGAGCGGCCGGCCCTACGTCCTCTATTTCTACCCCAAGGCGGACACCCCCGGCTGCACAACCGAGGGCCAGGACTTCTCCGCCCTCGCCGACGACTTCGCCGCCGCCGGCGCGACCGTGATCGGCGTCTCGCGCGATCCGGTGCGGAAACTCGACCGCTTCAGGGCCAAATACGATCTCAAGGTCGTCCTCGCCTCCGACGAGCCCGGCGAGGTCACCGAGGCCTTCGGGGTGTGGGGCGAGAAGTCGATGTACGGCCGCGTCTACATGGGCGTGGAGCGCGCCACCTTCCTGGTCGACGCGGCGGGCGTGGTCCGGCGCGCCTGGCGCAAGGTCAAGGTCAAGGGCCATGCGGCGGAAGTGCTGGAGGCCGTTCGATCGCTCTGAGGACGGACGAATCTACGCCGCAACAGATGTAACGGCGGTTACACAGATTCGCGGATACGCCTGACAGGCGAACATCGGAGCCGAATACCGTCGAAGTTCGCGTGAAAACCGGTCAGGATGGTTAACAGTTCGTGAACGCACTTGTCCCCGGCGGCCAAGGTGGCGCATAACGCCCGCCGTGCGTGGGGGCGTAGCGTAATGACCGGACAGACGACTGATCGAAGGTCTCTGATGGGTCGGTGGTTTCCGACCCGGTATGTCTATCTGCGGGACGGCGACGAAGTCCGCGCCTGGGCCCTGACTCCCGCCCGCCAGATGGCCGGAGCCGCGGCCGCGATCCTGCTCGGCGGCTGGTTCCTCGTGGCCTCCGGCGGCTTCGCCTTCGACCTCGTCATGCAGAGCCAGGCCGACCGGACGGTCGCCCGCGCCCGCGCCGCCTCCGAACGCCTCAACGCCGACCTTCAGGCGCGGCTGGACAGCGCCGTCGTACGCATGACCGCCACGACCGGCTCGCTGGACGAGATGGCCCAGATGGTCGAACGCCGCCACGCGGCCCTGACCCAGGTGATGGGCATGTTCCGCGGCGTCGACGGCGCCGAGGCCGCGCTGGCCCCCGCCAAATCCCTCGATCCCGCCGACCATTCGCCGGTGCAGCGCATGCTGGCCGTGCGCATGGACCAGGAGCGGCTGATCGCCCGCGCCGAGAGCGTCGCCCAGACCCGGGCCGAGCGCCTGCGCCTCGCCTTCCGCCTGGCCGGGCTGAACCCTTCCGCCTATGCGCCGACCAGTGGCGCGGGCCTGGGAGGGCCGCTGGTCGAGGCCCGCGACCCCCGCGCCCTGGCCGCCGTGCTGGACGTGGACGAGGCCTTCGCCGTGCGCATCCGCCGGGCGGCCGACGACCTGTCCGACATGCGGGTCCTGGCCGATGCCGCCGAGGGCATGCCCTTCCACCGCCCGACCGACGCCCGCACCACCTCCGGCTTCGGCGTGCGCTTCGATCCGTTCAACAGCCGCCCCGCCCTCCACCAGGGACAGGATTTCGCCGCCCCGCTCAACACGGCGATCCGCGCGCCCGCTCCCGGCATCGTGTCTTTCGTCGGGGTGCGTTCAGGGTATGGCAACACCGTTGAGATAGATCATGGGCGCGGTTTCAAGACACGATACGCTCACCTCAATTCCATGGCCGTACGGCCCGGCCAGCGCATCGCGCTGGGCCAGCGCATCGGCGCCATGGGCACGACCGGACGTTCCACCGGCGTTCACCTGCACTACGAGGTGTGGATGAACGGCCGCCCGCAAAACCCCGCCCGCTTCATGAGAGCCGGAGACCAACTTGTTCAACAAGACTAAATCCCCCGCCCCCTCGTCGCCGCAGCCGCGCGCCGACACCGGTTCAGCCATCCCGCCCCTGCCCGACCTGCCCATGCCGGGCGGTTCGGCCCCGGCGGCGGCGGCCCGTGCCCCGGCCTCGCCGGTCAGCGCCCGCGGCCTGTCGACCCTGTCGTCGGACCTGCAGTTCGACGGCAGCATCTCGGGCGGCGGCGACCTTCAGATCGACGGCGCCATCAAGGGCGACGTCCGCGTCGGCCGGCTGATCGTCGGCGAGACCGGCGCGGTCGAGGGCGGCGTCTCGGCCGACTACGTCGAGGTCCGCGGCCGCATCGTCGGCAATGTCTCGGGCAAGCAGGTCAAGCTGATCGCCACGGCCTATGTCGACGGCGACATCACCGCCGAGCAGCTGTCGATCGACATCGGCGCCTATTTCCAGGGCCGTGTCCTGCAGGGCCGCCGCGACGCCCCCGCCGCCGCGCCCAAACCGTCCACCCCCGCCGCCAGCGCCACGCCGCCCCACGGCGACGACCGCCCGCAGGTCATCGACATGAAACCGGGCGCGTAAGCCTCCGGCAGTAAAGACAAAAGGCCCCGGAGCGATCCGGGGCCTTTTCCCATGCCGCCATGGGCGGTCGCGACGAGTGACTGCAGGTCCGCTGCCGACCCTTTGCGGACGCTCGCGCGCACGCCTAAGCTCGGGCGATGACAAGTCGACGCGCCAAGTTTGTTGCCGGATCCCGCTGGCCGACCATCGCGCTCATCTTGGCGTTGACGGGCTGCGCGGGAACATCTGCACAATCCTTGCCGGATGAAGAGTTCGCGGGGGTCGTGGAGATTTTCGAGGGCTCTTTCTTTCGGGCCGCGAACGGGGAGATTTATTCGATCCGCGCCCAAGATGACGAAGCTCAGAGGCGGATAGCTACCGTGGTTAAAGAGTGGGACAAAACAGAGCCTCTCTGCATACGTCTCACCTTCTCGGGCCAATTGCTGGTCGAGGAGGATTTCGTCGGCAGGAGGACTGTCGCGATACAGAAACTTGGCAGCTTGGACGTCATCGATTGTCCTTGAGGTAGCTGCAAGCGTGGCACTGACGTGACAGAGCCGTATCGTTGAGGCTTGCTGTCTCGCGCGAAAGGCCGGTTTCCACCCTCAAAAGACTTCAGACGAGTCCGCTTCCGACAAGGGCGCGCCGTGCTCGCGACGCGCCGGTCCCTACTCCACCGTGCTCCCGCGCGTCTCGCCGACCCGGGCCGCCAGCGCCGCCCCCATGAAGGCGTCCAGGTCCCCGTCCAGCACCCCCTGGGTGTCCGACGTCTCGACGTTGGTCCGCAGATCCTTGACCATCTGGTACGGCTGCAGGACGTAGGACCGGATCTGGTGACCCCAGCCGATGTCGGTCTTGGCGTCGGCCAGCGCCTGGGCGGCCGCCTCGCGCTTCTGCAGTTCCAGCTCGTACAGCCGCGCCCGCAGCATCTTCCACGCCTGTTCGCGGTTCTGGTGCTGCGACCGCCCGGCCTGGCAGGCCACCACCGTATTGGTCGGGATGTGCGTCAGGCGCACCGCCGAGTCCGTCTTGTTGATGTGCTGGCCGCCCGAGCCCGAGGCGCGATAGGTGTCGGTGCGCACGTCCGCCGGATTGATGTCGATCTCGATGGTGTCGTCCACGACGGGCGAGACCCCGATCGAGGCGAACGAGGTGTGTCTCTTCGCGGCTGCATCGTAGGGGCTGATGCGCACCAGCCGGTGCACGCCCGATTCCGACTTCAGCCAGCCGTAGGCGTTCGGCCCCTTGACCAGGATGGTGGCCGACTTGATGCCCGCCTGCTCCCCGCCCTCCTCGGCTTCGACCTCGACCTCGTAGCCGTGGGCGCGGGCCCAGCGGCTGTACATGCGCAGCAGCATGCCCGCCCAGTCGTTCGACTCCGTGCCGCCGGCCCCGGAGTTCACTTCCAGATAGGCGTCGTTGGCGTCGGCCTCGCCGGACAGCAGGGCCTCCAGCTCGGCCCGGGCGGCCCGGTCCTTGATCGACTTCAGCTGGGCGCGCGCCTCCTCGAGGGTGGCTTCGTCGCCCTCCTCGTCGGCCATGTCGGCGAGCATGACGCCCTCCTCCAGACCGGTCTCCATCTCGCGGACGGCGTTGATCTGGGTTTCGAGACGCGAGCGGTCGCGCGACACCGCCTGGGCGGCCTCCGGGTCGTCCCACAGCGTCGGGTCCTCGACCCGCGCGTTCAGCTCATCGAGTTTTCGTACGGCGACATCCCAGTCAAAGACGCCTCCTGAGCAGAGCGATGCTCTGCTCGATGTCGGCCTTCATGGCCTCGACATCCGGTCTCATCGCATTCTCCGGCGACATGAAGGTGAGGCGGGGACATAGGGGAAGAGTGAGGCGCCAGGCAACAGGCAACAGCCCTCTGGATTGAATCCTCGCGTTTCGCGGAGGGCGTGGTTCCTTGCGGCCCCTCCGTCACCCTCTGCCTGTCGCCTCTAGTACAGCCCGCTCAAATCCTCCGCCGGCTCCTTCTTCGTCGGCGGCGGCGTTGGCGGCGGGGTCGGCGTGGCCGTCGGCGGAAGCCCGGCGGCCTCCTCCTGCTCCCTGCGGATCACGTCGTTGTAGTTCTGCGGCCCGGTCGGAACCTCGGGGCGCGGCTGCTCCTCCTCGCGGCGGCGCTCGGTGCCGGGGCGGAAGGCTTCCTCGATGCCGTTGACGGTGCGGAACACCGCGTTCTTCGGCCGCACGAAGGGTCGCGCCGGCCGCTTCCTCAGCGCCACCTGCATGAAGTCGGTGAACACCGGCACGGGCCCGGTCGCCCCCGTCTCGCCCGAGCCCAGCGGCCGGTTGTCGTCGAAGCCGATGAACACCCCGACCACGATGTCGGACGAGAAGCCGACGAACCAGGCCGAGCGGTATTCGTTGGTCGTGCCCGTCTTGCCGCCGACCCAGCGGCCAAGGCCGCGCGCGCTCGCCGCCGTGCCGCGCTGCACCACGCCCTCGAGGATCGAGCTCATCTGATAGGCGGTGATCGGATCGATGACCTGCTCGCCGCGCGGCTCCAGCCGGGGCGACTCCTGGCCGCTGAACGGCCGGCCGCACTCGCGGCACCGGCGGTCGTCGGCGCGGAAGATGGTCTCGCCGTCGCGGTCCTGCACGATCTCGATCAGATAGGGGTTCACCCGCCGCCCGCCGTTGACGAAGGCCGCATAGGCCGCCGTCAGCCGGTACGGCGTCGTCTCCCCGGCCCCCAGCGACACCGACAGGTTCGGCTGCAGCGTGTCGGACACGCCCATCTTCTTCGCCAGGTCGACGACGTTCTTCATGCCGATGGCCTGGGCCAGCCGCACCGTCATCACGTTGCGCGACAGCTCCAGCCCTCGCCTCAGGCTCTGCGGCCCGTAGTATTCGCGGCTGTAGTTCTCGGGGCTCCAGCGCGTTCCGTTCGGTCCGCCGGCGAAGCTGATCGGCGCGTCCAGCACGATCGAGGCCGGCGTATAGTCCCCCTCCAGGGCCGTCGCATAGACGAACGGCTTGAACGCCGAGCCGGGCTGCCGCTCGGCCTGGGTCGCCCGGTTGAAGCTCGACAGGGCGTAGGAATAGCCCCCGACCATGGCCAGCACCCGGCCCGAGGTCGGCTCGATCGCCACCAGGGCGCCGTTCACCGCCGGCACCTGCTTCAGGGCGAACTGGCCGCCGCGCGGCTCGACGAAGATCAGGTCGCCGCGCTTCAGCTGCCGGTTGGCGTTGGCCCAGGCGGCGTCCTCGGCCAGCAGGGTTCCGGTCGAGCCGTCGTCGGCGCGACGGACCCGCACGGTGTTGCCGCTTACGCTCTCGACGGCGGCGGCGCGCCAGGCCCGGCGCTCGGGCGGACGCGTCCCGCGCAGCGCCACCGCCTGCCAGCCCTCGGCGAAGTCCGTCGCGCCCCACGGCCCGCGCCAGCCGTGGCGGCGGTCGTAGTTCTCCAGCCCCTTCATCAGGGCGTCGCGCGCCGCCGACTGCAGCTCGGGATCCAGCGTCGTGCGCATATAGTAGCCGCCGCGGTTGACCTCCTCGCGGCCGAACCGGGCGATGGCCTGGCGCCGCGCCTCCTCGACGAAGAAGTCCGCGTCGGCATAGGCGGCCCGCCGCGGCGCGTCCTGGGTCACCAGCGGCCGCGCCAGCGCCGTGGCCAGCTCCGCCTCGGTGATGAAGCCGCTCTCCTCCATCTCGCCCAGCACCCAGTCCCGCCGGCCCTTGGCCGCCGCCGGATGCCGCTTCGGATGATAGTTGTTCGGCCCCTTGGGCAGGGCCGCCAGGAAGGCCGCCTCGTCCGGCGTCAGCTGGTCCAGCGACTTGCCGAAATAGTTGTAGGCCGCCGCCGCCACCCCGTACGAGCGATAGCCGAGGAAGATCTCGTTCAGATACAGCTCGAGGATCTGCGGCTTGGTCAGGGTCGCTTCCAGCCGGTTGGCCAGGATGGCTTCCTTGACCTTGCGGTTGATGCTCGATTCGTTGGTCAGCAGCACGTTCTTGGCGACCTGCTGGGTGATGGTCGAGCCGCCCTCCAGCCGCCGCCCGGTCGCGGCGTTGAAGATGTTCTTGAACATGGCCCGGCCCAGGCCCGAGACGTCGACCCCGCCGTGGCTGAAGAAGTTGCGGTCCTCGGCCGCCAGGAAGGCCTGCACCACCGGCTCGGGGATCTGCTCGTACGACACATAGATGCGCCGCTCGTCCGAGAACTCCCCGATCAGCGTGCCGTCGCCGGCATAGACGCGAGTCGCCGTCGCCGGCCGGTAGTCGGCCAGCTCGGACGCATCCGGCAGGTCGTGGAACAGCCACGCCGCATAGATGGCCACCACCAGCCCGGCCAGCGCGATCGCGCCCAGCAGGCCGACGCCCGCCATCACGAACCAGCGTTCGGCAATCTTCACCTGATACTCCGCATGACGCGCCCGGTCCGCCGGTTTAGCCCGCGTCGGGCGCCGCCGCCAGAGCCCCCGTCGCCGCCCCGGCGCGACGGTCCAGTTCGTGTCGCGCCGCGGCCACGACATCGGCGTCCATGTCCCCCTGCCCCGCCATCCAGCGCAGATAGTCCTCCGGCGCCTCGGCCCAGGCCCTGCCCCGGTGCTTGCCGAACGGTATCCGCTCCAGCCTTCGCGGCTCGCGCGTCCAGTCCAGCATCTGCTCGACGGTCGCCTCCTTCAGCAGGTCGATCAGGATGTGCGCCGTCACCCAGGCGTCCGGCCCGGCCCGGTGCGCCGGATTGGCCAGCGCCGGGTCCAGCCGCAAGCCGCGCCAGTAGCGCAGCACCTGGTTCGAATGCCCCGGCGCCTGCGGCCACACCTGCTTGGCCGAGCGCACCGTGCAGATCCACGGCAGGCCGCCGGTCGCCGTATCGGCGATGAACCCCCGCTCGAACCGCGCCGAATGCGCCACCATCACATCCGCCGGCCCGACCTCCGGCCCGGCCATCAGCATCTCGCGCAGCCGGTATTCGTCGCAGTGCGGATCGTCCTCGCAGAAGTCGTCCGGCGTCAGGTGATGCACCGCCATGGCGTGAAACGAGATCGGCCCCTTCGGCCGGAACAGCCTCGACACCGGCGGCAAGGCCCGCCACCCGCCGGCCCCGTCCCCCACCACATCCACCACCCCGACCTCGATGATCTCCGAGTCCCGGTCCCCACCGGTGGTTTCAAGGTCGACGACACGGAGAAGCATGGGACGGAGATAGGGGATGCGAAGCGGGAGTGCGAGCCAGAGCAGCCCCTCGCGCGCCCTACCGGTTTGCCGGCAGAAGATCGTTGCGCCGGCAGAGATCTTCCGCCCGCTCCATGTCCCGGGCCCGTACTGCGCGAGTGACAGGGGTGTCCTCGCCCAGCGGCGGCAGGCCGATGGACCGCTCCAGCGTCTCGGGTGTTCGGTCGACCGAGGTAAACAGCAGGGGCCGTTGCCCGGGCGCGTTGGCCCATCCGCAGATCAGGGTCCGGTCGGAGGAAAATCTGAGGCCCGTCAGCGTCAGGCCGTCGACATCGGGATACAGGCTCTCAGCCTTGGACTGCAGATAGGCCGTGACTTCCGCCTCGGAAGGCACCCTGTCGGACGAGGGAGAGGCGACCTCCCCGGTGCAACCGGCCAGGGAAAGGCCCGCAAGCGCCAGCCCCCCCGCCGCCGACAGGTGAAAACGTCCGCGCCCCATGGGTGTCATTCGAGTATCGTGCTCCCGAGACCCAGGGAGCCCGTCGTGCCCCGGAGCTCGATCATGAGATCCATGACGCCGTCCGCGTTCCGGTCGATCCCGACAAACGTCGAACCTGCCGTCAGACTGAAGGTCACCTGCTGGCCCGTCACGTCCAGGGCCGAGAGGTCGAGAAGGTCGCTTCCGACCTCGAAGTCGAGGATGACATCGGGCAGACTGACAGGGGAGTCGTCGAAGCGTTCGAAAACGAACCTGTCGGCTCCCGCGCCCCCAAGCATCGTGTCCTGGCCCTCGCCCCCGAACAGGCGGTCATTCCCGGCCATGCCTTCCAGTCGGTCGTTGCCAACACTGCCCCGGATGTCGTTGTCGAGGAAATTGCCGATCAGGGTGTCGTTGTGCGTGGAGCCCAACAGGCCCTCGAAATGATCGAAGACTTGGTCTGTGCCGGCGCCGCCTGAATGGATGTTCGCCCATCCGGCCCACCACCAGTCGGGCTGGACCGCGTTGAGGTTGACCGTCACACCGCCCGCGGCCGCCGCATAGCTCAGCGTGTCAAAGCCGGCGCCGCCGTTCAGGGTGTCGTTGCCGGCGCCTCCCTCCAGCAGATCGTCCCCGTCCCCACCGCTCAACAGATCGCTGCCGTCATTGCCAAAGATCCGGTCGTCGCCGGCGCTTCCCGAGCCGGTGTCGTTTCCAGTTCCCAGCATCACGCCTTCAATGCCGAAGAGGGAATCCGCTGGTATCAGCGTCATTCCGTCGGCCGCGTAGAACGCCTGCATTCCATCGGCCAGACCCACCCAGATATTTCGGGTTTCGTGCTCGTAGGAAACCGTGTCGAACCCTGAGCCACCGTCCAGGACGTTGATGCCTCCGTTCAGGTCCGACCCTCCGACCAGAAGGTCATCTCCATCGCCACCTTGGAGCGTGTCGTCACCGGCCAGGCCGTACAGGGTGTTGTTTCCGGCGTCCCCGATCAGGACATCGTTGTGGGCCGACCCGATGACCCCTTCAAAATCGATCAGGGTGTCGACACCGGCCCCGCCGGTGTTCTGGACGGTCAGACCTAGGTTCACCGTCACGCCCGCCACCGCCAGTCTGTAATCGGCGAAGTCGAAACCGTCGCGGCCATCGAGGTAATCATTGCCTCCCGCGCCGGCGAACAGGTTGTCCATCGCATTGCCGAGCAGGGTGTCGTTGAACTGCGATCCGAATACGCCGTCGATCGTGAGCAGCCGAACCTGCCCGGCGCCGCCGCTGTTCTGGGCTGCGTCGATGCTCATATCGACGCTGACCGCGGCCGCCGCGTTAGCGAAACTGATATTGTCCCTGCCGATCGTGCCCGCATAGACGACGACGCCGTTCTCCTCCGTCCCGACAGTCATGCCGCGCTCTGCATACGGTCGTGGCGCGTCTTCCGGGAAGTTGCGGAAAATGTAGTCGAGAAACTCCTGATAGAAATCGAAGGCGCGGTTCTCGATCTGCTCCTGAAGATGGTTTTCGATCCGATTGATCGTCTCGGAATCTCCGAACAGCAGATCCGTGATGCCAGCCGCCAGAGCTTCATCGGGAAACGCCTGGGCCACCGCCGCGCCAACGGCGATGCCAAAGGCGCCTGCGGCAAGACCGCCGACCGAGGTCGGGGCGAAGCCGACGGACGCAGCGGCGCCGACGATCGCGCCGGTCACGGCCGAGCCGAGATAGTCGCCGACCTGCTCGAAAAGGAGTTCGAGGCCGTCCTGGACCGTGTTCTTGAATTCCTCCCGGTCGATCTGCCCGAGGGCGTAGAGGTTCGACGCCTGCTGGAACCTCTCGATGATGCGGTCCAGCTCCTGAAGCTCCTGCGGCGTAAGCCCCGGAAGGTGCTTCATGTATTTGAGCAGCTCGGTCAGGACGAAGACGCCGATTTCCTCAAACCGTTCCTGCGAGTCCGGGGCCGTGGTGCTGCCGCTATCCGATATATACTGATCGACCACCTGCTGGCTGATGATGAACGTCCCGTTGCCTGAGCTGACGGGAATGCTGATGAAGTAGTCACCCGTTCCAGCCCTGCGGCCAACGACCACCACATCGTCAATTTCGGTAGGCTCTTCGTCTTCCACCACCACTCTCCCATATGGAGAGCGCAATTCACGCAAAACGAGAAGTTGACGCAAGACCGATCACGCGATTATCAACCATAGATCAATGTTCGCAGACCCTCGACACGCGCCCCGTCGCATTTCGCCAAATCCTCCTGTGCTGGACAGCAAGCCGCCCGGCTCTGTTACCTTTTCCCCGTCTGTCTTCATAATCCCGCGCCCTAACCCCTTGTTCTCCCTCCCCTTCCCCTCTCCGTCAGCGTCATGAGCCCGCCATAGCAAACCGCGGGCGCATAATGCTGGGGTTCCGTCGCACGGGGAGGCGCAAAGGCCTTGCGTCCTTGGCGCGGCGGGATGTGGAGAAGCGGGAGCCCGGTTCCGGCCTGCCATCGCAAGGCAGGCGTTCGCCCGGGGTCTGATCACAAGTCGGATGTCAGGGGCGAGGGGGATACTCGCCCGGTCCGGGGCCCGTGTCGCAAGCATGGCCCGCCCGCCGGGAGCGCTGCGGTAAGGCGTTAAGAGCGCCACCCGACGCAAGCTGCCGGAAAATCTCCACGCGGAGCGTCAGTCTGCGTCGAAACGGTATTCTCACAACGATCTCCGGGCGCAGGCCCGGCGCTCCGCACGCCTCCCCGCCCCTCGCGCCGCCCGCGCGAGGCCGCTTCCGCACGTCTGAAGAAAGGACCGACCATGCCCCTGCCCCGCACCCGCCGCCCGCCGCGCCCGCCGCCGCCCTCGTTCGAGGCGCGGCTGCGGGCCGAGATGCACCGCCGCAAGGAGGCGTGGCATTCCGCCGTGCATGCGGAATCCTGGCGGCTGGTCTACGCCGCTGGCCGGCGCTCGGCCGGCGACGCCGAATGGGCTGCGGGCCGCCAGTCGCTGATCGATCAGGGCATCCTGCCGCCGCCGTGGCTGAAGGAGTCGGAGTGGTGAGCCTGTTCCGCTCATCCCGGCGAAAGCCGGGACCCAGAGCTTTGGAAGATGGGAGCTCGAGGGCGGGTCTGGCTGGTTGTCCCGATGCGCCGGGCGTCAGGCTGAACAGCACCGGATCCCGGCTTTCGCCGGGATGAGCGGGATCAGGAGAGCTAGTTCGCCTCGGCCCCGCCCGCCGAGGCCATCTGCAGGTCGCCGGCCGGCTCGCGGAAATAGCGGTCGATGCCCTCGGCCACGGCGCGCATCAGCCGGCGGCGGGCGCGGCTGTCGTTGAGCAGCCGCTCGTCCTCGGGGTTGGTGATGAAGCCCATCTCCAGCAGCACCGCCGGCACGTCGGGGGCCAGCAGCACGGCCAGGCCGGCGTCGCGGTGGCTGCGCCGCAGCAGCGGATGGTCGGCGCCCTCCAGCTCGCCAAGCAGGGTCCGCGCCAGCTGGGCCGAGCGGTTCTGGGTGGCGCGCTGGGTCATGTCCAGCAGGATGCGGTCGACCGACGGATCGCGCCCCGGCAGGTTGAGGCTGCGCTGCCAATTGTCGCCGCGGGTGAACTCCCGCACCGCCCGGCCCGCGCCCTGTTCCGACAGGGTGTAGACGCTGGCCCCGCGCGTGGCCGGGTCGGCCCCGGCGTCGGCGTGCAGGGAAATGAACAGGTCGGCGTCGGCCTGCCGCGCGATGGCCACGCGCCGGTACAGGTCGACATAGGCGTCGCTGTCGCGGGTCAGCCGCACCCGATAGCGGCCGCCGCGTTCCAGCTCCTGCTTCAGGGCCTGGGCGGCGGCCAGGGTGACGGCGCTCTCCCGCGAGCTTGCCCCCTGAGCGCCCGGATCGCGTCCGCCGTGGCCGGCGTCGATGTAGATCAGCGGCCGCTCGGCCCGACGGGCCGGGCGTTCGGCGCGGGGCGTGGTCCGGGCCGGGGCGCGGCCGGTCGCCTTCAGGTCGATGACGTAGCGGTAGTGGGCGACGCCGTCGCCGGGCGGCAGCAGGAAGCGGCGCTCGATCTCGGCGCTGGTCGCCAGGTCAAGTTCGATCCGCGAGGCCGTCCCGGCGCCGGCGACCCGGAAGCCGCGCACCAGCCCCTGGCCGTCGCCCGTCAGCCGGCTGGCGGGGGCCACGCCGGCCAGGCTGACGACCACCCGGCCGTCGTCGCCGCCCTGCAGGACCTGGCCGCGGGAGGTGCGGTCGAGGTCGACCACCACCCGCGTGCGCTCGGCGTCGCCGCCGAAGCGGACCCGCATCACCTCGCCCATGGCGCCGGAGGCCAGGCCGCGCCCCGCGGCCAGCAGGGCGGCGCAGAACAGCACGACGCCCGCCGCGGCCAGAACCCGCTCGCGGACGCCCCAATTCGCCACCCTGATACGCGACAGCCCGTGCATTCGCCGGAGACCCACCTTGTTGGTTGACCCCATCATGCCCCGACGTGGTCGCCAACGGGTTAAAGCCGTCACGGCTTTTCATTCGCCTCCGGCATCCCTATGCTTGATCCGCTCGCGAACGATCGCGTCCCCTGATCCGTCAGGCCGGGCGCGCCCTCTTCGCGGCATGACTTTCACTGATCCGAGAGCCGGCCGGGCCCGCCCCGCCGATTCGACGACCGGGTCCGGGACGCCCTTCGACGGCGCGTCCGGGCCCAGGACCGTACTGAACCTTCATGGGCCATTCCGCCTGCGCTCCCTTCCGGTCCGATCGGACCGACCTCGCCACCGGCCCTTGCCGCGGCGACGGGACGGCGCACGCCTTCGCCCCCACTCCCCTTCGGCGAGCCGCCTTGTCACCCCCCAGCGGGGACGGCCGAGCGCGCCAGAAAGAAACACTCCATGTCAAAGACCATGTTGATCGACGCCGCCCACGCGGAGGAAACCCGCGTCGCGATCGTCGAGGGCCGTCAGATCGAGGAATTCGACTTTGAATCCCGCTCGAAGCGCCAGCTTCGGGGCAACATCTATCTCGCCAAGGTCACCCGCGTAGAGCCCAGCCTGCAGGCCGCCTTCGTCGAATACGGCGGCAACCGACACGGCTTCCTGGCCTTCAACGAGATCCACCCAGACTATTATCAGATCCCCGTCGCCGACCGCGAAGCCATCATGGCCGAAGCGCACTCGGACGAGGACGACCACGACGATCTCGGCCGCGAGAGCGCCGACGACGAATCCGAAGGCGGCATGGCCGAGGAGGAGCGGCTCAAGCGCCGCCTGATGCGCCGCTACAAGATCCAGGACGTGATCAAGCGCCGCCAGGTCATGCTGGTCCAGGTCGTCAAGGACGAGCGCGGCGGCAAGGGCGCGGCCCTGACCACCTGGCTGTCGCTGGCCGGCCGCTACTGCGTGCTGATGCCCAACACCGGCAAGGGCGGCGGCATCTCGCGCAAGATCACCCAGGCCACCGACCGCAAGCGCCTCAAGGCCGCCGCCGCCGCGCTGGACGTGCCGCGCGGCATGGGCCTGATCATCCGCACCGCCGGCGCCAAACGCACCAAGGCCGAGATCAAGCGCGACTACGAATATCTGCTGCGCCTGTGGGAGACGATCCGCGAAACCACCCTCGCCTCCAACGCCCCCTCGCTGATCTATGAGGAAGAGAACCTCGTCCGCCGCGCCGTCCGCGACATGTTCGACAAGGATTTCGACGGCATCCAGGTCGAGGGCGTCGAGGGCTTCAGGGAGGCGCGCGACTTCATGCGGGTGCTGATGCCCTCGCAGGCGAAGAAGGTGCACCTCTACCAGGGCGCCCGCCCGCTGTTCGCCTCCAACGGCATCGAGGAGATGCTGACCCAGATCCACCAGCCGACCGTGCCGCTGAAATCCGGCGGCTATCTGGTGATCAACCAGACCGAGGCCCTGGTCGCCATCGACGTCAACTCCGGCCGCGCCACCAAGGAGCGCAACGTCGAGGCCACCGCCTTCAAGACCAATATGGAGGCCGCCGTCGAGGCCGCCCGCCAGCTGCGCCTGCGCGACCTCGCCGGCCTGATCGTCATCGACTTCATCGACATGGACGAGTCGAAGAACAACCGGGCGGTCGAGAAGGCGCTGAAGGACGCCCTGGCCAAGGACCGGGCCCGCATCCAGATGGGCCGCATCTCGGGCTTCGGCCTGATGGAGATCAGCCGCCAGCGCCGCCGCCTCGGCGTCATCGAGGGCGCCACCGAGGTCTGCCCGCACTGCCAGGGCGCCGGCCGCATCCGCTCGGCCGAAAGCGCCGCCCTCATGACCCTTCGCGGCGTCGACATCGAGGCCGGCCGCAATGGCGCCGGAACGGTCAACCTGCGCGTCTGCACCGCCGTTGCCCTCTACATCCTGAACCACAAGCGCGAGTATCTGCAGAGCCTGCTGACCCGGCGCGGCCTGAATGTGATCATCCAGATCGACGACAGCCTCGCCCAGGGCGAGCACACCATCGAGCGCACCGAGACCAACGAGGACTTCACCCCGCCCGAAGGCGTCGAGGCCTTCATCGATCTCGACGACGACTTCGACGACAGCGCCTTCGCCGACGAGGAGGAGGACGAGGACGAGTTCGTCGACGATGTGGTCGAGGATGACGAGGACGCCCTCGACGAGGACACGGTCGATGGCGAGCCCCGCGAGCGCGCCGAGGGCGAGCGCGGCCGCGGTCGTGGCCGTCGGCGTCGCGGTGGACGCCGTGAAGACGGCGAGGCTCCAGCCGGCGAAGCCGTCGGCGCTCCTGTGGCCGAGGATGACGACGACAGCGAGGCCGGCCGCCGCCGACGCCGTGGCCGCCGCGGCGGACGCCGGGTGCGCGAAGAGGGCGGCGAGCGCGACGGCTTCAACTGGGTGCGGGGCCGTACGCCGTCGCTGGAGGACCCGTACGTCTGGTTCGACCCGCTCAACCCCGGCGCCGCCGCGCCGCGTCCGCTCGCCGAGGCCACGGCCGAAGGCGGCGAGGCGCCCCGCGAACGTCTCGAGGCCGACGCCGGCGAAACCGGCGAACGCCCGGGCCGCTCGCGCCGCCGCCGCGGTCGTGGCCGCGGCCGCGATCGCGCCGCGGGCGACCTGACGCCGGAAACCTCCGCCGAGGCCCGCGCTGCCAATGAGGGCATGGAGCCGCCGGCTCCGGCCGATACGCCCATGGCCGGCGCGGACGAGGCCCCGGCCCCGGTCGCGATCGAGGAACCCAAGCGCCGCCGCGTGCGCCGCAAGGTCTCCGCCGGGGCCGCCCCCGCGCTTGAAGCCCCCGAGGCCGAGGCCGTCGAGACGGAGACGGTCGAGGCCGCCGCGCCGGAACCGGCCCCCGCTCCAGAGCCGGTCGCCGAGCCGGTGGTGGAGGCCGGGATGCCCCCCGTCGCCGAGCCCACGCCCGCCCCGGCGCCGGAGGTCGACGTCGCGGCCCTGATCGCCGAGGACCCGAACCAGATCGTCGCCCCGCCCGAGAAGCCGAAGCGGGGATGGTGGCGCCGTTGAATGGCCGCGATTAGATAGTGAGGATCGGCGCGGGGGCGATCGACGGTATCGGGAGTACGCCATGAGCTGGCTGACCAGACACGCCGCCCGCCTCGCCGGAGCCGCCGCCGCGGCTGGCCTGGTGCTGGCCGCGGCGGCCCCCGCCTCCGCCCAGAACGCCATCCGCGACACCGAGATCGAGTCGATCATCCACGACTGGGCCGCTCCGGTGTTCACCGGCATGGGACTGGAGCCGTCCGAGGTCGAGATCGTCCTGATCAACGACGACGAGCTGAACGCCTTCGCCACGCGCGGGCGGATCATGGGCCTGAACACCGGCCTGATCCTGCGGACCACCAGCCCCAACGAACTGCTGGGTGTCATCGCCCACGAGGGCGGGCACATCCGCAACCGCCACACCCTGCGCGACGGAGCCCAGGACGCCGGCATGCAGCCGATGCTGATGACCATGGCGCTGGGCGCCCTGGCCATCGCCGCCGGCGCGCCGGACGCCGGCGCCGTGCTGCTGGGCAACAGCCAGTATTTCGGCACCCTCAGCGCCCTGCGCTACATGACCCACCAGGAAGGCGAGGCCGACAACACCGGGGCCCGCGCCCTCGAGGCCGCCGGCGAGTCGGGTCGCGGCCTGGTCACCTTCTTCGAGAATTTCCGCTCTCAGGAGGTGTTCTCCGACGCCCGGCGCTACCCGTATTTCCGCAGCCATCCGCTGTCCTCCGACCGCATCGAGAACCTGCGCCGCTTCGTCGCGGAACAGCCCCACTACGCCCACCGCGACAGCCCCGAGCGGATGGCCCAGCACGCATTGATCCTGGCCAAGATCCACGCCTTCATGGACGATCCGCGCGAGACCCTGCGCGACTATCCCGAAACCGACACCGCCCTGCCCGCCCGCTATGCCCGCGCCATCGCCTGGTACCGGGACGGCCAGACGGACCGCGCCCTCGCCGCCGTCGACGTCCTGCTCGCCGAACAGCCCGGGAACCCGTATTTCTGGGAGCTGAAGGGCCAGATCCTGTTCGAGGAAGGCCGGCCCGAGGAAGCCATCGGCGCCCACCAGCGCTCGGTCGAGATCAAGCCGGACGCCCCCCTGCTGCGCATCAACCTGGCCCACGCCCTGATCGAGACCGCCGACCCCGCCCGGCTCGACGCGGCGGTCGACCAGCTGAAGCGGGCCACGGCGCTGGAGAAGGACAACAGCATGGCCTGGCGGCTGCTGAGCCAGGCCTACGCCAGTCAAGGCAAGGAGGGCGAGGCACGGCTCGCCTCGGCCGAGATGTATTTCGCCATCGGCGCCGAGCGGGAGGCCACCCAGTTCGCCCTTCGGGCCCGCGACATGCTGGAGCCCGGCTCCGCCGAATGGACCCGGGCGATGGACATCGTCTTCGCCTCGGGCGCCACCCAGGAAGACGTCGACGACGTGGATCGCCGCAACGAACGTCGCCGCCCCACCGTTCAGCCGGTCGCCGGCTGAACCCCTCTGAGAGCCTGAATGACACAAACGCCTGATCCCGCGCCCGCGCCGTCCATGCTCAGCCGCCTGCTGTCAGGGAATCGGGCCGGCGTCGCCGCCTTGGCCGTGTCGGTAGTCGCCCTGGTCGTCTCGGTCGCGCCCTACGCCACCGGAACCGACTTCGGCTCGCGCGTCAGGAGCTATCTGATCCAGCATCCCGAGGTGCTGCAGGACGTCAGCAACGCCCTCGACGAGAAGGCGCAGCAGCAGCAGATCGTCGAGAACCGCCGGAAGACCGCCGAGATCACTGCGGCGGCGGCGGCCAATCCCGGCCTGCTGACCGTCGATAGCCGCGACGCCGCCTTCGGCCCGGCCGACGCCAGGGTGACGGTGATCGAATTCTTCGACTTCCGCTGCCCCGGCTGCAAGGCCACGGCGCCCGAGGTGCTGCGTATGATGCAGGCCCATCCGGACGTGCGCTTCGTGTTCAAGGAGTGGCCGATCCTCGACGGCCCCACCAATGGCGTCTCCCACTACGCCGCCCGGGCCGCCCAGGCCGCCCACCGGCAAGGCAAATACCTGCCCGTGTTCCGGGACCTGATGGCCCAGCCATCGCTGTCGGAATCGGCCATCGACGCCATCCTCGAAGCCAACGGCGTCTCGATGCCGCAGGCCGAGGCGGCCATGTCGAGCCCCGAGCTCGCCCGCCACATGGCCGACATGCAGACTTCCGCCATGGCCCTCGGACTCGTCGGCACGCCGACCTTCTTCGTCAACGGCAAGGCCAGCGAGTCCA
This sequence comes from Brevundimonas sp., assembly GCF_035627475.1. GTDB lineage: Bacteria > Pseudomonadota > Alphaproteobacteria > Caulobacterales > Caulobacteraceae > Brevundimonas. The sequence goes on along the minus strand of NZ_DASPLR010000001.1, from coordinate 70,145 downwards.
TCCAGCCGGCGGCGCTCGAGCGCGCGATCCGGGAGGCGAAAGCCGGCTAGGCGAGCTTCAGGTCCATCGCCCCGCCGATCCACTCGATCCGCGAGCGGCGTTCGGCCTCGGCGGCGGCGGCTGAGTCTCCGAGGGCGGTCTCGGCCTGCGCCAGCACGAAATAGCTGTACGGGTCGTTCGGCCAGTCCTTCAGCAACTCCAGCACCTTGGCGCGCGCCCCTGCGGCGTCTCCCGAAGCCAGCAACGCCGCCGCAAGGCTGCGCCGCGTCGGATACCAGATCACCGGCGGGTCGCCGCCCTCGTCGCCCATGCCCTGCAGTTCCGCCGCGCGTGCGAAGGCCGCGATGGCGGCGGCGTGGTCGCCGTCGATCATCGCCGCCCGGCCTTCCAGCACGCGCTGGGACAGTTCGGTGAAGGCCCTTCGCTCATCCTGCATGGGGCCCGCGGCGAACGAAGGGTCGTTCCGCAGGGCCGCGATGGCGGCCGCCTCGGCCCGCACCGCCCCGGCGTCCCCCGCGCGCGCCGCGGCCTCGCCCCGGGCGTAGCCCCAGCTGATCCGCAGCATGGGATGCGTCGCCAGCGGCTCCTTCAGCGCCGCGACCCGCTCCCGATCTCCGAAGCGGCCATAGATGGCGTAGGCGTTGTTGGCGACCATCTGCCGCCACAGGTTGTCCGCCGGAATGTCCGGCCAGGTGGCCAGAAACCAGTCGGCCAGCTTCAGCCCTTCGTCCCCGCCGCCGGCGATCAGGGCTCCGCCCATGCCGAAATGAATGTTGTGGCCGTGCAGCGGCATGCCCGGCACCCCGCCCGGTGGCCGCGCCAGCCCATCATAGCGCCGGTCCAGCGCCACGGCGGCGACGTTGGACATCATCGCGTCCCTGTAGCGTCCCACGCGGTAAAAGGTGTGCGACGGCATATGCACCAGATGACTGGCGCCCGGCGCCAGGGCGGCGAGCCGCTCGCCGTACGGAATGGCCTTGTGCGGGTCGTCCGACCATTCGGTCAGGTGGATGTAGAGGTGGATCGCGCCCGGATCGTCCGGCGCCCGGGCCAGAGTCTGTTCGAGGATATCCATGGCCCGCGTGATGCCCGGATCGGCGGCCTTGCCTTCGTCGTCCCACCAGCGGTCGGCCTTCATCATCCAGGCGTCGGCGGCGATGGCGGCGACCGCGACATCGGAAGGGTTGCGCCGGGCGATCCGGTCCATGGCGGTGGCGAAACGGGCCGCCCGCGAAGACTCCCGCCCGGAATAGCGCTGCACCAGGGCGTCGATCATCTGGCGCTGCATCGGGGTGGCGTCGCGCGCCAGCCGGCGGGCGTCGCGCGCGATCTTCAGCGCCGCCGTCCGCGTCTCCTCCCCGTCTCCGCCGCCGTTGAGGTTGGGGCCCATGGCCCATGCCTCGCCCCAGGCGCACATCCCGCAGGTCGGGTCCAGCAAACGGGCCTTGCGGAAGGCGCGCACCGACTCCCCGTGTTCGAAGGCCCAACGCAGCCGCACCCCGTGATCGAACCAGGCCTGGGCCTCGGCGCTCGCCGTATCGACCTTGAAGCCGCCCGTGCCGAAGCCGTCGACCATGACCATGTCGGCCAAGGCCGCGCCCTCCGCCTGGACTCCGCCAGGCCCGCAGATCCGCGGCCGCTCGATCAGGTCCGTCACCGCGCGGTCGGTCGTGGCGTCGGCCAGCGCCGATGGCCCGATCAGCACCGTGGCCGCTGCGACGCCGCACATCAGAAGGCTGCGCATCCGGAAAACTCTCCCCCGTCCTGGCCCCTGTCCCCAGCCCATAGTGACCTAACCCCAGAGTGAGACCAAGCGGCGCTTCTCCCGCCCCACGGATCAGCCCATAGTTCCGGGTCCATGCCCATCCGCCGCCTCCCGCCCGAGACCGTCAACCGCATCGCCGCCGGCGAGGTGGTCGAACGCCCGGCCAGCGCCATCAAGGAGTTGGTCGAGAACGCCCTCGACGCGGGCGCCACGCGGATCGAGATCCAGGCCGACGGCGGCGGACTGAGCCGCATCCTGATCGCGGACGACGGGCACGGCATGGCCGCCGACCAGCTTGCCCTCGCGGTCGAGCGCCACGCCACTTCCAAGCTCGAGCCCGACGACGCCGGCGACGTCGACCTGCTGCGCATCCACACCCTGGGCTTCCGCGGCGAGGCCCTGCCCTCGATCGGCTCGGTGGCCCGGCTGACCATCACCAGTCGTCCGAGAGAGGGCGGCGACGCCCATCAGATCACCGTCGAGGGCGGGGACCAGCGCCCGGTCGCCCCCGCCGGCTTCCCCGGCCCCCACGGCGCGCGGGTCGAGGTCCGCGACCTGTTCTACGCCACCCCCGCCCGGCTCAAATTCATGAAGTCCGAGCGGTCGGAAGCCATGGCCATCTCGGAAGAGATCAAGCGCCAGGCGATGGCGCACGAAGCCGTCGCCTTCACCCTCGACCTCGACGGCCGCACCACCCTGCGCCTGCCCGCGGAGCATCCGGGCGACCAGGGTCGGCTGAAGCGGCTGGCCGCCCTGCTGGGCCGCGACTTCGAGGCCAACGCCCTGCTGATCGACCAGTCGCGCGACGGCGTCCGCCTGACCGGCTATGCGGGCTTGCCGACCTACAGCCGCGGCAACGCGGGCCACCAGTATCTGTTCGTCAACGGCCGGCCGGTGAAGGACCGTCTGCTGCAGGGCGCGCTGCGTGGCGCCTACGCCGACTTTCTCGCCCGCGACCGGCATCCGGCGGCGGTGCTGTTCCTGGAGGTCGACCCCCTCTACGTCGACGTCAACGTCCACCCTGCCAAGGCCGAGGTCCGCTTCCGCGATCCGCAGCTGGTGCGCGGCCTGATCGTCGGCGCCCTGCGTCACGCGCTGGCAGGCGCCGGTCACCGCGCCTCGACCACCGTGGCCGCGGACGCCCTCGCCGGCTTCCGCCCGCATTGGGGCGTGGGGAATGGCGCGACCTTCAGCCCCTCATCCCCTTCGGCCCAGGGCTGGAGCGGCTGGCAGGGTTGGGCCGGCTCCGCGGCGGCTGCCGCCCAGGTCCTGCCCGGCCTGAACGAGCGCTCGGCCCGGGTCGAATCCCAACCGACGTTCGCCGATCAATCATTGACGAACGCCTCGACGGCCGAGGTCATCGATCCGCTGGACTACCCGCTCGGCGCCGCCCGCGCCCAGCTCCACTGCACCTATATCGTCGCCCAGACCCGCGACGGCCTCGTCGTCGTCGACCAGCACGCGGCCCACGAGCGTCTCGTCTACGAGCGCATGAAGGCCCAGATGGCCGCCGGCTCGGTGACCCGGCAGGCCCTGCTCACCCCGGAGGTGGTCGAACTCGACCCCGCCGAGGCCGAGCGGGTCAGCGCCCGCGTCGACGAACTGGCCCAGCTCGGCCTGATCGTGGAACCCTTCGGCGCCGGGGCGGTGCTGGTGCGCGAGACCCCGGCCCTGCTCGGCGACACCGATGTCCAGGGCCTGATCCGCGACATCGCCGACGACCTGGCCGAGCACGGCGCCGCCCTGGCCCTCTCGGAGCGGCTCGGCGAGGTCTGCGGGACAATGGCCTGCCACGGCAGCGTCCGGGCCGGCCGCGTCCTCTCCGCCCCCGAGATGAACGCCCTGCTCCGTCAGATGGAGGCCACGCCCCACTCCGGCCAGTGCAACCATGGCCGCCCGACCTATGTGGAGCTCAAGCTGGCCGATCTCGAAAAGCTGTTCGGGCGGCGATGAAGTCGGTCCTCTTCGTCTGCCTCGGAAACATCTGTCGGTCACCGCTCGCGGAGGGCGCATTCCGGGCGGAGGCCGCGCGGCTTGGGCTGGAGGTCGTGGTCGACTCTGCGGGCGCCGGCGACTGGCACGCCGGCGAACCGCCCGACGCCCGGGCGCAGGCCGTGGCCCGACGGCATGGCGTCGACATTTCCGGTCTCCGTGCGCGTCAGGTCCGGGCCGACGACTTCCGGCGCTTCACCCACGTGATCGCGCTCGACCACGGCAACCTGGCCAATCTGCGCAAGCTCGCCCCCGCCGACGCCACGGCCGAGCTCAGCCTGCTGCTCGATCACGTCGAGGGCCGCGCCGGTCAGGCCGTGGCCGATCCGTGGTTCGGCGACGAGGCCGGTTTCGAGGTCACCTGGGCGGAGGTCGCCGCCGCCGCCCGCGCTCTCGCGAAGCACTTCAGTAGAAGAGGCTGAACTCGCAGGCCTCGACCACGTTTCCGGCCCGGCCACCCGAGACCACCTCCCCGCCGGCGATGGCGTAGACCGTGTTGTCGATGGCCGCGGCGGCCAGGCCGTGCCGCGGCGTCGCCATGTCCGGACCGCGCCGCCAGGCGTCGTCGGCCGCCGTATAGATCCAGGTCTCGCGGAACACGCCTCCGCCGCCGCCGCGCTGGAACCACTCGCCGCCGAAGGCCACCAACCGGCCGCTGATCGCCGCCATGGCCAGCCCGCCGCCCACCTGCTGGCCGGTTTCCGGCGACGGCGGGATCGGCGCCAAGGTGTCCCAGCGGTCCTCCGCCGGGTCGTAGCGGTCCAGCCGCCCCGTGCCGCCGCCGCTGACCGTGCGTCCGCCCGCCACCCAGATGGCCCCGTCCATCACCGCCGCCGCCGCGCTGTTCCGCGCCATTGGACAGGGCCGCGCCGTGTCCCAAGCATCCGCGCCAGTGATGTAGACCCGGTGCGCATCGGTATCGACCTGATCATTCCAGTTGCCGTTGCCCAAGCCTCCGGGCGTCCGGCCAGTGATCAAATGCAGCAGACCGTCATGGGAAACGCCCACCGCCTCGCTTTGCGGCGCATCGAGCGGAATGGTTTCGACCCACGCGCCTTCAGACAGGACCCAGCAGTCCCGCATCGAGGTCCATTCCCCCGCCGCCGAGCGCCCATAGCCACCGAACACGAACAGTTCGCCATCGCTGGCAAAAACCATCGGATGGTGGCGCGGCGACGGAAGCTTCGGCAGCTCGCTCCAAGCATCTGTCGCCGGGTCATAGAGTCCAACCCGATCCTCGATGTGCAGCGGCTGTCCCGCCCGCGCCACCAGTCCGCCGCCGGTGACGATCCGGCCCTGGTGGACGGCGGCGTAGATCTCCTGCACCGGCCACGGTAGCGACGCACGCGCGTTCCAGCTCTCTGCAGGCTCCTGCGCGCAGGCGACGGAGGGAACGGCCGCGGAGGCTCCGGCGGCGGCGAGGAAGGTGCGGCGGTCGAGGATGCTCATCCCGCCAGCTTGGCGCAGAACCGCGACCTGCGCTATACGCGCCGTTCCACCCCTTTCGGAAGCCCATGTCCGAGATTGTCCGCAAGGCCTGAGGCCTCACGGCGCTGACTGTGAAGAGCCTCTGAACCCGCAGGCGCGCCAACCGCGCCGGCGCACTCGTTCACGCCTATCGGACATTCCACAAATGAACATCTCCCGTGCGGAGCAGCGCACGCTGCACGCCCTCGCGCAGGGTGGCGGCATCGTGCTGATCCGCGATGAAAACGGCAGCCTGCTGCGCGCAGACTGCTTCACCCGCGACGGCTTCCTGCTCACCGACTGCACCCTGTCGGTGTGGCGCAAGCTGAAGAAGAAGGGGTTGATCGCCTCGATCGGCGGCGGGCCTTACCGGGTCAACCGCGACGGTCTGGCGCGCATGCACAGCCAGCTCGACAACCGGGTCTCAGAGCGCCGCTGGTGACGCCCTGAGAAACAGGACGCGCGCGGCCCCATAGTCGCGCGCGTCCAGCCGTTCGTAGCCCGGCGTGTCGGTCTCGGGCTCGTCCGAGCCGCGCTCGAACACCACCACCGCCCCGGGCTTCAGCCAGTTCCCTTCCAGCAGCCGCGCCAGCGTCTGCTCGCCCAGCCCCTTGCGGTAGGGCGGGTCCAGGAACGCCAGGTCGAAGGCTTCCCCGTCCGGACCCGGGCGCACGCCCAGATCCGTGGCGCTGCGCCGGTGCACCCGCGTCCGTCCCATCACCCCATAGGCGTCGGCGTTCTCGCGTATGGCCCCGCGCGCCTCGTCGTCCGTCTCCACGAACAGGCAGAAGGCCGCCCCCCGGCTGATCGCTTCGAACCCCAGCGCGCCCGACCCGGCATACAGGTCCATGACCCGCAGCCCCGCCAGCGGCTCGGCCCAGGCGGCATGCTCCAGCACGTTGAACACAGCCTGGCGGGCGCGGTCGGACGTCGGGCGGGTGCCCTGCCCTTCCGGTGCGACGATGCTGCGCCCCTTCAGGCTGCCGGCGACGATCCTCATGGCCGCTCAATCAGCGGGATTGGCGCCGCCGTCAACCGGCCCGTCAGTTGGCCCAGCGCTGCGGCGGGGCCTCGGCGGCCAGCGCGTCGAGCCGGTCGCGCAGTTCGGTCATGAACGCGCTGCGCGAGCCAGACCACACCAGCGGCTCGCCGACCAGGGCCGTGCAGTTCATCGGCACCGGCGCGACGGCTCCCTTGGGCAGCACCCGCCCCGCCCCCTCGATCCACACCGGGATGACCGGCACGTCGGGGAAGGCCTCGGCCAGCCTCGCCACGCCCGCCTTCAGCGGGGCCAGGGCCCCGTCCCTGCTTCGGGTTCCCTCGGGGAACACCAGGATGATCTCGCCCCGCTCCAGCGCCGCCCGCGCCGGGGCCAGCACGTCCTCCCCCCGCGCCACGGACCGCGAGATCGGCGCGATGCCGATAATCTTGCGCGAGAACCAGCTGATCGCCGGATTGGCCAGGAAATAGTCCGCCGCCGCAACGGGACGCACCTTGTGCAGCAGCCGCGCCGGAAACAGGCTCAGCAGCATGAAGGCGTCCATGTGGCTGTTGTGGTTGGCCGCGACGATCGCCGGCCCGCCCTTCGGCAGCCGCTCGGGATTGCACACGTCCATGCCGGTCATGAAGCGCACGACGGGGCGCGCGATCAGCGTCAGGAACAGCATCCGCGTCGGCCCGAACGGCCGCGCCGCCCGCTCAGTATTTGTCGAGGGCATAATAGGCCATCAAGTGGAAATAGAGCGGGGCCGTGAAGGTCAGGCTGTCGATCCGGTCCAGCAGCCCGCCGTGCCCCGGGATCAGCCGGCTGGTGTCCTTGACGCCCAGGTCGCGCTTCACCGCGCTCATGGTCACGTCGCCGGCGAAGCCCGCGACCGGCAACAGCAGGGCGAGGATCAGAACCGGATACCCCGTCATCGGCGTGAACACGGGGGCCAGGAACCAGATCAGGGCCCCGGTCAGGATCCAGCCGCCGAAGAAGCCCTCCCATGTCTTGTTCGGGCTCACGGCGGGGGTGATCTTGCGCCGCCCGAACAACTTGCCGCAGCAGTACTGCAGCACGTCGTTGGCCTCGGTGGCGAACAGCAGCAGGAAGACCATGCCGGCCGCCCCGGCGGCGCCGCCTTCGTCCGGCGTCCGCATCAGCAGCGGTATGACGCCCAGATTGTAGACGCAGACGATGACCGCCCAGGTGATGGTCGCCACCGTCGCCAGATAGGCCCGGGTCTGCCCGCCGATGGCCATCAGGAAGGCCACGGTCAGGAAGAACCACACCGGGATGGCGACCAGATAGACGCCGTACCAGCCCGCCGCGACCAGGCCGAACGACAGCGGCACCGACAGATAGGCGAACAGCACCACCAGCCGGTCCTCGCGCCGCAGCGGGGCCAGCGACAGGAATTCCCTCAGAGCAATGAAGGCGATGGCCGCGAACAGCAGGGTCACCGCGATCCAGCCCAGCGCCAGCGCGCCGGCCAGCAGGGCGATCATGACCCACCACGACCACACCCTGAGCCGCAGCTCGCGCCAGTCGCCTCCCGGCTTCACCGCCGGCAGGATCAGCACCAGGGCCGAGGCGACCAGCAGCACGCCGAACACGCCGCCGAAGCCCCACAGCAGCGGCGGCCGCACCTGATCCAGCCCCGCTGTCAGCGCCTCGATCATGCCCTAGAGTGCCCTCCGGAATCGGTTTCGGATACAGTATGGCGCAGTTGGCGGAAAACACGCATCCCTTGCGTTCGACAGCCCTGCACGTGGGTTTCGCCTTCGTCGCCATGGGCGGTTGGGCGGCCTTCGCCAACCGGGACCACGGCGCCGGGGCCGTTCTCCTCGCCTTCGTCGTCCAGGGCGCCCTGTCCGGCCTGATCACCCTCGTGATGAAGCGCGGGCTCGAGGCGGGCCATGCCCGGCTGTCCGGCCTGTCCGCCCGGCTCGCCCCGCCCCTGATCAGCTGCACCCTCGTCGCGGCCCTGCTGTACGGCGTCCATACGGCCGCCAGCACGCCCGAGGTGATCCGCACCATCGCCCTGCCGTGGACCGTCTCGACCCTGTACGCCTTCATCTACGTCGCCAGCCTGGAGCGCGTCCGATGACCGACAGCCGCAGACCCCTGAAGTCCCGCGGCGCCGGCTGGGCCCGCGCCCTGGCCGCCGGCCTGGCGCGCACCGGCGTCCGCCCGGACGTCATCTCGGCCTCCAGCGTGGTCTTCGCCCTCGCCGGCGCGGCGGCCTTCTGGCTCTCGGCCGACGCCGGGGGCTGGTGCAGGCCCGCCCTGCTGATCGCCGCCGCCCTCTGCATCCAGCTCAGGCTGCTGGCCAATCTGCTGGACGGCATGGTGGCGGTCGAGCACGGCCGGGGCGGCCCCCTCGGTCCGGTGTGGAACGAGCTCCCGGACCGGATCGCGGACGCCCTGTTCCTCGTCGGGGCCGGCTACGCCCTGCGCCACCTGAGCCCAGACCCGGGTCCCCTCCTCGGCTGGCTCGCCGCCGTCCTGGCGGTGCTGACGGCCTACATCCGCGAACTCGGCCGCGCGCTCGGCTTCGAGGCCGACTTCGCCGGGCCGGGCGCCAAGCCGCACCGCATGGCGGCCCTGACAGCCGGCTGCCTGCTGGCCGCCGCCGAGCCCCTGTGGCGCGGCGGACCGCCCATGCTGCTGCTGACGCTGGCCCTGATCGTCGTCCTCACCGCCGTCACGGTGGTGAGACGGACCCTCCGGCTGGCGGCGCGGCTGCGGGCGGCCCCCGTCTAGGGCTTGCGCGGCCGCGGACTGCCGCGCCCCCCCGCCGGGCCGGCGCCCGGACGCGGCGGACGCGATCCACCGGGCGGATTGCTCCGTGTCCCCCCGCCGCGCGGCTTGAACCCGCCGGAGGGCGTCTCGCCCCGCGGTCCCGCCGAACCCTCACGGGGCTTGAACGGCCGCTTCGGCCGATCGCCGTCCGCCGCCGGCTTGCCTGCGAAGGACCGGCCGCCTTCCGGACGGGCCCCGCGCGGCTTGTCGATGAACTGATCCTCGCGGGGCTTGAAGGCGCGCTTCGGACGATCTCCGGCGGCCGCCTCGCCCTCGGGCCGGGCCCGTGGCCTGAACTCACGCTTCGGATGCTCGAATTTCGGCGAGGCCTTGGCCCAGCCCGCCTTCTTCTGCGGGCGGGCGGCGCGTTCGGCGGCCGCATCGGCGGCGGCCCCGGCGGCGCGGACCCGGCTCGGCTTGCGCGACGGATCCGAGATGGCCGAACCCGAGGCCCCCTTGAAGATCGGGGTGGAGATGCGCCGTCCCGGGATCGGCGCCGGAGTCGCCACCGTATTGCCGGTCGGCAGATTCTCCGGCCGGATGTGCTCGGCCAGCAGTTCGCGGATCACCCGCGGCCCGACCTCCTCCACCGATCCGACCGGCAGGGTGCCCAGCTGGAACGGTCCGTAGGCCAGGCGGATCAGCCGGTTCACGGTCAGGCCCAGGTGCTCCAGCACCTTGCGGACCTCGCGGTTCTTGCCTTCGGTGATCGAGACGCTGATCCACAGATTGGCCGAGGCCTTCTCGCCCTCGGCCTTGTCCTTGACCTTGTCCAGCGTCGCCTCGATCGGGCCGTAACGTACGCCGTCGACCGTCACCCCGTCCTTCAGCGTGTCCAGCTGCGACTGGCTCACCCGCCCCCGCGCCCGGGCCCGATACTGGCGCACCAGTTCGGTCTGCGGCAGCTCCAGCGCCCGGCTCAGTTCGCCGTCGTTGGTCAGCAGCAGCAGGCCCTCGGTGTTGAGATCGAGCCGCCCGACCGAGATCACCCGCGGCAGGCCGCTCGGCAGGGCGTCGAACACGGTCGGCCGCCCGGCCGGGTCAGTGTGCGAGGTCAGCAGGCCGGCCGGCTTGTGATAGCGCCACACCCGCGTCGCCTGGGCCGAGCCGATCGGCTTGCCGTCGACGGTGATGACGTCGTCGCGCGTCACCAGGGTCGCCGGCGTGTCGAGGATCTTGCCGTTGACCGCCACCTTGCCCAACCCGATCAGTCGCTCGACCTCGCGCCGCGAGGCGATGCCGGCCCGGGCCATGGCCTTGGCGATGCGTTCGCTGCGCTTCGGAGCCTCGTCGGCCTTCGCGCCCGGCTTGCCGTCCTTGCCGCCGGTCTTGCTGAACGGCTTTCCGCCGCCCTTGCCAAAGGACTTGCCGCCCTTGGGCGGGCCCCGGTCGTCGGCGCCCTCGGCGCGTTTGACGTAGGGTTTGCGGGGGCCGTCGCGGTCGCCGTCTTGACGCGGGCGCGGCTTCTTGTCGTTGTCTCGGGGATGGCTGGCCATGATGAGCGGTTCATGCACATGGCCTTGGCCTGTGCGCAAGCGGCTGCGGACGCGGGAGAGACTCCCGTCGGCTGCGTGATCGTCGACGAAACCTCCGGCGAGGTCGTCGCCGAGGGCCGCAACGGGCCGATCGGGGCCCACGATCCGACCGCCCACGCCGAGATCGTGGCCCTGCGGGCCGCGGCCGCCAGGCTGGGCAACTACCGCCTCACCGGCCTGACCCTCTATGTGACGCTGGAGCCCTGCGCCATGTGCGCCGGGGCCATCAGCCACGCCCGCATCGGCCGGGTGGTCTGGGGCGCCGACGATCCCAAGGGCGGCGCCGTCGTCCACGGCCCGCGCTTCTTCGACCAGCCGACCTGTCACTGGCGGCCCGCGACGGCGGGCGGCGTACTGGCGGAGCAGGGCGCGGACCTGCTACGGACCTTCTTCCGGGCCCGGCGCAAGGGAACAGCGTCCTGAACGGCGCGTTCAACCGCCCGTCCTCCACGGCAAGGCTTGTTTCATGCGTCTGGCGCCCTTCGCGGTTCTCTCCGTTCTGGCCCTGACCGCCTGTGGCCCGAAGCCGGCGGACGCTCCGACCGACGGTGAGTCGGTCCGCGAACGGGCCCGGACTGCCCAGACCGCGCGCCGCCGCACGGGCGCGGAAGTCCAGCAACGGGCGCTGAACCGCGTCATCCGCACCATCTACCTGTGCAACAACGGCGAGCGCCTGACGGTCGACTTCGACAACCCGCGCGAGATGGCCACGGTCCGCAACTCGAATGGCGAGGCGGTGGACCTGTTCCAGGAGCGGGCGGCCTCGGGCCTGTGGTACCGCGCCTCGGGCTATGAGCTGCGCGGCGAAGGGGTGATGGCGCGCTGGACCGGCGACGGCCGCGAACCCACCGACTGCCGCGCGATCGACTAGAATCCCGCCAGCCGCGCGTCCAGCCGCGCCCGCACGTCCGGCCAGTCATGATCGGTGATCGCGAACATCACCGTGTCGCGCACCCGGCCCGTATGGGTGATCTTGTGACGTCGAAGCACGCCCTCGCGCACCGCGCCCAGCCTGGCGATGGCGGCCTGGCTGCGAGCGTTGATCCCGTCGGTGATGATCTCGACCCTTACGATCCCGCTGTCGAATGCGTGCTGCAGCAGCAGCCGCTTGCTGGCCGGATTGACCGCCCCGCCGCGCGCGTCCGGGTGATAGAAGGTCGACCCCAGCTCCACGCGCCGGTGCAACGGGAAAAGGTCGTGCAGGCTGCTCACGCCGACGAGGCGACCGTCGCTCTGGCGCCGCACGGCATAGGGCGTGTCCCGGCCGGCGGCCATCCGCTCGACGAACCCGTCCCACCAGGGGTCGAAATTCTCGCCATAGGCCGTGGTCACCATGATCGACCAGGCCGGCTCGTCGACGCTGATCGCCGTCCGCGCCTCTTCCTTCAGTTCGGGCGCGAACGGCTCGAGCCGCACCCAGCGGTTCTCCAGCACGACCGGTTCGAGTCTCATGATCCCGAGGCCTCCCGTTCGAGGAACGCCGTCAGCGCCGCCGCATCGACATCCTTCGCCGTGAAAGCCTCGCCGATGCGCCGGGCCAGGATCAGCGTCAGCCGCCCGCCCTCGGCCTTCTTGTCCCCCGCCATTCGCCTGACCAGGGGCGCGCCCTGGAAGACCCCGCCCTGGGCCAGACGCGTCGGCAGCCCGGCCGCCGCGACGACCGCCTCGACGCGCGCGGCCTCCCCGGGCGGACAGAGCCCCGTCTCCGCCGAGAACCGGAACGCCAGGGCGCAGCCCAGCGCCACCGCCTCGCCATGCGTCAGCTTCGTCTCGTCGAAGCCCAATTCCGCCTCGATGGCGTGGCCGAAGGTGTGGCCCAGGTTCAGCAGGGCGCGGCGCCCGGCTTCCTTCTCGTCCTCGCCGACGATGGCGCTCTTGATCTCGACCGATCGGACCACGGCCCGCTCCAGCGCCGCCGCATCGCCCGACGCGCCCGCCGCGCCCCCCGAAGGCGACGTGTCCGCCAGCCAGTCGAAATATTCGGCGTCGCAGATCAGCCCGTGCTTCAGCACCTCGGCCCAGCCCGAGCGCAGCTGCCGCTCCGGCAGGGTGGCCAGCACATCGATGTCGGCCAGCACCAGCCTCGGCTGATGGAAGGCCCCGACCAGGTTCTTGCCGCGTGGCGTGTCTATCGCCGTCTTGCCGCCGACGGACGAATCGACCTGGGCCAGCAGGGTCGTGGGAACCTGCACGAAGTCGATGCCGCGCATGAACAGCGCCGCCGCCAGTCCCGCCAGGTCGCCGACCACGCCGCCGCCCAGCGCCACCACCACATCGGTCCGGTCCAGCTTGAAGGCCAGCATGCGGTCGATCACCCGCTCCAGCTCGGCGAAGGATTTGGAGCCCTCGCCGGGCGGCACGGTCAGCAGCCGCCCGTGAACGCCCGCCGCCTTCAGCGACGCAAGCGCGGCCTTGCCGTGCAGGCCGGCCACAGTCTCGTCGGTGATGACCACGGTCCGCCCGCGCGCCAGCGGGGCCACGCGCGCGCCGAGACCAGACAGCAAGCCGCGTCCGACGATCACCTCATAGGGCCGGAAGTCCCCGCCCGAGACCGGCACGATCGTCGTCACGCCCCCACCTCCGGCTGATGCGCCGACCAGTACGCCTCCAGCGCCTCGATGATCGCCTCCACCGCCTGGGCGTGCGCCCCGCCCGCCACGTCCACCGTCAGGTCGGCGGTCGCATAGACCGGATAGCGTACCTCGGCCATGGCCTGCAGCGCCGTCAGCGGATCGCGTCCGCGCAACAGCGGTCGGGTGTCCCGCCGCTGCACCCTCTGAGCCACCGTCTCCAGGTCCGCCCGCATCCACACCGTCACCGCGCGCTCCTTCAGCAGCGCCCGGGTCTCGGGATTGAGGATCGCCCCGCCCCCGGTGGCCAGCACCATTCGCGGGCCCTCCAGCAGGCGCTTCATCACCCGCGCCTCGCCGGCCCGGAACTCGGCCTCGCCCAGCTCCGTGAAGATGTCCGACACCGTCATCGCCGCCGCCGCCTCGATCTCGATGTCGCCATCGGCGAACGGCAGGTTCAGCCGCTTGGCCAGACGCCGCCCGACCGTCGATTTCCCCACCCCCATCAGTCCGACCAGCGCTATGGTGCGGCGATGGACCGGAATCGGCCCCTCGCTCACGGCCGGCCTCGCGTGAGGCGGTGCGGCGGCGGCGGCGAAACGGACGGCGGCAGGCAAGGCGTCATGACCCGACCACCCTTTACACCAGGCGCCGCCGACGCAAAGCGGTCCCGCGCATGACCACGCCCCACGCGACCTCGCAGGTAGAGGCCTTTCTCGAGATGATGGCGGTGGAGCGCGACGCCTCGCCCCACACCCTGTCCGCCTACGCGCGCGATCTCGCCGACGCCGAGGCCGCCCTGCCCGGCGGGCTGATGCAGGCCGACGAGGCCGCGGTCGAGGCTTGGTACGCCGGGCTTGGCGCGCGCGGCCTCTCGGCCGCCACCCAGGCCCGCCGGCGTTCCGCCGTGCGCCAATTCTACCGCTTCGCCTTGGGCGAGGGCTGGCGGCAGGACGACCCCTCGCGCCGCCTCGACGCCCCCAAACAGGGCCGCAGCCTGCCGAAGACCCTCGCCCGCGACGAAGTCGAACGCCTGCTCGCCGCCGCCTCCGCCCGCGACGGCGCCGCGGGCCTGCGCCTCGTCGCACTGGTCGAGCTGGCCTACGCCTCGGGCCTGCGTGTGTCCGAACTGCTCGGCCTGCGGGTCGAGGCCGTGCGCCGGGACCCCGCCTTCCTGATCGTGCGCGGCAAGGGCGGCAAGGAGCGGCTGGCCCCGCTCAACGCCTCGGCCCGCGAGGCCGTGAAGGCCTGGCTCCTCGCCCGCGACGCGGCCCGCCCGGACAAGGCTCCCGACAGCCCCTGGCTGTTCCCGTCGCTATCGGCCAAGGGCCACCTGACCCCGCGCCGCTTCGCCCAGCTGCTGGATCAGGCCGCCATTGACGCCGGCATCGATCCGGCCCGCGTCAGCCCCCACGTCCTGCGCCACGCCTTCGCCACCCACCTGCTCGAGGGCGGCGCCGACCTCCGCGTGGTCCAGACCCTGCTCGGCCACGCCGACATCGCCACCACCCAGATCTACACCCACGTGGCGGTCGACCGCCTGGCCCAGGTGGTCCGCGACAAGCATCCCCTGGCGCGGGACGACTGAACCGCCGCTTGCCCCCCGGCGTTGACCCCACTAGGTTCCGCCGCCTCCCGATGCGCCGCGTGGCGCGCCTGTCCCGGACGCCTTGATGGCCGTGCACTACCTCGAGTTCGAAAAGCCGATCGCCGATCTGGAGGCGAAGATCGAGGAGCTGAACCTGCTCTCCTCGACCTCCGGCTCGTTCGACGCCGAGGTCGAGGGCCTGCGCAAGAAGGCCGAGCAGCTGCGCAGGAAGACCTACGCCTCGCTCGACCCGTGGATGAAGACCCAGGTCGCCCGCCACCCGCAGCGGCCGCATTTCGTCGACTATGTCGAAGGCCTGTTCACCGACTTCGTCGAGCTCAAGGGCGACCGCCAGTTCGGCGACGATCAGGCCATCCTCGGCGGCCTCGCCCGCTTCCGCGGCTCGCCGGTGGTGGTCATGGGCCACGAGAAGGGTCACGACACCCAGACCCGCCTGACCCACAATTTCGGCATGGCCCGGCCCGAGGGCTACCGCAAGGCGGTCCGGCTGATGGATCTGGCCGAGCAATACGGCCTGCCGGTCCTGACCTTCGTCGACACCGCCGGCGCCTATCCCGGCCTCGGCGCCGAGGAGCGCGGCCAGGCCGAGGCCATCGCCCGCTCGACCGAGCGCTGCCTGACCCTCGGCGTGCCCTCCATCGCCACCGTCACCGGCGAGGGCGGCTCCGGCGGGGCCATCGCCATCGCCGCCGCCGGACGGGTGCTGATGCTCGAACATTCGATCTATTCGGTCATCTCGCCCGAGGGCGCCGCCGGCATCCTGTGGCGCGACGGGGCCCGCGCCCGCGACGCCGCCATGGCCATGAAGATCACCGCCCCCGACCTGCTCGAGCTGAAGATCATCGACCGGATCATCCCCGAGCCGACCGGCGGCGCCCACGCCGATCCGGCCGCGGCCATCACCGCCGTCGGGGACGTGCTGGCCGAGGAGCTGGCCACCCTGTCCACCCTCTCCCCCGAGCAGATCCGGCAGGCCCGCGCAGACCGCTTCTACGCCATCGGCCGCATGGGCTGAGGGTTTCGTTAACCCTTCGGCGACGGTTGTCTGGCAACGCTCGTCTATATTCTGAGTTGCAGGCGCGACTCGGCCGGGACGAGTGGCATGAGTACTGTCGGCGAGGCGCTACGCGATACCGCCATCATCAATCTGACCGGGGCGGTCACCATGGTCGTGGACGACTCGGCCTTCTCCGCCGAGATCACCACCAGCGCCCTCCTCGGCTTTGGAATCCGCACCCGCCATTCATGCCGCAGCGCCCCCGAGGCGATGCAGATCCTCGCCGAGACGGAGATCGACCTGCTGGTGATCGACTGCGAAATGCCGGGCATGGACGGCTTTGAAATGGTCCAGTGGCTGCGCCGCTCGGGTCCGCCCAACGCCTTTGTGCCGGTCATCATGACCGCCGCCCACATCCGCCGCTCGATGGTCAACAGGGCGCGCAATTGCGGGGCCAACTACATCGTCACCAAGCCGTTCAGCGCCTCCAGCCTGCTGGAGCGGATCGTCTGGGTCGCCCGCGACAACCGTCCCTTCCTCGAGGTCGGCGAATATTTCGGGCCTGACCGCCGCTTCCGCGAGGGCCAGGCGCCCGGCGAGGAGCGGCGATCCGATCGCCTTCGCCTGGCCCAGTTCGAGGCCGAGAAGGCCGCCACGGCCGCCGCCGTCGCAGCCGGAAACGCGCCGTGACGGTCATCACCCACGCCCGGCGCACATCCCGCCTTGCGAAGATGATCGACAGCGCCGGCGGCATGGCCGTCGGGGTCGCCCTGACCCGCGCCCGCGAGAACATCGCCCGGCTGCACGGCCAGGGCCTCGAAGAGGTCGCCCGCCACATCGGCGAACTGGCCGCCCTCCAGCAGCCGACCACGCCGGAGGCCAAGGACGAGAGCCTCCGCCGCATCTACCAGTCGGCCAACCACATCATCGACGCGGCCGGCCCGTTCGGCCTCGACGACATCTGCGCCGTCGCCTCAAGCCTGTGCGACATGGTCGACCGCGCGGCGGCCGAACACAGCTTCGACTGGCGCATCCTGCAGGTGCACATCCAGTCGCTGCAGCTGCTGAACACCCTGCCGGCCGAAGCGGTCCGGCAGCGCGAGGCGGTCACCACCCAGCTGTCGGCCATGGTCGCGAAGAAATTCGGTCAGGCCGGCTGAGGCCCGGCCTTCGCGCCGCGCGTCTGCTTGCGCCACAGCGCCGCATATTCCCCGCCCTGGCGCGCCACCAGCTCATGGTGCGCGCCGCGCTCGACGATCCGCCCGCCCTTCAGCACCAGGATCTGGTCCGCGTCGGCGATGGTCGACAGCCGGTGCGCCACCACCAGCGTCGTCCGCCCCGTCCGCGCCCGCCGCAGCGTCTTCTGGATCGCCGCCTCGGTACGGCTGTCCAGCGCGCTGGTGGCCTCGTCGAGGATCAGGATGCACGGGTCGGCCAGCAGGGCCCGGGCGATGCCGACCCGCTGGCGCTCGCCGCCCGACAGCTTCAGCCCGCGTTCGCCGACCATGGTGTCCATGCCTTGCGGCAGGGCCCGGATGAAGTCGTCCAGCTCGGCCGCGTCGGCCGCCGCCCAGATCGCCGCCTCGTCTGCATCGGGACGGGCGAAGCCGATGTTGGCGCGGATGGTGTCGTTGAACAGCGCCACGTCCTGCGGCACCAGGGCCACCGCCGCGCGCAGCGACTCCTGCGTCACCTGCCGCGCGTCGAAGCCGTCGATCAGCACCCGGCCCTCCTGCGGGTCGAGCAGCCGCAGCGCCAGCTTGACGATCGTCGACTTGCCGGATCCCGACGGTCCGACCAGGGCGGTCGTCGTTCCGGGCGGGGCCACGAAGCTGACGTCCTCCAGCCCGTTGGCGCGGGCGTCGTGGCGGAAGCCCACCTGCTCGAAGGCGAGCGCAGCGCCGCGCGCGTCGGCCGGGCGCGGCAGGGGCTGGGCGTCGGGCGCGTCGGCCACCTGCGGCGTCTGCCGCGTCACCTTCAGCATCTCCTCCATGTCGATGAAAGACTGACGGATTTCCCGATAGGCGAAGCCCAGTATGTTCAGCGGCGCATACAGGGAGATCATGATCAGCACGGCGGCCATGACATCGCCCGGCCCCATCCGCCCGGCCGCCGCCTCGAAGCCGGCCATCACCGCCATCACGGCGAGGCCGAGATTCATGATCACCGCCTGCACGATGTTGAGCAGCGCCAGCGAGCTGTTGGCCTTCAGCGCCGCCCGCGTGTAGTCGCCCAGCGCCTGGTCATAGACCCGCGCCGCCCGCGCCTCGGCCCCGAACGACTTGACCGTCTCGTAGTTCAGCAGGGCGTCGACCGAGACCCCGGCGGCCTGGGTGTCGGCGGCGTTCATCTCGCGCCGGTGCTCGATCCGCCAGTTCGACAGGGCGAAGGTGGAAACGGCGTAGACCGCCACCACGGCCACGGCCACGGCCCCGAAACGCCAGTCGTATTTCCCGGCCAGGACCCCGGCCGCCAGGACCAGCTCCACCCCCGTGGGGATCAGGTTGAAGGCGAGGATGCGCAGCAGGAAGTCGACCGCCCGCGCGCCGCGATCCATGGTTCGCGACAGGGATCCCGAACGCTTGGTCTGGTGGAAGTCGAGTGACAGGCTGAGGGCGTGGGCGAACGTCTCGGTGGCCGCCGTCCGCTGGGCCGCCGATCGCACCGGCGCGAACACCACGTCCGAGGCGTTGGGCGCTATGGCCGACAGCAGCCTCACCACGGCCCAGCCGACCGCGAAGCCGCCGAAGCCCCAGGCCATGGCGACGCCCGCGCCCTGCCCGGCCGCCAGCCGGTTGACGGCGGCGCCGAGCACCAGAGGCGCCAGCACGCCCAGCGCCTTGCCGCCCAGCGTCATTCCGATGGCGGCCAGCAGGCGCAGCGGCAGCTGAGGCGCGTTCGACCGCTGCACCAGCCGCATCAGGTCCAGCAGCGCCCGGCCGGTCGGCGGTCCCTGGGGCGGGTCGGCCGGAGGCGCGCCCTGCGCCGCCTTCGCCACCGAATCGCCTCGTCGCCCCGTCCGCTCACCCAGTCTCGCCATGCGGCCCATATGGCCCCGCTGCGGCGGCTTCGCAAAGGCCGGTTTCAGATACGTCCGGTCAGCGAAGCCCAGACCAGCCGCAGGCGCTTCAGCGGCTCGGCCTCGGCCGGACGGCTCAGCGCCGCGTGGGCCGCCGCGGGAAAGCCGGCCACCGGCAGGGACCGAAGGGCCGCCCGTGCATCCGGTCGGGCGGCGTTCGCCTCATCCAGCCGCCCGGTCTGTGTCAGACCCCACACCCGCCCGGCCCCGGCCACGGCGGCCTCGTGCCCCGGGCCCGCCAGGATCCGCGCCGCCGCCTGCATGGGTCCGACGTAGAAGGCGTCGAGATCGTGCGCCTCGCCATGCACCCGGCCGATGTGGGCCTCGATCAGGGCGTCGAACGGCGCCCGCTCCAGTCCGCGCCGGGCGACCACCTCCGTCAGCGCTTCCAGCACCGGATGGCCCTTGCGCGCTACGCCGGCGAACACCCCGTCCAGCTGCTCCCGCCACCAGGCGTAGCGCATCTCCGCCAGCAGCGGCTGGGTCACGCGGGTCGGTATCGCCAGCAGCTCGGCTTCGAACGCATAGAGGGCGATCAGGTCCGCCCGCGCCTGCGGGTCGGCCACGAACCGGCTCGACAGCCATCGGTCGGGATCGGCCGCGCGGACCTGCTCGTCGAGGGAAGGGTTCACTCTCTGCCGCTCACTCCGGCCAAGGTCGGCCTCCCATGCGAAAACGCCGCGCCCGGACAGGCGCGACGTTTCCTATGCCACTCCGGCGGCGGCGAGTCGCGACCCGCCCGCGCGGGACGTCAGCCAAACAGCGTCTGGTACATGGCCATCGAGGTCAGCATCGGCAGCGACAGCAGCATGTTGATGCGGCTGGCCAGCATGGCGGTGCGGGCCGCCTTCGCCTTGGCGTCGTCATCGACGACGACGATGCCCAGCGCCCGCTTCTGGTTCGGCCAGATCACGCC
Source organism: Brevundimonas sp. (assembly GCF_035627475.1). Classification (GTDB taxonomy): domain Bacteria; phylum Pseudomonadota; class Alphaproteobacteria; order Caulobacterales; family Caulobacteraceae; genus Brevundimonas. The sequence continues at coordinate 50,428 of NZ_DASPLR010000001.1, read as the reverse complement.
CCAGACGTTGAGGAACATGACGATGGCCAGCCACACGCCGATGCCCATCAGGGTATAGCCCTTCTGGTCCTCGGTCAGGCCGCCGGCGAGGCCGAAGCTCAGCACCTCGACGGCGTAGGCGTGGCCGCGGCTGAAGGCCAGCGCCAGGCCCGCCAGCACCGTGGCCAGCGCCGACCAGCGGAACCAGAACAGGGCCTCGGGCGCGATGTGCTTGCCGATGGCCGGCTTCAGTTCGGCCGGGATCGACGGCATGACCCGGATCTGGACGAAGTTGAAATACCACAGCAGGCCGATCCACAGGATGCCCGCGAAGACGTGCGTCCAGCGGAACACCGCCTGCCAGAAGATCAGGTCGAAACCACCCGGCGCGACGCTGCCGAAGGCGTAGATCATCACCCCGGCCAGCACGAGGCTGAGCAGGATGGTGGTGCGGAAGTTCGAAAGCAGCTTGCCCATGTCGATCGCCCCTCCCCGGGCGTTTCGTTCGGAACGCGGCGACAACCTGCCGCGAGAATCGTTGAACCGCGACCATAGCGCTGCTTGAAGGCGACAAACACCGATAGAGTTTAGGGGCTTTCAGGGCACGCCCTTGTCATCCCGAACGCCGCGATGCGGCGATGCGGGACGACAAGGCCATCGATCATTCTGAAATCAGATGGCCCCTACGGCCGGCTCGCCATGCCCAGCTTGATCGGCTTGGCGTCGTCGTCCTTGCGCTCGCCGCGCTTGACGCCCCACAGCAGGATGATCGGCGCGCCGACATAGATCGACGAATAGGTGCCGATGATGATGCCGGCCATCAGGGCGATGGAGAAGCCGAACAGCGCCTCGCCGCCGAAGATCGCCAGGGCCGCCAGCACCATGATTGCGGTGATGCCGGTGATCACCGTGCGCGACAGGGTTTCGTTGATCGACAGGTCGATCACCTCACGCAGCGGCATGGTCTTGTACTTGCGCAGGTTCTCGCGAAGGCGGTCGAACACCACGACCGTGTCGTTCATCGAATAGCCGATCACCGTCAGGATGGCGGCGACCATGTTGAGGCTGAACTCGAGCCGCATCAGCACGATCAGGCCGAACACCAGGATCACGTCGTGCAGCAGGCCCGCCACCGCGCCGAGGCCGAACTGCGGCTCGAACCGGAACCAGATGTAGGCGAACATCAGCGCGATCGCGAGGCCGAGCGCCATCAGGCCCGAGGTGAACAGTTCGCCGGAGACCTTGGAGCCGACGACGCTGACGCCGGAGTATTCCACCTCGCCGACGGCCGCGTCGATCGCCTGTTCGACGCGCTGGACCACGACCGTCTGATCCTGCCCTTCCGGCACCTGGAAACGGACGATGGCCGAGCTTTCGGTGTCGATGCCCTGCACCCCGACGTCGCCGAGCCCCAGTTCACCCACCGCCTCGCGGACGGCGCCGAGATCCAGGGTCTGTCCGCCCGGCTTGGTCAGCTCCATCGACGCGCCGCCGCGGAAGTCGATGCCCATGTTCAGGCCCGGGTAGAAGAGGCCGACCAGCGAGGCGATCACCAGCACCGCCGACAGGGCGGCGGCGTATTTGGCGAAGGAGACGAAATGCAGGTCCGTCTTGACCGGCAGCAGTTTGATGAGGGGCCATCCACGCATCGCCATCACTCCGCGATCGGCAGTTTTTTGGGCTTGGCCAGCTTCAGCCACCAGGCCAGTCCGACCTGGGCGACCAGCACGGCCGACAGCATCGAGGTGAAGACGCCGATGGTCAGCGTCCAGGCGAAGCCGCGCACCGGGCCCGCGCCGAAGATGAACATGATCAGCGCCGCCACCAGGGTCGTCAGGTTGGCGTCGATGATGGTGCCCATCGCCTTGTTGAAGCCGGCGTCGAGCGAGGCGATCACCGACCGCCCGGCCCGCGCCTCGTCGCGCATCCGCTCGTAGATCAGCACATTGGCGTCGACCGCCACGGCGAAGGTCAGCACCAGGCCGGCGATGCCCGGCAGGGTCAGGGCGGCGCCGGTCATCGACATGGCGGCGATGATCAGCAGGCCGTTGAGCACCAGGCCGATGATCGAGATGCCGCCGAACAGGAAGCCGTAGGCCAGCAGCATGAAGACCACGATGATCACCGCCCCGATGGCGGTCGACAGGGCGCCCGCGGCGACCGCGTCGGCGCCCAGTTCGGCGGTCACCACGCGGCGCTCCTGCACCTTCAGCGGCGCCGGCAGGGCCCCGCCGTTCAGCAGGTTGACCATCTCCGACGCCTCTTCGATCGAGAAGCTGCCTTCGATGATGCCGGAACCGCCGGTGATGGCGCTCTTGATGTTGGGAGCCGAGATGACCTTGCCGTCCAGGATGATGGCGAACGGCTTGCCGATGTTGGCGGCGGTCGCCTCGCCGAAGCGGCGCGCCCCGGCCCCGTCGAAGCGGAAGCCGATGGCGGTCTGGTTATTCTGGTCGACGGTGACCTCGGCCTTGGTCAGGTTCTCGCCCGAGACCAGCACCCGCTTCTTGACCAGATAGGGGACGCCGTTCTCGTCAGGGATGACCTCGGCGTCCGGCGGCGGGAAGCCCGCGATGGCCTCCTCGACCGAATTCTCGACATCGACCAGCTGGAAGGTCAGCTGCGCCGTCTGGCCCAGAACGCGCTCCAGCTGGGCCGGGTCGCTCTCGCCCGGCGCCTGGACGACGATCCGCTCGGCGCCCTGGCGGGTGATCGAGGGCTCGCGCGTGCCCAGGCTGTCGATCCGGCGGCGCACCACCTCGATCGACTGGCTCACGGCGTCCGACGCCATGGAGTCCGCAGCGCGCTGGGTGAAGGCGTAGCGGATGCCGTCCTGGCCCTGGCGCTGCACCGTCCGGTCGGGCGCCCCACCCGTGGCGTTCGCGGCGGCCAGCGGACGCATCGCCGTCAGGGCGCGATCCATGTCCGCCGGATTGGCCAGGGTGACCAGCACCCCGGACTGCTCCTGCGCGATGTTGGAGATGTCGACCTGCGCCTCCTCCAGCACCGTGCGGGCGTCCTCGCCCAGGTTGGTCAGGCGCTTGGCCCGCATGGCCGGGACGTCGACTTCCAGCAGCAGGTACGAACCGCCCTGCAGGTCCAGGCCCAGGTTGACGCCGCTCTTGGGCAGCCAGCCCGGCAGCGCCGCCTTCTGGTCGGCGGTCAGGAGGTTCGGATAGCTGAACAGCAGTCCGACTGCGAACGACAGGGCGAGAAGGACGACCTTCCAGCGCGACAGATGGATCATGCGGGCTTCCCCGACCTTTCAGAACGCCGGGATCAGGCCTTGGAGACCTGTTTGGTGTCGTTGGCGGCCACGCCGGTGCGGTCGCGCACCTGGGTGATCATCGCCTTGACGACGCGGACGTTCACGCCCTGGGCGATCTCGACCATCGCCTCGTCGTTCTCGACGCGGGTGACCTTGCCGATCATGCCGTTCGACAGCACCACCGTGTCGTTGCGCTTCATGCCGGCGACCATCTCCCGATGGGCCTTGGCCTGTTTCATCTGCGGGCGGACCAGCAGGAAATAGCCCATCACGCCGATCGCGATGATAGGCGCGAACTGGATGATCATGGCCATCAGGCCGCCGTCAGTCGGAGTCATCGATCGTTCTCTGGATACCGGGCCCCGCGGCGCCCTGAAAATGAGGCGCGGAACCTAGGGCGCGTCGCCTGACATTGCAACGCGCCGCCTGGGCGGAACCCGTCGGCTGCGTCAGCGCGGCAACACGCTCAGCGGATCGATCGCGGTCGGCTCGTCGCCCTGCATGCGCCAGGTCTCGAAATGGATCGAGGGCCGTCCGTCGCCGGCGGTCGTGCCGACCGTCCCGATCGCCTGCCCGGCCTGCACCACGTCGCCGTCGCGCACCGTCGCCGTGCCCAGATGGCCATAGACCGAGCGCCAGCCGTCGCGGTGCACGATCAGCACCGTCAGCCCCTGCCCCGCCAGGTCGTCGCCGACATAGCCGACCGTCCCCCAGGCCGAGGCCCGCACCTCGGTCCCCCGGGCGGCGCCGATATTGATGCCGTTGTTGCGCTCGCCCATGCCGACAGGGCCGAAGCGGCGCAGGATGTCGCCCCGCACCGGCCAGTCCAGCGCCACCGTCGTCGAGACGGGCGGCTGGCCGACGGGCCCGGCGGTCACGGCCGGCTCGCGCGCCGGGGGCGGCGCGTTGGCGGGCGGCGGCGGCGGCGGCGGCGGCGGCGTCCCGGCGTCGGCCACATTGACCCCGGCCGGCGACGGGCCGGTGGCGTAGGGGTCGCCGCCGATGTCGACCGCGTCGGCCGGCAGCACGATGCGCTGGCCCGGCGACACATCCGCCCTCGGTCCGAGGTTGTTCAGGTCGATCAGCGTCTGCACCGGCGTCTGGAAGCGCCGGCCGATGCCGGAAATCGTGTCGCCCGGCTGAATCTCGTAGCTCGCTCCGGCCACCACGGGGGCGCCGCTCCGCGCCGGCGGCGGCGGGCTGGCGAAGCCTTCGCTGGCCGGCCCCGCCGCGGGCCCGGCTCCGGACGGAGGCGGGTCATGGCGCGGCGTGGTCCCGACCGGGGCATCCAGCGATCCGCCCTCGATCTCGCCGACCGGCGCGGTCGCCGGCGGCGGCGCCTCATAGGCCGGATTGGTCGGGCCGCGCACGCCCTCGCCGCCCGGGACCGGCGCCGCCGGCCTCTCCGGATAGGCGGGCGCGCGCACCGGCGCGGGGTCGGCGTGGATCGAATAGCGCGGCTCGGTCGGATAGCTGGCGCAGGCCGCCGTCAGGCTCACCGCCCCCAGCACCGCCAGCGCCTTCAGCCCCGCCCTGATCCCGATCATTCGCCCGCTCCTCAAACTCGACTCTCGCCCCGCCGGACCAGACCCCGCAAACCGCGCCAAAGTTGGGCGGGAAGGTTAACAGGAAGGCAACAGGCAACAGGCAACAGGCAGCAGGGATGATCACATCGCGGCCGGCGGCGGCGGGACGCCTGCCCATCCTGTCAGCACTCACCGCCTGCTGCCTGCTGCCTGCTGCCTGCTGCCTGTTGCCTGTTGCCTGTTGCCTGTTGCCTGTTGCCTGTTGCCTGTTGCCTGCTGCCTGCTGCCTGATGCCTGCGGCCTGCTGCTTGTCCCCTCGCCCTCACCCCTCCTTCGCCGTCCCCTCGACCAGCGGCACGAACCGCACCTCGGCCAGGCTCTCGCGCCGGAACGAGCCGTCCTCGAGGCTGACGTAGCGGTGCAGCCGCTGCACCGACGACCGCCCCACCGGGCACACCAGTATCCCGCCCGGCTTCAGCTGGTGCAGCAGTTCCGTCGGCTCGCCCGGCGAGGCCGCCGTGACCATGATCCGGTCGAACGGCGCCTGCTCCGGCCAGCCCAGCCCGCCGTCGCCGTGCCGGGTGATGACGTTGTCGATCTTCAGCTCCTTCAGCCGCCGTTCGGCCTCGGTCAGCAGGCTGCGATAGCGCTCCACTGAATAGACATAGCGCGCCAGCCGGCTCAGCACCGCCGCCTGGTAGCCGGACCCGGTGCCGATCTCCAGCACCCGATGCCTCGGCTGCACGTCCAGCGCCTGGGTCATCAGGCCGACGATATAGGGCTGGGAAATGGTCTGGGCGCAGTCGATCGGCAGGGCCTGGTCCTCCCACGCCTGGTCGAGGAATTTCTCGTGCACGAACACCGCGCGGTCGATCGACTCCATCGCCGCCAGCACCTTCGGGTCGGTCACCCCCTGCTGCCGCAAGCCCAGGATCAGCCGCCCGGCGCGATCGTCGTCGAGTCTCATTCCGCCGCCACCGTCTTCGGCGGCGCCCCGCCCAGCACGCCCTTCAGGTCGTGCACGCTCGGCATGTGCGTCAGGTCGATGTGCAGCGGCGTGACGGAAATCTTGCCCTCGTCCATGGCCCGCAGGTCGGTCCCGGCCGGGTGCTCCTGCTTCGCCCCGCGGAAGCTCATCCAATAATAGTCCCGCCCCCTCAGGTCGGTGCGCCGCACCGCATGCATCTCGCCCACATCGCGGAAGCCCTGCCGCGTCACCTCGACCTCGGTCACCGCCTCGGGCGCCCGGTTGGGGAAGTTCAGGTTCATCACCACCCCGGCCTGCCACGGCTGGGCCAGCAGCCGGCTGATGATCGCCGGGGCATAGGCCTCGGCCGTCTCCCAGTGGGCGACCACATCGTCGTGGAACCGCTCCAGCGACTGGCTCAGGGCGATCGAGCGGATGCCGAAGGCCATCCCCTGCAGCGCCCCAGCCACCGTCCCCGAATAGGAACAGTCCTCGCCGACGTTGTGCCCGCGGTTGACCCCAGACAGCACCAGGTCGGGCCGCTCCGGCATCAGGTCGTTGACGGCAAGCACCACACAGTCGGTCGGCGTCCCGGTCACCGCGAACCGCTTCTCGCCGATGGCGTTGACCCGCAGCGGCTCAGTCAGGGTGATGCCCCGCCCCTTGCCCGACTGCTCGACCTGCGGCGCGCACACCCAGATGTCGTCCGACAGCGTCCGGGCGATCCGCTCCAGGCACTCCAGCCCCTCGGCCTCGATGCCGTCGTCGTTGGTGAGGAGGATTCGCATGCCGCCTGACTAAAGCCTGGGCCCGCGGCGCGCACCCCCAAAAAGCGCGGCCGGGATGACGATGGCCCTGCCGCTAGCGCAGCACCTCGACCCGGTCGGCGAGGATGACCACGTCCTTGCGGCAGCCGTTGATGATGTTCGACCCCTGCCAGTCGTGACTCTGGACCTGGTTGCGATCGGCCCAGGCCAGGGTCCGGCCGGTGAACCGCACCTGCGAGCCCGAAATATCGCCCGACGCCCGCTGGGCGTTCCTCGGTAGCGCGCCGGAGACGCAGGCCCGCGAGCCCGGCTGGCGCAGGTCGCGCTGCTCGGCGAACAGCTGGAACTCGTCGCCGGTCACCCGCGCCCAGCCGGTGAACGACCCGCCCGACAGGTCCAGCCCCGCCGGCGGCGGCGCGGTGTCGGGTCCGGTGGCGCAGGCCGCCAGGGCGAGGCCGGCGGCGACAATTGCGATCAGTCTCATCTGAACTTCCTTTTTCCGCTCATCCCGTCGAAGGCCGGGAACCAGATCCTTGGGCAAACCGGTGCGACACGCGCGTGACGGCTGTCCTCACCCAACCCCAATGCCCGACGAAAGCACTGGGTCCCGGCTTTCACCGGGATGAGCGGGATTGTCGTCAACCGACCCGCGTGATCCCGCCCATGTACGGTACGAGCGCCTCGGGCACCCGGATGGCGCCGTCCGGCTCCTGATAGTTCTCCATGATCGCGACAAGCGTGCGACCGACGGCCAGGCCCGAGCCGTTCAGGGTATGCACGAACTCGGTCTTCTTCTCCCCGGCCCGCTTGAAGCGCGCGTCCATCCGCCGGGCCTGGAAATCCCCGCAGTTCGAGCAGGAGCTGATCTCGCGATACGTCCCCTGCGACGGCAGCCACACCTCCAGATCGAAGGTCTTGCGCGCCGAAAAGCCCATGTCGCCCTTGCACAGCAGCACCCGCCGATACGGCAGCCCCAGCCTCTCCAGCACCGTCTCGGCGCAGCGCACCATCCGCTCGTGTTCGGCCTCGGAGTCCTCCGGCCGGGTGATCGAGACCAGCTCGACCTTGTGGAACTGGTGCTGGCGGATCAGCCCGCGCGTATCCCGCCCCGCCGACCCCGCCTCGGCCCGGAAGCACGGCGTCAGGGCGGTCAGGCGCATCGGCTCGGCCAGCTGCTCCTCCGGCAGGATCTGCTCGCGGACGAGATTGGTCAGGGAGACTTCGGCGGTGGGGATGAGCAGGTGTTCTCCGACCCGGAAAAGATCCTCCTCGAATTTCGGAAGTTGCCCCGTCCCGAACATCGCCTCGTCGCGCACCAGATACGGCGGATTGACCTCCAGATAGCCGTGCTCGGCCGTCTGCACGTCCAGCATGAACTGGCCGATGGCCCGTTCCAGACGCGCCAGTCCGCCCTTCAGCACCGCGAACCGCGCGCCGCTCATCCGCGCCGCCGCCTCGAAGTCCAGCAGGCCCAGCGCCTCGCCCAGATCGGCGTGATCCTTGGCCGGCCCCGTCTTGCGCGGCTCGCCCCAGCGCGAGACCTCGACGTTGGCGCTCTCGTCCTCGCCGTCCGGCACGTCGTCGGCCGCGATGTTCTGCTGCTTGGCGAGCAGTCCCTGCGGCCCAAGCAGTTCGGCCTTCAGGCTGCGCTCGAGCTCTTCCGCCGCCGCGATATCGCCCTTCAGCGCCTCGACCTCTGCCTTCAGCCGGTCGGCCTCGGCCATGTCCTTCTTCGCCATCGCCGCGCCGATCAGCTTCGACGCCGCATTGCGCCTGGCCAGCGCCTCCTGCCCGGTCGTCTGGGCGGTGCGCAGTTCGCGATCCAGCTCCAGGATGCGCGCCACCAGCCCGTCCGCCTCGGCCACCCCGCGCGACGACCACCCGGCCACATAGGCGGCGGGATTGTCACGGATGGCGCGGATGTCGTGCATGGTCGGTCTCGGTTCGGGGAGCGCCTGCTCTAACCCCCGCCGCGGATTCCGCCAACCCGCCCCGCTCTCCCTTCTCCCCTTGCGGGAGAAGGTGGCCCGCGAAGCGGGTCGGATGAGGGGTCTCGCCGACGCCGACAACGGCGTCGCCGCTGTGCGACCCCTCATCCGTCAGCCTTCGGCTGCCACCTTCTCCTGCAAGGGGAGAAGGAATCAGAAGTCACCCCCGCCCGTGGCGCCCGAACACCCGCGTCTGCCCGGAGCGCAGCACCAGCAGCGTATCGAACGGCTGTTTCCGGCCGTCCGGCGTCTCCATCCCCGGCGACCCCATGGGCATCCCAGGCGCGGCCAGGCCGACCGCCTGGGGCCGCTCGGCCAGCAGACGCACGACGTCCCCCGCCGGCACATGGCCCTCGATGGCATAGCCGTCGATCACCGCGGTGTGGCAGGACGCCACCGAATCCGGCAGCCCGCGCGCGCGGCGGACCGTGCCCGGGTCCTCGACCACATGCACCGCCACCGTGAAGCCGGCCTGGCGCATGTGCGTCACCCAGCCCCCGCAGCAGCCGCAGGTCGGCGACTTGTAAACCGCCAGCGCCCGGCTCGCCCGCGTCTGGGCTTGAGCGCCGCCGGCCAGGGCGAGGGTGGCGGCGGAACCGATCAGGAGGCGGCGGCTGATGGTCGACATGGTCGTTCCCCTTGCGAGTTCCCCGTCATCCTAAGGGCGGTTTGAACGTCGGACTATCCCGTGGGCTTGCGACCAACCGTCCGCCGAAACAATGTTTGCTGCGCTGCAAATCCGCACCCAGCCATCACACTTTCACCGACCAGGCCGCTGTTTTCCTTGCGCAAGTCCCGTTCGCCAGCGTCATGAACCCGCCGCAGCAAGCGGCCGCCCCATAATGCCCTGTTCCACGCGAGCCCCGGCCCGCCGGTCTTTGACAACCGAATCCCCGCCGCGCCGCGACAGGCGCGCCCATGTAGACTCTGCCGACTCTGCCCCCGCGATTTCTCGCCATGCAGACTCTGCCGATTCCGCCACCGTGGTTTTCCTTTTCACCCGGGTGAAATCCCGGGCGGCCGGATCAGATCAGCCCCGCCATCGGCGAACTGGCGCTGGCGTACATCCGCTTCGGCATCCGCCCGGCCAGATAGGCCTCCCGCCCGGCGATCACCGCATGCTTCATCGCAGACGCCATCAGGATCGGATCCTTCGCGCCCGCGATGGCGGTGTTCATCAGCACGGCATCGCAGCCCAGTTCCATGGCGATGGTCGCGTCCGAGGCCGTTCCCACCCCGGCGTCCACCAGCACCGGCACCCTGGCCTGTTCGACGATCAGCCGGATGTTGATCCGGTTCTGGATGCCGAGGCCCGAGCCGATCGGGGCCGCCGCCGGCATGATCGCCGCGGCCCCCGCCTCCTCCAGCCGCTTCGCCATGACCACGTCGTCGGTGCAATAGACCATGACGTCGAAGCCGTCCTTGACCAGCAGGTCCAGCGCCCGCAGCGTCTCGACCATGTCCGGATACAGGTGCGCCGTGTCCGACAGCACCTCCAGCTTGACCAGGCTCCAGCCGCCCGCCTCGCGCGCCAGCCGCAGCGTGCGCACCGCGTCCTCGCCGGTGAAACAGCCCGCCGTATTGGGCAGGAAGGTGAACCGGTCCGGCTTGACGTAGTCGACCAGCATCGGCTGCGACGGATCGCTCAGGTTCACCCGGCGCAGGGCCACGGTGACGATCTCGGCCCCCGCGGCCTCGGCGGCGGCCGCGTTCTGGGCATAGTCGGCGTATTTGCCGGTACCGACGATCAGCCGCGACGAGAAGGTGCGGCCGGCGACGGTCCAGGTGTCTTGGGAGGCGGTCATGGCGGCCAGATAGACCTTCTCTCCCGCCACGAGAAGCGCCTGATCGTCTCAGGCGGCCATGCCGGCCCCGATGGTCAGGCCGAGACCGTCAGCACCCCCCTCATGCCGGGGTGGAAGCGGCAGACATAGGCGATGCGCCCTGCCCTCCTCAGCACGGTCCGGCCGCTGGCCCCCGGCGCCAGGTCGACGTCGAACAGGTCGCGCGCCGTGGCCGTGTGCCGGAACAGGTCGCGATTGACCCAGACGATGGTGTCGCCGACCCGAAGGCCGGCCGGCGACGGCCCGAACCTCATCTTCTCCATGATGATGGTGTGGGTCCGGGCCCGGGCCGCCGCCGGCAGGGCGGCGGCCGCGGCCGAGGCCGCGACGGTCAGCAGAACCGCGCGGCGGGTCGGGTCGGCGATTTCCATGATCGGCCTACCGCACCGAGGCCGCGAGATGCTCGGCATGCGCCTGGTGCGACTGGAACAGGGTCAGGCCGGTTTCCAGCAAGGCCTTCAGTTCCGCGTTGTCGGCCTGCGGGATCAGGGTCCCGCTCAGGGCCGTGTTGACCGTCTCGTGGAAGGCGACCTCGTTGGCGACATAGGCGGCGTCGAACGCCTCGCCCTCCAGCGCGTCCAGCCGGGCATGGGTCGCGGCGGCGGCTTCGGTCAGGGCGGCGCTGACCGGATTGGCTTCCGGCGTGACCCGCAGCCGGGTCACCAGCGCCACGGCCTGGTCGTTCACCGCCGCGTGGTCCCGCGCCATCAGCTCGGCGAAGGCGCGGACCTCGGGATTGGTCGATTTCTCCAGCGCCTGCCGCGCCGCGGCGACATCCAGCTGGCCGGCTGTGTAGGCGATGTGGGCGATCTGGGCGTCGGTCGGACCGGCGTCCTGGGCCGAAGCGACCGCCACCGGGGCCAGCGCCAGGGCGCCGGCGAGAATCAGGCTCTTGAACATGGGGATTTCCTCTGGACCGGCCGGGAAGCGGCCGCCGTCCATTGGATGTCACACCGCCCCGGAGGTTCCCGGATTTGACGTCAACCGCCCCTCGGCCTCCAGCCGGGCCAGCACCGCCCCGGTGATCCGGTTGCAGCGCGCGCCCATGAACGGAAAGGCTTCGGCCATGGTGCTGGCCAGCCGGGCGTCCAGCGCCTCGCGCAGCAGCCTGCGGGCCCGGTGCAGCCGGGTCTTCACCGTCTCCGGCTTGAGGCCCAGATTGGCCGCCGTCTCCTCTATGCTGCACTCCTCGATGTCGCGCATGATGAAGACGATCCGGAACGCTTCCGGCAGCTCGTCCACGGCCTGCTCGATCAGCCCGCGGATCTGGGCGCGGGCCGCGTCGGCCTCCGGACTGGCCGCGCCAAAGGCGTTCGGGAACGGGATCACCTGGGCTCCCTCCATCTGCGCCGCCTCGATCTGGTCCAGGCCCACCGTCGGCCGCCGCTTGCGCAGCCGCCCCCGGGCCTCGTTGAGGACGATCCGCGTCAGCCAGGTCATCAGCCCGGCCTCGCCGCGGAACCCGCCGATCGCCGCGAAGGCGCGGACATAGGCCTCCTGCAGCACGTCCTCGGCCTCGCCGTCGTCCCGCACCACGCCGCGCGCCACCCGGAACAGCCGCTGGTTGCCGCGCTGCATGATGACCCGGAACGCCTCGCCGTCGCCTGCCTGCGCGAGGCGCACCAGCCCGGCCTCGTCCAGCGCTTCGTGATCGGCGTGTCTCGGCTTCCGCATGGCGCGCTCCCGGCTCTCATATCGGTTGGATGCGCCGCCCGGCGCAAGGTTCCCGGCGATCAGCCGGTCAGGGCGGCCAGCACCTCGCGCCGCGCCTCGCCGCTCCCGAACACGCCGGTGAAGCGCCGCGTGGTCAGCGAGGCCCCGTGCTTGCGCACCCCTCGCGACGACATGCACGCGTGCGACGCCTCGATGATCACCGCCACGCCCCGCGGCCGCAGCGTCCGCTCCAGCTCATCGGCGATCTCGGCCGTCAGCCGCTCCTGGATCTGCAGCCGCCGCGCATAGGCGTCGACCAGCCGGGCCAGTTTGGAGATGCCCACCACCCGCTCCCGCGGCAGGTAGGCGACATGGGCCACGCCCCGGATCGCCGCCATATGGTGCTCGCACACGGACTCCACCGGAATGTCCCGCAACAGCACCATCTCGTCGTAGCCCGCCACCTCGCCGAAGGTTCGCTCGAGAATCGCCGCCGGATCCTCGCCATAGCCGGCGAACCACTCCTCATAGGCGCGCACGACCCGGCCCGGCGTGGCCTGCAGTCCCTCGCGGCGCGGATCATCCCCGGCCCAGCCGATCAGGGTCCGCACCGCCGCCTCGGCCTCCGCCCGGCTGGGCCTCCGGTACGGCAGGCAGGCCGGGTCGGCGTGGCTCTCGTGCGCTTCGGAGACGGTCGGGCTGAGTGCGAGCATCGGGCGGTCCTCATGATGTCTGCGTCGGTCCTTTGATGCAGCCGCCATCGCCCGGGTTCCCGGCCCCTCGACGCCCCGGCCGCCGGAGGCTAGGTCAGGACTGCCGGTCCGCCGGAACGGGGAGCGCCAACTTGACCACCGCGAGAGTCTTCGGCGACCGCCGCCATGCCTGGGCCTTCTGGCTCGGCTGCCTCGTCGTCACCGCCGGCGTGGCCCTGCACCTGCCGATGTACTGGATGGGCCGCGACATGGGCTTCCGCCTGTCCGGCATGCCGATGGACGCCGGGATGGTGTGGGGCATGGCCCTGATCCTGGTCGGCGTCGCCCTGGCGGCTTTCGGCCTGCTGCCGGCGCACAAGGGAGACGAGACGCCCCTCGAGGTGCTGGCCCCGCCCGAGGATGCGCCGCTTACGGGGGCGCACTGGGCCATGTGCGCCTTGCTGTCCGTGGCCCTGATCGTCGACATCATGAAGCCGGCCAGCCTCGGCTTCGTCACCCCCGGCATGCGCGAGGAGTACGGCCTGTCGGACGCCCTCGTCGCGGTGCTGCCGTTCGCGGCGCTCAGCGGCACCGTGGTCGGCTCCTTCGTCTGGGGCTGGCTCGCCGACATCTACGGGCGACGCGCCTCGATCCTGCTGTCGTCGGTGATGTTCGTCGGCACTTCCATCTGCGGCGCCATGCCGGACTTCTGGTGGAACGTCGGCATGTGCTTCCTGATGGGCGCGGCCGCCGGCGGCATGCTGCCCGTCGCCTACGCCCTCCTGGCCGAAATCATGCCGACGAAGCACCGCGGCTGGGCCCTGGTGCTGGTCGGCGGCATCGGCGCCGTCGGCGGCTATTTCGCCGCCAGCGCGCTGTCCGCCTGGCTGCAGCCGGACTGGAGCTGGCGGATCATGTGGTTCCTCAACCTGCCCACCGGCCTGATCCTCATCGCCCTCAGCCCCCTGCTGCCTGAGTCGGCGCGCTTCCTTCAGCACGTCGGCAGGGGCGAGGAGGCCCGCGCCATGCTGGCGCGGTTCGGCTCCCGGGTGCAGGCCGTCGCCGCCCCGGCCGTGCAGGAAAGCCATTCGCACCTCCCGCCGGTCGATCGCCGCCACCTGGCCATCACCATCGCCCTCACCCTCGCCGCCCTCGCCTGGGGCCTGGTCAATTTCGGCATCCTGCTATGGCTGCCCAGCGCCCTTGTCGCCGAGGGCCGCAGCGTCGAGGCCGCCTCGGCCCTGATTGCGAAATCGACGCTGATAGCGGCGCCCACCATCCTGCTCTCCGTCTGGCTTTACAGCGCCTGGAGCACCCGTGGCGCGCTGGCCTTGATGCTCGGCGTCACCGCCACGGGCCTGTTCGGCCTCCTGCTCCGCAGCATGGGCGTCGCCCTGCTCGCGGACCCCGTCATCGCGCTGGCCCTGCTGATCGTCGGCTCGAGCGGCGTCATCGCGATCATCCTGCCCTACACGGCCGAGAACTATCCCCTGCGCATCCGTGGCCGGGCCACTGGCTGGATCGCCGGCTGCAGCAAGCTGGGCGGCCTGCTGGCGCAGGGGTTGAGCGTGCTGGCCGCCGCCCCGCCCCTCGGAGCCGCCGCCGCCGCAGTCGGTGGTCTGGCGGTTGTTGCCCTGGGCCTGATAGCGGTAGTGGGCCGCGAAACCCGCGGCCGCGACCTGCGCGACCTCGAGGGCCCGCGCTGAGCCTCAGGCCTTGTGCAGGTAGGCCTCTACGGCGGCCGCGAGCGTTTCCAGAAACTCCCGCGGGCTGAATACGCGATCATACTCTCCGCCCCAGGTCCGGCCCGAGGCGCGGTTCAGGCGCCCCTTCAGGTCAGCGTTCGTCACGGCCTGATCAGCCAAGACCTCCCTGAGGTTCGCCAACGCCATCCGCAGGTGCTCACGCGACACGACGTGAGCCATCAGGTCTTCAGACATGACCATGCCCGTCCGAGCCTCGTCGGGGTCAACGTAGTTGATCAGGTCGATCGCCCAAGGCTGCAGACGCGTCATTCAGCCGCCCCCGACAAACTGGACCACCTCGAACTGGTCCCCTTCGGCCACGGGCGTCACGGCATGCAGCGACTTGGGCACAATCTGGAGATTGCGTTCGACCGCCACCTTGCGCACGTCGAGCCCAAGCTCCTCGACCAGGGCCAGAACCGTCGCCGCCGCAACCTCGCGGAGTTCGCCATTGACCAGAATACGCATGACGCTACGTCAATCTCTCGCGGCCGACGGTTTGATTACCGCCACGCCTCAGCTAAAAGGCCGCTCCGAATCCGCGCGGCCGGATGTCATAACCTCGAGCGAATGCCCGAAACCCCCGTCCTCTACGTCCTGAACGGCCCGAACCTCAACCTGCTCGGGGTGCGTGAGCCCGACGTCTATGGGCGTGAGACCCTCGATGACGTCCGCCTGCTGTGCGAGCGGGCCGCCGACGGCGCGGCCGTGGTCTTTCGCCAGACCAACCACGAGGGCGAACTGATCGACTGGATTCACGAGGCCAGGGAAAAGGCTTCGGCGCTTGTCATCAATCCCGCCGGCTACGGCCACACCTCGGTCGCCCTGCTCGACGCCTTGAAGACGCTGACGATCCCCATCGTCGAATGCCACCTCTCCAATCCGGCGGCGCGCGAGCGATTCCGCCACCGCTCCTATGTTTCGCCGGTCGCGGCCGGTGTGGTTTCGGGCTTCGGCCCGTTCAGCTACGAACTGGCCGTCAAGGCCGCTCTCCGGCTGGCGCAGGAACACCGCGCCGCCGCCGACCGTTCGGTTTAGAAGGTAACAAGAGGCTCCCATGGCCGATTCAAAGACGCCCGCGCCCAAGCTCAAGAACGACGAGATCGACACCGCCCTGGTGCGCGGCCTCGCCGACATCCTGAACGACACCGACCTGACCGAGATCGAGGTCGAGCGCGGCGATCTCAAGATCCGCGTGGCCCGCGAGATCACCATGGCCGCGCCGGTGCAGTATGCCGCCGCCCCGGCGCCCGCCGCCCATGCGCCCGCTGCCGCCGCCGCCCCGGCGCCCGCCTCGATGCCCTCGGACCCCGCCACCATCGTCGCCCGCTCGGGTGAAGAGGTGAAGTCGCCGATGGTCGGCACCGCCTACCTGCAGGCCTCGCCCGAGGCGCCGCCGTTCGTACAGCCGGGCGACAAGATCAAGAAGGGCCAGACCCTGCTGATCGTCGAGGCCATGAAGACGATGAACCCGATCCAGGCTCCGCGCGACGGCGTCGTGAAAGAGATCCTGGTCGGCGACGCCCAGCCGGTCGAATTCGGCGAGCCCCTCGTCCTACTCGAGGCGTAAGCCCCAGCCATGACAATGTTCACCAAGGTCCTCATCGCCAACCGCGGCGAAATAGCCCTGCGCATTCACCGCGCCTGCAAGGAGATGGGCATCTCCACCGTCGCCGTGCACTCGGAGGCCGACCGCGGAGCCATGTGGGTGCGGCTGGCAGACGAAAGCGTCTGCATCGGGCCGGCTCCGGCCGCCAAATCCTATCTTAACATCCCCTCGATCATCGCCGCGGCCGAGATCACCGGCGCCCAGGCGATCCATCCCGGTTACGGCTTCCTGTCCGAGAACGCCCGCTTTGCCGAGATCGTAGAAGCCCACGGCATGACCTTCATCGGTCCCCGGCCCGAGCACATCCGCATCATGGGCGACAAGATCACCGCCAAGCAGACGGTGCTCGACGCCGGCATCCCCTGCGTGCCGGGCTCGAAGGGCGAGGTCGAGACCGTCGAAGCGGCGATCGAGGCGTCGAAGGCCATCGGCTTCCCGCTGATCGTCAAGGCGGCGGCGGGCGGCGGCGGGCGCGGCATGAAGGTCGCCCTCACCGCCGACGATCTGGTCGAGGCGGTGCAGACCGCGCAGTCGGAGGCCCAGGCCGCCTTTGGCAACGGCGCCGTCTATATGGAGCGCTATCTCCAGAAGCCCCGCCATATCGAGCTTCAGGTTATCGCCGACAGTCACGGCAACGTCGTCCATCTCGGCGAACGAGACTGCTCGCTGCAGCGCCGCCACCAGAAGGTGCTGGAAGAGGCCCCCTCGCCCGCCCTGTCGGCGAAGGAACGCGCCGCCATCGGCGAAACGGTCAACAAGGCCATCGCCGCCATCGGCTATCTCGGCGTCGGAACCATTGAATTTCTTTGGGAAGATGGAGAGTTCTTCTTCATCGAGATGAACACCCGGCTGCAGGTCGAGCATCCGGTGACCGAGATGATCACCGGCGTCGATCTGGTGCGCGAGCAAATCCGCATCGCCGCCGGTCTGCCGCTGTCCTTCACCCAGGACGATGTGCATTTCGAGGGCCACGCCATCGAGTGCCGGATCAACGCCGAGAACGCCGAAACCTTCACGCCTTCGCCGGGCACGATCACCGACTTCCACGCCCCGGGCGGCCTGGGCGTGCGGCTGGATAGCGCGATCTACGCCGGCTATTCGATTCCGCCCTATTACGACAGCCTGATCGGCAAGCTGATCGTCCACGGCCGCGACCGCGAGGAGTGCATCGCCCGGCTCAAGCGGTCGCTGGGCGAGATGGTCGTCGGCGGCATCGACACCACCATCCCCCTGTTCCAGAAGCTGCTGCAGGAGCCCGACATCCTGTCCGGCGACTACGACATCCACTGGCTCGAGAACTGGGCCAGACGCCAGAAGGGCGACGCCTAGCCAAGGTGGACGAACCCGGCTTCAGCGCCAGCGGACCGTTCGGCGGCTTTGGCCCCAACGAACTGCTCAACTGCTACGCCACGGGCGTTTTTCCGATGGGAGAGGCCCGCGACGACCCCCGGGTCTTCCTGGTCGAGCCCGAGCAACGGGGCGTCATTCCGCTGGACGGATTTCGCATCCCCCGCCGTCTCGGCCGGACCGTGCGCAGCGACGCATTCGAAGTCCGGGTCGACACCGCCTTCGCCGCCGTGCTGGAGGCCTGCGCCGCGCCAGCGCCCGGGCGGGAGGACAGCTGGATCAACGACCCCATCCGAAGGCTCTATGTGGAGCTCAACGCCCGCGGTCACGCCCATTCGGTCGAGTGCTGGCGGGACGAGCGGCTGGTCGGCGGGCTCTACGGCGTGACGCTGGGGGGCGCCTTTTTCGGGGAAAGCATGTTCAGCCGCGAGCGCGATGCGTCGAAGGTGGCGCTGGTGCATCTTGTAGCGCGGCTGAAGCGCGGCGGATGGCGGCTGCTGGACGCCCAGTTCCTGACGACGCACCTGAGCCAGTTCGGTGCGGTGGAGACGCCGCAGGCCGCCTATCTCAGGCTGCTGGACGCGGCGCGAACGGTCCGTCCCGACACACGCTCGTTGTTCGAGCCGATGAGCGGCGCCGAGGCGGTCCTCTACGCCTTACAGCCAACAACCCAGGCGTCGTAGATCGGGTGCTGAAGGCCGTTGACGGCCGGAGCCGAGGCGAACATCCAGCCGCGGAAGATCTGGCGCGGCTCGGAGGTCTGCAGGACCCCCCGCGGCTGCAGGCTGACCTCCAGATAGGCGATCGAATCCTCGACAAGCTCGTCGGGAGCGGAAAGCTCACAGGCGCGAGCCGTGAAGATCAGGGTCTTCTGGAAACGAACGGGCCGGCCACCGACCTCGACCTCGAACCTCATGGTCTCGGCGGTGACCTTGTCGACGGCCTCGACGATCGCGACGCGCCGCCGCTGGCGGCGTCCGGGAGGCGCCGCCGGCTCGCTCACAACGGCGACGCGTTCTTCCTCCGCCTCCCCGGCCTCCTCCGTCTCGCTTTCGTCCCCAGGCGTTTCCGGGGCGACGACGATCACCGGGGCGGGCGGTGTGATGGCGATCGGCGCGGCCGGTGCAGGCGCGGCCTCCGGCGCGGGCTCCTGCGGCACGGGCGGGGTCGGCTGGCGGTTCAGGTCGGCGGTCGGATTCTGCGGCGCCGGCTGGGCCTCCTGCGGCATTTCGTTCAGCGCCGAGGCGACCACGGCCCCGGAGGCCAGCAGGGCCAGCGCGGTGACGCCCGCAAGGATGGTCGCCCTGGTGTTCATTCGGGCTGCCAGGCCTCGTAGTCGCCCGTGGCCGCGGGACGCCGGCCCTCAGCCGCGAGCGAGCCCTGCGGCCGCCAGGCCATCGGCGTACCCGTCAGGTTCGGCAGGTGATCCTTCTCCCACGCACGGCGTGGCAGCGGATGTTCGGTCGGCGGCTCGTCAAAGGTGTAGTGCAGCCAGCCGTGCCAGTCCGGCGGCACCTTGGATGCATCGGCATAGCCGTTGTAGATCACCCAGCGGCGGCGGCGTCCGTCATAGCTGGTCGTGTCCCGCGACTGGAAATATCGGTTGCCGAATTCGTCCGTGCCGACCAGGACGCCGCGCTTGGCGATCGTGAACAACGTGCCGATGGTCGCACCGCTGGTCCAGCCGAAGATCTTGCCTAGCACGTCGGGAATCCACTCATTCAGGTCGCGCGGGGAGGCTGGCGACGTCGGCGCAATCATAGAAACCTCCGGGCGGTCCGTCCAGCGCGACGCGGTGGCGGGAAGCCTCAACATCTTGGGGGTAACCTGACCCACACACGCCAGATTTATTGCGAATGCGGTGAGGAAGGTTAGCATCCGAGCCAGCTCAGCCGAGACTGTCGCATGCGCCCGCCGTTCCGCTTCGCCCTGCTTGCCGCCCTGGCCCGTCGTCCCCGGCGCGAGATCGAACGCCCGGACAGGATCATGACGGTGCGCGCGCCCGAAAGCTGGCCGGACGCCCAGGTAGAGGCGTGGATCGACTGGGCGGAGGCGCAGGACCTGGCCGTCGGCGCCGACGACCCGCTCGCGGACGCAGCCACGCGATTCGCCGGGCGGCTGGGGTTGGAGGGCTCCGAAGCCGAAGAACTGGCGGCGACGCTGTTGCTGGGTCTGGCGTCGCCCGCCGCCCCCGTAATCCCTGTTCCGGAACGGCTCGACCTTTCCGATCCGACGGCCGCCGGGCGGCTGCGCGCGGAGATGGCGGGCCGGCGCGCCGCCCGTCTCGCCGCCACGGCTGTCGAGGCCGCCGCCGCCTCGCTCCGGGGCGTGGCCGATGCCGTCAGCCGCTGCGAAGGGCCATCGGCCGACTGCGCCGATCCGGCCCGGAACCCGGCCCTCGCCCGCGCTGCCGCGGCGGCGCGCAGGACCGGCGCGGCCGACGCCGACATTCTGCGCGCGGTCGCGGGTGAACCGTGCGAGGTCAGCCCACTCAGCACCCCGGCATTCCGGCCGATCCTGGCTCTGGCCGACCGTGACCTCGTCGCCGCCGGCGCACCGGTCGCCCTGCTCGCGGCCGAGGCCGGGATGGACGGCGACCTGATCCTGACCTTCGACGCAGGCGCCGCCGAGGCCCTGATCGAAGCCTCGTCCGGTCCGGCGGTGCTGCTGTCCCTGCCCGCCCTGCATGCTGTCGCCGGCGACCAGTTCGGACCGGCCCTGTCCGCCCTCTTGACGCTGTGGTCGAAAGCTCATGCCGGTGCGCGGCCAGCCCTCGGCCTCGGCGGACTGGCGGATGTGGCGGTTGCCGGCGATCTCGGAGAGGTAGAGGCGCTGGCGGCGGACCTGGCGGAGCTGGCGGTGGAGTATGCCGCCCCCTCCAGCCTCTTCATCGAGGACATCGAGGCGAGCCTGCGCCTTGGCCTCACGCCCTTGGCCGCCATCGACCTGTTCGAAAGCGGGGACGGCGAGGTGGCGCGGCGCCTTCGGCCTTCGCTGGCCGCCGCCATCGCCCGGGCCGGCGGCGACGTGGAGTCCGCAGAGCGCCATCTGCTCGGGCGGCGCACGCTGGCTGGGGCGCCGGGCATCGACCATGCGGCGCTGCGGGCGCGCGGTCTGACCGACATAGAACTGGAAGGAGTGGAGGCGGCGCTCGCACGCACGCAGCGACTGGCGGACGCATTCCGCGCGCCGGTCCTGGACGCCGGCTTCCTGCGGGATGTGCTGGGGGTCGAGGATCCCGGCGAGGGGGACCTGCTGGTCCGGCTCGGCTTCACGCCGGAAGCCATCGCCGAGGCGGAGGCGTGGGCCTTTGGACATGGAGACCTGTCGACGTGGCCGGAGGCGCCGGAAGCCTTGCGGCCGGTGCTGGCGGACCTCGCCGCCTTCGAGGCGCGTCTCCGCGGCGCTCTCGAGCCCTGCAGCCCCGCACCCGATATCGCGCCCCTTGACCTGGACTGGCGCGCGACGCCCGCCCAGGGCGTGCGCCAGCTCGGCGAGGCGGCGCGGGCCGGGCGTCGGGCCGTCCGACTGATGCGCCGGACCGCTCCCTCCGGCCGGTTGCTGGACCTGCCCGACACCGACGCCCCGCGCGAGCGTCGACGGGAGCCGGAGGTGCGGGCCGTCGAACGGGTGGTCGAGAAGGTCGTCGAGCGGGAGCGGACCCGCCGCAAGCTGCCGGACCGCCGCAAGGGCTATATCCAGAAGGCCGCCGTCGGGGGCCACAAGGTCTACATCCATACCGGCGAGTACGACGACGGCGAGCTGGGCGAGATCTTCATCGACATGCACAAGGAAGGCGCGGCCTTCCGGTCGCTGATGAACAATTTCGCCATCGCGATCTCGATCGGCCTTCAGTACGGCGTGCCGCTGGACGAGTTCGTCGACGCCTTCGTCTTCACCCGATTCGAGCCGGCGGGGCGGGTCACCGGCAATGACTCGATCCGCTCGGCGACCTCGATCCTCGACTACATCTTCCGTGAGCTGGGCGTGTCCTATCTGGACCGGCATGAACTGGCCAACGCCGATCCGGAGGGCCTGAACGCCGACGGCCTGGGAGGCGGATCCAGCGACGAGGTCGAGGCGGTGCCGGCGGCGCGCTTCATCTCCAAGGGATTCGCGCGCGGGGCCACGCCCGACAACCTGGTTGTCCTGCCGTTCGGACAGAAGCGGGAATCTCCCGCGGCGGCGACCTCGGCCGGCGAGGCCACCGCCTGCCCCGCCTGCGGCGACTTCTCGCTCCAGCAACGCGGCGGAGGCTGGATCTGCGACACCTGCGGGGCCGCGCCCTCCATGCAGGGATAATCAACGATTTCCTTCCATGATGGCGCGGGACTTGCATCCACGGGGTGCGAGACACGGAGCCCGCCATGAAGCCGATCCTCACCGCCGTCATCGCCCTGGCCGCCGCCGCGGCGGCCCTGCCCGCCTCGGCCCAGAACGCCGGGCAGATCGCCCGCGTGCGCGACGGCGCCAGCTGCGCCGGCTGCAACCTGTTCCAGGGAGATTTCTCCGGCCTTCAGGCCCGGGGCCTCAATCTGAGCGGGGCCCGTCTCCGCCAGGCCGACCTGAGCCTCAGCGTGATGAACCGCACCCGGTTCTCCAACGCGGACCTGCGCGATGTCGAGGCCTACGGCGGCGTCTTCTCGGGCTCCAGCTTCGCCGGGGCGAACCTGACCAATGCGAGCTTCGTCGGAGCCTATCTGGACGGCGCCAACTTCAGCGGCGCCACGCTGAGCGGAACGAATTTCGCGGGCGCCTCCCTGCGGCGGGCGACGGGGCTGAGCCAGGCCCGGCTCAATCAGGCGTGTGGCGACGAGGCCACCGAACTGCCGGCGGGGCTGAGCATCCCTCACTGCTGAGCGGACAGGCCGCGGCCATGCACCTTACCGCGATTTAAGTAGGGTTTGCCGTACTTTGGAGGCAGAAACGGAGCGTGACCCAGATCGCTTCGCCCATGATCCGCCGCCTCACCACCGCCGGCCTGGCCGCGGGCGCCGCCATGGCCGCCCTGATGGCCACGCCGGCCGCCGCCGAGATCCGGCTGCAGTACGGCTTCCAGGACCGGGACGTGGCGCGGATGGTTTCGCTGGGCGGCTCCTGCAACCGCTGCGAACTGTCCGGCCGCGACCTGACCGGCGCCGCCTTCCACGGCGCGAGCTTCACCAACGCCACCCTCGTCGGCGCCGACCTGCGCGGAGCCGAGCTGATGGGCTCCAACTTCTCGGGCAGCGACTTCAGCCGCGCCGATCTGGACGGCTCCACCATGGTCGGGGCCAATTTCACCGGCGCGAATTTCACCGGGGCCAGCCTGGCCGGCGTCGATGCGTCCGGGGCGACCCTGGTGCGCACCCGCTTCGCCACCGCCGATCT
The DNA here is from genome assembly GCF_035627475.1 of Brevundimonas sp. Lineage (GTDB taxonomy): Bacteria > Pseudomonadota > Alphaproteobacteria > Caulobacterales > Caulobacteraceae > Brevundimonas. Next base: position 27,673 of record NZ_DASPLR010000001.1, on the reverse strand, counting down.
GTCCGGAGCCCAGCTGGTCGGCGTCAATCTGAACAGCGCGGTCCTCAGCGGCGCGGACATCAGCGACGCGGAGGTCGTGGCCGCCACCCTGGCCAATGTGAGCGCGCGCGGCGCGGATTTTTCTGGCTCCGACATCAGCGTGTCGAACCTTTCGAACGGCGACTTCCGCTCAGCCGACTTTTCGGGGTCGACGCTGAACGGAGCGCGGCTGACCGGCGGCGCCTTCGCCGGCGCCGATTTCGAGGACGCCGAGATGAACCGGACCGACATCCGCGGCGCCGACCTCTCGCGGGCCCGCGGTCTGACCCAGGAACAGATCAGCCGGGCCTGCGGCGACGCCAACACCCGCCTGCCAAGCAACCTCAATCCGCGGACCTGTCGGGGGCTGAGCGCCGTCAGGTCCGTTCCGGCGCCGCCGCGTCCGCCAGCCCCGCCGGTCCCGCCCCGCAGCCGGAATCTCGTGGTCGCCAGCAGCGGCCGCTGAACAAGGGCCCCGCTCCGGCGGGGCCCTTTTCGCATCAGCCCTTGAGCGGCAGAGCCGGGCGGATGTGCAGTTCCTTGTACTGGCGCTCGGCGGCGTCGGACGGCGCGCTCATCAGCAGATCCTGGCCCTGCTGGTTCAGCGGGAAGGCGATGACCTCGCGGATGGCGGTCTGGTTGGCCAGCAACATGACGATGCGGTCGATGCCGGGGGCCAGGCCGCCGTGCGGGGGCGCGCCGTAGCGGAAGGCGTTGAGCATGCCGCCGAACTGTTCCTCGACCACAGAGGCGTCGTAGCCGGCGATCTCGAAGGCCTTGAGCATGATCTCGGCCTTGTGGTTCCGGATCGCGCCGGAGCAGAGCTCGTAGCCGTTGCAGACGATGTCGTACTGGTAGGCGAGGATATCGAGCGGGTCTTTCGTCTGCAGGGCCTCCATCTCGCCCTGAGGCATCGAGAAGGGGTTGTGCGAGAAGTCGACCTTCTTCTCTTCCTCGCTCCATTCGAACATCGGGAAGTCGACGATCCAGCAGAATTTGAACTCGTCGTCGGCGATCAGGTTGAGGTCCTGGCCCAGCTTGGTGCGGGCGTTTCCGGCGAACTTGTAGAAGACGGAGGGGTCGCCGGCGGCGAAGAAGGCGGCGTCGCCCTTGCCCATGGCCAGCGACTTCATCAGGGCGTCGGTCGCCTCGGCGCCGAGGTTCTTGGCGATCGGGCCGCCCCAGCCGCCCTGGTCCTCGGACCAGAAGATGTAGCCGAGACCCGGCTGGCCCTCGCCCTGGGCCCAGGAGTTCATGCGGTCGCAGAAGGCGCGCGAGCCGCCGGTCGGGGCCGGAATGGCCCAGACGGCGTTCTTGGCGTCGGCCGCGAGGATCTTGTTGAACAGGCCGAAGCCGCCGTCACGGAAATGGTCGCTGACGTCCGACATCTCGATCGGGTTGCGCAGGTCCGGCTTGTCGGTGCCGAACAGCGAAATGGCCTCGCGGTAGGGGATGCGGACGAAGGGATAGGGGTCGACCTTCTTGCCGTCGGCGAACTCCTCGAACACGCCATGCATGACGGGCTCGATCGCAGCAAAAACATCCTCTTGCGTGACGAAGCTCATCTCGACGTCGAGCTGGTAGAACTCCAGCGAACGGTCGGCGCGCAGATCCTCGTCACGGAAACAGGGGGCGATCTGGAAATAGCGGTCGAAGCCCGAGACCATCAGCAGCTGTTTGAACTGCTGCGGGGCCTGCGGCAGGGCGTAGAATTTGCCCGGGTGCAGGCGCGACGGAACGAGGAAGTCGCGCGCCCCTTCCGGCGACGAGGCGGTCAGGATGGGGGTCTGGTACTCGAGGAAGCCCTGGTCGACCATGCGGCGGCGGATCGAGTGGATCACCTTCGAGCGCAGCACGATGTTTTTGTGCAGGGTCTCGCGGCGCAGGTCGAGGTAGCGGTGCTTGAGGCGGATCTCCTCAGGGTATTCCGGCTCGCCGAAGACCGGCAGCGGCAGTTCGGCGGCCTCGGACAGGACCTCGACCCCCGCGACGCGGATCTCGATCTCGCCGGTCGGCAGGTTCGGGTTCACCACCGAGGCCTCGCGGGCCACCACCTCGCCGTCGATGCGGATGACGCTCTCGGCGCGCAGGCGTTCGACGGCTTCGAAACCGGGAGTCTCGGGGTGCAGCACCAGCTGGGTCAGGCCGTAGTGATCCCGCAGGTCGACGAACAGCAGGCCGCCATGGTCGCGCTTGCGGTGCACCCACCCTGACAATCGAACATTGGAGCCCGCATCGGCCAAACGGAGGGCGCCGCAGGTGTGGGAGCGGTAGGCGTGCATGGTCGGTTCGTCTTGGAATACGGGCCGGGGAGGCCTCAAATCGGGAGGCCGGAAGGGCGCATTATCGCCCCCGAAAGTCAAGGCCAGCGGCGTTGCGGGGCTGGCGCGACAGGTCTGGCCCGCGAGAAAATCGGGGGGGCAGAGTCGGCAGGGTCGGCAAGCGCGCGGGAAAACGCGGGGGCAGAGTCGGCAGAGTCGGCGCCGGCCCCGGGGGAGCTCCAGACGTGGCGATTTCGCCCTGTCGGCATCGCGGCTCCTGGGGCGGAGCGGCGGCGGTTCGATTGTCAAAGACCGGGACAGACAGGCGGGCATGATACGCCCGCTGTCTTCTCAGGCGGAAAGATGGCTTTGAGAAACAGCCACAACATTGAAACGACGCGCGAATTTCAGCTGAACCCGACTATAATTCCCCGGATTGCCAGCACAGCGTCACGCCCTCGGGGAGCCCCGGGACGACGCGGCGCGGCGAAGCGTCCACAAGCGGAACCGGTCTATTCACGGATGCCGTGGTGGGCGCAGCGGACGGGACGCGGCTTCTGCTATGGTGAACGCAATGACCGCCCGCCCCTCTCCGCCTGACCAGATGCGCCTGCCGCTGCAGCGCGACCTGCCCGAGGGCGCGGACGGGTTCGTGGTCTCGGACAGCAACCGGTCGGCGCACGAGGCGCTGGCGGCCTGGCCCGATCTGATCGGCGGGGTGATGGCGCTGCATGGCCCCGAGGGCGCGGGCAAGAGCCGTCTGGGGCAGATCTGGGCGGAACGGGTCGGCGCGACGGCGCTGCACGGGGCCGAGGCGGCGCTGATCGACCCGCTGGAGCTGGAGGGGCGGCCGGTGCTGCTGGACCGCGCCCGGGATGTCGACGACGAGACCCTTTTCCACCTGATCAACCTGGCCCAGGCGCCGGGCGGGGCCCTGCTGATGGTCTCGCGCGAGCCGCCGTCGGCCTGGTCGACCGCCCTGCCCGACCTGCGCTCCCGGCTGGACTCGGTCCGCACCATCGCGGTGGAGGTCCCGGACGACGCGGTGCTGGCGGCCATGCTGGAGGCGCGATTCGCCGAGCGCGGCATCCGCCCGGCCAGGGACGTCATCCCCTATCTGCTGCGGCGGATCGACCGGTCGGCGGCGGCCGCGGCGGAGGTGGTCGAGCGACTGGATGCGCTGCACCGGCCGGTGACGCGGGCGCTGGCCCGGGCGGCGATCGAGGGCGCGCCGGAGAGCGGGGAGCTGTTCGAGTAGGCAGGCGCGACGCCTGTCAGCGGCGACGACGCAGAAGCAGGACGCCCGCCATCACGCCAATGGCGAACAGAGCTACGGTTCCCGCCGCCGCCTCGCGCGAGCGCGACTGCGGGACGACGCCCATCTCGACAAGCGGGTTGGGCATCCGGCCGCGCCTGATGTCCTGAAATAAGCCCTCAACCGTGTTGATCCGGTCGGCGAGGATCAGGAGGAGCCAGTGGCCCCACTGACTCTCGCTCAGCCGGAAGGCCTGACGCCTCACAGAGCCGCTGAGCCCAGCGGGCGGAGTCGAGGTTCCCACGGCCGCCGGTCGGCGCCTGTGCTCGACCGACTGCAGGATTTCGACGTCCGTGTCCTGCACCGGCGGGCGCGCCCAGTTCATGCCGGGGCCGTCGTCCTGCGAGCGGTCGCGCATCGGCCAGGTGGGGTCGTTGTCCGGGTCGGCGTCGACACCCCAGCCGACGACGGTGGCGGGATCGATCCGGGGGTGGGCGTCGGCGGCGGCGGCGTCGGCCTTGTCGCTCTGGGTCCTCATGTCGCTGTTCTCCGGTCAGGCCGCGTTGGGGATCAGGACGGGCTTGATGCAGCCGTCCAGCTTCGACGAGAACAGGTGATAGGCTTCGGCGACCTCCTCCAGCGGCATGCGGTGGGTGATGATGGCCTTGGGGTCGATCCGGCCCTCCTTCACGTGGTCGATCAGGCGCGGAAGCAGCCGCTTCACCGAGGCCTGATTAGCGCGGATGGTGATACCCTTGTTCACGACATTGCCGATCGGGACCATGTTGCCGGTCGGGCCGTAGACGCCGACGATAGACACCACCCCGCCTTTCTTGACGGAATTGATGGCCCAGTGCAGCGGCACCGCCGAGCCGGCCTCCAGCTTCAGCTTCTTGCCGAACATAGTGTGCCAGCCGTTGCCGGAGGCGTCGGCCCCGACCGCGTCGATGCAGACGTCCGCCCCGAGGCCGTTGGTGGCTTTCTTGAGGAAGACGACAGGGTCGCCGATCTCGCGGAAGTCATAGACCTCGGCGGGACAGTAGCTGCGGGCGAAGTCGAGCCGGTATTCGTGGTGGTCGATGACGATCACCCGCCCTGCCCCGAAGAGCCATGCGCAGCGGGCGGCGAGCAGGCCGACGGGACCGGCGCCGAACACCACCACCGTGTCGCCCTTCTGGATGCCCCCCATCTCGGCAGCCTGGTAGCCGGTGGGCACCACATCGGTGAGCAGGACCGCGTCGTCCGGGTCCATCCATTCGGGGATCAGGGTGGGGCCGAAGTCGGCATAGGGCACCCGGACGTATTCCGCCTGGCCGCCGTCATAGCCGCCCGCGGTGTGCGAATAGCCGAAGATGCCGCCGACGGCGGTCGCCTGGGCGTTGGACTCGTGGCAATTGCCGAACAGGCCCTGTTTGCAGAAGTGGCATTGGCCGCAAGCGATATTGAACGGCACGAGCACGCGGTCGCCCTTCGACAGGTTGCTGACGTCGTCGCCGACCTCCTCGACGACCCCGCAGAACTCGTGGCCGAAAGTCATGCCGACGCGCGTGTCAGGCACCATGCCGTGGTAGAGGTGCAGGTCGGAGCCGCAGATGCATGATCGGGTCACCCTGACGATCGCGTCCCGGGGATGCTGGATCGTCGGCATCGGCTTCTCTTCGATGCGGACCCGACGCGGTCCCCGGTAGTCCATCGCCAGCATGCTGCGCTCCCTTGATCTGAAGCCGTCCAACCGGGCCGCCCCGGGATGGTTCCGGGCGATCGGGCGCGGCGCTTCCGTCAGACACCTGGGCGGATCGAGCACCTAAACGCGGTGTTCAGCGGCGGTTCAGCCAGGCCGGCGCAGCCTTTCCGCCTTGTCGGGTCTCAGGTCGCGGCTCCGATGAAAGACGACCGCGGCTCCAGACGAAGGAGACGTTCAGATGATGAAACCCCTGATGATCGGCGCCCTGTCGCTGGCGACGCTCGCCGCCCCGATGGCCGCCTCGGCCCAGGACTGGCGACGCGACCGGGACGGCGATGGCCGCTATGAACGCTGGGAGCGCCGCGCGGACCGGAACCGCCGGGACGGCGGGCGCTACACCGACCGTGAACGGTATCGCGACTGGCGGCGCGGCCAGCGCGACCAGTGGCGCGACTGGCGTCACGACCGGCGCGACTACCGGCGCGACTATCGTCGCTGGCATCGCGGTGCGGTGATCCCCTACGACTACCGCCGCAACTGGTATGTGCGCGACTATCACCGCTACGGCTGGGCCCCTCCCCCGCGCGGCTACGGCTATTACCGGACCGACACCGGCGACATCGTGATCGCGGCGCTGGCGACCGGGGTGATCCTGTCGCTGCTGGATTAGTCCGTCCCTGGCCCTTCTCCCCTCCGGGGGAGAAGGTGTCAGGGGAGCGAGGGTGGATGAGGGCCGCACGGTCGGGGCCGGAGAGACCCCTCATCCGCCCCTCCGGGGCACCTTCTCCCGCAAGGGGAGAAGGGAGTGCCCTAGAGTCCCAGCTTCGCCTTCAGGATGTCGTTGACCGCGGCGGGGTTGGCCTTGCCGCCGGTGGCCTTCATGACCTGGCCGACGAACCAGCCGATGGCCTGGGGTTTTTCGGCGACGGCGGCGGCCTTGTCGGGATTGGCGGCGATGATCTCGTCGACGGCCTTTTCGATGGCGCCGGTGTCGGTGACCTGTTTGAGGCCGTGCTTCTCGACGACCTCGGCCGGGCTGCCCTCGCCGTTCCAGACGTGGTCGAAGACCTCCTTGGCGATCTTCGAGGAAATGACGTTCGTCTCGATCAGCTCGACCAGCTGGGCCACGTGGGCGGCCGGCAGCGGGCATTCGGAGAAGTCCTTGCCGTCGGCGGCGAGGCGGGCGGACAGCTCGTTGGTGACCCAGTTGGCGACCAGTTTGGCGTCGCGCCCCTTGGCGGCGGCTTCGAAATAGTCGGCCTTGGCCTGTTCCGAGATCAGGACGACGGCGTCGTATTGCGACAGACCGTAGTCGGCCATCAGCCGGCGGCGCTTGGCGTCGGGCAGTTCGGGCAGGTTCGCCTTGATCTCGTCGATCCAGGCCTGCTCGATCTCGAGCGGCAGCAGGTCGGGGTCCGGGAAGTAGCGATAGTCCATCGCCTCCTCCTTGGAGCGCATCGAACGGGTCTCGCCGGCCGTGGGGTCGTAGAGGCGGGTCTCCTGATCGACCTTGCCGCCGTCCTCGAGGATCTCGATCTGGCGCCGGGCCTCGTAGTTGATGGCCTGGGAGATGAAGCGGAACGAGTTGACGTTCTTGATCTCGCAGCGCGTGCCCAGATGGCTGAAGTCGCCGGTCGCCTTGTATTTGGCGTACTGGCCCTCGCGGCAGACCGAGACGTTGACGTCGGCGCGCAGGTTGCCCTTCTCCATGTCGCCGTCGCAGGTGCCGAGATAGATCAGGATGGTGCGGATCTTCTTGACGTAGGCGACCGCCTCTTCCGGCGAGCGGATGTCGGGGCGGGAGACGATCTCCATCAGGGCCGTGCCGGCGCGGTTCAGGTCGACGTAGGATTCGGTGGGCGACAGGTCGTGGATCAGCTTGCCCGCGTCCTGTTCGAGATGCAGGCGCTCGATGCCGACGTTGAAGAAGGAGCCGTCCTCGGCCTCGACCTCGACGACGCCCTCGCCGACGATCGGGTAGAAGAGCTGGCTGATCTGATAGCCGGTCGGCAGGTCGGGATAGAAATAGTTCTTGCGGTCGAATTGGCTGCGGTTGTTGATCTTCGCATTGAGGCCGAGACCGGTGCGGACGGCCTGTTCGACGCAGAATTTGTTCAGGGTCGGCAGCATGCCGGGGAAGCCGGCGTCGACCAGCGACACCTGCTCGTTCGGACCGGCGCCGAAGCCGACGGCGGCGCCGGAGAACAGCTTGGCCTTCGAGGCGACCTGGGCGTGGATCTCCAGCCCCATGACGATTTCCCACGGGCCGGTGCGGCCGTGGATGAGTTTGGAGGGGGTGGTGGTGTCGGTCATGTCGCTGTCTTTACCCCTCTCCCATCGGGAGAGGGAGGGGCCCGGCGGCAAAGCCGACGGGAGGGAGTGGGGTTGCGATGTCGGCCGTGCCGGCCCGGCTGTCAGGGTTTTGCATTTTCGGGGAGCGGTAGACAACCGTGTCGTGGCCAGTCGGCGGAAGACGGCTGGCGCCGTAACCCCACTCCCTCCCACGCGCTGCGCGCGCGGGCCCCTCCCTCTCCCGATGGGAGAGGGTTTCAGGGTCGGAATTTGGGGAGTCGACGTTTGGGTACACGGCGCTTTTGAAACCCCTCTCCCTCAGGGAGAGGGAGGGGCCCGTCGACGGCGTCGACGGGAGGGTGTGGGGTTACGTCGCCGGCCAGTTTCGCTTGGGCGCGGACAGCATCGAGGACCGTTGGAAGAGAAACCATCACCTGATCGTTGGTGAAGCGCAGGACCGACCAGCCAAGGGACTCGATGGCCTGCTGGCGGTGATAGTCGTTGAGTTGTTGGTCGTCGTCATCGTGAACCTTGCCGTCGAGTTCGATGACAAGCTTCAGGGAGAGGCAGGCGAAGTCGACGAAATAGCCGTCGATGGGGTGCTGGCGGCGGAAACGCAGGCCATCGAGGCGGCTGGCGCGGAGGTATTGCCAGAGGGTGGCTTCGGCGCGGGTTTGGCGCTTCCGGAGATCGCGAGCGCGGGCGGTTCGAGTCTCGGGCGTCATCAGGTGTAACCCCACTCCCTCCCACGCCTTCGGCGTGGGCCCCTCCCTCTCCCTTTGGGAGAGGGTTTCGGATCAGACTACCACCACTTCTCCGGCCGGGCTGTGAAGCCGGCGCTCTGCTCCAGCACGTCGGCGACCTGGAAGACCGTCGCCTCGTCGAGGGCCTTGCCGATGACCTGGAGGCCGAGCGGGAGGCCGCCCTTGTCGAGCCCGGCGGGGACGGAGATGCCGGGCAGGCCGGCGAGGTTGGCGGTGACGGTGAAGATGTCGTTCAGATACATCTGCAGCGGGTCGATCTGCTTGTCGCCGAGGGCGAAGGCGGCCGAAGGCGTAGAGGGCGTCAGTATGGCGTCGACGCGGTCCCAGACGGCGTCGAAATCCATGGCGATGCGGCGGCGGACCTTGAGGGCGCGGACGTAGTAGGCGTCGTAGAATCCGGCCGACAGGACATAGGCCCCGATGGTCAGGCGGCGCTGGACCTCCTTGCCGAAGCCCTCGGCGCGGCTGGTCTCATAGAGGTCGGTCAGGCTGGAGGCCTTTTCCGCGCGGTGGCCGAAACGCATGCCGTCGTAGCGCGCCAGGTTGGACGAGGCCTCGGCCGGAGCGATGATGTAATAGGCCGGCAGGGCGTATTTGCTGTGCGGCAGGCTGATCTCGACGATCTCGGCGCCGGCGGCCTTGAGCCACTGGACGCCCTGGTCCCACAGGTCCTGGATTTCGGCCGGCATGCCGTCGACGACGTATTCCCTGGGCACGCCGATGCGCAGGCCTTTGACGCCCTTGCCGAGGCTGGCGGTCCAGTCGGGCGTCTCGACGTCGAGGCTGGTCGAGTCCTTCGGGTCGAACGAGCACATCGAGCGCAGCAGGATGGCGGCGTCCTCGACCGTCTTCGCGATCGGGCCGGCCTGGTCCAGCGAGGAGGCGAAGGCGACCATGCCGAAGCGGCTGGCCCGGCCGTAGGTCGGCTTGACCCCCACCGTGCCGGTGAAGGCGGCGGGCTGGCGGATCGAGCCGCCGGTGTCAGAGGCGGTCGCGGCCAGGCAGAGATCGCCGGCGACGGCCGAGGCCGAGCCGCCGGAACTGCCGCCCGGGGTCAGGTCGGCGTTGGAGGCGCTGGACTTCCACGGATTGACCACGGGGCCGAAGGCGCTGGTCTCGTTCGACGAGCCCATGGCGAATTCGTCCATGTTCAGCTTGCCCAGCATGACCGCGCCGTCGCGCCAAAGGTTGGCGGTGACCGTGGACTCATAGGGCGGGACGAAGCCGCGCAGCATGTTGGAGCCGGCGGTGGTCTGGACGCCGTCGGTGCAGAACAGGTCCTTGATCCCCAGCGGGGCGCCCTCGAGGGCGCCGCCCTCGCCTTTCGCCAGTTTGGCGTCGGAGGCCCGGGCCATCTCCAGGGCCTTGTCCGTGGTCTGGACCACATAGGCGTTCAGGCGCGGATTGGCGGCGTCGATGTTGGCGACGAAGGCGCGGGTGATTTCCTCGGACGAGAAGTCGCGGGCCTTGAGGCCGTCGAGGGCGGCCTTGAGGGTCAGTTTCGTGAGGTCGGACATTCTATTCGACCACCTTGGGCACGACGAAGAAGCCGTCGGCGGATTTCGGGGCGTTGCCGAGGACGTCGGCGACCTTGTCGCCGTCGGTGACGACATCGTCGCGCAGGCGCAGGGGCTGGCGGACGTTGGAGGTCATCGGCTCGACGCCCTCGACGTCGACCTCGTTGAGCTGTTCGATCCAGTTCAGGATGCCGTTCAGTTCGGCGGCGAGCGGCTCCAGCCGGTCTTCCGGGGTCTTGATGCGGGCGAGGTGCGCCACCCGGCGCACGGTCGCGGCGTCGATGGCCATGCGGCCCTCCGATAGCGAGAACGTAAGCGGGCGGGATTAGCCGCCCGTGCCCGGAATCACAAGGATTCAGACGTCACTGCGCCGGGGTGACCGTCACCGTGGCCGGAACCGAGCCGTCGGCGGCGATGGACCAGCCGACGATGATGCGGCGGGTGCGGCTGCCGATGCGGCCGGAGGCCTCGTCCATGGTGCTCTCCTCGAGCTCCAGATCGACCCGCCCGGCGCGCTGGGAGAGGATGCGGTAGTCGAGCACGTCGCCGAGGCGGAAGACGCGCCAGCCCTCAGCCGGGCTCTGGAAGAAGGCGATGTGGACGTAGAGGCCGTTCATGGCCGGATCGCCGCCGGCCGTGCCGAAGAGCTTGGCGGCCAAGGGCCCCTGCCCCGCCAGCTGGTCGAGGCGGACGACGGCGGCGGCCTCCTGGACGGCGGCTCCGGATTCGGGCTGCAGCGTGGTGGCGGGGCCGGAGGCGGCGAGCGGCGCGACGGCGGCCGGCGGGGGGGCCTGCTCGACGGGCGGCACGGCGTCCTTGCGGGTTTCGACTCCGGCGTCGCAGGCGGCGAGCCCGATCAGGGTGGTGAGAAACAGCAGCGGCTTCATTGGACGACCCTCCTCGTCTAACGCGGCGAAGCTTTGCACTTTGACACGGGCTCGCGCCAGTCCTACCCGCAGGCCGTGACAGTTGTGACACTCGAAGACCTCGCCGCCTCGACGCCCCCCGGCACGCCGTGGCTGGGGCTGGACCTCGGCGAGAAGACCATCGGCGTGGCGGCGTCGGACGCGACCCGGATGATCGCCAGCCCGCTGGTGCTGATCCGCAAGACGAAGTTCACCCAGGACGCCGAGGCGGTGCTGAAGCTGATGGACGGGCGCAAGGCGTCGGGACTGGTCATCGGCCTGCCGCTGAACATGGACGGGTCCGAAGGGCCGCGGGCGCAGTCGTGCCGGGCCTTCGCGAGGAACCTGCAGCGGCTGCGCGAGGTGCCGGTAGCCTTCCAGGACGAGCGGCTGTCGACCAGCGCGGTCGAGCGGTTCCTGATCGAGGAGTTGGACCTGAACCGCAAGCGGCGGGCCAATGTGGTCGACCGCACCGCCGCCGCCTGGATCCTGCAGGGCGCACTGGACCGGCTGCGGGCATGAGCGGACTGCTGGCCGGGATCGTGCCGGTGTTCGCCATGATCGCGCTCGGCTGGGGGCTGAGGGTGCGCGGCCTGCTGGCCGACGAGGGCTGGCGGGCGGTCGAGCGGCTGACCTATTTCATCTTCTATCCGGCCTTCCTCGTGCCAGCGGTGTGGGGCGCTGACTTCGGCGCCGGCACGGCCGGGCCGGTGGCGCTGAGCACCATCGGGGTGTCCTTCGCGGTGGCCGCGGCGACGCTGGCGGCCAGGCCGGCGATCAGGATCAGCGATCCAGGCTTCACCAGCGTATTCCAGGGGGTGATCCGCTGGAACGGCTTCGTCTTCCTGCCCGTGGCGGGGGCGGTGTTCGGGCCGGAGGGTCTGAGCACGGCGGCGGTGGCCTTCGGGGTGCTGGCGCCGGCGCTGAACGTGATCTGCGTGCTGGCGCTGGCGAAATGGGGCGCGGGACAGGGCGGCGGCTGGCGGCTGGCGCTGCGCTCGCTGGCGCGCAATCCGATCATCTGGGCCTGCGGCGTCGGGGCGGCGCTGAACCTGGCCGGACTGAGGCCGCATCCGATCATGGAGGGAATATTCGGGATGATGGGGCCGGGCGCCATCGCCCTGGGGCTGATCACAGCGGGAGCCGGGCTGAGTTTCCGCTACGCCGCCAGCCGGCCGGTGCTGATCATCACGGTGTCGGCGATCAAGCTGCTGCTGCTGCCGGTGGCCATGTTCTACGTCTGCGGCTGGCTGGGCGGAGACAGGACGGCGCAGGGAATCGCCCTGCTGGCCGGCGCGGCGCCAGGGGCGGCGGCGTCCTATGTGCTGGCGCGGCAGATGGGCGGCGATGCGCCGCTGATGGCCGGGGTGGTGGCGCTCACGACGGTTGTCAGCGCAGCGACCATCCCATTGCTGCTGGCGGCCTTCCGTTTCCTGTGAGTCCACCGTATAGCCGGGCCTCGATGACCCAGCCCGCCGCCGTCACCGACCTGATCCACGAGCGGCTGGCGCCGTTCCCCCGCGACCATTTCCTGTCCGCAGGCGATCTGAACGCCGCCACGGTCCCGCCGCTGCTGGACCTCGCCGACGCCTTCGTCGACTTCAACCGGCAATCGTCGAAGTCGCTGGACCTGATGCGCGGGCGCACGGTCATGAACCTGTTCTTCGAGAACTCGACCCGCACCAGCGCCTCGTTCGAGATCGCGGCCAAGCGGCTGGGCGCGGACGTGACGGCGCTGAGCCCCCGCACCTCGTCGACGGCCAAGGGCGAGACCCTGATCGACACGGCGGCGACGCTGAACGCCATGAAGCCGGACGTGCTGGTGGTGCGCCATTCGGCCTCGGGCGCGGCGGCCCTGCTGTCGCAGAAGGTCGGCTGTTCGGTGGTCAACGCCGGCGACGGACGGCACGAGCATCCGACCCAGGCGCTGCTGGACCTGCTGAGCCTGCGCCGGGCCTTCGGCGACGTCGGCGGGCTGACGGTGGCGATCTGCGGCGACATCGCCCACAGCCGGGTGGCGCGGTCCAATGTGGCGCTGCTCTCGATGATGGGCGCGCGGGTGCGGCTGATCGGGCCGCCAACCCTGGTGCCGGGCGACGCCGACCGGTGGGGCTGCGAGGTGTTCCACGACATGCGCGAGGGGCTGCAGGGCGTCGAGGTGGTGATGATGCTGCGCCTGCAGCTGGAGCGGATGGAGGGGGCGCTGGTGCCTTCGACCCGCGAGTATTTCCGCTTCTGGGGGCTGGACCGCGAGAAGCTGGGCTGGGCGAGGCCGGGCGCCAAGGTGATGCATCCGGGGCCGATGAACCGGGGGGTGGAGATCGACTCGGACGTCGCCGACGACCTGACCGTGTCCCTGATCCAGGACCAGGTCGAGATGGGGGTGGCGGCGCGGATGGCGGTGCTGGCCGCCCTGTCTGTTCGTCGTGAAGCCGACGACCCCTCCACCGCTTCGCGGTCCCCCTCCCCATCGCTGCGCGACAGGGAGGAGACTCGATGAGCGCGCTCGCCATCCTGAACGCGAGGTTGCTCGATCCGGCGAGCGACTATGACGGCCCCGGCGCGGTGCTGGTCGAAGACGGGCGGATCGTCGAGGTGATCCGCGGTCATGGCGCGGCGGCTCCGGCCGGGGTCGAGGCCGTCGACGCGGGCGGCCTGTGCCTGTCGCCCGGCCTGATCGATATCCGGGTCAAGACCGGCGAACCGGGTGCGGAACCGAAGGAGACCCTGAAGTCGGCCTCCTTGTCGGCGGCGGCGGGCGGGGTGACCACCATCGTCATCCAGCCGGACACCGATCCGGCCATCGACGACCCGGCCATGATCGAGTTCATCCAGCGGCGCGGCGCGGCCCTGGGCCTGATCAATGTGCGGGCGGCCGGCGCGGCGACGCAGGGACGCGACGGCCAGCGGATGGCCGAGATCGGCCTGATGGACGAGGCGGGCGCCCTGTATTTCACCGACGTCGACCGGGTCATCGCCAATACGCGGATGCTGCAGCGGGTGATGAGCTATGCGGCGGCGTTCAACGCCCTGGTGTCGTGCCGCCCGGCCGATCCGTGGCTGAGCGAGGGAGCGGTGGCGACTTCGGGCGAACTGGCGACGCGGCTGGGGCTGGCCTCCGCGCCGGCGATCGCCGAACGCATCCAGCTGGAGCGCGACCTGGCCCTGGTCGAGCAGACCGGGGCGCGGTTCCTTGTCGACCAGATCTCGACCGAGGGGGCGCTGGAGACGCTGGCCCGGGCCCGGGCCAAGGGGCTGGAGGTCGCCGCCTCGGTGTCGATCAACCACCTGTGCTTCAACGAGATCGACATCGGCGACTATCGCACCTTCTACCGGATGGACCCGCCCCTGCGGCCGGAGCGCGACCGGCAGGCGCTGATCGAGGCGGTGCGCGACGGTCTGATCGACGCCATCACCAGCGCCCACGCCCCCGCCCCGGCCGAGGACAAGCGCCGGCCCTTCGCCGAGGCGACGCCGGGGGCCGTCGGTCTGGAGACGCTGCTGCCCGCGGCGCTGTCGCTGCACCACGAGGACGGACTGGATCTGCTGGACATCCTTCGCCCGCTGACGCACGGGCCGGCGACGCTGCTGGGCCTCGAAGCCGGACTGCTGGCCGAAGGCGCGCCGGCCGACCTGACGCTGTTCGATCCCGGGGCGCCGGTGGTGATCGACGCCGCCGCGCTGAAATCCAAGTCGAAGAACTCGCCGTTCGACGGACGCCGCCTGCAAGGGAAGGTCTTGCTCACCGTCGTCGGCGGACGCATCGTCCACGACGCACGCTAGAGGGGAGCGAATCAGTTGCAGGATCTGGCCGGACCCGCCCTGGGGACGCTCGCGCTCGCGGCGGCGGGCGGATACCTGCTGGGCTCCATCCCGTTCGGCGTGATCCTGACCCGGGCGGCGGGCGCCGGGGACGTGCGCCAGATCGGCTCTGGCAATATCGGCGCGACCAATGTGCTGAGGACCGGACGCAAGGACCTGGCGATCGCCACCCTGCTGCTCGACGCCGGCAAGGGGGCGGCGGCGCTGCTGCTGGCCCGCTACCTGTTCCCCGGCGTGCCGGCGATGGCCGCCGTAGCGGGCGGCGCGGCCTTCCTCGGCCACCTGTTCCCGGTCTGGCTGGGCTTCAGGGGCGGCAAGGGGGTGGCGACCTTCTTCGGCCTGCTGCTGGCCGCGGCCTGGCCGCTGGGCCTGCTGGCCGGGGCGACCTGGCTGATCGTCGCGGCCGTGTTCCGCATCTCCTCGCTGGCGGCGCTGGTCTCATCGGCCGCCGCCCCGCTGTACGCCCTGCTGCCGCTGGCGGCGCTGGGCCTGCCCACGCCGGCGCCCATCCTGGTGCTGGCCGCCGTGACCGCCGCCCTGATCTGGGTGCGGCACCATCAGAACATCGCCCGCCTGCTGAAGGGGGCCGAGCCCCGCATCGGCGCCGGGAAGGCGTGACCGCCCGGGCGCGGCTGCCGGAGACGGAGCGGTTCGCCCGGCTGCGACTGGCGCGGACCGACAGGGTCGGCCCCGTCACCTTCAATCAGCTGCTGGACCGGTTCGGCTCGGCCGGACGCGCCATCGAAGCCCTGCCCGACCTGCTGCGGCGCGGCGGCGGACACGGGCACGATCTGGCGCCCGCCGGGGACATCGAAGCGGAGATCGAAGCCGGCGTCCGGATCGGGGCCCGGCTGATCGTGCTGGGCGACGCCGACTATCCGGAGATGCTGGCCGCCGTCGATCCGCCGCCGCCGGTGCTGTGGACGCTGGGCGAGGCGAGCCTGATGAGCCGGCCGTGCATCGCGATCGTCGGGGCCCGGATCGCCTCGGCCGGCGGTCAGCGGATCGCCCGCGGCCTGTCCCAGCACCTGGGCGAGGCCGGCCATGTGGTGGTGTCGGGGCTGGCGCGGGGCATAGACGGCGCGGCTCACGCCGGGGCCCTGCCGACCGGGACCGTGGCCGTGCTGGGCGGCGGGGTCGACGACGTCTATCCGCCGGACAACGCCGACCTCTACCGCCTGATCGCCGACCAGGGCTGCGTCGTGTCGGAGAGCCGGATCGGCGCCAGGGCGCAGGCGAAGGATTTCCCGCGCCGCAACCGCATCATCTCGGGCCTGTCGCGCGGCGTCATCGTAGTGGAGGCGGAACTGCGCTCAGGCTCGCTGATCACCGCCCGGCTGGCGGGCGAGCAGGGCCGCGACGTCTTCGCCGTGCCGGGCTCGCCGCTGGACCCGAGGTCGCGCGGGCCTAACGAGCTGCTGCGCCAGGGGGCGATCCTGTGCGAGGGGCTGGAGGATGTGGAGCGGGCCTTCTCGACCTTGCGCACCCTGCGCGAGCCACCCGCCGGCAATCCGTTCGCCGGGGCGCCGGACGACGTCGACGACGCCTTCCTGGAGCGGGTCGCGGCCTTGCTGTCGCCGACGCCGACGCCGCGGGACGAGCTGGCCCGGTCGCTGTCGGCGCCGATCGGACTGGTGGCCGCGGCGCTGCTGGAACTGAGCCTGGCGGGCCGCGCGACCCTGCTGCCGGGAGGGCTGGTTTCGCTCTGATATCAGCCCCGAATTACGCCGCCGATTGACAGCGACGCCTGCGCCAACCACGTTCCGCCCCCTTTCGAGCCCCCTGAAGGCCCCCTCCCCGCATGAACCTCGTCGTCGTCGAGAGCCCCGCAAAGGCCAAGACCATCAACAAATATCTGGGCCCGGACTTCCATGTCCTGGCGTCCTACGGCCACGTCCGCGACCTGCCGTCGAAGGACGGGTCGGTGCTGCCGGACGACGACTTCGCCATGTCGTGGGAGATCGACGCCAAGGCCTCCAAGCGGATGTCGGAGATCGCCGAGGCGGCGAAGAAGGCCGACCGCGTCATCCTCGCCACCGACCCCGACCGCGAGGGCGAGGCGATCAGCTGGCACGTGCTGGAGATTCTGACGAAGAAGAAGGCGCTGAAGGACACGCCGGTCGAGCGGGTCACCTTCAACGCCATCACCAAGCCGGCGGTGCTGGAGGCCATGGCCAATCCGCGCCAGCTCGACATGGAACTGGTCGAGGCCTACCTGGCCCGGCGGGCGCTGGACTATCTGGTCGGCTTCACCCTGTCGCCGGTGCTGTGGCGCAAGCTGCCGGGCGCGCGGTCGGCCGGCCGGGTGCAGTCGGTGGCGCTGCGCATCGTCGTCGACCGCGAGATGGAGATCGAGCGGTTCAAGGCGCAGGAATACTGGTCGGTCGAGGCCGACCTGACCGCCGACAGCCCGCCGTTCACGACGCGGCTGGTCAAGCACGCCGGCAAGCGGGTGCAGCGGCTGGACATCGTCTCGGAAGCCATGGCCACGGCCGCGCGCGACGCGATCAACGCCGGATCGTTCACGATCCGGTCGATCGAGAAGAAGCCGGTCAGGCGCGCGCCGGCCCCGCCCTTCATGACCTCGACCCTGCAGCAGGAGGCGGCGCGCAAGCTGGGCTTCACGGCGCAGCGGACCATGCAGGCGGCGCAGAAGCTCTATGAAGGCGTCGACGACCAGGGCGGCCTGATCACCTATATGCGGACCGACGGCCTGTCGGTCAGCCCGGAGGGCATCGCCCAGGCGCGCGAGATCATCGGCAGCCGGTTCGGTCCGGCCTACGTTCCGGAGCAGCCGCGCTACTACAAGACCAAGGCCAAGAACGCCCAGGAGGCGCACGAGGCCATCCGCCCGACCAACCTGGCCCGCGCGCCCGAGACGCTGAGGCTCGAGAGCGATCTGGCGCGGCTGTACGAGCTGATCTGGAAGCGGATGGTCGCCAGCCAGATGGAATCGGCGCGGCTGGACCGGACCACGGTCGAGGTCGAGACTCCGGACGGTCAGACCGGCCTGCGCGCCACCGGCCAGGTGGTGGCCTTCGACGGCTTCATGGCGGTCTATGAAGAGGGCCGCGACGACAAGCCGAAGGACGGGGCGGAAGACGAGGACGACACCACCCGCCTGCCCGCCCTGAAGGAGGGCGCGGCCGCGAAGGTCGAGGCCATCCGCACCGAGCAGCATTTCACCGAGCCGCCGCCGCGCTATTCGGAAGCGACCCTGGTCAAGAAGCTGGAGGAGCTGGGCATCGGGCGGCCGTCCACCTACGCCTCGATCCTGACCACCCTGCGCGACCGGGAATATGTCCGCGCCGACAAGGGCCGGTTCTATCCGGAGGACAAGGGGCGGCTGGTCACGGCCTTCCTCGAGCAGTTCTTCCGCAAATGGGTCGAGTACGACTTCACCGCGGCGCTGGAGACCCGGCTGGACGAGGTCTCGGCGGGCGAGCTGAACTGGAAGGTGCTGCTGCGCGAGTTCTGGAGCGACTTCCACACGGCGACGAGCGCGGCGGGCGAACTGCGCACCACGGCCATCCTCGACGCCCTGAACGAGTCGCTGGGCCCGCACATCTTCCCGCAGAAGGAAGACGGCTCGGACCCCCGCGAATGCCCGCTGTGCCATCAGGGGCAGCTGAGCCTGAAGACCAGCCGGTTCGGGGCCTTCATCGGCTGCTCGCGCTATCCCGACTGCAAATACACCCGGCCGGTGGCGTCTCCGGACGCGGCCGAGGGCGGGGCCGAGGGCGGCGACCGCGAACTGGGCGTCGATCCGGCGACCGGACAGCCGGTGAACCTGAAGATCGGCCGGTTCGGGCCGTATGTGGAGACGACGCCGCCGGGCGAGGAGAAGCCGAAGCGGTCGTCCCTGCCCAAGGGCTGGTCGCCGGCGTCGCTGACGCTGGAGCAGGCGCTGAGGCTGCTGGCCCTGCCGCGCGAGGTCGGGCTGCACCCCGAGGACGGCAAGCCGATCACCGCCGGGCTGGGCCGCTACGGGCCGTTCGTGCAGCACGCCGGGACCTACGCCAACGTCGCCGACATCGACGAGGTGTTCGAGATCGGCCTGAACCGCGCCGTGGTGCTGCTGGCGGAGAAGCGGGCCGGGAAGTTCGCCGGGCGCGGCGCGGCGGCGGCGCCGCTGAAGGATCTGGGGACGCACCCTGAGACGGGCGAGCCGATCCACGTCATGGCGGGGCGGTTCGGCCCCTATGTGAAGTCGGGCAAGATCAACGCCACCCTGCCCAAGGGCATGGCGCCCGAGGATCTGACCCTGGAGGACGCCCTGCCGCTGCTGGCGGCCCGGGCGGCGGCGGCGCCGTCGAGAGGCAGGAAGACGCCGGCGAAGAAGGCAGCGGCCAGCAAGCCGGCCGCGAAGAAGGCCGCTCCGAAGAAGGCCGCTCCGAAGAAGGCGGCGGCGAAGAAGGCTCCGGCGAAGGCCTAGCCCTTCAGCAACCGGTCGCGGGCGGCGTTGAGGCGGGAGGCGAGGCCTTCCGTGCCGCCCTGGTCCGGATGGGCGCGGGCCATCAGCCGCTTCCAGGCGGCGTTGATCTGCTGCGGGCTGGCGTCGGCGGAGACCCCGAGCAGCGAGCGGGCCTCGGCGGCGCTCATGGCCTCGGTGCGGGGCCGGGCGGCGCGCTGACGCGAAGCGAGGGTGAGCCACAGGCCGGCGCCGGCGAGGGCCGCGGCGGGGAGCCAGGCGCCGCGCGCCGCCAGAAGGACGGCTCCGGCGATCAGGACGGCGCTGAACAGGGTGGCCGTGACGCGCCAGTGGCCCTGGCCCCGCCGCTCGGTCTGGCGGCCCAGCCGCACCAGCGCCCAGACGGCGATCGCCGCCAGCGCCAGCCAGACGAGGCTCAAGACCTCACGCCGCGGCGTCCAGCGGCGCGTTGAGGGAGCCGCCGTCGAGGCCGAGCGCCCGCATCAGGTTGCGCAGCTCCTGGCGGGCGGCGACATGGGCCAGCGACACCGCCACCGGCCGCACCTCGTTGGACAGGTCGGCGACGGTCAGGCCGAAGGGGAACAGCTCGCGGTAGATGACGCGGTCGCGCAAGCCCGGCCCCATGCGGAAGCCGACGCGGCGGGCCAGCTTCTCCATCCGCTCCTCGAGGCGCTGGCGGTTGCGCGCGGCGGCGACGGCGAGGCGGTTGGTGACCACGATCCAGTCGATGGCGGCGGCCCGGCCCTCGGTGATGGCGCGGTGCTTGCGCGCCTCCCAGACGCTTTCGGAATAGATCGAGGGCTTGAGCAGTTCGAGGGTGACCGGGTCGACCTGGCCGAGCAGGTCGAAGTCGACGAAGCTGTCGTTCATCGGGGTGACGATCTGGTCGGCGAGGCCGTGGGCGGTGCGCGACAGCAGGGTGTCGCCGCCGGGCGTGTCGATCAGGATGACCTCGGCCGTGGCGCGGGCCTCGGCGAAGGCGGCGTCGAAACGGGCCAGCTGCTCGCTCTCGTCGGCCTTGGCCAGCGCCTTGCCGTCGCCCATGTCGGGCTCGACCGGCATCGGCAGGACCTGGCCGTTGCCGGCCGTCCAG
Source organism: Brevundimonas sp. (assembly GCF_035627475.1). GTDB lineage: Bacteria > Pseudomonadota > Alphaproteobacteria > Caulobacterales > Caulobacteraceae > Brevundimonas. The sequence goes on along the minus strand of NZ_DASPLR010000001.1, from coordinate 7,630 downwards.
GCGGCGCGGTTGGCGAAGAATTTGGCCATCGACCGCTGGCGCAGGTCGAGATCGATGATCGCGACCGTCTTGCCGGCGTGCAGCAGGCCGCAGGCGATGTGGATGGCCAGGGTGGACTTGCCCGCCCCGCCCTTTTCGTTGCCGACGACGATGACCGTGGGGTCAGCCATGGATTCCCGATGCCTCTGCAGCCGCCGACTCGACGCGCGGCCTTCAGGCGCCAGAATCGCCGGGCCGGGGCGCGGCGTCAACGGAGCGGCGGTCAGTGACTGTGGATGTGAGGCGCCGGAGCCTCAGGCCGGGCGTTCAGGCAGGGCGTTCAGGCGGCGCGGTGGCACCAGGGATCGTCGATGCCGGCGGCGGCGCAGACGGCGGCGGCGCCGGCGGCGGGAGCCCGGACCTTGAGTCGGGTCAGGCGGCGCCCCCCCACTTCGACAGCCTCATAGGTCGGCGTCAGGCCGTCGAGGGCCCAGGCGGCGCCGCCTTCCTTCAGACGCGACCATGCGGCGCGGGCGGCGGCCTCGCTGGAGTAGGCGCCGATCTGCACGAGCCCGCCGGCGCGGGGCGCGACCGCCTCGCGGCGGACCTGGGCGGGGCGAAGGCCGGCCTGGGCGGCGGCGCCGTCGATGCGGGCGGACACCGTCTGCACCATGGCTTCGGCCACCGCCGGCGCCGCGGCGGCGGCGAGGCGCCGGCCCTGCTCTTCCGCCGCGCCGCGAAGGTCGCCGTCGCGGGCGTCCCACAGGGCGTGAGGATCCATGACCTGCACTTGCAGCGCGGGGCGCAGGCCGGCCCCGGTCGAGGTGCGGGCCACGACGGCGCGGGCCGGCGCGGCCCCGGCCTGGCCGTCCAGCGGAATGGCGGCGACGGCCTCGGCCATGTCCTCGAAGCGATGCGGGTTCGGCTCGACCATGCCGCAGGCGGACAGGGCGGCGGCGGCCAGACAGGCCAGCACTGGACGGATGATGAGGCTCGGCGTCATAAGCGCACCCTGGCACGCCGGGCTTTGAGGCACGGTTCACAAGCACGCTTAAGGCGAAGGGTTAATCCGTTCACCATGTCCGACACTCCAGACCTGCCCGTCGCCCGCACCATCGCGGACCTGCGCCAGACGGTAAGCGGCTGGAAGCGGCAGGGGTTCACGGTCGGCTTCGTTCCGACCATGGGGGCGTTGCACGAAGGCCACCTGACGCTGGTGCGCGAGGCCGGCCAGCGGGCCGACCGGGTGGTGGCCAGCGTCTTCGTCAACCCGACCCAGTTCGCGGCGCATGAGGACCTCGGCGCCTATCCCCGGCAGGAGGCGCGCGACGCCGAACTGCTGGCCGGCGCGGGCTGCGCCCTGATGTATGCGCCGGCCGTGGAGGAGATGTATCCGGCCGACGCGACCACGACGATCTCGGTCGGGGCCCCGGCCGAGGGACTGGAGGGCGATTTCCGGCCGCAGATGTTCGGCGGGGTGGCGCTGGTCGTGGCCAAGCTGCTGAACCAGGTGCAGCCGCATGTGGCGGTGTTCGGGGAGAAGGATTTCCAGCAGCTGATCGTGGTCCGCCGGCTGGTGCGCGACCTGGACATTCCGGTGGAGATCGTGGGTTCGCCGACCATCCGCGACGGGCACGGCCTCGCCCTGTCGTCGCGCAACGCCTACCTGTCGGCGGACGAGCTGGAGGTGGCGCGGCGGCTGAACGGCGTGCTGGCCGAGGCCGGGGCGCGGGCGTCGGCGGGCGGCCCCCTGCCCGCCATCGAGGCCGGGGCCGCGACCGCCCTGCTCGAGGCCGGGTTCAGCCACGTCGACTATGTGGCGGTGCGGCGGGCGGAGGATCTGGGGGAATTCGCGGGCGGAAGGGTCGACGGCCCCGCCCGCGTCCTCGCCGCCGCCTGGCTGGGCAAGACCCGGCTGATCGACAATATGGCGGTCTAGCCGCCCGCCTCTAGCCGATCGAGCCCACGCAGCCTTCGTCGCCCCCGAGCGGGAGGACGGCGTCGGTCAGGGACAGGGTCCAGCCGTGGTGGGTGTCGAGGCCGCGGCGGCGCAGGCCGGCCCCGTCGCCCGCGTCTCCCCCCGCGGTGACCAGCACGCGGCGGCCGCCGGGCAGGGCCGCGGGATCGATGCGGCCGACCGCCAGCGCCGTCGGCGTCTCGCCGCCGAAACCGTCGAAGACGCTGAGCATGGCCCATTGGCGGCGCAGGCCGGTCCACCACGGGTCGCCGGCGTTGATCGCGAGCACGGCCACCCCGTGACCCCCGGCGGCCCAGGCGAGCGCCGCCTGCGGATCGTGGACGGCGCGCATGTCGGCGGCGGCGCCGAAGCGCAGGCGGGCGCCGTCGAAGGCGCGGGTCGGCTCGACCGGCGACCAGACCTGGACCTGCATCCGGCCCTGACGGGCCAGTCCCCAGCCGACGACCTGGCGCCAGAGGGATTCGACGGCCTCGCGGTTGTCGGGCGCGGCCTGGGCGAGGACGCGGTCGAGGACGGTCTGCTCGCGATCGGGCCGGAGTTTCAGATGGGGGCCGGACGGCGCGTCCTTGGCCCTGCCGACGCGGGCGGCGATGGCGAGGCGGCGCTCGAACAGGGCGAGGAGCTGGTCGTCGAGGACGTCGATCTCGTGACGCAGGGCGGCGAGCGCCATCTGTTCGGCGGAGACTTCGAGCGGCGCGGGCCAGACCTGCTGCAGGGCGGCTTTGGGACTGTGGGGCACGGGAGGGTCTTTCGGTTTCGATACGGGGCTGGACGTTTTGCGAGCCGCCGCTCCATCGCGGAGCGGTCGCCGGCGAGGCGGCCGGGACGCGATGCCCGACGCCTCAGCCGGCGTATCGAAAGCCGTAGAAATACAGGTCCGCGGCGGCGGTGAAGCCGGCGAATGCAGTCGCAGCGAGGGCTGGCGAGCGGACCATGGGCGTCTTTGGGCGCATGGATCGTGCGCCGTCAAGCACTCAGGCGCTCAACAGCACAAAGCGCGTGCGGTTGTCGGCCGAATCCTGGATGTCGTTGCGCAGAATCGACAGCTCATAGACCTCGGCGGCGCGCGCCGGGGCGACGGCGGCGCGGGTGGGTTCCCTGGCTTCGGCGACGGCGCGGGCCGCCCCGGCGGTGTCGAAGGCCTCGACCGGCTCGATGCCGAGGCCCTTCAGCGTGGCGGCGCACTGGCCGAGGGCGGCGGGGTGGCTTTCGGCGGTCCGGATGTCGCCGAGGCGCGCGCCAGCCGGCGCCATCAGGGCGAGGCGGATCGGCCGCCAGACCTCCGAGACGACGGTCAGCCCCGCCGCCTCGACCAGAGACGCGGCGGGCTCGACGCGGCCGACGGTGGTGTTCTCGACGGGAATGAGGGCGCAGCCCACCTCCCCCGCCTTCAGGGCGTCGATGGCCGCCTCGAAGCTGTCGCAGGCGACGGGTTCGTCCCACGGACGCAGATCGACCACGGCCTCGTGGCTGAAGGCGCCCGGCGCGCCCTGATAGGCGCAGCGGCCCGGCGCATCGTCGCCGTCGGGGCGGCCGACGGGCTCCATTCAGGCCGCCTGCGAGCGGTTGATCCGGCCGGCCTTGAGCCGCTCCGCGACGAGGAAGGCCAGCTCAAGCGCCTGGTCGGCGTTGAGGCGCGGATCGCAGTGGGTGTGATAGCGGCTGCTGAGGTCGTCCTCGGTCAGGGCCTGGGCCCCGCCGAGACATTCGGTGACGTTCTGGCCGGTCATTTCGAGGTGGACGCCGCCGGGGTGGAGCCCTTCGGCCTCCGCGACGTCGATGAAGGCGCGCACCTCGGCGAGGATGCGCTCGAACGGCCGGGTCTTGTAGCCGTTGCCGGCCTTGAGCGTATTGCCGTGCATCGGGTCGATCGACCAGACGACGCGGCGGCCCTCGGCCTTCACGGCCTTCATCAGGCGCGGCAGGCGGTCGCCGACCTTGTCCGCCCCGAAGCGGCCGATCAGGGTCAGGCGGCCGGGCGTATTGTCGGGATTGAGCACGTCGATCAGGGCCAGCAGGTCGTCGGGCTCCATGGTCGGGCCGCATTTGAGGCCGACCGGGTTGCGGATGCCGCGGGCGAATTCGACGTGGGCGCCGTCCAGCTGACGGGTGCGCTCGCCGATCCAGACCATGTGGGCCGAGGTGTCGAACCATTCGCCGGTGGCGCCGTCGAGCCGGGTCAGGGCGCTTTCGAGGTTGAGCAGCAGGGCTTCGTGGCTGGTGAAGACCTCGACCCGGCTGAGGTCAGGATGGGTCTCGGGGGTGACGCCCACGGCCTCCATGAAGGCCAGGGCCTCGGTGATCTTGTCGGCCAGGTCGCGGTAGCGGGCGCCATAGGCGCTGTCGGCGGCGAACCCCATGGTCCAGCGGTGGATGTTGTAGAGGTCGGCGTAGCCGCCGCCGGCGAAGGCGCGCAGCAGGTTCAGGGTCGAGGCCGACTGGTTGTAGGCGCGCAGCAGCCGCCGGGGGTCCGGCAGCCGCTCTTCCGGCGTGAACGCCATGCCGTTGATGATGTCGCCGCGGTAGCTGGGCAGGGTGGTGTCGCCGATGGTCTCCAGCGAGGAGGAGCGCGGCTTGGCGAACTGGCCGGCGATGCGGCCGACCTTCACCACCGGCTTGCGGCCGGCGAAGGTCAGGACCACGGCCATCTGCAGGATCAGGCGGAAGGTGTCGCGGATGTTGTCGGTCGAGAATTCCTTGAAGCTCTCGGCGCAGTCGCCGCCCTGCAGCAGGAAGGCCTCCCCGGCCTCCACCTGGGCCAGTTTGGCGGTCAGGTGACGGGCCTCGCCGGCGAAGACCAGCGGCGGCATGGCGCGCAGCTCGTCCTCGACGCGCTGCAGGGCGGCCATGTCCGGATAGTCCGTCGGCATCTGCACGACGGGTTTCTGTCTCCAGCTCTCGGGCGTCCAGCGCGTACTCATCCGGCCAAGATAGGCGGAGGCGGGTTCAGGGACAATGAACCGTCGTGACGCATGGGAGGGATTGGGGATCCGGGCGGCGGGCGACGGGCAACAGGCAACAGGCAACAGGCAACAGGCAACAGGCAACAGGCAACAGGCAGTAGGGAGTGGGCACGGGGGTTCGTCCTCCGCTGGCAAGGGCCGGCGCAGGGTGGGGAGGGTGCGGGACAGCCGGGCCTCGCCCGGATGTGTTTCTGGTTTTACCGTTTCGACGAGACAGGCTGCCCCGCGCGGTCGTTTTCCACGCGCCCTCCGGCTGGCGGCCCTGACATTCGGGCCTTGCCGGATCACCGCCGGGGCCATTGCTGGCCCCGACGCGGGGCGGACATGACGGCATGAAGCTGACGTCAGCAGTCCGCACTCCAGCAGCGCGCGGCGAGCAAGCGGGCAGGATCCATCCCCGCCCTCGAGGACCCCCGGACTTTCCGTCGCCCGGGCTTCATCGCTCGACCACAGCCCGCCGTCGTCGAGGAACGTGGATCCGACGCCCTCCCCATCGACGGGATGGGCAATAGTATGGGCCGGGTTTTCACCAGGGCGCGTTCGTGACGCTGGCGCGGGGAGGATGTGGAGGGAAAACAGCGGCCTGGCTGTTCGAACTATGAAGACAGAGGCGGGATTTGCAGCGCAGCAATTCCCGCTTTCGTCATCCCGGGGGCGCGAAGCGAACCCCGGGACAGGGCGGCGCCGAAGGCGATCTGTTCAGGCAGGCTGTCGCCGGCAGCCGCGCTCCCGACAGGGTCGCGCTGTCGCGCGCCGCCCTCTCCCGGGGTCGGCGCGGCTCCGCCGCTTGCCCCGGGATGACGAAAGAACCGGATGCGGGGGCCGGGCGAAGCTGCGCCGCCGACCTCGCCCTCCGGTCAGGCCGGCTTCCTGAAGCGCAGCATGAACTGGCTGGTCTTGCCGCGGATGGAGGGGTCGAAGACGCTGGCGGTCAGGGGGTCGGCGGGGCTGGCGAGCATGGCGCTCTCACCGTCGAGGACGAAGCCGGCCGCCGTGACCTCGCGCTTGACCGCCTCGATGTCGATGCGGTGCAGGGTGTCGGCGGCGGCGAGGCCGGATCCGGCGGCGGCGTGGTGGTCGACGATGACGTAGAGACCGCCCGGCTTCAGAGCCCGGAACACAGCCGTATTGACCCTGGAGGCCGTGTCGGCCGGGAACGGGGCCAGATGCAGGTCGTGATAGTTCTGGGCGGTGAAGACGAGGTCGAGGCCGGTGGGGAACTCCGGCGCGCCGAGCGGCGAGCGGACGCCGTCGACGTTGGCCAGGGCGTCGGCGTCCGTCACCGCCTGGCCGTAGCCGGCTTCGAAGGCGACGAATTCCTCAGGCTGCCAGGCCGTCACCTGGCCGTCGGGGCCGACGGCGGCGGAGAAGACGCGGGTGAAATAGCCGCCGCCCATGATCATGTCGGCCACCTTCTGGCCCGGGGCGACCTGGGCGAAGGCGAGGGTTTCGGCGGTGTGGCGGGCTGCGTCGCGGGCGCGGTCCCCGGCGGTGCGAACCGGGTCGGCCAAGGCGGCGGCGTAGGACGAGGCCTCCTGAACCGGCGGCGGCGCCGGCGCGAAGGCGGCGGACGACAGGGCGATCAGCGCCGAGGCGGCGACGAGCAGTGAACGACGCATCACTCTTCTCCTTTGATGGAAAGCCTTAGCCGGGTTTCCTGAAGCGATAGACGAACTGGTCGGTGCGGCCGCGGATGGCCTCGTCGAAGACATTGACGGTGCGGTCGTCGGCCGGATTGGCCAGGGCCGTGGACTCGCCGTCGAAGACGAAACCGGCGGCCTCGACCTCGGCGCGCAGCGAGGCGCCCTCAATGCGGTGCAGGGACTGGACCTCGGCGTGGCCCGTGCCGGGGCGGCCCGAGTGGTCGACGACGACGAAATAGCCGCCGGGCTTGAGGGCCGCGAAGATGGCCCGGTTCATCCGCGTCACGTCCGTGTTGAAGGCCGGGATGTGGAAGTCGTGGTATTCCTGGCTCATCCAGATGACGTCGAGCGGCTCCGGGAAACCCATGCTGTCGAGGTCGCCGTTGACCCGCAGCACGTTCGGATAGGCGGCGACGAGGGCGTCGGCGCGGGCGTTCTCGCGCTCGGCGGTGCGGTTGGGCACGAAGGCGTAGACCTTGCCGGTCTCGCCGACGGTGCGGGCGAACAGGCGGGTGAAATAGCCCGCCCCGGGGCGGATGTCGGCGACCCTGTCGCCCGGTTCCAGCATGGCGAAGGCGAGCATCCGGTCGGGCTGGCGGAATTGATCGCGCGCGACCTCATCGGCGGGACGGAGCGGATCGGCGATGGCGGCGCGATGGATGTCGGCCAGCCGCATGGTCTCATAGGTCCGTTCGGCCATGCGGTCCTCGCGGCCGGCCCAGGGGTCGGAGCCGCAGGCGGCGAGGCCAGTCACGGCGAGGACGGCGGCGAGGGCGAAAGCGGACGGCTTGAGCATGATCGTCTCCTGAACCAGCGGCGACAGCCAAGCTCCGGAATGGGGAGCGATGCAAGCGGGAATCCTTCTCCCCTTGCGGGAGAAGGTGGCCCGCGCAGCGGGGCCGATGAAGTTGGCGAGGTCACCGGTCGGGAGCCGCCGGCGCGACCCCTCATCCGTCAGCCTTCGGCCGCCACCTTCTCCCGCAAGGGGAGAAGGATCACGGAAGCGGCGTCCACGCCTCGTCCGCCGGCAGCGGGGCGAAGAGGCGGTCGAGGTCGGCGTCGGTGAC